>CAYTZZ010000105.1:0-1005 GCA_964442645.1 uncultured Bordetella sp. | reverse complement strand
TCTCTAGTGGGGGGTTTGAAAGATGAAATTACTGAAGCAAGCCCATCCGGGCGCCGCCCGCACCTCATAGGACCTTGATCCACTGGGCTGGGCGCCCCTTGCTTTGCAGGGCCATCATCTCGATCAGACCGGCCTCAGCCAGGGTGCGCAACACCCCGTCACGCTGGCGGTGATCCATGAACTGGGTGCGCCGGGTGAAATCGCTCTTTGACATCCCAGCCATGCCCGCATCCCGCAGGATCTGCATGGCCCGCTTGTGGTGGGACTCCACCTGGTTTTCGGACACACGGGCAGATGCCTCACGGATGGTGAGTTCGGCACAGTGGCGCGACAGCATGATCCCCCACTCGGCATCGTGATCCTCAATCTGGGGGTCCACTGGGTCACGCGAGACCGCGCGAATGAGCGCCAACTTGGTGGCGTTTTCCTCGATCCGGGCAAGGATGGACGAGTACCCGGTACCTCGCGATGTACGAAGGCGCTCGACCAACTCCTGGTCAAGCTGCCTGAAGGTGGCTCTGGCTTGCGGAGTCATCGGGACCACGCGGGGATCCACCAGCACCTCGTCGATGGCACCCACATCCGTGAGATTGCCATTGAGCTTGCCCCCTCCCTGGTGGATAAGGATCAGCCGGTCAATCAGGTCTTGGGGCGGGTCGATGACGCCAAACGCCTCGTTGCTGTCCGGGAAGTCGTCCTCGCTTTCCATGATCAGAAAGCGGGCCAGCGACCCGTCTGCCACGTTGGACGCCTGCAGCGCCTGCCAAAAGTGCAAAGGCGTCGTGGTGCCGTAGATGCAGGCGCACGGCTGGTGAATGGCCCGGTGGGCGTTGTTGTGCTGGGTGCTGGCGTACTCGACCCCGAAATAGGTGGTGCCCGAGGTGGTGTAAAGCTCAGTCATCAGGTCCAGGATCTCGCACACATAGCGCGGCGAGCGCTTGCGATCGGCTGCTGCCGAGAGAAACATCCCGAACTCATCGAGTTGGAACAGGATCGCGGGCTGGC
>CAYTZZ010000104.1:0-1011 GCA_964442645.1 uncultured Bordetella sp. | reverse complement strand
CCTCGATCTCACCCTCGGAAATGAGGTCAACCACTCGCGCATAGGCTTTGGAACGCAGGCTGTCGGGAGCCTCCTGCGCCACACGAGCGCTACCTCCACCGCCTTTGCCGCCACCGCCCGCACCAATGATGAGTTCAGTCATGGCGTGTTTTTTCATGCGGCAATCTCATCCACGTCAATGCCGGCGCTGATCACCGCTGAGCCCACAATCAATCGGCCGTAACCCACCGGCACGGGATGCCCCTGGGCGGTGGTGTTGACAGCACCATTGAAGCTGTAGCTTGGCTTGTTTTCTGGGCGCTCTGAGGGCTCCGTGGCCTTCGGCGTAGGCGCAATCATCTGCGCCACGCCACCAAGAATCATGGCTGTGCCTACCGAGTAGAGCGTGGCCTGTGACAAAAACGCGCCCGACGCCGCCCAGCCCAACGGGTTCCACCAAGCGACTGCCAATAAGGCTGCACCCAGCAAGATCTGACCGAGGCCATTACCACCTGCACCAGAGACCACCGGGGCAATGGTGATGCGGCTCTGTCCTGTCGGCTCATGCAGACGATCCAGTGTCAACGCCTCACGACCAGCCAGCACGCGGTAGCCCACACCACGCTCTCCTGAGGCCACCAGTTCCCGCTCAAAAGCCGGGAAATTGGCCGCCAGCGCTCTTATGGCCTCGCCAGCCGATGAGATGGCCAGGCTATGCCTGCGGCCAAACCGGCGTCCAAGTTCACCAAGAAGAATGATTGTGACCATGTCTGAGGATGTGTGTTGTGACTTTTTGCCAATAGCCGCCGTAGACATCTCGACTGGAAAGACGCCCCTGCAAGTGATGAAGGATCAGCCCGTCTCCAAGATAGATCGCTGCGTGATTCGGTACAGGGGATGCCACCTGCATCAGGAAGCAGTCCCCAACCTTTAGTTCATCGGCATCCACCGGGAAGAAGCCAGCCTGGGCAAAGTTTTCCAGGTAGAGGTTCTCCCCGCGCTTCCACCAGTCGTCAAAGCGCGCGAAGTTGG
>CAYTZZ010000103.1:0-1086 GCA_964442645.1 uncultured Bordetella sp. | reverse complement strand
GCTGGCGCTCCGAGGGCATCGGTCCCGTCTTCCTCAAACTGCAAGGCCAGGTCCGTTACCGGATCGAAGACATCGAAGCCTTCGAAGTCGACAGCCTGCGCAAGAGCACTTCCGAGCGTGAAGTCAGCGGAGGTGCAGCATGAGCACCGATGTGAATTTCACCCCCGAGCAGGTGCTGGCCACCCCAGCTGGCACGCTGGCGCAGCAACCCGCCGAACTGCTCTTCAGCATCAAGAACGCCGCTGCTGATCTGCTGGCTTCTGGCAAAGCCCTGAGCGATCACATCGACCAAGCCATCGACTTCAAGTGGAGCGAGCGTGCCCGCAACCTGCGCCACGACGCTGGCAAGGACACCGGGGTCGTTCACTTCGACGACGGCAACGTGCGCGTCACTGCCGACCTACCCAAGAAAGTCGATTGGGACCAGGCCCGTCTGGCCGAGATCACCCGCCGTATCACGGACAGCGGTGATGACGCAAAGCAGTACGTCGAGATCAGCTACCGGGTGAGCGAGACCAAGTTCAACGCCTGGCCCGAAACCCTCAAGTCCGCCTTCGAGGCTGCCCGCACCGTCAAGTCCGGCAAGCCCTCGTATCGCCTTGCCCTCGTGAAGGAGTAATCACCATGTTGTTCAAGAAGAAAACCCCTGTTCAGAAATTGCGTGAGCGCCCCGAATGGTATGTGCGCGAACTGCCCGACACCATCCGCGTGCCGGCCCTTGAGGGTCATCGTCCGCTAGAAGTGACCGTCCCCCTGGAGGACGCCACTCTGGACGACATGGCTTTTGCCATTGTCGGCATTGAAGCCCAAGTGGCACAAGCCCGTCGCGGCCTGAGTGGTCTGCGCGAGCTGTACGAGCAAGCCCGCAAACGGGGCGCCATTGGCACCAACACGGTGGCCGAGGTGTTCTTCAGCGATGAGTTCCAGGAGGTGGCCAAATGAGCTTGCCCATCATCACCGCTGACCAACGCTTGGCTGAGCGTCGTGGCGTCAAAGGGGTCCTGGTCGGGAAGTCTGGCATTGGCAAGACTTCTCAGCTCTGGACGCTCAATCCGGTCTCGACCCTGTTCTTTGATCTGGAAGCCG
>CAYTZZ010000102.1:0-1125 GCA_964442645.1 uncultured Bordetella sp. | reverse complement strand
CGGCTTCCAGATCAAAGAACAGGGTCGAGACCGGATTGAGCGTCCAGAGCTGAGAGGTCTTGCCAATGCCAGACTTCCCGACAAGGACGCCTTTGACGCCACGGCGCTCAGCCAGGCGCTGGTCAGCGGTGATGATGGGCAAGCTCATTTGGCCACCTCCTGGAACTCATCACTAAAGAACACCTCGGCGACCGTGTTGGAGCCAATGGCGCCCCGTTTGCGGGCTTGTTCGTACAGCTCGCGCAGACCACTCAGGCCGCGACGGGCTTGGGCCACTTGGGCTTCAATACCGACAATGGCAAAGGCCATGTCGTCCAGCGTGGCGTCCTCCAGGGGGACGGACACTTCTTGCGGGCGATGTCCCTCAAGGGCCGGCACGCGGATGGTGTCGGGCAGTTCGCGCACATACCATTCGGGGCGCTCACGCAATTTCTGAACAGGGGTTTTCTTCTTGAACAACATGGTGATTACTCCTTCACGAGGGCAAGGCGATACGAGGGCTTGCCGGACTTGACGGTGCGGGCAGCCTCGAAGGCGGACTTGAGGGTTTCGGGCCAGGCGTTGAACTTGGTCTCGCTCACCCGGTAGCTGATCTCGACGTACTGCTTTGCGTCATCACCGCTGTCCGTGATACGGCGGGTGATCTCGGCCAGACGGGCCTGGTCCCAATCGACTTTCTTGGGTAGGTCGGCAGTGACGCGCACGTTGCCGTCGTCGAAGTGAACGACCCCGGTGTCCTTGCCAGCGTCGTGGCGCAGGTTGCGGGCACGCTCGCTCCACTTGAAGTCGATGGCTTGGTCGATGTGATCGCTCAGGGCTTTGCCAGAAGCCAGCAGATCAGCAGCGGCGTTTTTGATGCTGAAGAGCAGTTCGGCGGGTTGCTGCGCCAGCGTGCCAGCCGGGGTGGCCAGCACCTGCTCGGGCGTGAAATTCACATCGGTGCTCATGCAGCACCTCCGCTGACTTCACGCTCGGACGTGCTCTTGCGGAGGCTGTCGACTTCGAAGGCTTCGATGTCTTCGATCCGGTAGCGGACCTGACCTTGCAGTTTGAGGAATACGGGACCGATACCCTCAGAGCGCCAGCGCTCCAGTGTGGCCTCGCTTAGGTCCCAACGGTCAGCCA
>CAYTZZ010000101.1:0-1128 GCA_964442645.1 uncultured Bordetella sp. | reverse complement strand
GTGACCAAGGTGATCACCAATTTCATTTAGATTGAACCCCTCTGAGAGCAGCCTGACGGCACATGCGTGACGGAGTGAATGTGGACCTGATCGCTTGATTGATACGCCAAGTTCTTTGATTCTGCGATGTACTGTTGTACTCAATCCCGCTCGAGATATCGGAGATAGTGGGGCTGCAAATCGAATAAAAACTTCTGGGCATTCGACTGCAGGTCGA
Organism: uncultured Bordetella sp.; assembly: GCA_964442645.1. Lineage (GTDB taxonomy): Bacteria > Pseudomonadota > Gammaproteobacteria > Burkholderiales > Burkholderiaceae_C > Limnohabitans. Next base: position 911 of record CAYTZZ010000101.1, on the reverse strand, counting down.
ACGGTACTGATGTACTGATCTAAAGCGTCTGCCACAGAGGCGATCAGTGGATAGATCTGCGGTCTTCGATTCTTGGCGCGCTGAATCAACAGTGTTGAATTTTTTCGATCAATTTGATCGAGACGCAAGGAAGCGACCTCACATGTTCGCAACCCATAAATGGCCATCAGCATCATGATGGCCCGATCTCGAATGTCATTCGACGCGCCGGAATCCGCATTTGTCAGTAGACGCCGGACGTCGGGCCATTCAAGTGCTGAAGGCAACCCTTCATCCCTGTAAATTCGAGGGCGATCAATCAGTGTGGGTAGACGAGCATCACATTTTCCCGTGGATGCAGCATGTCGCAGAAAGACCCGCAGCATGGTGACTATGTATGCGGATGAGGTTCTCCCCCAGTTTTTACCCATTTCCACGAAATAAGCGTCGATGTCATGGATGTTGATCTGTGAGAATTTTTTTCCCCTGCCACCATACCAACAAAGAAATGATGTCAGTCGTTCTGTCCACTGCTCGATTGTCGAAGAGGACAGACCTCGTTCGTCGCGCATCCAAGATACGTAGCTTTCAAGCTCCTCGATGAAAAATTTCGGATTCTCTGGCTCTACCAGCCAGCCAAGAAATCGGAGCCATGGCTGACTGCATTTTTTCACTCCATAAATTGCACCAGGGCTCGGATTGCTTTCCGTGACAAGACCGACAATTTCATCAAATCGCTGTCGATCCATGCCATTTCGATCGCTGATTCGCATGTGGTTGGCAAATCGCAAAAGTGCCTGGCCTTTGACCTGCAAGGTGACACGCGTGCTTCCCGTCGAATGACAGTGCTGTAGATAGCGCTCACGTTCCTGAGCGAATAAACCATCGCGCTGCCTCTGAATGGCATATTGCTTGGCGTATAGGTAGTCAAA
>CAYTZZ010000100.1:0-1193 GCA_964442645.1 uncultured Bordetella sp. | reverse complement strand
GGTAATCCCCCCTTTTTGCAAGGGAGCTAGAAGTAGAGCCTTCAAGCGGCCATGGCCAACCGCTGTTTTGGTGTGATCCCGCCCAAGGCCATGTTTGGGCGCTCGTGGTTGTAACTCCACATCCAGTTGGTTGCGAAGTTTTGAACCTCTTCTAAATCCTTCCAATAATACTGTGACAGCCATTCATACCGAACCGTTCGATTGAATCGCTCGACATAGGCATTCTGTTGTGGCTTTCCAGGCTGAATAAATTCCAACCTGATGCCCCACTCTTGAGCCCAAGTTTGGACCGCAGCACTGATGTACTCCGGGCCGTTATCGCACCGAATCACTTGCGGCTTTCCTCGCCAGCTGATGATTTGTTTCAGAGCCCGTATCACACGTTCAGACGGCAACGAGAAGTCCACTTCAATGCCTAGCGCTTCACGGTTGAAGTCATCGATCACATTGAACAATTTGAACGCTCTGCTGTCTTCCAGTTGGTCGTGCATGAAATCCATCGACCAGACTTCATTTAAGGCTTGTGGGACCGTCAATGTCTCGGGCTTCTCGCGTACCAGGCGTTTGCGCGGTTTGATTCGCAAATTCAGCTCAAGCTCCTTGTAAATCCGGTAGATGCGCTTGTGGTTCCAGCCAAAGCCCTTGACGTTGCGCAAATACAGGTAGCAAAGGCCAAATCCCCAGTTGCGATGGTTATCAGTCAGTCGCAGCAACCAGTTGGCAATCTCTTCGTTCTCGGCATCCAGTCTGCGCTCATACCGAAAGCATGACTCGCTGATCCGAAATGCCACGCAAGCCAACCTGATGGTGAGCCCTTTTTCTTGAACCGCTTTGATGGCCATCTCGCGTCTGTGAGATGGCCTTACCACTTTTTTTCAAGCGCCTCCGCCACGATCTCAGCCTTGAGTTTCTCCTCGAGGTACATCTTCTTGAGCCGACGGTTCTCCTCTTCCAGTTCTTTGAGCCGGGACATCATCGAAACGTCCATGCCGCCGTATTTGGCACGCCACTTGTAAAAAGTTGCCGAACTGATGCCAAGCTCACGGCAAATATCTGGCACAGCAAAGCCAGCATCGACACGTTTGAGCGCATCCATGATCTGGCTATCGCTGTATCTGGACTTCTTCATATAGAACCCTTTCCATTGGAAAAAATTCTACTTCCAGCTCCTACGCATTTAAGGGACGATTACC
>CAYTZZ010000099.1:0-1249 GCA_964442645.1 uncultured Bordetella sp. | reverse complement strand
CCAAAGTCAAAAAACAGTTTGCTTAACAGGGAGCGTCCATGTACGCGATGACGCGTTTAGTGAAACTGCTCCTCTTCGGTCGAACCGGTCAGCGCTTTCACGCTGGACTGGCCGCCTTGAATCACGGTGGTCACGTCGTCGAAGTAACCTGCACCCACTTCTTGTTGGTGCGACACGAAGGTGTAACCCTTTTCGCGGGCAGCGAACTCGGGCTCTTGCACCATGTTCACATAGTGCTTCATGCCTTCGCCGCGGGCGTAGGCGTGGGCGAATTGGAAGGTGTTGTATCTGCCAACCCCAAGGGAAAAATCTATTGGAAACATGGGGTTAGAGGGGTTTTCAGGGGAATTGGCGGATGACACCCACCGACATCCCAATTTCAGAGGGCAACCGGATTGCCACCACCAGAAATTATCACTAGTTTGATTAGTTGGATTTGGTCATTTGACACGAATAGCCGTGGCTTTGACCGGAATGCAGCGGTTGCTGCCTTTCGCCACCACAGCTCGGTTGTCTCCTTTGTGGATGATTGTCGTCAGCTACGGTCGTATCAAGGGCAACGTGTGCGCAAGCTTGAAAAGGATCTGATCGACTCACAACCTTGTCCATTTCTCACCCCCACCAAGCTCGATAGTAAGTAGCCATGAATTCATAAGGATTACATTTGAGTCTGCATCGAATTCGATCCGATAGCCGCAGATTACGGCGGGATTGCGGGTAATTTCGATTCGACTTAATATTGAATGTGAGAAGAAGAACGTGGGAACAATACGTCGTTTGGTGCTCAAAAATTTCAAGCGTTTCAAGGCGCTGGAACTGGAATTCGAGCCTGATCTGAACATTCTTGTTGGAGGCAACGAAGCTGGAAAGAGCTCGGTGCTTCAGGCAATGGACATAGTGCTGAGTGTTAGTCGTAGCAAAGTCGAGGGCATTGGGCTCGAAGCGCTGTTCAACGCAGAAAGCATTGCCGAGTTCCTCGCTGGTGCCAGGAAAATCGTCGACCTACCTGAACTGCTGATCGAGGTCTATTTTGAGGACCTACCAGGTCGCCATGACCTGGATGGGCGGAACAACAGCAAAGGAGCGGACCACCTGGGTATCAAGATGCTGTGCAAGCCGCTCGATGAGTACACGAAGGAGATTCAGGCCATACTCACGGAGAAACACGAGAATTTTCCTTTTGAGTACTACGGCGTGTTGATTCATCAGCCAAACTGAGCCAGTGTTCACGTTGAATATTGAGCCACTG
>CAYTZZ010000098.1:0-1302 GCA_964442645.1 uncultured Bordetella sp. | reverse complement strand
TGACCTTGCCCCTGTTCCGTGTAGTTCTTAGCCCAACGGTCACGCGGCCTTTTTGCGCTGTGCCTCGTACCAGCGTTGCTCGAACTGCATCGGGCTGAGATAGCCCAGCGACGAATGCAGCCTGCGGTGATTGTAGAAAGCCATCCAGTCCATCACAGCCTGCCTGGCCTGCTCTCGGGTGGCGAATTTTTGACCATGCACACTGGCCGTTTTCAGCCGACCCCAGAAGCTCTCCGTTGGCGCATTGTCCCAGCAGTTTCCCTTTCTGCTCATCGATGAGCGCATGCCCCAGGCTCTCAAAATGGCCTGGAACTCCCCGCTGCAATATTGACTGCCCCTGTCGCTGTGGAATATCAAACCGGCCGCTGGGCGCCGACGCCACCACGCCATGGCCAGTGCGTCCTTGACCAGGCTGGTCTGCATGTGGGGCTGAAGGCTCCAGCCCACCACCTGGCGGCCAAACAGGTCGATGACAGCGGCCAGGTACAGCCAGCCCTCGTCCGTGGCGATGTAGGTGATGTCGCCACTCCAGAGTTGATTGGGCGCCTCGGGGTTGAAGCGCCGCTGCACCAGGTCGGGCGCCACTGGCAGGTTATGGCGGCTGTCGGTGGTCACCACGAACTTGCGTTTGGTCTTGGCCTTGATGCCGTGCTGTTTCATCAGCTTGCGCACCCTGTCTTTGCCCACCCGAATGCCCCGCGCCAGCAACTCCTTGTGCATGCGTGGCCAGCCATATTCGCCCTTGACTTCGGCGTGGATGGCACGGATGTGAGCCAACAGGGCCTCGTCGCTGTGGCGCCCGGGCGGCCCACTGCGGCTGGCCTGGCGCCTGCGCAGCCAGTTGAAATACCCGCTGGCGCTGACTTCCAGCACCTCGCAGGTCAGGCTGACCGGATACAGCCCTCTCATTTGGTGAATCCAGGCGTACCCCGCAGCGTGTCCTGCGCGAAGTACGCCGCGGCTTTTTTTGCGATGTCGCGCTCCATCCTCAAGCGGGCGTTCTCTGCCCTCAGGCGGGCCAGTTCCATCTGCTCTGGGGACACCCTGGCAACCTTGTCATCAGCACCCGCCCCGCTCAAATCGCCCTTGGCCGACTGGCGAACCCAATTGCCCAGGCTGGCTTTGGGTATGCCCAAGACCTTGGCCACCACGGCAATGGCCTGACCCGCCCGCACCTGGCGCACCGCCTCCATTTTGAACTCTTGCGTGTACTGCGCACGCAACTGCTTGTGTGTCATCTCTCGGCTCCTTGTCGATATTTTCAACGAGGCTAAGAGCTCCACTTTTCGGGGGCAACCTCAT
>CAYTZZ010000097.1:0-1340 GCA_964442645.1 uncultured Bordetella sp. | reverse complement strand
ATTTGGGCAGGCGAGCGCATCTGCGCCGCCCAACCGTAGAGATTCGACCCCCCTACCTCGTGGGCAAGGGGGTCTAGCGCCGGCCGGCAGTCTCTCTGGCCGTCTTGCGGTTGTGGCAAGAGACGCAGAGAGGCTGCAGGTTGGCCCTATCAAAGCGGGCACCGCCGTCCTTGAGCGGCACCACGTGATCCACCACGCCAGCCGCAACCAGGCGACCGTGGTCCTTGCACGCCAGGCACAGGGGGCTTTCACGAAGCACCGCCGCCCTAAGCACCCGCCAGTCCTTGGACTGGTAGAAGCCGACTTCGGCATCAAAGCCTCTCCTAGCCCGCCCGTAGTCACGGTGCGCGCTGGCTCGGTGCTGGGGACAAAAGCCCGGGCTTGCCAGTACCGCCCCGCAGCCGGGGTAACGGCAGGGAGTTGGGGCACTTCTGGGCATGTTGGGGTGTTGATCAAGAAATAAGCGACACAAGCTCTGAAATGACTTGGCTTCATCGGGAAGAAGAGCGTTCATACGAACGTCATCAACACCCCCGCAAGGAGCCACCATGTCCTACAGCAGCACCAGGTTCACGGTCGATGAGCTTGGGTTCATCCAAACCGCCCTGACCAAAGTCCTCAGCGCAGCAGCCGCTGGGGAACTTGACCTCAACCGCCTGGCCCGAGAGGAACTCGCCTCCCGCGGCCTGGACCTTGAAGGCAACTGGGTGGGCTTTGATCGAGCCCGCCAGATTCACAAGTTGGAGGGCAACGCGTGATGAACACCCAAGCCCGTGACCAACTCTTGCAGCGAATTGCTGCCGAGCATCTCTTTGTCGAGACGCTGGAGACCCGCAACAGCGACCGACTCGACTTCTACGACGTGAGCGTTTGGGGAATCCGCCAAGCCCTCATCGACGCTTTCGAAGCTGGACGCCATGCCAGCAGCAACCTCACCCCCAACTGAAATGGAGACGTCATGTCCAGCAAACTCACCCCCACCCAGCACGCCATCCTCACGCATGCTCTGGCCCAGACACAGGGCAAGGTCCTTTGGTTTCCAGATGCCCTCAAGGGTGGGGCCAAAGACAAAGTCACTGAGAGCCTGCGCAAGGGCGGCTACATCGCTCAGGTCAAGCGCGAGACTGTCGTCACCAAGGCGGGCTACGAGGCATTGGGCCTGAAGCCACCGTTCATTGAGCATCGAGCAGTCAGAACCCGTGAGACCAGCAAACAGGCCACTGTGATCGCGATGCTCAAGCGAACCGAAGGCGCCACCATCGATCAAATCTGCGAGGCCACCGGATGGCAACCGCATTACGCCGATGTCTTGGTTATGCCGATCAGTGCCGGTAATCCGA
>CAYTZZ010000096.1:0-1384 GCA_964442645.1 uncultured Bordetella sp. | reverse complement strand
CTCCATCGGGCGTGAACATCATCCCGCGCAGCAAGAAGCCATGCCTGCATTTCTGCCCAAATGTCTCACGAGCCCGGTCACGGCTGTTTTCGGCCATGATCTCTTGCACGCGGTCCCACAGCGACTGATCAATCAGTGCTTCGTGCTGGCCTGGATAAAAGTTGCCCTTGTGCCCAAGGTCGCCGATGTACAGGCGGTTGTGCAGGATGGTGTAGAGGGCCTGCTTGGTCAGTGGCTTGCCATTCTTGCTCCTGATCCCTTGCTCCATGAGCTGCTTGACCATCAATGTGGTTGAGCGTGTGGCCACAAACGAATTAAAGATCTGCCGCACCACCAGGGCTTCCTCTGGCACCGCGACCAGCTTGCGGTTGTCCACGCAGTAACCCATCGGGACTTGTCCGCCCATCCACATGCCCTTGCGTTTGGAGGCCGCGATTTTGTCGCGGATGCGCTCGCCGGTCACCTCGCGCTCAAATTGAGCAAATGACAGCAGGACGTTTAGCATCAGGCGCCCCATGGAGGTGGCCGAATTGATCTGCTGCGTGACCGAGCTGAAGCTGGCCTTGTACCGATCAAAGAGCTGGATCATCTTGGCAAAGTCCGCCAGCGACCGTGAGAGACGGTCGATCTTGTAGACCACCACGATGTCGATCTTTCCGTCCTGGATGTCTCTGAGCAGTCGTTTGAGACCAGGGCGGTCCATATTGCCGCCTGTGAAACCAGGGTCCTCATAGCTGTCCTCGACTGGCTCCCAGCCCTCCGAGCGCTGACTGGCAATGAAAGCGGCTCCAGCTTCCCGCTGGGCATCGATGGAGTTGAAGGTTTGATCCAGCCGCTCGTCCGAGGAGACACGGCAGTACACGGCGCATCGTTTGGGTGTGGGTTGTAGCGTCTCGCTCATGCCTTCTTGCCTTTCAAACCAAAGAAGGCGGGTCCGGACCATTGCGTGCCCGTGATCAACTTGGCAATGGCCGACAAGCTCTTGTATTGATGGCCGTCGTATTCATAGCCGCCATCGGGCAGCACTGTGACTTTGTATTTCTTGCCGTCAAATTCACGCAAGAGCGTGGTGCCTGGCAGCACTGTCCGGGTGGTTGGGGCGGCGGTTTTGATTTTCGAGAAGCGGGCGCCGTAGTCGGCCAGCATGTCGCGGGTTGCGGTGGGCAGCGCACCATAGGCCTGCTCTTGCAGTTTGTAGCCCAAGCGTGACTCGAGGTGCGTGCGATTGGGCCGAGCAGGCCTACGCACAAAGAATTGATCCCACAGCGCCCAAAGTTCGGGCATTTTCATGTTCGAGAGCGCGTGGAGTTTTTCGGAGATTTCGCTGGTGCGCAGGATGTCGCGCAGCGGCGGGGCGGTGTTTTTCAAGGCTGTGACTCCATAT
>CAYTZZ010000095.1:0-1395 GCA_964442645.1 uncultured Bordetella sp. | reverse complement strand
GTTGTTGAGGAACAGGTGTCATTGGAGATTTCGGGTGGCGAACATACGAGGGACCAATTGGCGAACCATGCGGAAACTTCTGGTTCGCCAATGCCCCGCCAAAAATGAAAACGGCGAGCACTTGTCTCGCCGCTGGTGAAGTTGCCTGATGTTCAGGCAGTTAGTTGCTGTTGATCGGATGTTCTTTGACGGACACTGTCAGGTATGTCGCCGTCCGACCCAAAGCGGGCCTTGACGATTTAGTGAGCGCCTGACTTAGAAAAGATGTTGATGACCAGCACACCGCTAACGATCAAACTCATGCCGAGAAGTGCAGGGAGGTCTAGGGTCTGCTTGTGAATGATCCACCCCACGAGTGTGATGAGCACAATCCCCGCGCCTGCCCAAATTGCGTAGGCGATGCCGGTCGGCAATGTCCTGAAGGTCATCGAGAGGAAATAGAACGCAACCATGTATCCGGCCACGACGATCAGGCTTGGCCAAAGCCGGGTAAATCCGTCTGACGACTTCATGGCAGTGGTGCCAACGACTTCTGCAACGATGGCAACAGAGAGGGGCAGATAGGGGGACATTCAAGTTCCTTCGGCTAGTTGATGAATCAAACGTTTGAGTGCTTCGCGCTCCCCTGAGGACAGGTCATAGATGCCCAAAACTTCAGAAAGCCAAAGTCCATCTGCGGCGAGACGGGCCAGTAGCTTGTTTATGTCGGTTCCGTCATGCACGCGGTCCCCGCGCACCCAATCAACCCACTTCGAATTCACTGTCCGTTCAGAGACGCATGCCGCAAGGAGAGCCTTGCCTCTCTTAGCCGAATCAGCGCAGGGACCTTGAAGGGCTATTCGGGCATACCGCCACGCAGCCGAAGCGCCGGAACCGTCGTCTGCAACTTGCGCTTGAAACTCCTCAGCCAAATGGTCGTAGAGGGCGTGCACCAGGTCTTCACGTGTCGGAAAGTGGTGTTGAACAGCGCCCTTGGTGACACCGGCAATATCGGCGACCACACCGATGGAAAGCGGGCCTCCGCTTAGAAGTTGCTGCGCGCATGCGTCGAGCAGGAGCGCCTTGACGAGTTCGGGCCGCTTCGGCCGATGGACACCTTGAGACATGGGATAATCATAACATTACGAACGCAATGTTTAGGGTATGCCCTTGCATGAGACATAGGGCAACGTCAGGTGCGCGTGACGGTTTCTTCTTTTCGTGAGCAAGAACGCTGAGGTGTTCGCAGTGCGCCAAGGACCGCTTATGGCCGTTTGCAGTCAAGTCAAACTGAACCAAATCACACAAAGGCAAGCATCTTTTTCTGCTCTTCCCAGTCACGTGGTAGAGGCTCATGCCGACCACGGATCGTCTGCAGATTCAGATGCCTGGGCTGAACACCTTCCAAAATGGCCT
>CAYTZZ010000094.1:0-1403 GCA_964442645.1 uncultured Bordetella sp. | reverse complement strand
CTCCATCGGGCGTGAACATCATCCCGCGCAGCAAGAAGCCATGCCTGCATTTCTGTCCAAAGGTCTCACGAGCCCGGACACGGCTGTTTTCGGCCATGATCTCTTGCACTCGGTCCCACAGCGACTGATCAATCAGTGCTTCGTGCTGACCTGGGTAAAAGTTGCCCTTGTGCCCAAGGTCACCGATGTACAGGCGGTTGTGCAGGATGGTGTAGAGGGCCTGCTTGGTCAGTGGCTTGCCATTCTTGCTCCTGATCCCTTGCTCCATGAGCTGCTTGACCATCAATGTGGTTGAGCGTGTGGCCACAAACGAATTAAAGATCTGCCGCACCACCAGGGCTTCCTCTGGCACCGCGACCAGCTTGCGGTTGTCCACGCAGTAACCCATCGGGACTTGTCCGCCCATCCACATGCCCTTGCGTTTGGAGGCCGCGATTTTGTCGCGGATGCGCTCGCCGGTCACCTCGCGCTCAAATTGAGCAAATGACAGCAGGACGTTTAGCATCAGGCGCCCCATGGAGGTGGCCGAATTGATCTGCTGCGTGACCGAGCTGAAGCTTGCCTTGTACCGATCAAAGAGCTGGATCATCTTGGCGAAGTCCGCAAGCGACCGTGAGAGACGGTCGATCTTGTAGACCACCACGATGTCGATCTTGCCGTCCTGAATGTCTCTGAGCAGGCGTTTGAGACCTGGGCGGTCCATATTGCCGCCTGTGAAACCAGGGTCCTCGTAGCTGTCCTCGACTGGCTCCCAGCCTTCCGAGCGCTGACTGGCAATAAAAGCAGCCCCAGCTTCCCGTTGGGCATCGATGGAGTTGAAGGTTTGATCCAGCCGCTCGTCCGAGGAGACACGGCAGTACACGGCGCATCGTTTGGGTGTGGGTTGTAGCGTCTCGCTCATGCCTTCTTGCCTTTCAAACCAAAGAAGGCGGGTCCGGACCATTGCGTGCCCGTGATCAACTTGGCAATGGCCGACAAGCTCTTGTATTGATGGCCGTCGTATTCATAGCCGCCATCGGGCAGCACTGTGACTTTGTATTTCTTGCCGTCAAATTCACGCAAGAGCGTGGTGCCTGGCAGCACTGTCCGGGTGGTTGGGGCGGCGGTTTTGATTTTCGAGAAGCGGGCGCCGTAGTCGGCCAGCATGTCGCGGGTTGCGGTGGGCAGCGCACCATAGGCCTGCTCTTGCAGTTTGTAGCCCAAGCGTGACTCGAGGTGCGTGCGATTGGGCCGGGCGGGCCTGCGCACAAAGAATTGATCCCACAGTGCCCAAAGCTCGGGCATTTTCATGTTCGAAAGCGCGTGGAGTTTTTCAGAAATTTCGCCTGCGCGCAGGATGTCGCGCAGTGGCGGGGCGGTGTTTTTCAAGGCTGTGACTCCATATGAGTAGACGGGTTTGCATT
>CAYTZZ010000093.1:0-1413 GCA_964442645.1 uncultured Bordetella sp. | reverse complement strand
TCGTGAAGGTGAAGACCGCGGTCAGGCTGTCATCTGCGCCCTTGTTGACCACTGGAAACACCACCCGATCGAGCATGATGCCCCCGGTCGCTGCGTTGAATACCCCGGCTTCGGTCAGAGCGCCGGTGCTGTCGCCCGCCAAGAAGTCCGCGCTGAAGGTGAAGGTCTTGGTGCCTGCCGTGTGCGCGTAGGTCGCAGCATTTCGGTCAATTTCGGTCACCAGCGCCGACTGGGTTGCAGCCGCCGCTGTCGTGCCGGTGCCCAGCGCAATAAAGCCCATCACGGCGGGTCGGCTGGCGGCTTTGCCAATGGCGTCAGCAATGAAGTCAAAGCCGACGTTGACGATGATGTTGTCTTTGTGGACCGTCTCGACCTCACCGCTTGCGCGGCGAAGGATCAGGGTCATAGCACCGTGAAGCTGCATGGATTCGTCGATCATGAAAAGTCCTCGTGAAATGGAAAAAGAAATGGCGCTGTCTCTTTCGAGAGCAGCGCCACGGTTGGAGATGGGTTGAAAAGCTGAGAGCTAGTACAGACGCAAGCTGGTAACGGCTCCGATTGGCGCAAGTGCCGAACTGGCTGAGTCCACATCACCGCCCATCCGACCGACAAATAGCCGTCGCTCGGTGGCGGTCTGGCACACGCCGATGCAAACGCGATCAGTTACCGAAATGCCAAAAGGCACGCTCACTCGTCTGGACAGTTGGTCTTCGAGAAAGAACGCACCCGTCGTGGCGTCATAGCCCACCAGGAGCGATCCTGCGGTGCCAAGAGCCACCCAGATCACGCAGGTTGTGACCTCTGACGGGATGAACCAAAAGGAGGTGTGAAACACCGATGGGATGCTCACCGTCCAAGCCACGCGGGTGGTGTCTTTGACCATGAGACCGTCGCCATATCGGCCGGCGGCATAGGCGACGCCTGCCGCCTGGCTCGAGACTGGATTTCCTAGCCCCGCGGTAGAACCGTTCAGACGCCATCCGTAGACTTCGCCGGCTTGCAGTGCGTCTTCCCTTGCGATTTGAAACCGCGCATCCACGTTGGCAATCGCGCCGTCATAGGCCCACTGGCGCCTCGCAGCATCGCTGCTCCAAGGGAAATTCGCCTCCAGCCATGTGGTCCGGTCATCAACCGAGGCCCCAAGGCTATTGAGCAGCGTGTTCTGGGCGCGGATGGGTGAAACAAGATCCACCTCAAAGAGGTACTCAGCCGTCTGTGCACCGGTGCTCATACGCAGGGCGTTTCGACCGTTGACCGAGACGACCGAAGCGAAGTGCTTAGTGCCAGGGAATCCCAGCGCCTGCTCATCACGTGCCAAGATCAAATTGGCGTTCTGCGGCTGAGCAACCACCGTCGACACAAAGGTCGGCGTGTCACTGTAGATGCCTGGGGACGCAATCGCCTTGATCCAAA
>CAYTZZ010000092.1:0-1482 GCA_964442645.1 uncultured Bordetella sp. | reverse complement strand
AATTTTGTTGAAAAACTCGCGTCGAGGCGCTGATCAAGTTGGCGCAGCTGATGTTTTTTGAGAATGCAGACGCCATCTGCGGCGGCAAATCCGCCTTCGTACCGCATCAAGCGGCCATCAATCCCGCTTTTCCGCTGATTGGCATCAACCACTTGGCCATTCTTCTCAAGTTTTGCGCCGTTGCGGCCAATATGAACTCGTCTTGTGCACCGGCCAAGCCCCGCAGGCGCAATCGGTCGAGCTTGAGAATTCTCTTGAGGTGAGCAAACAGCATTTCAACCTTCTTACGTTGTTTGCCAGACTGCTTGAACGCATCAGTTCGTGCAATCTGTCGAGCCACCTCCCGCGCACCCTCATGAATGCTGCGCGCGATCTTGCGATGGGGCGTGTTTGGGCAACACTCCGACTTACGTGAACAGGCAGTGCAGTCATGCTGGCTGGCTCGGTACACAACAGTGTCTGCTTGCGTCACATGATTGCGTGGAGTTTTGAAGGGGCGCCAGTTGGATTTCAAGGGATGACCTTCTGGACATGTGTATTGATTGGCCTCTTCATTCCAATCGAAATCTGCAATAGAGAGGGTTTCATCTTTGCGCTGTGTCTTGTCCCACACACGTACGTGGGGCGCAATGTGTTTTTCGTTGACCATCCAGTCAAGCATCGATGCAGTGCCGTAGGCAGTATCTCCAACCAGGCGATTGGGCTTGATATCAAAGCGGTCTTCAACTCTTTGCATCATGGTCTTGGTTGACTCCACCTCTTGTGTGCGATGGGCCTGTGTGGCTTCAACATCCATGATGATGCCCGCGCTCAGGTCAATCAAATAGTTGGTGGAATATGCGAAGAAAGCAGGACCGCCCGGTGCGGCGGTGTATCTGGCTTGAGGATCTGATAGAGATATCGTCCTAGAGGGAACAATGGCAGTCGCATCTTCTCCAATTGGATTGGCTTCATCCAATGCGGCCAGGTAGTCGCGTACGGCACGGCTTGGGTTATCCCCTCCTGGCCAAGCTTTGGGCTCCTCGGGCGTCGTTACGTTGGCTCGATTGGCGTCGGCCTTGATGACGCTGGCGTCCACAGCAAACCCCTCACCCCCAACCAACCCCTCCGTCATGCATCGGCGCAACACGCTCTCGAAGACCTGACGGAAGGTCTCGCTCTCACGGAAGCGTCCGTGACGGTTCTTCGAGAAGGTGGAGTGATTGGGAATTTTGTCTTCCAGGCCCAACTGGCAAAACCATCGATAGGCAAGGTTTAGATGGAGCTCCTCACACAGCCTGCGCTCGGAGCGAATGCCAAAGCAATATCCAATGATCAGCATCCGAATCATCAACTCGGGATCAACGGAGGGGCGGCCTGTGTGGCTGTAAAACGGTGCCAAATGTTGGCGCAACGTACTGAGGTCAAGGAACCGATTTATCCCTCGCAGTAAATGATCACGTGGGATGTGCTCCTCCAGATTGAATTCGTAGAAGAGCTGAT
>CAYTZZ010000091.1:0-1646 GCA_964442645.1 uncultured Bordetella sp. | reverse complement strand
GCTGCGACGTTTGACGCCCAAGGTGGGTTGAGCGTGGCGGGGACGGCGGCGCTGGGGGTGAGCGGGTTTGGGTCGCTGTCGGGCGACTTCAGCGTGGTCAAGGAGAGCGGTGCCAATGGCCGCTTGCTGGTGGGCGCGAGCAATGTGGACGCCTTGCTGGGCGGGGGCTCGGCTGGTGTGGCGCTCAGCGGCGCAAGCCTGGGCTTGATTTTGTCGCGCGATGTGGCGGGACAAACGGCGTATGCGTTGCAGGCGTCGGGGACGGCGGTGTTGCAAGGCCTGGGCAACGATGTGAGCTTGAGTGCGACGGGCACGGTGCGCATCAACAACTTGGGCGTGGCCGTGGACCAAGCGGTGCAGACGGGCCCGAACAGTTCGCTGCGCTTGCAGTTTGCCGATGGCACGCAAAGCAAGGAAGTGACGATCACCGATGGCGCGCTGACGGTGGCCGGCGTGGGCACGATCAGCGGGGCGCTGAAGGTGGTCACGAACACGAAGATTTTGGAAGACGGCACGACCCGTGTGACGGATGTGGCGATTGGCTTGGACACACTGAGCGCGAGTTTGGCGCTGGGTGGGGTGGGTGCCTCGCTGACACAAGGCCGTGGCGCCTTGGTGTTGCAGCAGACGGTGACGAACCTGAACGCTGCGACGAAGGCGACCACGTCCACCAGTGTGACGAGCAACCGTTATGCGCTGGCGGCCGAAGGCAGCGTGGCGCTGACCGGTGTGTCGGGCGTGAGCTTGCAAGCGGACAAGCTGCAACTGGCCTACAACCAATGGGGCAGCGACCTGAAGACGACGGTCCAAGGGGCGTTGGGCGAGTACGAACTGGACATGGTGAAAGACGAAGCGCGCTTGCGCGGCACGGTGCACGCGAATTTGTCGAATGTGCTGCGCGTGGATGGCGAGCTGTTCATTGAAAGCCGAACCGCTCGCAGCGTTCGCTTGAGCGATGGCGCGACGGTGACGGTGGATCAGTTGATCTTTGGCGGCGCGGGGGTGACGGCTTCGGTGGGCACGAGCAGCGTGGGCGCGAACTTGCGCGACGTGGATGTGGCGGTGGTGCTGTCCAGCGAAGTGGGTGGCACGAGCCGACGCTGGTTGACCAGCGAAGCCAGTTTGGGCGGCGCCACGGTGCAAGGCTATGCCTTGGCCGACATTGACAGCGCGCACTTGCAGGTGAACCGATTGCTGGGCCAGAACGGGGACGCGTTGTCCACGACGGGCCCGGTGATCGACTGGAACGGGGCGAGCAACACGCAGAGCACGGCGATTGCCTTGTCAAGCGCGAAGACGGTGACCTTGGCCGACGGTGGCGAGGTGTTCCAGGTGGCGGTCAGCGGCGCGCTGCAGATTGGCCCGGCGAAGATTGCGGGCGACTTCAATCTGGCGCTGGAGCAATCGGCACAGGGCGAGAAGGCCTGGCACTTGGTGGCCAGCGATGTGGAAGTGGGTGTCGAGGCGGGTGGCGCGCGCGTGGGGATCAGCCAGGGCGCGGGCGATTTGTACTTTGGCAAGGATGTGGCCAATTCGAGCTATGGCGCGGGCAAGCGCAGCGGCAGTTTGTCGGGGGTGGCCTCGGTCACGGGCGTCGAGGGCCTGACCCTGAGCGGCACCTTGGCTGCGACGTTTGACGCCCAAGG
>CAYTZZ010000090.1:0-1688 GCA_964442645.1 uncultured Bordetella sp. | reverse complement strand
TCTTCCAAAGTGAAGATCGCCATGGCGCAAGTGCTGAAGGACGAGGGCTACATTGACGGCTTCCAAGTCAAATCCGAGTCCGGCAAGAACGAACTCGAAATCACCCTGAAGTACTACGCTGGCCGTCCGGTCATTGAGCGTATCGAGCGCGTGAGCCGTCCTGGCTTGCGTGTGTACAAGGGCCGCGACGCCATTCCTCAGGTCATGAATGGCCTGGGCGTGGCCATCGTCACCACGCCCAAAGGTGTGATGACCGACCGCAAAGCACGCGCAACCGGTGTCGGTGGCGAAGTGTTGTGCTACGTCGCTTAATGGCAGGAGAGACGAAATGTCCCGAGTAGGAAAAATGCCAGTGACCATCCCGCAAGGCGTGGATGTGTCCATCAAGGAAGACCAGATCAGCGTGAAAGGTGCCGGCGGCACCCTGAGCGTGGCCTCCAGTGCCCTGGTGACGGTGCTTAACGAAGGCGGCAAGCTGACCTTCGTGCCCGCCAACGAGTCTCGCGAAGCGAACGCCATGAGCGGCACGCTGCGCCAGTTGGTGAACAACATGGTGGTGGGTGTGACCAAGGGCTTCGAGAAGAAGTTGTCCCTGGTGGGCGTGGGCTACAAAGCCCAGGCGCAAGGCGCCAAGCTGAACCTGGCTGTGGGTTTCTCGCATCCCGTCAACATCGACATGCCGGCTGGCATCAAGGTGGAGACGCCTGCGCCGACCGAAATTCTGATCAAGGGTGCTGACCGCCAGCGCGTGGGTCAGGTGGCTGCTGAAATTCGTGCGATTCGTCCGCCCGAGCCCTACAAGGGCAAAGGCATCCGCTATGCGGACGAGAAGATCACGATCAAAGAGACCAAGAAGAAATAAGGAGCTGCAACATGTTGACCAAAAAAGAGCAGCGTCTTCGCCGGGCCCGTCAGACCCGCATCCGTATTGCCACCCAGGGCGTCGCACGCCTGATGGTGAACCGCACCAACCTGCACATCTACGCCAGCGTCATCTCTGGCGATGGCAGCAAAGTGCTGGCAGCCGCTTCCACGGCCGAAGCCGAAGTCCGCAAGGATCTGGGCGCATCGGGCAAAGGTGGCAACACCGCCGCAGCCACATTGATTGGCAAGCGCATTGCAGAAAAAGCCAAGGCAGCTGGCGTTGAGAAGGTCGCTTTTGACCGCTCCGGCTTCGCCTATCACGGCCGCGTCAAGGCGTTGGCCGAAGCCGCGCGTGAAGCTGGCTTGCAGTTCTAAGCAGATCGGAAAATAACATGGCAAAAGTTCAAGCTAAAGTGCAAGACGACAGTCGTGACGACGGTATGCGCGAGAAGATGATCGCGGTGAACCGCGTCACCAAGGTGGTCAAGGGTGGCCGTATTCTTGGTTTCGCAGCGTTGACTGTGGTCGGTGATGGCGATGGCCGCGTCGGCATGGGCAAGGGCAAATCCAAAGAAGTGCCGGCTGCAGTGCAGAAGGCCATGGAAGAAGCCCGTCGCAACATGACCAAGGTGTCGCTCAAGAACGGCACCATCCACCACAACGTGACCGGTCACCACGGTGCCGCTGTTGTGATGATGGCCCCGGCCCCCAAGGGTACCGGCATCATCGCTGGCGGCCCGATGCGCGCCGTTTTCGAAGTGATGGGTATCACGGACATCGTGGCCAAGAGCCATGGTTCGTCCAACCCCTACAACATGGTTCGT
>CAYTZZ010000089.1:0-1970 GCA_964442645.1 uncultured Bordetella sp. | reverse complement strand
TGCCAGGGCTCCAGAACGATCATCTTGCTGGCCAGTGGGCCTTTGACATGGGGCAGTCGCTCAATGAAGGCGCACAGGTTATCCGCTGGCCTGTAGGGCCTGCCATAACGGTCAAGCAGTTCCGGGTTGAACTGGTACAGGCTGCTCTTGCGCTTGAAGCGGATCAGGTCATCAAGCTGGCGTTTACAGGCTTTCTGGACCCACTCGCAGGTCAGGATCTCGTGGGAGACAACGCGCTCAGCATATTGTTTGGCGCTCGCGGCGTATGTGCTCATCCTGTATCCCTTTGGGTCAACCCACGATGTCCTCCCAGAGATCGAGCTCCTCGCCCGGGCGTTCGTTTGGAATGGAGATGCGCGAGCGAGATGCCGGGGTGAATCCCATCTCGATCGCAGCTTTGGTCATGATTTGGGCCTGCTTGTTGGCAATGGCCAGATACGGCGACTGCATGGGCACGCCGCTGTGGGGCGCCTTCACCAGGAGCCCGGTCTTGCCGATGCCCGCCTGGGCCTGCCGGTACAGATCAGCCGCACAGGCCCAGATCTCCAGCACGGACATGTCCAGCTTGCGGATCAGCGTGGGCGGGGCACATTCAAGTGCGTAGCGCCAAGCGGCCTTGGCACCCTCTGGCATGTAGTCCGGAGGCTCAACCAGCAAGCCCTCTGGGATGGGCTCGTGGTAGTTGGTCCGGCATGGCTGCAAGGTCCCTTTGATCTGCTTGACTTGAGTCGGCAGTGGCTTGCGTCCACCCATAAATCACCCGCTTGGTTTGATGTTCATCTGATGCACTGCCTTTGCTGCAGGCTTTGGGGGATACCCCCCCTTGTTCAATTTGCACGCACAAAAATTTGCGCAGGCCAACGCATCTCAGGGGCCAGTCTGTAGAGATTCAGACCCCCTACCCCCTCAGGACGGGGCCTGGTTGCGCATGGATGCCGTCTCTGAGGCGGTCTTGGCGTTGTGACAGGGCACGCACAGGCTCTGTAGGTTCGCTCGCTCAAAGCGCTCACCGCCTTCTTTGACTGGAACGATGTGGTCAACGACCTTGGCCGGTTGCAACAGCCCCTTGGCCTGGCACCTGCAGCAAAGCGGGTTATCCCGTAACACCGCTGCACGCGTGTTGCGCCACCTGGCCGATTGATAAAAGCCCAGCTCTGTGTCGAACCCTCTGCGCGCACGCCCGTACTCACGGTGCACTTTCGACTGGTGATTGGTGCAGTAACCAGGCACGTTGAGCACCTGCGCGCAACCGGGGTATCGGCATGGAGTGGGCGCACTTCGCGGCATCTCAATCGTCTTTCAAGGAATAAGCGACAGCTTCAAAAATTGACTTGGCTTCACCTTGATTCAGAGCGTCAATCCATCACATTGGATGAACGAAAGGAACCAAGCCAATGAAACAAAACAAGGACCTGAACAAGCTGCTCGAGCAGATCGCTCTGAAGCATTTCTTTATCGAAACGCTGGAGACACAGCACAGCGATCGCCTGGACTTCCACGACGTCTCGGTCTGGGCCGTCAAGAGCGCACTGGAGGCTGCTTACGCCGCAGGGATCGAAGCAGGAAAAAACACATCAACAACATCGAAAGGCAAACAATGAAACTCACAGACACCCAACGCGCTCTGCTCGAAGCGGCTGCGCAGCATCCACAAAAGAAACTGACCAACTTCCCCGACACCCTCAAGGGCGGGGCTCGCATCAAGGTGCTGACCTCGATGCACAACGCAGAACTCATCGAGCCAAGCGCCGCAGAGCCAGAGGTGTACGTGGCCACAGCCACAGGACTGCAAGCGATTGGCTTCACGAGTCAAGCGCCGCGCGCCAAACGCGAAGGCACCAAGCAAGCCGTGCTGATTGAGCTGCTCACACGCGCAGAAGGTGCCACGCTGCCGCAGATGACCGAGGCCACAGGTTGGCAGGTTCATTACGCCGATGTCTTGGTTATGCCGATCAGTGCCGGTAATCCGA
>CAYTZZ010000088.1:0-2043 GCA_964442645.1 uncultured Bordetella sp. | reverse complement strand
ATGCACCTGTACTTTGATGCGGACCTCACGGCGTTTCGCACCACGTTCCGCATGGACGGCCAATCCAAGATCGCGGCGCCCATCTCGCCTGCCAAGGGCACTACGAGCCTGTCGCCCTTTGTTCAACTGGGCGCGCGCTGAACGCCCTAACACTCAAGGAGAACACACATGTTTCCCAATGCAAAGGGCAGCGAATTGCTGGCCATCTTGGCCACGCTGGATCCGTCCAGTCAGGCTGCAGGCACCGCAACCACCGGATGGATTTCTCTGGCGATGCACAACGGCCTGCTGGCCGTCATCCAAACCGGAGTACTCGGTACGGGTGCGACGGTAGACGCCAAGGTCCAGCAGGCGCTGGACGCCGTGGGCACGGGTGCCAAGGACATCGCCGGCAAGGCGATTTCTCAGATCATCAAAGCCACCGGCGACAACAAGCAGGCGCTCATCAACGTCAAGCCAGAGGACCTGGACACGGTCGCCGGCTTTGGCTTCGTGCGTCTTGCGGTGACGGTGGGGGGCGCGGCGAGTCTGACGGCGGCGCAGGTGCTGGGTGTGAGCCCTCGAATGCTGCCTGCAGACCCCGGCAACCAGGCCGCTGTGGCCCAAATCGTCTAAGGCATGCCGCTCCAACTCGTCACACCCCCCTCAGAGGAGCCGGTATCGCTTGCCGAGGCCAAACTCCACCTGCGGGTGGATGTTGACGATGACGATGCGCTGATCGGCGCGCTCATCACGGCAGCCCGGCAGGCGGCTGAGACCCAGACCGGCCGGCAGTTGACAACTGCCCGCTGGAAACTGGTGCTCGACGCCCTTCCCGGGCCTTCGCTGATGGGCGTACCTGCCGGCGCATCGTTCAGCCTTCCCGCACACGCTGTCCTCCTCGCCAAATGCCCCGTCCAGTCGGTGGTAGCGATCCATTACCTGGACATGAATGGCGAACCTCAGGTGATGCCTTCGAGTGATTACGTGCTGGATGCAGCGTGCGAGCCGGCGCGCGTCACCCCAGTCTTCGGGAAAACATGGCCAGCAACCTTGCCGCAAATCGGTGCCGTTGGCGTCATCTTTGATGCTGGCTATGGCACTGCCAGTGCCGTGCCTGAGGGGCTCAAGAGCTGGATCAAGCTGCGTGTGGGCAGTCTCTACGGGCACCGGGAAGAGGTTGCGACGCTCACGCGTGGGCGTATTGACGCTTTAACTTTTGTGGACAGTCTGCTTGACGGATATCGGGTGAGTTTTGTATGAGTGCGATCGGTGCGGGACAACTCAATCACCGGGTCCGGATTCAGCGACCCATTATCAGCAAGGACATGCTGGGGGCCCCTACGCAAGGCTGGACTGATGTGGGGACAGTCTGGGCTGACATCCAGCCTATTTCGGGGCGGGAAGCCCGCATCGCCGATCGAGTCGCAGCGGAGGTTACCCACCAGATCACAGTGCGTTTCCAAGATGCGTTCAGCGCCCCCAAGGCGGTTGCCCAGCTGAGAGTTTTATACCGGAGTCGAGTGTTTGCGATTCACGCCGCACTCAATGAGGATGAGGCCAATGTCGTGGTGACGTTATTGGCCAGCGAAGGCTTGCGCGATGGCTAGGGCCGAAACAGTCCGCATTGAAGGCTTGGCTGAACTGAACCGGGCGCTTCGTGAGCTGCCCCAGCGCATTGCTAATCGGGGCCTGCGAACGGCGGTCTATGCCGGCGCCAAGGTCATCAGAGATGAGGCGCGGCATCGGGCACCGAAGGCCGCGCAGTCGCTGGGCACGAAGCAACCGTCTGCCGGAACGCTCAAGCGCTCGGTCATCATGAAGCACATCCGGGAGCTATCCGGTGGGGGGCGACAGACGTTTTACGTGTTGGTCCGCCAGGGCAAGAAGTACCGCAATCAAGGCAAGCGCGGGAACCTCTCGCAAGACGCCTGGTACTGGCGCTTTGTGGAATTCGGCACACGCAAGATGGCTGCCAGACCCTTCCTGCGGCCGGCACTCGAGTCCCGGTGCGTATTCCGGCGAACGTGACCGCCGATTCCGGTGCATCGTGACCGGTCGCGC
>CAYTZZ010000087.1:0-2174 GCA_964442645.1 uncultured Bordetella sp. | reverse complement strand
GTTATGTTGCGGCCATATTTATGTGCACAGATCACCACGCCACTTGACTCTCAGAGGAGGCAAAGGCAATCGTGCGCACATAATTTCCGACATTGCGTCACAAGGTGCTCAGAAAGGTCATCACAGACTTGTTTGACCCTCTCTTGCTTGAGGGTTTGGGCAGCGACTCAATATTCACACTGGCCAGGGCTTTGGCCTTCATTTCAAGATCTACCTCGGCATAGATGTGAGTGGTATCAATTGAGACATGCCCCAACCAGGCACGGATGGTATTGATGTCTACGCCTGCTCGAAGTAGATGAACGGCTGTTGTGTGTCGGATGGTGTGTGGACTTACACGTGTGCATTTCAGTGGCTTTTGATTTCCAAGGGCCAGCGCAGCATAAGTTGTGACCAGTCGATGGATCCCAAACCGTGTCATTGGATCGCCTGTTCGACCAAGGAATACACGATCCTTGCCATCTCGGTCAGAAATCAACGGCTTAAGTGCTGCCACCGTCAAGGGCCAAAGGGGGCACAACCTCAACTTGTTGCCTTTGCCAAGAATGCGGACACAAGGTGATGTACCCACTTGTACGCAATCGATGGTGAGACCTGCGGCCTCATCAGCACGAGCCCCACTGTTGTACAGGAACAGTAGCAAGGCATAGTCCCGTGCACCCTGGCCTGTAGATCTGAGCGGTTGATTCAACAACGCATCCATCTCAGGTTTGTCCAGATAGCCGATCATTGGCTTGGCCGATTTTTTGAACGGAATTGACCTTACCTCTGCACACCACGAAACATGTTCTGGCGAGCGCATCCCGATAAATTTTGCAAGGGAATGAATGGCGCCCAAGCGCTGATTTCTTGTCGCGACACTGCAATTTCTGACCGATTCGATTGTTTCCAGGAAGGATCTAATGACACCAGGCGAGATATCAAAGACGTTCAGACGGTCAACTGATTTGCGCATCTTGGTGCCTGCAAATGGCAATAGCAATGACAAGGTGTCGCGATAGCTGATTTGGGTGTTGTGCGACAGATTCCTTTCAGCCACCAAATGCTCAAGCAGAAATCGACGAACCCACGGGCCGAGGAGGTTGAGATCACGCATGATCGACCTCCATTTCGGCGTACACAGCAAACCTGAGACTTGCCTCCTCCAGGAGTTCTGGAGTCATCGTCAAATAACGCTGTGTGGATTTAATTTTGATGTGGCCGAGATACGTCGCCAAATGGGGAAGGAGACGTTGTACATCCTCGTTAGATCGATACCAGTGAATGACTCTGTGCACTGCAGCAGTGTGACGGAGGTCATGTAATCGCGGTGGTTTTTTTTCACCCGGTGGGGCACCTATTCTTGCAGCGTTTCTAACCTGAACAAACCAATCGTTGACCTGCCTGTACCCAAGAGCAGAACCAGATCGGATGGCAAATACAGCTGAATCCACTCCGTCTGGCATTGGAAGAGAATTTCGTCGGATTATGTGGTGCTTGAGCTCCTCTGAAACCCTTTCACCCAGTGGGACCAGCCGCGTTTTGTAGAACTTGGTATCACGTACTGTGATGATTTTTTCAGCAAGATTGATGTCCGAAATCTTCAGCGACAAAGCTTCACTGACACGAAGTCCCGTGCCATACAACAAGATCAGAAGCGACTTCAGAGAAGATGCTTGCAATGGACAGCACGGATTGTTGATGACCACTGTGGCATCAAGTAATCGTTGAATCTCTTCAGTCGAGTAAACATGCGGCGTCAGCGATGGCGGCAATGCCGGGATATCGCTCGGCAGTGGTGCCTTGTCAACATATCCACGAGCTATGGCATATCGGTACAGTCCATTCAAGAGTTTGTATTTTAGGTACCAAGAGTTGCTAATTGAGCCAGATCCCATGAGGAATTTGGACACTGATTTAGGTGAGACCCTCTTGAATTCACAGTCGCCCACTGTCTTTGCGAATTGGTAAAGCGTGCGCTCAGCGCTTTCCAATCTGACACCGACCGATCGACGCGACACGAGATAGCAGCTGATGACTTGAGAGACTTTCATGACAAGTCTCCCAGATCAAATGCCGCGACTTCACGTAATGCCCTCACATCTGTCTTGGCATACACCCTGGTTGCAGATGCACTCTGGTGACCAAGGTGATCACCAATTTCATTTAGATTGAACCCCTCTGAGAGCAGCCTG
>CAYTZZ010000086.1:0-2488 GCA_964442645.1 uncultured Bordetella sp. | reverse complement strand
AGCCAGTGTTCACGTTGAATATTGAGCCACTGGTTTTAGGGAAGTTTTGTTCAGTCGGTTGTGGATAAGTCTATCTGCTCTGGGGCTTTGGCTTCTCCTTTCTGGGCCTTGGCCCGCTGAGGTTTGGTGGGTGCGGCGGCCGCCGTTGAGTTCTTGAACCGCCAGCTCTCGTTGCCGGTCTCCACGATGTGGCAGTGGTGCGTCAGCCGATCCAGCAACGCCGTCGTCATCTTGGCATCGCCAAACACGTTGCTCCATTCCGAGAAGTTCAGGTTGGTCGTGATGACCACGCTGGTGCGCTCGTAGAGCTTGGAGAGCAAGTGAAACAGCAGTGCCCCACCGGACTGGGTGAATGGCAGATAGCCCATTTCATCCAAGATCACCATATCCACGTACATCAGCCGATATGCCAATTGGCCCGTCTTGTTTTGCGCCTTCTCCAGCTCCAGGGCATTGACCAATTCGACTGTGGAGAAGAACCGAACACGCTTGCCATGGGCGCGGATGGCCTGAACGCCCAGGCTGGTGGCCAGATGGGTTTTGCCCGTGCCTGGGCCTCCCACCAGCACCACGTTATGCGCTGAGTTCACAAACTCCAGTCCATGGAGTTTCTGGACCAAGGCCTCGTCAACATGCGCTTGCGTAAAGTCAAAGCCCACCAGATCGCGGTGAGCCGGGAATCGGGCCACGCGCATCTGATAGGCCATGGAGCGCACCTCGCGCTGCGCCTTCTCTGCCTTGATCAGTTGCATCAGCACCGTCTCGTGGTCCAGCGACTTGATGCGGGCCGTGCCTTGAACCTCAGGCCAAGCACTGGCCATGCCGTACAGCCCCAACTCCTTGAAGTCGGCAATCATGTCAAGCATGGTTCACCTCCTGATCGTTCGGCTGAGTTCGCAGCCGGTCATACCGATCCACATTGGCCTGTGACGGTTGGCCCAGGTGCAGGTGGGTGTGCACCAGCTCGTTGTTTCGGGTGGGCTCTTTCAGGCGCGAGAGAACATTCAGGACATGCTCGGCACTGACCCGCCCAGATTGCAAGGCCAGCTCCACCGCCACCAATACCGCCTCCAAACCATGCAAGGTGACCGCGTTGAGTACTTGTGCCATGACCCGATCGCCGCCAGGGTGGCGCAGCAACTGGTCCTGCAATTGCCGCAATGGCTCGGGCATTGTTCTGAATGGCGCCCCATTGCGCAAGGCACCAGGTTTGCGCTCGATCAGCGCGATGTAGTGCGTCCAGTCGTAAATGGTCTGGTCCCGATCAAAGCAGCGCTTGAGCCGGATGAACTCTCCGTCTGGAGAGACCACCATCAAATGGTCGTGATACACCCGCACACTCACCATCGCGTTAACCCACTCGCACGGCACGCTGTAGCGGTTGCGCTGGAAGGTGATCAGCGACGTGGAGGACACCCGCGCCGGGTGCTCGATGTAGCCATCAAAGGGCCTGGGGTTGGGCATCAACCGCAAGCGCTCGTCTTGGTACACATCGGCCACGCTCATGTGCACCCACTCGGGATGCTGCAAATGCTCCCACGCCTCAACACAGGCCTTCTGCAGCCAGGCGTTGAGCTCTTCCAGTGAGTTCCAGCGCCGCTCGCTGGCCTCGCGCCAGATGCCACGGCGTCGGTCCTGCACGTTCTTCTCCACGATGCCTTTCTCCCAGCCCGCAGCCCGGTTGCAGAACTCTGGATCGAACAGGTAGTGCCCCGTCATCGTCTCAAAGCGGGCGTTGATGGTGCGCTTCTTGCCGTCACCCACCTTGTCCACCGCCGTCTTCATGTTGTCGTAAATGCCACGCTTGGTGACCCCGCCAAACAGAGCAAAGGCCCGGGCATGGGCCTCGAACAACATTTCGTGCGCCTGGTTGTAATAGGCCGACAGCACAAACGCCCGGCTGGCCGCCAATTTGGTGTGCGCCAGATCCAAACGCCTGCGCAAGCCGCCAATGACCGCGTATTCCGTGCTCCAGTCAAACTGGAACGCCTCGCCCATGTCAAAGTGCATGGGCACATAGCCCTGCCCCTTGGCAGCTTGGTCTTGCTCTTGGCGCCAGCGCAGGGCGAAGGTGTAGACCGGCCCCCGGCTGCCCGGATAGCCCAGCGCCCGCAGCCCTTCAAATAAAGCCTTGGTGCCTCGGCGCTCACGTTTGTTGCGGTGACTGTCAGACTTCAGCCACTGTGCAAGCACCTCTTCATAAGGCCCCAAGATGCCCGGCCCCGACGCCCGCTTGGGGTACCGGGGCTCCACCATCTCGGGTTGCTCCAGCCACTTCTTGGCCGTATTGCGAGAAATCCCCAGCCGATTGCTGGCCTCGCGTATGGATATGCCGTCCCTCAAAACAAGACGGCGTAATTTGCTCAATGTACTCACGTTGATCACTCCAGCCACCCTGCATAAAAAATCAGCAGGGTAGCCTTCAACGTGGCTCAAATTTCAACGTGTAAAGCTCAGAAACTGGCTCAGTTTTGGATGTGATTCAACA
>CAYTZZ010000085.1:0-2677 GCA_964442645.1 uncultured Bordetella sp. | reverse complement strand
TCTCAGCTCTGGACGCTCAATCCGGTCTCGACCCTGTTCTTTGATCTGGAAGCCGGAGACCTGGCCGTAGAGGGCTACGCAGGCGACACCATCCGTCCTCGCACATGGCAGGAATGCCGCGACTTTGCGGTGTTCATCGGTGGTCCCAACCCGGCGCTGCGCGATGACCAGCCGTACAGCGAAGCGCACTACCAGGCTGTGTGCCAACGCTTAGGCGATCCGGTCGTGCTGGACAAGTACGAGACGGTTTTCGTTGACTCAATCACCGTGGCCGGCCGCCTGTGCCTTCAATGGTGCAAGGGGCAGCCGCAGGCCTATTCCGAAAAGACTGGCAAGCCCGACAGCCGTGGCGCCTACGGGCTCATGGGCCAAGAAATGATTGGCTGGCTGACCCACCTGCAGCATACACGTCGCAAGAACGTCTGGTTTGTCGGGATCCTCAACGAGGCTTTGGACGACTTCAACCGCCGCGTTTTTACGCTGCAGATTGATGGCTCAAAAACCGGACTTGAGTTGCCCGGCATCGTCGATGAGGTCATCACGCTGGCCGAAGTCAAAGCCGATGACGGTAGCAGCTACCGCGCCTTTGTGTGTCACACGCTCAACCAGTGGGGCTACCCAGCCAAGGACCGCAGCGGTCGTCTCGACGCAGTTGAGGAGCCGGATCTCGGTCGCCTGATGCAAAAGATCGCTGGCCCCGCACGCCCTGCCAGTGAGCGCCTGGACTTTGCCCGACCGCAGCCCGTTACCTCCGAGGCTGCCCCCAACACCCCAACCCCCGCAATTTCTTCTCTGGAGTCTTGATCATGACCTTTTTCGATTTCAATTCCGCCGCCGAGCAATCTAGCTACGACCTCATCCCCAAAGGCACGGTAGTGCGTGTGCGCATGACCATCAAGCCCGGTGGCTATGACGACCCGTCTCAGGGATGGACCGGCGGCTACGCCACGCGCAGCCTGACCACTGGATCGGTTTACCTCAATTGCGAATTCGTGGTGCTCGATGGCCCGTTCGCTCGCCGCAAGATGTGGTCGCTCATTGGGCTGTACAGCGCCAAGGGTGCCGAGTGGACCAACATGGGGCGGACTTTCATCAAGGCCATCCTGAATTCCGCACGCGGGATCAACCCGAGTGACAACAGCCCGGCAGCACAAAACGCCCGTCGCATCAGCGGCTTTGCGGATCTGGAGGGCATTGAGTTTGTCGGGAAGGTCGACTGGGAGAAGGACCAGAACGGCCAAGACAAGTGCGTCATCAAGTCGGCGGTGGCCCCGGACCACAAAGAGTACGCGGCGCACATGAACGGTTCCGCACCTGCGGCGCCCAGTGCCACGGCGCCGAACGCCTATGCACAGGCCACCGGACGCGCAGCGGTACCGGGTCGTCCCAGCTGGGCTCAGTAAGGGGGAGTTGCCATGATTCTTCGCCCCCGCCAAGCCTTGCTTGTGCAGAGGACCCTTGCGGCCCTCGGCGAGCATGGCAACACCCTGGCCGTTGCGCCCACCGGATCGGGCAAGACCGTGATGCTGTCGGCTGTGGCCGGCAGCATCCTGGCTGAGCCTGATGCCAAGGCATGCATTCTGGCCCACCGCACTGAATTGACTGGGCAGAACCGCTCGAAGTTCGAGCGAGTGAACCCGCGCCTCAAGACCTCTGTGTTTGATGCCAACGAGAAATCGTGGGCTGGCAACGCCACCTTCGCCATGGTGCAGACGCTCTCTCGTGGCGCCAATCTGGAGCAAATGCCGACGCTCGACTTGTTGATCATCGACGAGGCCCACCACGCGGTTTCGCCCAGCTACCGCGAAGTGATTGAACAGGTGTTGGTCAAGAACCCCAAGGCTGCCATCTGCGGTCTGACCGCAACCCCGAACCGGGGCGATGGCAAGGGCCTGCGTGAAGTGTTCAGCAACTTGGCCGATCAGATCACGCTGGGGGAGATGATCGCCAGCGGCCATCTGGTACCACCCAGGACCTACGTGATCGACGTTGGCACCCAGGACGCCTTGCGCAAGGTGCGGCGCACGGCCACCGATTTCGACATGAATGAGGTCGCGTCCATCCTGAACAAGACCCTGATCACGGAGTCGGTGATCACCAATTGGAAAGCCAAGGCAAGTGATCGCAAAACCATTGTGTTCTGCTCCACGGTCGAGCATGCCAGCGACGTTTGCAAAGCCTTCAATCAGGCCGGCGTTCACGCTGTGCTGATCCACGGTGAGCTGTCTGATGCCGAGCGCAAGGAGCGACTGGCCTCCTATGAAACCGGTCGCGCCCAGGTGGTGGTCAACGTCGCAGTGCTTACCGAAGGCTACGA
This sequence comes from uncultured Bordetella sp., assembly GCA_964442645.1. Taxonomy (GTDB): domain Bacteria; phylum Pseudomonadota; class Gammaproteobacteria; order Burkholderiales; family Burkholderiaceae_C; genus Limnohabitans. The sequence continues at coordinate 360 of CAYTZZ010000085.1, read as the reverse complement.
CTACACGCCCACGTCCTGCGTGGTCCTGCTGCGACCCAGTTCATACAAGTCCACCTTCATTCAGATGGTGGGCCGAGGCTTGCGCACGGTTGATCCGCAGGAGTTTCCTGGTGTGGTCAAAACCGATTGCATCGTCCTGGACTTTGGCACTGCCAGCCTCATGCATGGCGCGCTTGAACAGGAAGTCAATCTCAATGGCCACGACCATGATGGGGATGCGCCGACCAAGGATTGCCCGGAGTGCGGAGCTGTCGTACCGCTGGCCGTCATGGAGTGCCCGTTTTGCTCCCATGTTTGGGAGCCATCAGAGGCACCAGATGGAGGCGTGCTGGACAAGTTCGTCATGAGCGAGATTGACTT
>CAYTZZ010000084.1:0-2696 GCA_964442645.1 uncultured Bordetella sp. | reverse complement strand
CGGCGGCAGCGATATCGGTCAGGGCGCGTGCGTCCTTGACCAGGGTGGCTTTGCGAGACTGAAGCTCGCGCAATTGCTTGCTCATTGGTTTATCTCCAGAAATGAAAAAGCCGCCTGGTCGAAATGACTCAAGGCGGCGACAGGGATCACGACCAACGGGTCGCAGGGGGGCGCAGCCCTCAACGGAGGGCTGCAAGGGAAGGGGTTGAAATCAGACCAGCATCAAACCAGTGCGAGAGCGTCTCGCGCCTGTTTCAGTCGGGAATGGTTTTTCTGAGGCTGGCTGCGAACGGCGTTGCCTGTGACCTTGGCCTGCATGCGGGCCAGAACATCGTCAAAGGATGCGATGCCATCGACCATGCGTTGCGCCAGGGCAGCATCTGCTCCAAGCACCCGGCCTTCGCCCATGCCGTTTCGGACATCGTCGACCGACACGCCCCGGCCGACAGCCACAGCCTGGATGAAGGCGTTGTAGTAGTCGTCCACACGCGACTGCATGAAGGCCTGGGCCTGCGGGTCCAGCGGCACATAGGGGTTGCCCTCGACCTTGAACTTGCCAGCAGAGACCAGGGTGGTTTTGACGCCCTCCTCTTCCAGCGCTTTCGAATAGTCAAAGTGCGCCTGCCACACGCCAATGGAGCCCACCTCACCACCAGGGGTGACATAGAACTCACTGGCAGCGCAGCCAATCCAGTAAGCCGCCGAGGCAGCCAGGCTGTTGGCCACGGCCACCACAGGCTTCTGGGCTCGGGCCTTGACGATCTCCGAGGCCAGTTCGGCCACGCCATAAACGCTGCCGCCAGGGCTGTCGATGTCGATGAGGATCTGGCCCACCGTGTCGTCGGCCAGGACCTGGCGCAAGGCCGAGGTGAATTGCTGGGTACTGGTGCTGCCGGGGCCGGAGATGTCATCGACCATGTTGCCCCGCTGGGTGACCACGCCATACAGGGGCAGCACGGCAATGCCAGAGCCCGCATTGGCAGCAGCCATCTGTTTGCGGGTATCGCGCAGCACCCGCTCCGACTGGATCTGAAACATGGCTTCGTCAGTTGGCGGCTCGCCAGCTGACCAGCGGGTCAAGACCCCGGCCATGGCCTGCAGGCGCTCGGGCATCAGGGCCCAGGGAGTGGTCAAAAATTCGGAGAGCAGAAGTTGTCTGTTCATTTGTGTATTCCCAATTGAATGAGGGACCGGGACAGCGCCGGTTCATCCTCGAGTGATGGAGCGCCCTGCGCCCAGTCCTGCACGGCCGATAGAGGCAGGCTGAAGGTCTGGGCGATCAGGTTGATTTCGTTGGAGCCCAGGGCGCCTTTTTTGCAGATGCGACGGGCCAGTCGCTGGGCGTTGGACTCGACCAGATTTCGCAGACGCAGGCTCAGCTGCGGATCCGGCTCGGGACTGGCATCGGTGTCGGAATCCTGAGATTCGATTTGCGCGTCCTCAGCGTCCTCTGCGTCATCCTCTTCGACCATGTTCAGTGGCCGCAATGGTTGATCGAGCCCTGCGATCGGGTTGAGGTTTTCCGAGATGCGGGCCTCGTTGCGGGTGAGCCAGCCGTTCTGGATGCCGCTTTGGTAGTAAGCCGAGCGACTGGCCGCATCCCCTCGCATGAGGTTGGCAAAGTCAAACTCGATCTCCAGCGCATCACCATCTGGGAGCAGGTCAGCTTCGATGGATGCCTCCCAGCGCTCAGCCCATGGCGTCATGGTGTGCATGACGAATTCCAGGCTTTGCTGCTCGATGTTCGAGAAAGTCGCCCGATCTAAATCAGCAATCATGTGCGGTGGCACACGGAACAGACGGGCAATGTCTGTTATTTGGAACTTGCGCAGCTCCAGGAACTGGGCGTCCTTGTTTGTGACGCCCACCTCATGGAACTTCATGCCGTTCTCAAGCACCAGGACCTTGCCCCGGTTCGAGCCAGACTGCGCCGCCTGATAGGACTCTCGAAACACCCGCTTAGCCTCCGGGTCCTTGAAGGTGCCCGGGAACTCGATCCAGCCCCCCGTGGGTTTGGCATCGTTGGAGAAGAACCGAGCCCCGTAGTCCTGCGCAGCCAGCGCCATACCCAGGCTTTCTCGCGAGAGCTCAATGGGGCTCAGGCCAATTAGCCCGTCCGAAGACAGGCCCCTCAGATGCCAGACCTCCCCACGAGGCAGGACGATCTCAGAGCCAGCCTGATCCCGGATGCGGTAGCGGTAGTCGCCAGACGACAGCAGCTCCATCCTCACCCGGTCAGGGTGAATCGGGATCAGCTCGGTGATCTCCCCCCCGCTGTTGGCCAGGATCTGACAAAAGGCGTTCCCCCTCAGAGCCAGATGACCCTGCAGCATTTCGCGCCACTCGAATGGGTTCTGATAGCGGTTGGGCCGTTTGCCCAGCAACTGGTAGAGCCAGTGGTCCGTCACCCGGTCCTTGCCGCCGTCCTTGCGGGGTCGGTAGACCACCAGGGGGAGCGACGCCATGGTCTCCGAAAGGATGCGCACGCAAGCGTAGACCGCAGCCAGGCGCATGGCCGAATCGGCCGAGACACGCATACCCGAGATGCTGCGGGCCGAAACAGGCTCGAAATAGAAGTCTCCCCAGGGTGAGCGATCACTTTGGGCTCCAATCCTCGAAGCTCTGAAGCGGTCAAAGAAGCTAAAAATTCCCATGACGTCAGAGCACCATCAACTCGTAGTCGGATCCCAGCACCA
>CAYTZZ010000083.1:0-2937 GCA_964442645.1 uncultured Bordetella sp. | reverse complement strand
CCTTCAAAATGTGTTGTCGGGTTGCCCCTTCAACACGCTACGGTGCAGCGACCGACTGTCAGGGAAAAATCCTTTTCAGCGGGATCGCCATCTGCGTTGGCTGTTCGATTAAGTGCCACCCTGCGGCACGCCAACGGTCTTGGATGGCCCGAAACAGATCGAGATCGGTTTCGGCCCACCACATTGAGGGTCGCTTGCGCGGCCCTCAAATTTCGAGCACTTGAATCAAGCGCTCAGGGTTTGCAGGTCCACGCGAACGCCCACACCCATGGTGGAGGACACGGCCAGCTTGCGCAGGTAAACACCCTTGCTGGTGGCCGGCTTGGACTTGTTGAGGGCATCGACCAGCGCTGCCAGGTTGCCCTGCAGTTTGTCGCTGTCGAAAGAGCGGCGGCCGATGGTGGCGTGCACGATACCGGCTTTGTCCACACGGAACTGAACCTGGCCAGCCTTGGCGTTTTTCACGGCCGTGGCAACGTCAGGGGTGACGGTGCCCACTTTGGGGTTAGGCATCAGGCCACGGGGACCCAGGATCTGACCCAGGGTACCGACCACGCGCATGGCGTCGGGGGCGGCAATGACCACGTCGAACGGCATGTCGCCAGCCTTGACGCGGGCGGCCAGGTCGTCCATGCCGACCACGTCAGCACCGGCGGCCTTGGCTTCTTCAGCCTTGGCACCTTGGGCGAACACGGCCACGCGGGCGGTCTTGCCGGTGCCATTGGGCAACACGACGGCGCCGCGCACCACTTGGTCGGATTTCTTGGCGTCGATGCCGAGCTGCACGGCCACGTCGATGGACTCATCGAACTTGGCGGTGGCGCACTCTTTGACGATGCTCAGCGCGTCAGCAAAGGGGTACAGCTTGTTGCTGTCGACTTTGCCGGCGAGGGCTTTTTGTTTCTTGGTGATTTTGGCCATGATCAGACTCCTTCGACCGTGACGCCCATCGAGCGGGCAGAGCCAGCGATGGTGCGAACTGCTGCGTCCAGATCGGCCGCGGTCATGTCTTTCATTTTGGTTTTGGCGATTTCTTCCAGCTGCGCGCGGGTGATCTTGCCAACCTTGTCAACGTGGGGCTTGGAAGAGCCTTTGTCGAGCTTGATGGCCTTCTTGATCAAGGTGGTCGCCGGGGGCGTCTTGATGATGAAGGTGAAGGACTTGTCTGCAAACGCGGTGATCACCACCGGCAGGGGCAGGCCCGGCTCCACGCCTTGGGTCTGGGCGTTGAACGCCTTGCAGAATTCCATGATGTTCAAGCCACGCTGGCCCAGTGCGGGACCAATCGGGGGCGAGGGGTTGGCCTTGCCAGCCGGCACTTGCAGCTTCACGAAGCCGACAATTTTCTTTGCCATGCTTTTTCTCCTTGCGGGTACAAACGCTCTTGCGAGCTCCCCGGGGTTAACGACTCACATCAAACCACCGGGCGCCGAGTCGGAAGGCGTCCGATGCCAAACCATCAGGTCTTTTCGACTTGACCGAATTCGAGCTCGACGGGCGTGGCACGACCAAAAATCGTGACCGACACGCGAACTTTGTTTTTCTCGTAATTGACTTCTTCCACCGAGCCGTTGAAGTCGGTGAAGGGGCCTTCCTTGACGCGCACCAGTTCGCCCACCATGAACTCCACCTTGTGGCGCGGCTTGTCGGAGCCTTCTTGCATCTGGCTGACGATCTTTTCGACTTCGGCCTGAGAGATCGGTGCCGGACGGTTCTTGGCGCCACCGACAAAGCCAGTGACCTTGTTGGTGTGCTTGACCAGGTGCCAGGACTCGTCGTCCATGATCATTTCCACCAGCACATAGCCGGGGAAGAAACGACGCTCGGTGGTGCGGCGCTGGCCGTTTTTCATTTCCACCACTTCTTCGGTGGGCACCAGGATGCGGCCGAACTTGCTTTGCATGCCGGCGCGCTGAATGCGCTCGGTGATGTTGCGCTCGACAGCCTTCTCCATGCCCGAATAGGCATGGACCACATACCAGCGCAGATCCGGATTGGCGGACGGGGCCAGCAGGCTTGAATTTTCGACGGTGTCGCTCATTATTTTTTCCAGCCCAAAATCAGGTCGTAGAACACCCACTCAAGGGTTTTGTCGGTGAGCCACAGAAACAGGGCCATGATGACGACAAAGCCAAACACATAGGCCGTCATTTGCATGGATTCCTTGCGCGTCGGCCAGACGACCTTGTGCACTTCGCGCCAGGCGTCGCGGCCAAAGCCTACCAAGCGGCGACCTTGCAACGAACTTAGGAACACCACCACGCCACCCACCAGGCACACCAGCAAAGCCGCCCACTGAATCAAGGCACCTTGCTGGCCCAACAGGTAATACGCCACCAAGGCCGCCAGCACCAATGCAGCAGCCGCTGCAAGCTTGAGCTTGTCAGCAGAGGTGTTCACGGTTTCAACGTTTGCGGTGGCCATGTCAGGCTGCTACTCATTCCAAAAAAGGGGCGTCACTTAAGACGCGGAAGCCCGCCAAACAGTTGGCGGGCTCGGGAGACACCAGAAACCGAAGTTTTTCAGAGCCTGGTGGCAGGGGCAGAGGGAATCGAACCCCCAACCTTCGGTTTTGGAGACCGACGCTCTGCCAATTGAGCTATTGGCCTGCGGCGTAAGCCCTTCTTACTCGATCACCTTGGCGACGACGCCGGCGCCGACGGTCTTGCCGCCCTCGCGGATGGCAAAGCGCAGCCCCTGCTCCATCGCGATCGGCGCAATCAGCGTCACCACCATCTTGATGTTGTCCCCGGGCATCACCATCTCGGTGCCCGCCGGCAGCACCACCGCACCGGTCACGTCCGTCGTCCTGAAGTAGAACTGCGGCCGGTAATTGTTGAAGAACGGCGTGTGCCGACCCCCCTCTTCCTTGGACAGCACGTACACCTCGCACTCGAACTTCGTGTGCGGCGTGATCGACCCGGGCTTGGCCAGCAC
>CAYTZZ010000082.1:0-3032 GCA_964442645.1 uncultured Bordetella sp. | reverse complement strand
TCGCCAAAACGAAAACGCCCAACTGAGAACAGTTGGGCGCTTGATTTTGGTGGCCTGGGGCGGAATCGAACCACCGACACGCGGATTTTCAACGCAGGATGCTCAAGTTTTACCTATATTTTATGGGCATTGTAACGGTATTTTTTCAGCCGTGCAATTAACCGTGCAATTGAGAAAATTCAAAATCCACAGCTTTTACAGGTCATTTACTTCACTTGTTGCATTTATTGCACTTATGAGATTACATTAGCAGCGTGCCACCGTAAATCATGAAACACAGTAATACGAAACATCATAAGAGAGCACCATGAGCACAACCATCGACAGGGACAGACTTGTTCCACCACCCTTAAACGAGAGCGAAACGGAAATGGTAAAGACTGCAGAACGAATGATCATGGCTTGCCTTGATCACTCACGTGCAGCAACTATCACGATTGAAAGTGATGATGGCACAGCGCCAAGCGTACAAGTTCCACCGCAAATTTTGCGCGTTCTTGGACAAACACTTGGACTAATGGCACGCCATCAACCGATCATGCTTGTCCCTGAAAAGCAGGAGTTGAGCACGGTCGAAGCCGCAAACTTCTTGAATGTTTCGCGTCCCTTTGTCATCAAAGAGATCGAGGCAGGCAGATTGGTGCATCGCATGGTTGGCACACATCGTCGCATCAGGTTTTCTGACTTGATGGACTACGCGAAAGCGATGCGTGCCAAGCAACAAGAGGCCCTCGACAAGAAGGCAGACAACGCTCGCGAGCTTGGTCTCGAATATTGATACGCACAAATCATGGCTGGACACAACCGATACACCGCACTCCTTGACGCAAACGTTTTGTATTCGGTTGCCATTTCCGATGCCTTGATGGAAGTCGCGGCAACAGGAATTTATGCGGCGAAATGGTCCAAAGCCATTGATGACGAATGGGTCAGAAATCTAGCCAAAAACAGAGAACGTCCAGAGGTTGACTTTCATACGCGACGAGATGCAATGCATGACGCATGCCCTGACTGGGAAGTGCCCGAAGAAGGCTGGAAACTAATCGAACCCTGCCTTTCACTGCCGGATGTAAACGATCGGCACGTGTTAGCAGCAGCTGTCGCCGGTCATGCTGACTCGATCGTGACCATCAACATAAAGCACTTCCCCGCCTCGGTACTTGATCCGCTTGGGATTACCGCCCTGCACCCCGACGAGTTCCTGCTTCAGCAACTAGAACTGGAACCCTTGGTTGTTTTGCCGGCGTTTAAGGTCATGCGAGCTCGCCTCAAAAATCCTGCCTTCACACCAACAGCGTTTGTGGATGCAATGGAGCGCAACGGGCTTATCCAAACCGCGGCATTCTTGGGCCAAGCATTGCAATTGATCTAATCAACTTAAGGAGTCACGCATGCCAAAGACTAAATCTGACGATCCGAAGAAGAAAAAGCAAGACGGGAAACTGGTCAGTATGCAAGACCATGAGCAAAAGTACTTGCAAAAGACCACGGGCAAATCCGCTGCCGAAGTAGCTAAGGCCACCAAGTCAGCAGGCCCATCGCGAAAAGCTGTTGTGAAAAAGCTGAGCAAATAACCATCTAGCAGACTACAAGGCGAGTTGGTGAAATTAGCTGAAGAAAGAGTAAGCCAGATATGGACAACCAAAACTTTGATCAACTGAAGCAGAAAGCTGAAGATGCCGCGCTCGCTACCACTACTGCACGATCAACTGCCGAAGCAAATGTAACGGCGACTGAAACAGCAAAAGCATCGGCAACAGCTCACGCTGCAGATGCCGAGGCAGCAAAAACAGCCGCAACAACATCAAAGACAGAGATTGAAAGCATCAAAGCGAATGCATCAGATGCTTTAGCCGCTGCATTAAAAGCGCAAAAGGAAGCAGAAACCCACGCACTTGAAGCACAGAAAAAGTTAGCTGAAACGATAAAAACACTAGAGAAATCCATAACTGCATCACTAGGTGGTGCATTTGCAGAAAAAGAACGGGAATCTAGAAGCCGTGATAAGTGGTGGCTTTGCCTTTTGACTGTCAGTGTTTTTGGATTGTGGTGGCTAGGGTCTACAAGATATGAACAGATCGCAACCCTTATTGCAAGCAAAGCTACGGTTGATCAATTTCTTGTACAAGCCCTATTTGGGTTGAGCACTCTATCCGCACCAATTTGGTTGGCATGGCTAGCCACTAAGCGGTTATCTAAAACTTACGCCATTAGCGAGGATTACGCATACAAGTCAGCCGTTGCCCAAGCGTATCAAGGCTATAGAGACTCCGTAAAAGATGGTGATGAACAAATGCGCCTGAGATTATTTGCCACGGTTGTTACCCAACTTGATGCCTCACCTGTACGCTTCATCAACAATCAACACCCTGGTACGCCTTGGCAAGATTTGATGCACCAACCGTGGATGCAAGAAATTTTGAAGGATGAATCTGTTCGAGCCAAGTTCAATAATTGGATGAGGGATAGATTCAGTAAAGCCTTCGAAATTCCAATCAAATGAATTCACAAATACATTAAAACACTCAAATCAGCCCTACAGCACCATCAAATTTTTAAGCTAAGTCGTCCCAACTGCAGATTGAAAACGATGACGCTACAGGGCTGTTTAACAGGCTGGGTATTTTTCATCAGCACAGCATAGCCGCTCAGGCCGAAATAATGCTACGCTGATCTTGACTCGAAAACCCGTCATTTGACTCGATCGACTGGTTTTCACTATGACTGTCTAATGTCACAATGGTTTGCAATTTCATAATTTCACCACTCCATCATGCGAACGCCATTTGAACCAACCAAGTCATTCTGCTATCGAGTAGCACGATACGAACTTCTCGACCAGATTGCACAAGAACCAGAAGCACTGACAGGGCAACCGTTTCGCATGAATACGGTGACAAGGCGTGTAATTGAGCGCAACCTCACGCCCGAGCAGTTGGCAATTGAAATCCCTGCAGCCAATGCCGATCGAATCGACACGGTAATCCCCCCTTTTTGCAAGGGAGCTAGAAGTAGAGCCTTCAAGCGGCCAT
>CAYTZZ010000081.1:0-3362 GCA_964442645.1 uncultured Bordetella sp. | reverse complement strand
CGGAAGACATTGCCGCGGCGACCGCGGAAACCTTTGGCAAGGGCGAGAACTTTTTTATGGCGGGCGCGAGCCGTTACACCACGTTTTACGCGAGGCATGTGATTACTCCTTGTTCGTCAATTGATTACAGGCCTGCCATGGGCAGCATCTGGGCCATGTGACCCATGTTGGTCTCATGCACAGCCACAGCGCCGCGCAGGTGACGCTTGTTCTTGGTGGTCTTCTTGGTCAGGATGTGACGCTTGAAGGCTTGGCCGCGCTTGACGGAACCACCTGGACGAACACGAAAGCGCTTCTTCGCGCTGCTCTTGGTCTTCATTTTGGGCATTTGTATGCTCCTTTTGTTGTGCTCACGAGGCGCTGCGAACCTTACGCAGACTTGTAGGGGCCCTGAGTCACTTCTGTTGCGTCGCCTTTTATGCAGCCGCCGCGGGTTGCGCGGTGTCTGCAGCGGGTTTGGCGGCGCCACCCGATTTCTTCTTGCCCGGCGCGATCATCATGATCATTTGCCGGCCTTCCAGCTTGGGGAACTGCTCGACAACGATCAGGTCCGCCAACTCGTCACGGATGCGCTGCAACAGCGCCATCCCCAATTCCTGGTGCGTGATTTCACGGCCGCGAAAACGCAGCGTGATCTTGCACTTGTCACCCTCATCCAAGAAGCGCTTGATGTTGCGCAACTTGATGTTGTAGTCACCATCGTCGGTCCCGGGGCGGAACTTGATTTCCTTGACCTCGATGACCTTCTGCTTGGCTTTCGCTTCCGCTGCCTTCTTTTGCTCTTGGTACTTGAACTTGCCGTAGTCCATCAATCGGCACACAGGCGGATTGGCAGTGGCGGCAATTTCAACCAGGTCGACGTCCAAATCACCGGCCATGCGCAGGGCTTCTGCCAGGCTAACGATTCCAATGGGCTCATTTTCAGGGCCGGACAATCGGACTTCCGGGGCCATGATTTCCCGGTTCAGGCGGTGTTTGCGTTCCTCGCGCTGGCGGCGATCGCGAAATTCAGTAGCGATGGTGAGAATCCTTCATCAACACGAAGCCTCGAATGAACGAGGCCACTAAACGCCAACGCAGTGACGCACACTTGGGGCCAGTCTCCAGGGAAATCAGCTCTTGTGGGCGATGTCGGAAGCAATCTTTTCAGCAAAGGCTTCAAGCGACATCACACCGAGGTCTTGGTGACCTCGGGCGCGCACTGCGACGGCACCGGCCGCCTTTTCTTTCTCGCCGACGACGAGGATGTAGGGCAGCTTTTGCATCGAATGCTCGCGTATTTTATACGTAATTTTCTCGTTGCGCAGGTCCAAATCGACCCTAAGCCCTTGATTTTTCAGCTTTTTCGCGACACTTTGGGCATATTCGGCCTGGGAATCGGTGATGTTCAGCACCGCCACCTGCACCGGCGCCAGCCAGGTTGGCAGGGCCCCGGCGTGTTGCTCGATCAGGATGCCAATGAAGCGCTCGAGGCTGCCCACGATGGCGCGGTGCAGCATCACAGGGCGTTGGCGTGAGCCATCTTCGGCCACAAATTCGGCGTCCAGCCGCTCAGGCAGGTTGGGGTCGACCTGGATCGTGCCGCATTGCCACTGCCGGCCCAGCGCGTCTTTCAGGGTGTACTCGATCTTGGGGCCGTAGAAAGCGCCCTCACCCGGCAAGTATTCAAACTCGCAGCCAGAGGCACGCAGGCCCTCGGCCAGCGCGCTTTCGGCGCGGTCCCAGCTTTCATCGGTGCCGATGCGCTTTTCCGGGCGGGTCGAGAGTTTGTACAAAATTTCGGTGAAGCCAAAGTCTTGGTAGACCTTGCGCAACAAGGTGGTGAACGACTTTACCTCGGCCTGAATCTGGTCTTCGGTGCAAAAGATGTGGCCATCGTCCTGCGTGAAGCCGCGCACGCGCATGATGCCGTGCAAACCGCCCGAGGGCTCGTTGCGATGGCACTGGCCAAACTCGCCAAAGCGCAATGGCAGATCGCGGTAGCTCTTAATGCCCTGCTTGTAAATCAGGATGTGGCCCGGGCAGTTCATGGGCTTGAGGGCGTAGTCGCGCTTTTCACTCTCGGTGGTGAACATGTTCTCGCGGTACTTGTCCCAGTGGCCGGTTTTTTCCCACAAGGTTTTGTCCAGGATTTGCGGGCCCTTCACTTCCAGGTAATCGTTGTCGCGGTATACCTGGCGCATGTACTGCTCGACGCCCTGCCACACCGTCCAACCCTTGGGGTGCCAGAACACCAGGCCAGGCGCGTGGTCGTCGATGTGGAACAAATCCAATTCGCGACCGAGCTTGCGGTGGTCGCGCTTCTCGGCCTCTTCCAGCATGGTCAGGTATTGCTGCAGGTCTTCCTTGCTGGCCCAGGCCGTGCCATAGACACGTTGCAACATTTCGTTGCGGTGGTCGCCGCGCCAATAAGCGCCGGCCACCTTCATCAACTTGAAATGCTTGAGCTTGCCGGTGCTGGGCACGTGGGGGCCACGGCACAGGTCGGTGAAGCTGCCCTCGCTGTAGAGCGACACATCTTCGCCGGCAGGAATGCTGCCAATGATCTCGGCCTTGTAATGCTCGCCCAAACCCTTGAAGTACTGAACCGCCTCGTCGCGCGGCAAGACCTTGCGCAACACCGGCTCGTCCTTGCTGGCCAGCGCCGTCATGCGCTTTTCAATGGCCTCGAGGTCTTCCGGCGTGAACGGGCGTGAATACGAAAAGTCGTAATAAAAGCCATGCTCGATCACCGGGCCAATGGTGACCTGTGCCTCGGGGAAAAGCTCCTTGACCGCGTACGCCAGCAAGTGCGCAGTGGAGTGGCGAATGACTTCCAGGCCATCGGCATCCTTGGCCGTCACGATGGCCAGCGCCGAGTCTTTTTCCATGCGGTAACTGGTGTCCACCAGGCGGCCATCCACCTTGCCCGCCAAGGCGGCTTTGGCCAAACCGGCGCCAATGGAGGCGGCCACTTCCGCCACGGTGACCGGGCCAGGAAATTCGCGTTGGGAGCCGTCAGGCAGTGTGATGTGAAGCATGGTGTGGTGTCGTTACAAAGAAAAAGCGCGGTGGTGACCGCGCTTGGATGAAGGAATGTCAGGCAGGCGCGTACGGCAGGCCTCAGCGGCCAGGAAAGAACTCCAACGTAGTTCGCGGTGTCATAACCGACATGCCTTTCTCGCTCTTGTTTGTTTGAAGAGACTCGATTTTCTCACATTTCCCTGGGCGACCGTGAAAAAAGCCACCGGATGCTAAAGCCTCCGATGGCCTCTTGCCACCTGCGTCATTGCGAGCCGCAAAGCGGCGCGGCAATCTTTCTCTGCCAAGAGATCGCCGCGCTGCGCTCAATGGGATGGACGCTCCCACCTCTAACCGGCATC
>CAYTZZ010000080.1:0-3375 GCA_964442645.1 uncultured Bordetella sp. | reverse complement strand
GCTGCCGAGAGAAACATCCCGAACTCATCGAGTTGGAACAGGATCGCGGGCTGGCGCTGGATGGCTGTCAGTAGGCCTGAGCCCGATGCGATCTTGTTGCCACCCAGGTACTGCAGCAGGTTGGCCTTGCGGAACAACTCGTTGATCACCACACGGCTGTGGTTTTTGCCGGCACCACTCTCGGCGATACCGACCACATAAAGGTTCGACCGGATGTTGCTCTCGGTTCGGTACTTACGCCCCATCAGTGCCCCGATCGCACACAGGCTCGCACCGAGTGCGAGCACCGGCTGAGGGCGCTTGGCCGTCGCTGCCATCAAGGCCATCATGTCTGCGATCACACCCCCCACCTGATCCCAACCGACCGGCATGGGCTTGGGCGGAGGCAGAGAGATTTCCTGCGGTTCAATGGAAATAGGGTCAGCGGCTTGGAGTGCCTGCAGAAACTCACGCGCCGGGTGATGCCCGTTCGTGACGATTTCGCCGTTCAACTGCATCTCGGCGTCGGGCTCCCACCCGTTGTCCAGCGCCAGCTTATAAATCGTGCCGGCGCCTATGCGCTGGGGGGCGAAGCTGCGCCAACTGCGCGCCGTCGTCTTGGGGTCGTTCTTCTGGGAGCTTTCGGACCATGCCTCAAACAAAGGCCAACCCTCATCGCCGAGCGCTCCCTTGGTGGCCATCCCGATACGGACCCAACTGTCGTAATCCAGATCGGCATTGACGATGTGCCTGAGGGCATCTTCGACAGCCTCATAGGTGCCGCGCTGCTCAGGAAGGTTGGCGCACTCCATCGGGGCACGCAAGCCAACGCCCAGGGTCTTGGGACGCAAATCAGCCGGAATCAGGCGGTATGCCTCCTTGGCGAACTCCCGGGCCTGGGCCTCCGTGATGCCGGGCAAGTCATCAGGACTCAGGTCAGCCAAGGTGCTCACTGGCCAGTCATAGGGCTTGCCGGTGTCAGGGTGGATGCCATAGGCGATGAACTGCTGGCCGACCCCCAGCACTTCGATGGGCGGGTACTTGAAGCCGGAAAACGGCTGCACGGCCCGGTAGACCAGCAGGCGCTTGGGTGCATGGCCAATGCGGACTGCAGGTGTATCGCCCAGCATCCGCTTGGCGAGTGCCTCCATCTCGAGCGCGATGGTGGGCGAATCGAGGATGTCGATGTCAATGCCGATCACCCGGCCCGCGGCAATGCCGATGCCGGCTTCAGGCCAGTTGCCCCAGATGTCGACCTCGTTGTCGGTGGTGTCACGCTCGCAGTGCCGACTCCACTTGGGGTACTCGTGCCAAGCGCCAAGCTTGTAAAGACCCGGCTTCTTGGTGTTGGGTTGAATCGGCAGGATCGGAAAGCCGCGATCGACCAGGGTGGCGCCCAATTGCGCCATGTAATTCTTGTTTGTCATGGCGCTCCTTAAAACGGTGGGTCATCGGCATAGGCCTGGCGCAGAAAGTCTTGAAATGCGGTGACAGCCACATCGATGAGCGTCGCCCACTCCTGCTCGGTCCAGCTTGCCAGGTCGGTCTTGCCGATCTCCTCGACATAGGCGCCCGCGCTCATGCCAGCGACTACCAGCGCATTGGCTTCGTGTTTGTTTGGATCAATCATTCCCTTCAACCTTGCAGTAATGTTCTGGCAGCGCCGAGAGCACTGCTTGCTGTCTGGCGCGTCTACACGGATGTAGCGCGGTGCGAATCCATAGCCGCGGGCATCCCTGCGGCAGATCACGCACATCATGGAAACCGGGCTCCGACGACCTCGGTGTAGCGACCGCTGGGGCGCACGGCGATCTCGGAGGGGCAGCGCAGCTTGGCCGCGCAGGCAATCGCCTCATCCACCCGGCGGGGCAGCGGCAAGCCCTGGGCACGGTTGGCCCACCAGAAGGCCGCCTTCTGGCGCGGATAGCCCTGGTGCTCGATGCAGATCCACTCGCTGTGATGCGTGAGCCCACTCCAGTAGTCCACCCGCAGTGACGGCGGCTTGCCAGGCTTGTCGTGTCGGGCGTAGGAAACCCGGGTGACAGGCACCCACTCGGATTTGCCGGAGGTCAGAATGTCCAGGTTGCTGGCCTTGGCCTCGATCTTGAGTTCGGGCGGCGGGAACACATGGCCGCAATCGGGACAGGTGCGCACCGAGGCGTGAACGATGCTGTCGCACTCGGGGCAGGCCTTGGTGGGCGCAACGCCATCCTCACCGCCCTTGGGGCGCTTGGGCTTAACGGCATCAATCGGGCCGTGGCGGGCGATGTTGCCTGCAAAGTCCAACACCAGGCAATCGGTCTTGCCAGGCGCCAGCCGGCAGCCGCGACCCACGATTTGGACATACAGCCCTGCAGACTTCGTTGGACGCAGCATGGCGAGCAGGTCCACGCTTGGGGCGTTGAACCCGGTGGTGAGCACATTGGCGTTGGTCAGGCATTGAATCCTGCCAGCCTTGAAGTCATTGATGATGGACTCGCGCTGCGCACCGGGTGTGTCCCCGACGATGGTCTCGCAGCTCACGCCACGCGCACGAATCGCATCGCGCACATGGTAGGCATGGTCCACACCGGCACAGAAGATGAGCCAGCTTTTGCGGTCCTTGCCGTAGGAGAAGATTTCGTCAACGGCGGCCTGGGTAATTGAGTCCTTATCGACCGCCGCCTCCAGGTCCTTGGCAATGAACTCGCCGCCACGGGTGCCCACGCCGGTCAGGTCAATCTGGGTGGCCATGCGCTTGGAGATCAGCGGGGAGAGGTAGCCCTGGTCGATCAACTCCCGCACCGACACCTCATAGGCAATGTCAGTGAAGATGGCGTCATCGCCCTCATGCAGAAGGCCTGAGTCCAACCGGTACGGTGTAGCTGTCAGGCCGATGACCTTCATCTGGGGGTTGAGCCGGGCCAGGTCAGACAGAAAGCGCCGGTACATGGTGTTGCTCGAGCGCGGAATCAGGTGCGCCTCGTCAATGAGCACCAGGTCACACTGCTGGACGTCATAGACCCGCTTGTGGATCGACTGGATGCCAGCAAAAAGGATCCGGGCATGGATGTCACGCTGCTTGAGACCGGCCGAATAGATGCCCGCAGGGGCCTGTGGCCAGAGCTTCTTGAGCTCGGTGTAGTTCTGCTCGATCAACTCCCGCACATGGGTCACGACCAGGATGCGCTGGTCCGGATAGGCCTTGAGCACGCCCTCTACGAAGGTGGCCATCACCAGTGACTTGCCGCCAGCAGTGGGGATCACCACCAGCGGGTTGCCGGTGTCCTCATGGAAGTAGTTGTAGATGCCTTGAATGGCACCGCTTTGATAGGGGCGAAGGGTCAGGCTCATGCTCGTGCTCCTTAAAAGGTGTTCGCATACTTGTTCATACCGGTGTCGCGCCAGCGATTCCCA
>CAYTZZ010000079.1:0-3619 GCA_964442645.1 uncultured Bordetella sp. | reverse complement strand
AAATTTCAACGTGTAAAGCTCAGAAACTGGCTCAGTTTTGGATGTGATTCAACAGGCTAACTACGTTACGCTGGCTGGTCGTAAGGAGGACTGGGTTGCAGCGTTCTTCTTGTGGGTCAAGGAGAACATGGACCCGAATAAGTACAACGTCAACTTTGATCCGGAATGGGAATCTTCGGCGCAGGATGAACAAGCCTAGTCACGCCTTTAGCCACAAAGTAAAAGACCAGTGGAAATGACTGTAGCCCCTTCAGCGCTGACATCCAGCGAACTATCGCAATAGTCTGATCAGACATTAAATCACTCGACTGCACGACGACTTGTGTCTACAAAGCATACGACCGCAGTGATGCGGCCCTGCCGCTTTCAAGATATTTTCTTCTGCCTGTCGCGCAGTGATGTGGCCCAGTTCTTGAGTACCTGTATGTCATGAATTAGGTCGGCTGGCGGGGGCGGCGCTGCATTCCTGCCACTTGATGGATCGTGCGCGTCGACAATGTCGCAGCACTTTTTGAAGCCAGCCGCGAATGTGTCGCAGTCGGCTTCAGTGAGCGCACTGACCTTCTTCAGGTCTTTGGCGTTGATGTAGTCCCGGTGTCGCTGCACGACCCGGAAGAATGCGATGTCTTCCAGGCCGCGTTCCCACGACGCGCGCAGCGAGTTATAAAGCCTTGCAACTTCGACAGCGTATTCGTCCTCCTGATTGTTGTCGTGCAGTACCTTTGCTGCCCGTGCTGCCTTCTCTAGCTTGTCGATTCGGTCTTCGACGCTCTGTGCCTTCCAGGGTAAGCCATCAGTAACCATGCCAGCGCCCGCTGGGCCACGACTCAACGTCGTAAGATGGACCGGGCGATTGGCCTTTGTCGCGAAGTCGTTTAGATCGTTTACGAACACTAGGTCGTGAGTGAAGATGATGACCTGACGGTTTTCCGCTTCTTCAACGAGACGTTTGGCCACCTGTCCGCGCCAGCGATGATCAAGCGATGACACTGGATCATCGAAGATCAGCGCTGAGCGGTGCGCCGCAGTAGCCAGTTCGGTCATGAACGCGGCCAGGGCGACGCAGGTCTTTTCACCTTCACTCAGGATTTCGTGGACTTTGGCGTCCGGCTTGGCGAAGAGGCGTACCTGGTAGTGCGGTGAACCGTACTTCCCGCCAGAGCGAACAATTTCGACCCGAACCTTTTCGGCGGCCAGTCTAACGATCTCTTCCTGAAACCTGTCGCGCAATTTGGGCGTAATGGCAGTATCGGCAATGTCGTTGCCCATCTTTGTGATGGTGTTCGTAGCCGTATCTCCCGCGCACTTGGTCAGAAACTGAATGGTTTTAATTCGCTGTATTTCATTGATTACGACCGGCAGCATGCCGGCGAGCAGCGACCGATCGCGCAGTTCAGCAAAGTCGGCTTCAAGACTCTTTCGCTCTTCAGCGCCAGCCGATTTACGCAGCTCATCGGCATAGTTGCGGAGCGTGGTCTCAAGCTGGATGAGGTCGGCGTAAGGTGAAGGAGGCGCTGGAGGAATCTGCACCTCACCATTAAATCCAAGCCCCTTCACCAGAATGTGGCGACGCAGCCGCGCTGCTGCGATGAAGCGACGTGTCTGACGTTGCAGCACTGGGTTGTGAATGCCCAGCTCATCGAGGCTGGACCTGACGGCTCGCGTGCCGATTTTTCCTTCAGCTAAGGACTGGAGCGCGGTCAGCGCCGCTCGTTCAGCCTCGGTAGCCAGCTGTTCCGTATCTTTCTTTATGAAGTCTTCGAATTGCGCCATTCGGGCAAGCGCCTCTGCCGCCATCGGCTGCTGGCATAGCATGCAATGTGCGTCTTCGGTAGTTGGCGGGAACGGTTGACCCGGATACGCAATTTCTGTCGAGTAGCGACGAGCGCTGTCCCAAAGCGTTCGCCATACGTCTCCACCAACGCCGGACAGGGGCTCATCGGCAAAGGCGTGCTCGGCGGCTAGACGCGCTGCTTCCCGTTTTGATCGGGCGTCTTTTGCTGCGATGCTGACCGCTAGCAGCGCCTGGTCCGTAGTCTTGGTGGTCAGGACATTGACGGATTCAATCAGACGCTTGATGTTGTCGGCCTTCACGGTCTGCTCAGCGGCGGCTTTGGTGGGATTCTTTGACAGGTCCTCCCGCAGGCGCTCAAGCCGTGCGCTTTCATCCGCTGAGAGTATTGCCAGTTCCTTGAGCTTGCTGATGTCAGTCTTCGCGTTTAACGCAGCGAGCGTCTTCCCCGCTGCCGTCGTTGCATTCCAGGTTGGGTTCTCGAAGATCGGGTCACGCGATTTCTCAAGTTGCTTCTGCTCGGTAGTCAGGGCGTCTTTAACCGCTTGACAGGCAGCAGCCAGTTCATCTGGAACATCGAGACCAAATGGGCGGAAAGCGACTTCGTTCTTCTCGCGGATGTGCACAGCGGCACAGTCGCTGTCAAATACGCTGGCTGCTGACAGTATGTGATGAGGTTGGGGGCTGTCCTGCCAACGCTCGACGGGTTGCACGACACCTCCGATGCTGTAAGTTATGTCGGCGCTAGCAGCCTTTGGTGGTTGGTTGCCGTAGACATTGGCTTCAATCTTCCCAGCATGTCGCGCCCGGCAGGCGCGCTTCAGGATTCGCGCATAGCCCGATTTTCCCGCACCGTTGTCGCCGTAGATGATCGTTATGCCCTTCGGCTCGAAGGCCAGCGTCTGGCCGGGGGCAAGGTTGTTGGCGTCGCGAACGTCAGCGACAGATAGTAAGGTGAGCGCTGCGGATTCGGCTGGCACGGCGGGCAGATGAGTCTTGGCCAGTGGCACTGCGATAAGTTCGCCTGGAGTAGCGCCATGGTCGACCTTGCATAGCTCAACCAGCTGAGCGACGTCCTCCTGCTTTACGTTGCCCTGCGCAATGATGCGCCGCAATGCGTCACGCTGCCAGAGCGGACGGTCCAGTGACCATTCCAAGACCGCTTCCAAGACAGTTTTCTGTACGACGGTCGTTTTGTTCATCTCATTTCCCTCGACGAAGTCATTAAGATTCTGCCACCGCCAAGAGCGGCACCTCACCGGAAGGTATTTCGTCGCGGAAGATTGGCCGCTTCTTTGCCAAGCGCTCAAGAGAGTCATTTCATTCAGGCGTCTCCAACTGCTGCGGATCAATCACTTACAAGATTCCGGAGAGAAACATCAATGGCGGGTACTATCCCGACAAAGGAACCCCATATGTCCACCTTTGCCAACCAACTCAAAAGCGAAATCAGCCGACTCGCCAAGAAGGAAGTCCGAGCTGAAACCCAAGCCTTGAAGAAGGCATCGGCACAGTACCGCAGCGAAATTGCTGCGCTCAAGCGCCGCGTTGCCGGACTGGAAGCTCAGATCAAGAAGCAAGGCAAGGCCGTAGCCCGTGCGAAGCCTGTAGAAAATGCAGATGAGGAATCTGGCACCTCACTCCGATTCCGTGTGGCGGGCTTTGCTGCTCTGCGCAAAAAACTGAACATCAGCGCAGCTGAGATGGGCAAGCTGCTGGGCGTGTCTGCACAAAGCGTCTATCACTGGGAAACGGGCAAAACCAAGCCCCGGGCCAGCCAATTGGCCGCTATTGCCGCAGTGAGAAAATTGGGCAAGCGCGCAGTCG
>CAYTZZ010000078.1:0-3843 GCA_964442645.1 uncultured Bordetella sp. | reverse complement strand
AAAATGGCAAAAGGTAAATTTGAACGGACCAAGCCGCACGTCAACGTGGGCACGATTGGCCACGTGGACCATGGCAAGACGACGCTGACGGCGGCGATCACGACGATTTTGTCGGCCAAGTTTGGCGGCGAAGCCAAGGCCTACGACCAGATTGACGCGGCACCTGAAGAGAAGGCGCGCGGCATCACCATCAACACCGCGCACGTGGAATACGAGACGGCCAACCGCCACTACGCCCACGTGGACTGCCCTGGCCACGCCGACTATGTGAAGAACATGATCACCGGTGCGGCCCAGATGGACGGCGCCATTTTGGTGTGCTCGGCCGCTGACGGCCCGATGCCCCAGACCCGCGAGCACATCCTGCTGGCGCGTCAGGTGGGCGTGCCCTACATCATCGTGTTTCTGAACAAGTGCGACATGGTGGACGATGCCGAGCTGCTGGAGCTGGTGGAGATGGAAGTGCGCGAGCTGCTCTCCAAGTACGATTTCCCGGGCGACGACACCCCGATCGTGAAGGGTTCTGCCAAGCTGGCGCTGGAAGGCGACAAGGGCGACTTGGGCGAAGGCGCGATTCTGAAGCTGGCCGAAGCACTGGACAGCTACATCCCCACGCCTGAGCGTGCGGTGGACGGCGCGTTCCTGATGCCGGTGGAAGACGTGTTCTCGATCTCGGGTCGTGGCACGGTGGTGACGGGTCGCGTGGAGCGCGGCATCGTCAAAGTTGGCGAGGAAATCGAGATTGTGGGCATCAAGGCCACGGCCAAGACGACCTGCACGGGCGTGGAGATGTTCCGCAAGCTGCTGGACCAAGGTCAAGCGGGCGACAACGTGGGCATTTTGCTGCGCGGCACCAAGCGCGAAGAGGTGGAGCGTGGCCAAGTGCTGTGCAAGCCTGGTTCGATCAAGCCGCACACGCACTTCACGGCTGAGGTGTATGTGTTGAGCAAGGATGAGGGCGGCCGTCACACGCCGTTCTTCAACAACTATCGCCCGCAGTTCTACTTCCGCACGACGGACGTGACCGGTGCGATCGAGTTGCCTGAAGGCAAAGAGATGGTGATGCCTGGCGACAACGTGTCGATCACGGTCAAGCTGATCCACCCGATTGCGATGGAAGAAGGCTTGCGCTTCGCCATCCGCGAAGGCGGCAAGACCGTCGGCGCTGGCGTCGTTGCCAAGATCATGGAGTAAACCATGTCTTCCAAGCAAAAAATTCGCATTCGCCTCAAGGCCTTCGACTACAAACTGATTGACCAGTCTGCTGCCGAGATCGTTGACACCGCCAAGCGCACCGGCGCCATCGTCAAGGGCCCCGTGCCCCTGCCGACGCGCATGAAGCGCTTTGACATCCTGCGTTCACCGCACGTCAACAAGTCCAGCCGCGACCAGATGGAAATCCGCACCCACCAACGCCTGATGGACATCGTGGACCCGACCGATAAAACGGTTGATGCCCTGATGAAGTTGGACCTGCCGGCAGGCGTGGACGTTGAAATCAAGCTGCAATAAACCGCGACCTGTGGGGGGTGAACGCCCCTCACAGGCCTGGGTCTTGTGGATTTAAAAAAAGAGCGTTAGAATAGAGGGCTCTCTGCTTTTTGGCAGAAGAGTTTTATCAACCTTCTTTCACACACCAAACGGGGTTGCCAATTGAAGTGGCCCCGGTGGAAGTTTTGGAGAAAACAATGAGTCAAAGCACCCGTTTGGGTTTGCTGGGGCGCAAGGTGGGCATGATGCGTCTGTTCACCGATGACGGGGACGCAGTGCCTGTCACGGTGGTGGATGTGTCCAACAACCGCGTGTCACAAGTCAAAACCCAGGACAACGACGGCTATGTGGCCTTGCAGGTCACGTTTGGTTCGCGCCGTGCATCGCGCGTGACCAAGCCGCAAGCTGGCCACCTCGCGAAAGCGGGCGTTCAAGCCGGTGAAATCGTTCAAGAATTCCGCGTCACCGCTGACACTGCTGCCAAGTACGCCGCTGGCGCCACCGTGCCTGTGTCGGATGTGTTCGCCGTGGGCCAAAAAGTGGATGTGCAAGGCACCTCCATTGGTAAAGGCTTCGCCGGTACCATCAAGCGCCACAACTTCAGCTCACAGCGTGCCTCTCACGGTAACAGCCGCTCGCACAATGTGCCCGGCTCGATCTCGATGGCACAAGACCCGGGCCGCGTGTTTCCGGGCAAGCGCATGTCGGGTCACCTCGGCGATGTGACTGTGACCACCCAAAACCTCGACGTGATCCGCATCGACGAAGCGCGCCAACTGCTGTTGATCAAGGGCGCTGTGCCCGGCTCTGCAGGTGGTTTCGTGGCCGTGCGTCCGGCCGTCAAAGCCAAAGGAGCGAACTGATGCAGCTCGAACTCCTGAACGACCAAGGCCAGGCCGCGTCCAAGTACGACGCCCCCGAAACCGTGTTCGGTCGTGAATACAACGAAGATCTGGTTCACCAGATCGTGGTGGCTTACCAAGCCAACGCGCGTCAAGGCACCCGTGCCCAGAAAGACCGCGAACAGGTCAAGCACTCCACCAAGAAGCCGTTCAAGCAAAAAGGGACGGGCCGCGCCCGCGCCGGTATGACGTCCTCGCCGATCTGGCGTGGAGGCGGTCGCACCTTCCCGAACAGCCCCGAAGAAAACTTCACCCAGAAGATCAACAAGAAGATGTACCGCGCCGGTATGGCTTCGATCTTCTCGCAGCTGGCCCGCGAAGGCCGTCTGGCGGTGGTGGATTCCCTGAAAGTGGAAGCCCCCAAGACCAAGCTGCTGGCCGCCAAATTCAAGGCCATGAACCTTGAATCCGTGCTGGTGATCGCTGACGAAGTCGATGACAACCTGTACCTGGCCTCGCGCAACCTGCCCAATGTGCTGGTGCTCGAGCCCCGTTACGCGGACCCCTTGTCGCTGGTGCACTACAAGAAAGTGCTCGTGACCAAGGCTGCCATCGAGAAGCTCAAGGAGATGTTCGCATGAGCAAGCTCAAGTTTGACGAAGGTCGTCTGATGCAAGTGCTGGTCGCCCCCATCGTGTCCGAAAAGGCCACCATGGTTGCGGAGAAAAGCAATGCCGTGACTTTCAAAGTTCTGCAAGATGCCACCAAGCCCGAGATCAAAGCCGCTGTTGAACTCATGTTCAAAGTGGAAGTCAAAGGCGTGTCGGTGGTGAATACCAAAGGCAAGACCAAGCGTTTTGGCCGCTCCATCGGTCGCCGCGACAACGTGCGCAAGGCCTATGTGACGCTCAAGCCTGGTCAAGAGCTGAACCTGTCTGGGGAGGCTGCGTAATCATGGCTGTCATCAAAATGAAACCGACCTCTCCCGGCCAGCGTGGCGTGGTGAAGGTCAGCCGCGATCACCTGTACAAGGGTGACGCTTATGCACCCCTGCTGGAGCCGCAATTCCAGAAGGCCGGTCGCAACAACAACGGTCACATCACCACCCGTCACAAGGGCGGCGGGCACAAGCACCACTACCGCGTGGTGGACTTCCGTCGCAACAAGGACGGCATTCCTGCCAAGGTTGAGCGCGTCGAGTACGACCCGAACCGCACGGCGCACATCGCTTTGGTGTGCTATGCCGACGGTGAGCGTCGCTACATCATTGCGCCGCGTGGCCTGGAAGTGGGCGCAACGCTGATGAGCGGCTCTGAGGCCCCCATCCGCGCTGGCAACACCCTGCCGATCCGCAACATTCCCGTGGGTTCCACCATTCACTGCATCGAATTGCAACCCGGCAAGGGCGCACAAATTGCGCGCTCTGCAGGTACCTCCGCCACGCTGCTGGCGCGCGAAGGCACCTACGCCCAGGTTCGCATGCGTTCGGGTGAAGTTCGCAAGATCCACA
>CAYTZZ010000077.1:0-4175 GCA_964442645.1 uncultured Bordetella sp. | reverse complement strand
GCCAGTGCTAGCTTTTCGTACCGTCACTTATTGCACTGAAAACGAGGAGACCCCGCCCTCGCGCACATGACCAAGCCCGATGCCGGGGTCGAACATGTAATCCAGCTGGCCCGCCAGCAAGTCGACCAGCGCCGGTGCAGCGCCGCGATACGGGACGTGCAGGGTTTCGATGCCGGCGGCACTGTTGAACATTTCGGCCGCCAGGTGCGGCGAACTGCCGTTGCCCGGAGAGCCGTAGCTGAGCTTGCCCGGATTCTTCCTGGCGTAGTCGATGAATTCCTGCGCGCTCTTCACGGGTACATCGGGGCGGGTGACCAGGAAGACCAGGACGCGCGCCGCCGCGGCCACAGGCTCGAGATCCTTGGCCGGATCAAACGGCATGTTCCGGTAGATGTGCGGGTTGACCGACACCATCCCGCCCGAGCTGAAAAGGAACGTGTAGCCGTCCGGATCGGCCTTGGCAACCGCCTCGCCCCCGATGTTGCCGTTCGCGCCGGCACGGTTCTCGACGACCAGCGGCTGCCCAAGTGCTTCACCCACCGGCTGCGAGATCAAGCGGGCCATCACATCGGCAGCGCCGCCCGGCGGGTAATTCACGATGACGCGAATCGGCTTCGTCGGCCAGGACTTGGCCTGGGCGACTGCAGCCTGGGCGCCGCCGACCAGCGTCAGGGCAGCGCCTGCCAACACCGCCAGCCGGAAGATCGACCGGCGCCGTGGGGATGGTGAATGCGTTCTCATGGTGTCTCCTTGCCTTTCGTTATGTGCAAGCCTGAACCAGACGGAAGAGAATGCCGCGCCTGCGGCGCGGCGCTACTGCACGCTGATGCCGCGTTCGCGGATGATGGCGCCGAAACGCTCGAAATCGGCGCGCGTCTTGGCGGCGAATTCGTCCGGCGACATGGGTTCCGGTACGCCACCGAGTTCGATCAGCCGATTCTTGACCTGCGGCAAGCCCAGGGCGCGGTTGACCTCGGCATTCATGCGGTCGACGATAGCCTTGTCGACGCCGGCGGGAGCATAAAAGCCGAACCAGGAATCCGCGTCGAACCCCTTCAGGCCGACCTCGTCGAGCGTAGGGGTGTCCGGGAACAATGACGAGCGTTCCGGGCTGGCCACCGCCAGCAGACGCAGCTTGCCGTCACGCACGTGACCCAGGCCGATGCCGGGATCGAACATGTAATCGACCTGGCCGGCAAGCAGATCGACCATGCCGGGGGCAGCGCCGCGGTACGGAACGTGCAAGGTTTGCAGGCCTGCTGCGGCGTTCAACATTTCGCCGGCCAGATGCGGCGTGCTGCCGTTGCCCGGAGATGCGTAGGTGAGCTTGCCTGGATTCTTCCGCGCGTGCTCGATGAATTCCTGCGCGTCTTTGACCGGTACATCCGGACGGGTAACCAGATACACCCGTGCACGGGAGGCAGCGGCGACCGGCTGCAAATCCTTGGCGGGGTCGAAAGACATGGCCTTGTACAGATGCGGATTCACCGAAACCATGCCGCCCGAGCTGAAAAGAAACGTATAGCCGTCCGGGTCGGCCTTGGCAACGGCCTCGCCGCCGATGTTGCCGTTGGCGCCGCCGCGGTTCTCGATCACCAGCGGCTGTCCCAGTGCTTCCGACACCGGTTGCGAAATCAAACGCGCCATGACGTCGGCCGCGCCCCCGGGCGGGAAGTTCACCACTACGCGAACCGGCTTGGTGGGCCAGGACGCGCCCGGCTGCGCCGCCTGGACCGCGGCGACGGAAGACAGCGTGACGGCCGCGGCTGCGGCCAGATGAAAGAACGACCGACGACCTGACGCTGCGAAGTGCTTTTTCATGACGTCTCCTTGCCTCTCGGTGTGGTGCAAGCCCCGGCCCGTCCCGGGCGCGGGGCTGCCAGCTTACTGCACGCTGATGCCGCGTTCGCGGATGACGCTGCCGAAGCGTTCGAAGTCGGCCTTGGCCTTGTCGGCAAACTCTGCCGGCGACATCGGCGAAGCAACGCCGCCCAGTTCCGCAATGCGGTTACGTACTGTGGGCAGTGCCAGGGCTTTGTTGACCTCCTGGTTCATGCGGTCGACGATGGCCTTGTCGACGCCGGCGGGAGCATAGAAGCCGAACCAGGAATCCGCGTCAAACCCCTTCAGACCGACTTCGGCCACGGTGGGGGTGTCAGGAAAAAGCGCAGAGCGTTCGGGGCTGCCGACCGCCAGCAAGCGCAGCTTGCCGTCGCGCACATGGCCCAGGCCGATGCCGGGGTCGAACATGTAATCCACCTGACCGGCGAGCAGGTCGACCATTGCCGGAGCGGCGCCGCGGTAGGGCACATGCAGCGTCTTGATGTCGGCAGCGCCGTTGAACATTTCCGCCGCCAGGTGCGGCGAGCTGCCGTTGCCAGGCGAGCCGTAGCTGAGCTTGCCCGGGTTTTTCTTGGCGTAGTCGATGAACTCCTTCGCGCTCTTCACTGGCACGTCCGGGCGGGTAACCAGGAACACCAGAACGCGCGCCGCCGCTGCCACGGGCTGCAAATCCTTTGCCGGATCGAACGACATCGTCTTGTACAGGTGCGGGTTCACTGACGCTACCCCGCCGGAACTGAACAGGAACGTATAGCCGTCCGGGTCTGCCTTGGCCACGGCCTCACCGCCGATATTGCCGTTCGCACCAGCCCGGTTCTCGATGACCACCGGCTGCCCGAGCGCCTCGGACACCGGCTGCGAGATCAGTCGGGCCATGACGTCCGCCGCCCCGCCGGGTGGGAAATTCACCACCACGCGCACGGGTTTGGCAGGCCAGGACTGTGCCTGAGCCATCGCGGTCTGGGCGCCCCCGATGGCAGTCAGAACGACCGCTGCGGACGCTGCCAGACGGAAGAACGACCGGCGTGAGGGGGATGTGGTACGAACTTTCATGAGGTCTCCTTGCTTTTCGTTTTTGACAAACTTCAACCGGCAGAAGGATTGTCTGCCGGCTGTTCCACAAACTGTTCGGCCTATGATTCCTGCGCTGCGGGGGCCACCGGCTTGGCTGGCTGGGGCGATCGCCTGACCCAGCGAACCGGGGTTTCCTTCATGGGCCGTGCCGGCGCACCGTGCCGGGTCAACGTCGCATCGAGCGCCTTGCCGGCGGCGTCGGACAGTGCCGCCGTACGCGCATCGGCAATCGCTTGCGCGCGCTGGTCGTCGTTGTCGAATGTCGCCGCCACAGCCAGATGGTCGAGAATGTGCAGCAAGTTTTCCTTGCCGCGTTCATTGGTTTCGCCGTAACCCTTGATCAGCCGGCCGCACTGGGCCAGCTCGTTGCCCAGCCGCCAGTGGACTGCAGCGGCACGCTCGACGGCGCCCACCCACTTTTCAATCATCTCCTGCTCGCGAGCG
This sequence comes from uncultured Bordetella sp., assembly GCA_964442645.1. Lineage (GTDB taxonomy): Bacteria > Pseudomonadota > Gammaproteobacteria > Burkholderiales > Burkholderiaceae_C > Limnohabitans. Next base: position 815 of record CAYTZZ010000077.1, on the reverse strand, counting down.
TAGCGGCTGCCGAAATGCCGGACGCGCTTCATGCCGGCCATCAGGCGCAGCATCGCCATTCCGGTGACCGTATGCGACCCCACCTTCAGTGGCATGGCCCAGGCCGGACGGCCGCGCCGCTGGCGCCGCTGATCCCAGCTCAACAGTCGCCGCGCAATAGGCTGGGGCAGCAATCCGGCAAATTCCGGAACACCCGGCTTGAAATGATCAAAAACGCGGACGAGGTCGTCGGGACCCGCCCGCACTTCGTCCAGGACACGACGGCTACGGGTCTGGCGACTTTTCAGATCGGCCACGCGTACGACGTCATCGAAGGCCATCCAGAGCGCCAGAAAGCGAGCAGTCTCGCGTGTGGTGGCATAACCGTGGGCGCCGGCCGGATCGGCCTGCCGCTCGGCGCTCAGCACCCGCGACAGCCGTGTGATGTAGAGGTCGGCGTAAGCCTTGTTCTGGTAGTCAACCATCCGCGCATAACCGGGCGCCAGCATGTCGTGCACGGCAACCGGGAAAGCCGCCGCGACCTCGGCGGGCAGGCGCTCGATCTGAACCGCCGCCTCGTCCAGCTGCAGCAGTTGCTGCACCATGGCGCCCTGCCGCCGGGCGGCATCGACGATCTCGAACGCGCGCGCAAAGCCGCGAAGACTGGGTTCGACGCCGCGACCACTGCGTCGGATGGTGTCTTCGAAGGCCTCGCGGCTGAAAGGCAGTGCGCCGCTGGCGGCGATCGCACCGAACAACACGGCGCTGATTACGGTACCGGCCTGTTGTGCGGTTTGCGCCATATCGAAAACATAGTGCTCGCGGCTGGTTTCCCG
>CAYTZZ010000076.1:1499-4250 GCA_964442645.1 uncultured Bordetella sp. | reverse complement strand
TTTCTTGCATTGGTTGCCAGTCCTTGATGTTCAACGATCGAAGGAAAAAATTGTCCCCAGGGGTCCATGGCAATGCCAGAGGGAGGTTTAGGACTGGCGCGGAAAGATGCTGGAATTTGCCAACCCCTGCGAAAACTGGGTGGCTTTGAATTCCAGCAGGTGATGGGCTTAGCGGTTCAGCGGTTGACCGTTGCGCGTGAAGCGATCAAACGTATCCTCGTCTGGCTCTTCATCTTCGTGTGTTGGGCGCCGCCATTCAGCCTGCGGCAGCAGAAGCAAGGTGAGCTTGTAGTCGTATTGACCAGCGCTCTTGACCAGTTCTTGAGCGCGGACATAGCCTGGTTCATTGGTGAGCCAAGTGTTGGCGCGAACGTCCTGCTGACTAACGGTCGTTTCTGCGTTGGCGCTGTGGGCCAACGCCGTTCTCGGAAGCTCAATGACGTTCTTTCGGGTGGCGAAATATGCCCTTGACTTGAACGCATCCTCGTTCGACTTGGCCCAAAGCATGTGGTCGTCACGGCTTGCTATCAGGATTGCGCGCTCTGGCGCGATGTCGATCCATCTCAGAGCCGCTGCAGTGAGCGAGACGCCGTAACGATCTGCGCAATGCCCTATCAGATCAAAGCTGATGGGCTGGCCGTTGACCTGCCGACGGAAGTCATCGTAGGGCATCAGCAATGTCGAGGCGAACTGATCTGCCTCGGCTTCGATGTCGCGCTTGCTGCGTTCGCCTGTTGAGATTTCATCGTCATGGCAGGCGAATTCATCCTGGAGTTCCCGATGAACCATGTAATGCCCAAACTCATGGGCCACCGTGAAGCGTTGCCTCCCCTCTGATCCGTTGCCATCGTTGTAGACGATGAGCCACCTGGTCTTTGACTTGTTGGCTTTGAGCATCCCCTCAAAGCCGTCAATGCGTTCGCCCTGGATCTTGGTGATGGGGGAGTCGGGAAAGCACTGTCTCGTGTATTCAAGCGCCAACTGCTGTACGTCCACCGGGAATCTATCAATGCCCAAAACCTGGTTGAGCATGTCTGATATCTGGTTGGCAACAGCCATGGGGCGCTTGTGCTTGGTCATTCGTCTTCCCAGGCGTCCAGGATTTTTCGAAGCTTCTTCTTTTCCAGGTCTGGCAGCAATTGGTATTTGCGGAAGAAAGCTTCGTCAGCGACTTTGTTGTCGGGGGTTGGCTCTAGAGAGCTCACCAAAAATTCGGGGGTCACAGCTAGCGCAACGGCTAGTTTGTTGATTTTTTCAAGGGAGGGATTGGCCTGATCCCTGTTTTCCAGCTCCCACAGGTAGCTTTTGCTGGAATCGGTTATCTGGGCCAGTTGCTCAAGACTTAGTCCTTTTTCATTACGAAGGTTCTTGATTTTTTCACCGAGAGGTGATGCCACTTGTCACTCCTTAACTGTCCACATGGATACCCACAGGATACCACCATACCGAACGAATCTGTACCTGCTTGACATGACCATCAGGTTCCAGCAATAATTCGCTCAAGTTCGTTTTAACGAACGATTCCGGTCGGTGGCGTGTTTAGGCACCCCTCTGATCCTTTGGCGGCAGGGCCAGGGTTGCGCGATATGAGGATGCGCACGTAGGCCACAGCAACAAGGAAAAAAACAAATGTCAGCCTTCAACTATCGCGATCTCGTGCGCCAGGTGCGCAACCAGTATTGGGAGTTCTACTTCCAGGCCCGAAAAATCGAATTGCCCGAAGGGGCAACGTGGTCTCAGCCCGAAAAGGAAGTCCAGGCCAGCATGCAGAAAGGCTTCGAAGCCTTGGACGAGGGCAAGCTGACATCGGTCTACGCAGAACTGCGTCGCGTGAAATGCATGGCCACTGTGCGCGGGGTCCAGGCTCTGCGCAACACGGTTCCACTGGGGCATGCGATGTTGGACGATTTTGAGCACCACATCAGTGATGCCGAGCGGGCGCTGTGGGCGCTGATCAACTGGCCCACCAAACTTGCCGAGGCCGAGTCCATCATTCAGGCCGATGCTGAAATTGGAAAGCGCACATGGCGTCGTATCCAACTTCCACCTGGGCAAGAGTTGCACCATGAGGCTGTCGACATCGACCCCCTGCGCAAGGCCCTTGCTGAAGCCTTCGCGCCGAAAAAAGGCCGTCCCCGTGCATGCGAGATTGACGTGCTGACACGCCATCTCGACGGTGGGGTGCAGTTGGATATCCGTGTAGAGGACAACCTTCAACGCAGCCTTGAGTTTGGGGCAGATGACAAGACGCTGTGGCGTGACGTGCGTCCGCCCCTGCGTATGACCGCAATCATCTACCCCGAAAGTGGCGTGATTGACTTGTTGGTGGTTGGTGGTGAGAAAGCGCGGCAGAAGCTCATCGGTCCATTGGGCACGCATGTGTTCAAGAAGCCTCTGGAGCCGATGACCGTGAATCAGCCGCTTTTCTTGCTCAACCGGTTGCGTGAAGGTGTCATGCCGGACGAGCACAGCGGACTGGATCTGCATGACCATGGGGTGGTGAAGGTCCGGCTCTCCGAGTGCCGCCTCCGCTCGGTTCAACGGCCTCTGTGTGATTACGTAGTCAAGCCGCCAGCTGACAAGGACGCGCCTGATGCATTGGAGTGTGTACGTGTGCAACACACCGCGACGCTCATGGGTACGGGCTTCAATTTCATCAGCGCAACCGTGAGTCTGTATTTCATGCCAGAAGGGGACTCCAAGAAAGGTCGGGCGCTGCACATCGGTTTGAAGCCGACGGGCATCAGCAAC
>CAYTZZ010000076.1:0-1399 GCA_964442645.1 uncultured Bordetella sp. | reverse complement strand
GAGGTGTTCAAGCATCTGAGGGATGTTCAGGCGCTGAGTCTTGGCCCTGAATTGACCGATGCCGTGTTGTGTCCAGACTGCATGAGCGGTGCAATACGGCCCGAACAAGTCGCACATGGATCTCAAATTGGGCTTCGGGCCTACTGTGGCGAGTGCGGCTGGGTGCCGCTGGCAAAAGAGCGAGCGCGTCTTTGGCAGGCGAGCCCCGCCAAGGTTGCCGACTGGCTCAACGCGTCATTGGGATTGAGGTCGCGGTATCCGGTCACGGAGATTGTCAACGGCGTGCTGTGGCATCTGGGGGAACGTGAATTCAAGCGGCATCGTCACAGCCTGTTTTTCGGATGCCAACTGGCAGCAAACCAAGCCGACGTGGACGGGGCCCTTGGGAAGGCTTCTGCACCCGGCATGGATCTGACCCTCACCACAAGTGACATTACTGTTCTGCAGTCAGGTCGGCTGGGGCGTAGGTTGTTGGTGCCCCTGAGGGCCGTTGCGCAACTTCGCAAGGGCAGTTTGGTCATTGAAAACCTTGCAGCCTATGTCGATGGCCTTGCCCCGCTCACCGTCTCAGACGAAACATCGCTGCGGCTTTTGGAAACCAAGCGGGTGGCATTGATCGGCGGCGCCGAAGTCTCGCTCTCACCGCAGGTATTCAAATTCCTGAAGGTGTTGCTTGACGCGGACGGCGATGAGGTTCACAAGCGCCAGATCGCTGCTGCACTGGAGATTCCCGATACCTTCAGGTTCGCTGATATCAAGAAGCGGCACCCTGAGGTGTTCGAGACCTTTGTGCAGTCGGACCAGAAGGGCAACTACTGGCTGCATCCCGACTACATGCTATCCGAAGGGGGGTGAACCGATCAGCACTCACCCCCCTCAACTTCAACCGCTTACTTTTGAAAGACCACAAATGACTGGAAAAAACCAACACGTAGTTCGCCGCGACGACCAATGGGCCGTCCGTGGCGAAGGCAATACCCGTGACACCTCGCTGCACAACACGCAGGCCGAGGCGGAGCGTGCCGCCCGCTCGATCGCAATCAACCAAAAAAGCGAGGTTCTGATCCATGGCAAAGACGGTCGCATTCGCGATCGCAACAGCTATGGCAACGACCCATCGCCGCCCAAAGGCTGATTTGCCCAAAAAGCGAACTTCAAGAACGGCCCGGACTAACCCTCCGGGCCTTTTTGTTTCTGGCGGGTGCATTTGCCGCATTTGCCCACCCCTTTCTGCCTCTTTGCCCACCCCTTTGCCCACCGGTCGTTTCCGAAACTTTCCTCACGTTTTCGCAATTACTTGAAAGGAGAAAAACGTGAGTGTCAAACACCTCAATCAACGGCAATTGGCTGACCGTTGGGACCTAAGCGAGGCCACACTGGAGCGCTGGCGCTCTGAGGG
>CAYTZZ010000075.1:0-4471 GCA_964442645.1 uncultured Bordetella sp. | reverse complement strand
CATGGTTGATTTCTCCAATAGTATGACCTGTGCAGGTTTTTAGTGGGTCATTACAGACCCTGAATGCCTTGAACGCCAGGCGCGCGCCGGGCATGCCCAGAACCCTTTGGTCTTAAGCGGGGGTGAATAGTTACCTAGACACTGACCTTGCCGAGCCTCACCATCGAGGCCATGCCCATTTCCCTCACCACCTTCCCCGAACGGCCTCCCGAGGACCTGCAAAAAGTCTTGCCGCGCCTGCGCAGCGGCGACCTGTTACTGTGCGCAGGCTCCGGCGTGTTTTCCAAACTCATTCAACAGGCCACTGGCAGCATCTGGAGCCATGTGGCCCTGGTGTGGTACTGGCCCGGCGTCGACCGCGTGGTGCTGTTTGAAAGCGTCGAGTCGGTCGGCGTGCGCATGGTCCCTTTTGAAAAGTACCTCCTGAACTACGCCAACGATGGCCAGCCTTACCCCGGCCGCATGGCCGTGCTGGGTCACGCCCGCCACCCCTACGGCTTGCCCCTGTCGCACGAAGGCCCCATCGTGCGCTACGCCATCGACCAACTGGGCTATGCCTACAACAAGCAAGAGTTGCTGCGTCTGAGCGCGCGCATCATGGCCGCCCAACTGAGCGGTGAAGACATTCAAGCCAAGGGCTTGGCACGTCAAAAAGAGTTCATTTGCTCGGAGTTTGTGGCGGAATGCCTGGCCCAGGCGGGCTTGAGCGTGCCGCTCAACCAGTTTGGGTTTGTGGCGCCTGTGGATTTTGCGGCGAGCAAAAGCTTTGCCCTCAAAGCCGTCCTTTAACGTCTTTGCGAGGCCCCAAAGGGGCCGCGGCAACCTCTCTGCGCAGAGGGATCGCCGCGCTTCGCTCGCGATGTCGGGGCGGGGGAGGGTGCAATCCAGGGGGTAAAATGCACATGTCCGGCTTATACCTCCGGCAATAGCTTTATCTTTGTATGAATTGAGTCCCTTATATGAAACGAGATGCCCACATGAATTCCTCCGCCCGCATGGATGCCGCTTTGCGCGATGGCCGTTGCATCGCCTTGGTCGATGGCCGTTACATGGCCTGGCTCTTGGGCCAAAACCCCGAAGCCACCGGCGAGCCTCTGAACCGCCACGCCCTGGCACCTGTGCTGTCGGCTTTGCTGGCGCAGTGGGGCGTGCAGGCCGAGTTGCAGCGTGTTTACTGGTACACCGACGCCCAAGACGGCCAGTACCCCCAAGACCAAGTGGCGCGCGTGGTGGCGCCGCACAAGGTGGATGGTGGCGCTTCGCTGCTGCGCGCCATCAGCGCCGATTTGAAGCGCCTGGCCGAGCGCCAGGCCTGCGACCATGTGCTGCTGGCCAGCGACGACGAGCGCTTGCTGACCCTGATGGACGAGGCGCAACTGCATGGCCTGTCGGTGCACATTCTGGCCGACGAGTCGGCCCGCGACCTGGCGCAATTGAGCAAGGAAGACCCGGGCTGGACGCGCCTGTTGGCCCAGGCCGATCGGCGCATTGTGTTGCACAGCCAGGCCATGCGCGACCTGACACAAGCCCGCATGGGCCACGCAGGCCCGGTGGGCTTGTTGCCCTCGCCCCAACAACCGGCTGAAGACATTGAAGCCATTCGCCCCATCTTGCAAGAGGTGGTCACCGCCTGGTGGAACGAAGAGCCAGAAGACCTGCGCGAAGACCTGCGCGAAGAGTTGCAAAACAGCCGTGGCATCCCGCAAGAAGTGGACCGCCACCTGTTGCTGCGCGTGCGCAAGGTGCTGGAGCGAACCCTGAGTTTCCCCGAGAAAAAGCTGTTGCGTGAAATGATTCGCGCTACCGTCTTGGGCGTGGAAGCCGCCGAATGACCACGCCGGTGGTCCTGTGCGGCGGATCGGGGACCCGCCTGTGGCCGCTGAGCCGCAAAGCCTTGCCCAAGCAGTTTGTGCCCTTGGTAGGCGACAAAAGCCTGCTGCAACTGACGCTGGAACGGGCCGCCGCCTTGAACCCCGCGCAACCTCAAGCGGTGTGCGTGGCTTCGGAAGACCACCGGTTTTTTGTGCAAGAGGCGATGGATCGCGCTGGCGTGGCAGGGGCCATTGTGTTGGAGCCGGTGGCGCGCAACACCGCCGCTGCCATGGCCTTGGCCGCCTTGCGGGCCGAGCCTGCCGAGCTCTTGTTGTTTTGCCCCGCCGACCACCACATTCCCGATGCCCAGGCCTTTGCCGCCATGGTGCGCGCGGGTGAGCCCGCGGCTGAAGCGGGCGCCATGGTGACCTTTGGTGTGACGCCCTCGTTTCCCAGCACGGCCTATGGCTACATTGCCCAAGGCGCACCTGACGTCGGCACCGCACGCCAGGTGGCGCGCTTCATTGAAAAGCCCGACGCCGACAAAGCCGCCGCCTTGTTGCTGCAGGGCGACGTGCTGTGGAACGCCGGCATCTTTTTGTGCCGCGCCGACACCCTTTTGAAAGCCCTGGCCCAGCATGCTGCCGACATTTTGCAAAGCTGTCAGGCCGCCTTGGCCACCCCCAAAGTGGACGGCCGTTTTGTTCGACCCGATGCCCAGGCCTTTGCCGCTTGCCGCTCGCAAAGCATTGACTACGCTGTGATGGAGCCTCACGACCGCGTGGTGGTGGTGCCCTTTCACGGCGCCTGGAGCGACGTGGGCAGCTGGAACGCCGTGGCCACCTTGACGCCGGCCGACGAAGCGGGCAACCGCGTGCACGGCCCGGGCCTCACGCTGCAAGCGCGCAACACCTACATCCATGCCGACCAGCGCCCGGTGGTGGCCTTGGGCACGCAAGACCTGTTGATCATCGACACGCCCGACGCCTTGCTGGTGGCCGCGGTCGACAAGGCCGAGCAGGTGAAAGACGTGGTGGCCGCCCTCGAGCAAAAAGGCTTGCCCCAAGCCACCCAGCACCGCCGTGTGGCCAGGCCTTGGGGCTGGTACGACAGCATTGACCTGGGCGAGCGTTTTCAGGTCAAGCGCATTGGCGTGAAGCCGGGTGCGGCCCTCAGCTTGCAAAAGCACCACCACCGCGCCGAGCACTGGATTGTGGTCAAGGGCACCGGCCGCATCACCCGCGGCAGCGAGGTGTTTTTACTAAGCGAAAACCAGTCCACCTACATTCCCATTGGCGAAGTCCACCGCCTGGAAAACCCCGGCATGGTGGAGCTCGAAATGATCGAGGTGCAGTCTGGCTCTTACCTGGGCGAGGACGACATCGTGCGCCTGGAAGATGTGTACGGTCGCTCAGGTCAGGCCTGATGTTATGAGGTAAAGCGTTCATGAAAACCTTGTTGGTCACCGGCTGTGCCGGCTTCATTGGCAGCAATTTTGTGCACACCTTGTTGGCAGGCGGTCGCGAGGCCAAGGTGATCAACCTGGACAAGCTGACCTACGCCGGCAACCTGGCCAATCTGGCAGCGCTGCAAAACGACCCGCGCCATGTGTTTGTGCAAGGCGACATTGGCGACCGCGCCTTGGTCGAGCGTTTGCTGCAAGAACACCAGCCCGATGCGGTGGTGAACTTCGCAGCAGAGTCGCACGTGGACCGCTCCATTCACGGCCCTGGCGACTTCATTCAAACCAATGTGGTCGGCACCTTCAACCTCCTGGAAGCCGTCAGAGCCTACTGGAGTGCCTTGCCCGCCACCCCCGTCATGGACTCTCCCCCCGTCATGGCGAGCGAAGCGCGGCCATCCCAATCCAGCTTCCGCTTCCTCCACGTCAGCACCGACGAGGTCTACGGCACCCTCTCGCCCTCCGACCCGCCCTTCGCTGAAACCAACGCCTACGAACCCAACAGCCCCTATTCGGCCAGCAAAGCCGCCAGCGACCACCTGGTGCGTGCCTGGCACCACACCTACGGCCTGCCGGTGCTCACCACCAATTGCAGCAACAACTACGGCCCCTACCATTTCCCCGAGAAGCTGATTCCCCTGGTGATTCACAACGCCCTGGCGGGCAAGCCCTTGCCCATTTACGGCGACGGCCAACAAGTGCGCGATTGGCTGTATGTGGAAGACCATTGCCGCGCCATCCTGCGCGTACTCGAGGCCGGCACCCTGGGCGAAACCTACAACATTGGCGGCTGGAACGAGAAAGCCAACCTGGACGTGGTGCGCACCCTGTGCGCCATCCTGGATGAGCTCAAACCCCGCGCCGATGGCGAGCCCTACGCCTCACAAATCACCTATGTGAAAGACCGCCCCGGACACGACCGCCGCTACGCCATCGATGCCCGGAAGATCGAGCGCGAACTCGGCTGGAAACCGCAAGAAACCTTCGAGACCGGCATCCGCAAAACCGTGCAGTGGTACCTGGACCACGCCGACTGGGTCGACAACGTCACCAGCGGCAACTACCGCAACTGGTTGGCCCAGCACTATGGCGCCCAATAACGTCATGGCGAGCGCAGCGCGGCCATCCCCCCCCACCGTCATGGCGAGCGAAGCGCGGCCATCTCTATTCGGAGAAGATGGCCGCGCTTCGCTCGCC
>CAYTZZ010000074.1:0-4562 GCA_964442645.1 uncultured Bordetella sp. | reverse complement strand
TCACTCCAGACCACCCTGCCCAAAAAATCAGCAGGGTAGCCCTCAACGTGGCTCAGTTTTCAGCGTGTAAACCTCGGAAACTGGCTCAATTTTGGTTGTGATTCAACAGGGATTCGAACTTTCCTACATCGGACGGCTTACGACCCAAAGCGGACGTTTGCTCATCCAATAAAAGTTTATTAATTTAACCTCCATTTTTTTGATGTGTATACCTCGAAGTTTGAGGCATATACTTCAAACTTATGTGGAGCGCTCTTTTTCTCACCCTGCCAACGCAACCGAAGGCAATTCGCCTGCGCATTTGGCGTGCGCTCAAAACTCTTGGGTGCCCTTCATTGCGTGATGGCGTTTATTTGCTGCCTGAGTCTCACGCTGAATTGTTCGATCCGCTAGTTTCTGAGGTACGCGAGAACGGTGGTCAGGCGCATGTGCTGCAACTTTCAACTCATGACGAAGCAATGCGCACCGAAGTGCTAGCCTTGTTTGACCGCACCAAATCTTATGCCGAATGGCATGTTGAAGTGGAGGCGCTGAACGCCTTACTCCCGGGACTTGACGAAACTGAAGCTAGGCGTCGCTGGCGGGGGGTCACAGAATCACTGCAAGTGTTGCGCCGTCTTGATTACTACCCTGGCGCTGCCGCCCAACAGGCACAAGCTGAACTTGATGATTTGCGCCAAACTCTTGACACTCGATTTTCAAAGGGTGAGCCGAAGGCGCAGCCAAGTCATGGCATCGCGCGCCTTGACTCTCTCAAATTCAAGGGAAAGCGCTGGGCGACACGTTCTCGCCCTTGGGTAGATCGCCTGGCTTGCGCTTGGCTAATTCGTCGCTTCATTGACCCAGAAGCATCTTTTATTTGGCTTGCCGACCCTGCGGGTGCGACACCTCCACCGCGCGGCGTTTTGGGATTTGACTTTGACGGTGCCCGATTCACACATATTGGCTCGCGCGTGAGCTTTGAGGTATTGGCGGCGAGCTTCGGATTGGATTCGGATCAGCAGCTGCAGCGAATTGCCCGTGCTGTTCATTTTCTGGACGTTGGCGGAATTCCCGTTGCAGAGGCAGCTGGACTGGAACTCGTTTTGGCAGGACTGCGGGAGGTCCACACCAACGATGATGCTCTGGCTCAAGCAGCTGCCCTGGTCTTTGATGCGCTCTATGCCGCCCCAGGAATATCTGAATGAACCTCGATCCCGTCACATCAAAAATTCCCACCGAACCCGATATGCCACCCGCGCCGGTGAGCTTTGGCGAGGCCTTTCGTTTTTGGCTCAAGCTTGGCTTTGTCAGCTTCGGTGGCCCAGCCGGGCAGATTGCCATCATGCACACTGAGCTGGTGGAGCGCAGGCGCTGGATCAGCGAGCAGCGTTTTTTGCACGCACTGAACTACTGCATGCTTCTCCCAGGCCCGGAGGCGCAGCAACTTGCCACCTATATCGGCTGGCTCATGCACCGTACATGGGGCGGTATCGTCGCTGGCGCACTGTTTGTGTTGCCCTCGCTTTTCATCCTGATCACACTGAGCTGGATTTACCTGCGCTTTGGCGACGTTCCGCTGGTAGCCGGTATCTTCTATGGACTCAAGCCCGCAGTGACTGCGCTGGTACTGCACGCCGCCCATCGCATTGGAACAAGGGCGTTGAAAAATCGTTGGATGTGGGCCATAGCCGCAGCTTCGTTCATCGCGATTTTTGCATTTGACACACCGTTTCCAGCCATCGTTCTCGCAGCTGCTTTGGTCGGTTGGTTGGGCTCGCGACGCTGGCCCGATGTTTTTACTCTCGGCGGCGGACATGGCTCAAACAAAACCAGTTATGGCCCCGCACTGATCGACGACCATACGCCTACACCTTTGCACGCAAAGTTTTCTCGGGCCAGACTTTTGAAAGTTCTCCTTGTAGGTCTCGGGCTGTGGTTGCTGGCGATGGTGACACTGATCGCGGTCAACGGCCTGGAGGGCACTTTGACGCAAATGGGCTGGTTTTTCACCAAAGCAGCACTACTGACTTTCGGCGGAGCCTATGCCGTCTTGCCCTACGTCTATCAAGGGGCAGTCGACACCCACCAGTGGCTTAGCGGTCCGCAAATGATCGATGGCCTGGCCCTGGGCGAAACAACGCCGGGCCCGCTGATCATGGTGGTTGCCTTTGTCGGCTTTCTGGGTGGCTGGTTGAAAGAGGTATCAGGCCCGGACGCCCTGTTTCTGGGTGGGGCGTTGGCCGCTACCGTGGTGACTTTTTTTACCTTCCTGCCCTCATTCATCTTCATTTTGGCCGGTGGTCCGGTGGTCGAGGCCACCCACGGTAAGCTGGGATTCACCGCACCCCTGTCAGCGATCACGGCGGCGGTGGTGGGCGTGATCTTGAATCTGGCCATGTTTTTTGCCCACCATGTCCTCTGGCCCCAAGGATTCGAGGGAAGGTTCGATCTGATGTCGGCTTTAATTGCCGCTGGTGCTGCAGTGGCGCTCTTTCGCTTCAAGGTTGGCGTCATGACGCTGCTGACAGGTAGTGCTCTGGTTGGCTTGGCGGTGTCCTGGCTGTTCCCCCTGCTGGGCTGAGGGATACAGGTCATCGATATTTTGTGATGGAGAGTTAAAGATGTTCATGATGTCGCGCCGGGTTTTGACTCGGCTGTTGGTGAGTTTTTTTGCAGTCCAGACGATGTGGGCATCGGCTGTGGAGGTTCGCTTTGAGCCCGTGGCGGACGGCGTTTACGCTTACGTGGGCGATATCGGCGGTCGAACGGTGGCCAACCAGGGCCTGAATGCTAACCTTGGGCTGGTCCTTACATCAGGCGGTGCCGTACTGATTGACAGTGGTTCGACGTTTCAAACCGCTCGTGCCATCCACGAAGCAGTGCGCCGAGTGACACAGCAGCCCGTACGCTGGGTCATCAACACGGGCGGACAGGATCATCGATGGCTGGGCAATGGCTACTTCAAGGCACAAGGGGCTGAGTTGATTGCCCACGCTGCAGCTGTGCCGGACATGCGCTCGCGCGGCGGCGATCAGTTCGCTGCACTTCGCACCTTACTGGGACCTGCTGCAGATGGAACGGAGCTGAGCTTTCCCAGCAGACTGCTGCAGGGGCCTGAAGCGCGATTGGAGCTCGGCGGTACCGTTTTCGAGTTTCGCCATCGCGGGGGTGGCCACACTCCTGGCGACTTGATGGTGTGGCTGCCCCACGTCCAAGTGGCTTTCTCGGGTGACATTGTTTATGTGGACCGTTTGCTGTCAGTTTTGCCTGTGAGCAGCACGCGGGCATGGGTAGAGGCCCTCAACGCTTTGGCTCAATGGAATCCAAAACGCATTGTTCCAGGGCATGGGCGCATCACTGACAGCAAAACAGCCAAGGCACAAAGCCACGATTATTTGCAAGCCATGCGTTCACACATGCAACGCGCTGTGGAGCAAGGTGTAGACATTAGCGAAGCGGTCAAGTCATTCAACGTCAAGCCTTTCATGAACCTGGCAAACGCAGCTGAGTTGCACCCGGGAAACGCCAGCCGCACCTACCTTGAGGTCGAGCGTGAGTAATGTGGTCGCTGTTGTGGAGCATTCGTCGAAATTGCACTTTACGAGTTAGGGATCTCGTGGGGATGGAAATTTACGAATGGTCTTTTGATCCAGACAGTGTTTTTTGAAACACATGCTGGCAGTTGATCGCCCGAACGTCGTTGCAGTTTTGTTCAGCTTGGCATTGCATGCTGCAGTCTTGGCGTTGGTCAGCGGTTATCAGTTCGGCTTCCGTAGTGCCGACAAAGAATCTTCCCCAAGTCGAATCGTCTTCATGCAGGTGTTGCCACCACCGCAAGATGACCTACCCATGGGGAGCCAGGAACTTTCGCCAGCGATCGATTCACCAAACCCAACAGCACTCGGCATTGCCCCAATCACTGAGTCGACAGACAGGTCACCGCCAGCCAAAGAGCCAGCCACCATGGAAGCGCCTTCAGCGCCAACAGCAGAAGAATGGGCTTTTGCGGGAAGTTACACAAACAAAAACAGCAAAGGCTATCGGTACAACTGGGGCCAACAGGTGCGCAGCATGATGGGTACTGTTGTCGAAGGGCCTGATCAAGGTTACGTTCGTTTCAGGATTGAAATTGCACCCGACGGGACACTGGCCAAGTTGGAAACCATTTGGACGACGTCCGCAGTGGCCGAGCAACTGGCGCGCAAGGCGGTTGAAAACATGCCGTCACTGCCGCCGACCCCAACAGGAAAGCCGCTTATTTTTGAGAAAACAATCTCGTTCACGCCGTTTGCTTCTGACGGTCCACCGAGTTACAAAGATGACTGCTTGCCGGATCCGCCTGTTTTTCGAAACCCGTTTGCGTGGGATGGCAAATCACCACAAACGGTGGCAACTCCACCAAAGGCTGAAAAGCTCGATCCACAAGCCATGGAGGATTGCCTCAGACAGTTGCCAAGAGACTCTATTGAAGCCGAAATGGCACGTGATAGACGTGAGATGGAACGATGGGGTTGGAATAAGTAAATCGGGGTCTCCTCGTTTTCAGTGCAATAAGTGACGGTACGAAAAGCTAGCACTGG
>CAYTZZ010000073.1:0-4626 GCA_964442645.1 uncultured Bordetella sp. | reverse complement strand
CCATGGCTGCATAACCGTTCTACTTCTCGCTTCAGTGCAAAACGGGGGGATTACCCCGCCAAACCCAAGGCAAAGGTGACAGAGGATATTCGGAGCCTCGCCTTGAAATTGACGACTGGTCTGACTAGCGAGCGCGACAAAGTAAAAAAACTGTACGAGTGGGTTGCGACAAACATTCGATACGTCTCCGTGTCCCTTGGGGATGGACGACTGGTTCCGCATGACGCCTACGAGGTCCTCAAAAATCAGTATGGCGACTGCAAAGACCACGTTGTGTTGTTGGAGGCGTTGCTTGATGCCGTCGGAATTCCGAGTAGTCCTGCTTTGATCAACTTGGGTGCGGCCTACAAGCTGGCGAAGGTTGGGGTGATTCTGAATCGCCCCGGGTTTCAAGGAGGCTCCACACTTTGAGAAGATGGAGCCATGAGCAAGAAATCAAACCGTTTTTCCCCTGAGGTGCGTGAACGCGCTGTCCGCATGGTGCTCGAACACCGTAGCGAGTACCCCTCCCTGTGGGCCACCATTGAGTCCATTGCCCCCAAGATCGGGTGTGCGCCGCAAACCCTCAACGACTGGGTGCGTCAGCACGAGGTTGACGAAGGCACACGTGATGGCATCAGTTCTGACGAGCGTGCCCGCATCAAAGAACTGGAGCGGGAGAACAAAGAACTGCGCAAAGCCAACGAAATCCTTAAGCTGGCGAGCGCTTTTTTTGCCCAGGCGGAGCTCGACCGCCGACTCAAGTCCTGAGGGACTTTGTTGATCAAAACCGCCAGGCCTATGGGGTCGAGCCGATTTGCAAAGTGCTGCAAATTGCCCCATCGGGTTACAGGTGCCACGCGGCCCGCAACCGCAAGCCTGAACTGCGTTGCGCCCGTGCCAAACGCGACGATGAACTGGCCATTGAGATCCAAGCTGTCTGGCAGGCCAACATGCAGGTCTACGGTGCAGACAAAGTCTGGCACCAGATGAATCGAGAGGGCACCAAGGTGGCCCGCTGCACGGTCGAGCGGTTGATGAAGCGTCTGGGCTTGCAAGGCGTGCGTCGGGGTAAGGTCATCCGCACCACGGTCCCGGACAAAGCAGCACCTTGCCCACTCGATAGGGTCAACCGCCAGTTCAAGGCAGATCGGCCCAACCAGCTGTGGGTGTCAGACTTCACTTACGTCAGCACCTGGCAGGGTTGGCAATACGTGGCCTTCGTGATCGATGTGTTTGCCCGGCGCATCGTGGGCTGGCGCGTCAGCAGCTCAATGCGCACAGACTTTGTTCTGGATGCATTGGAGCAAGCCTTGTTTGACCGGAGGCCTGAACGCGCAGACGCCTTGATTCACCACAGCGACAGGGGCTCTCAATATGTGTCCATTCTCTATACCGAACGCCTTGCACAGGCGGGCATAGAACCCTCGGTGGGCAGCCGTGGCGACAGCTACGACAACGCCCTGGCCGAGACGATCAATGGGCTGTACAAGGCCGAATTGATCCACCGCCGTGCGCCTTGGAAAACCAAGGAGGCACTGGAACTGGCGACCCTGGAGTGGGTGGCCTGGTTCAACAACCACCGACTGCTGAGCTCGATTGGGTATATTCCACCGGCTGAAGCTGAGGCAAACTACTACCGGCAACTTGCCGGGAAGAACGAGACCGAGGTCTCAACTTAAACCAACTGGCCTCCACGAAACCCGGAGCGATTCAAGGCTTGTTTGACTTGGGTGACGCGGTCAATGACCTCGGCAGCAAACTTAAGCTGTGCCTGCTCAATTCGGAATTCAGCCATTGCAGACCTCTGCGGAAGGGTCAGCAAATCCAGCAACCCGAAGCTGAGAAAGCGGGTGATCTCCGTCTCTGAACCTGTTACCACGCTCTCATAGGTGAATACGGGGTTTGAGATTCGGCCCGACTGCGCGGCTGAGGCAGCATCAGACCAATTCTGTGCCATCAAGGACTGAAAGGCTGGGCTGTTGGCCAGCATGAGCTGAACGGACTCTGTTTGCTCCAGCTGCTTGGCCAGAATTTTCGAGGCCAAGGCTTGACGCTTTTGTCTGTCGTTTTCAGTTCTGGCTAGTTGAAGTTCACCCTGCGTCAATTCTTTCGTTTCTGAATTGACACGATCCAGCCCCTTTTGTACGTCGTAACTGGCACATGCGCTGAGTGTGGCCACAGACACTGCGGTCAGGACCCATTTAAATCGTTTCAGTTGCCGGATCATTTGTGCCCCCCGTGAGGATGCCCCATTGGCATCGAATGGTTGTGAGGTGCGGGATTTTTCTGTTCAACTGAAGCAGCAGGCTCTTTCGCGTAAGCCTTCCATCCCCCTAGCTCTTGAACCGTTTGATTGGCCTTGGCCCAGGATTCAATTTTTGAATCTGCATAGGGTTGGTAGCCTGTCAGTACAGACCGGTAGCTGAAATTGAACGGTTGTTCTGCTGAAGCCGCTTGAGCGGCTGCATTTGAAATGCCTTGGGCATGAGTATGAAATGCGGCAAGCAACGCAAACGCTGCCCCGACTCCTTGCACCCAAGGTCTTTGACTTTGATTGATATGCATGTATCCCTCGCTGCTCGATGAACGAACACCACCAGAATTGTTCTGGTGATACGAAGCACCGTGATCGAACGAACGATCAGCGTGCTGTCAGGCGGTGAGGGAACGAGGAGGTCGCTCTAGTCCAAGCAAGGCGATGCTTGCGTGGAAAGTGGGCTGGAAATCAACCAGGGTTGACTTAGTCTGATCTAGCGCAAAGCGGAATGGGGCAGAAGACGACATCGCGTGGCCAGCGCAGCATTGAGTGCAATTGCTGCATTTATGGTTCAGCTTGCTGGCTTTGCTGTCAGCACGGTGGTCCTGATGCTGATGGCTGAAAGCAGGATCATGCTTGTGAGCCTGTGATGCGTGAGCCGTCTCATGCGAAGTTTGACTTTGCGATTGATGGCACAGCGCCTGGCTGGCCGCTGCAAAGCCTTGCACTGGAAGTGCAAGGATTAACCAGCAGATAGCCAAAACACGCAGGATTTTCACAATGCTGATGCTACATCAATTTGTGCAGCAAGGCACAGGCACGCTTTATTTACCCATCTGCTCGCGCATTGATTGCATGCGCTTTTGCATCTCAGGGTCGCCCGATGGCATGCCTTTCTTGGCTCCATGGTCATGTCCGCCTGCTTGCGCATGCATCTGGCCATGCATCTGCTCGGACATTTGACCATTCATCTGACCGTGTTTGCCCTGCATGTTCTTGCGTTGCTCAGTCATGATCTGCTGACGCTCAGCATCCGTTTTGGCCGAAGCCATTTTTTTCTGCATTTCCTCGCGCATCGCCTTCATTTCAGCTGACGTTGATTCTTGAGCTGCTGGGTGCTCATGCACGTGCGCTGGTTGCGCCATAGTAACGACCTGAAAGCTGGTCAAAGCCAGAATCAAAGCAGTAGGAATCAGTTTTTTCATTTCGTTCTCCAAAAAAGTATCAAGACATACGACCAACAGCACAGCTCGCGAATGACTTCGCTGCAGCGATACCGGAACTTAGCCCAACCAGGCTTCCCTTCTCGGGGTAACCCATGGAACGAAGTTTGTCTGCAACCACAGCACGGCTATCTGGCGTGCCTACAAACTTCACCAGTTGATTTTCCAAATCAACCGCAGCGCTCTTGACGTCCGGCAACTCAGCCAATCCTTTGAGAATCGATCGAGCACACCCTCCGCATTTGAGGTTTTCAATTTCAATCTGCATTTCAGCAGTCATATTTGCATCCTCCTGAAGTTTGCCGTCTGAAGAAATTTCGTTTCGGCATGGGAGAAGTATCCTATTGGCCATCAAAACGCCATATGATTCAGATCATATGAAACAGATGGTTCTGCCCCCGGCACTCAAAGCTCTACTTCCTGAAGGAATCCAATGTGCTTGTGAAGGAGCATTGTTCAAACGAAACGAACGCGTTTTTCTTGCTGGCCGCCCACCAGCATGGATGTTTTACGTGGTTTCTGGCGAAGTGACTCTGGAGCGAACTGGCTTGCATGGTGAATCAGTCGTGCTACAAAGAACACGTCACGGGTTCATCAGTGAAGCCAGTTTGAAGGTCTCTGGTTACCACTGCGACGCAGTAGCAATTACGGACACAGCAGTTATCAAAATTCCGATTAATGATCTGTCCTTGGCTTTGGATAAAGATCCAAATTTTGCGAATAGATGGATCAGTATGCTTAATAGTGAAGTCCGACGCCTTCGCTTGCATCTGGAGCGGTTGAGCATGAAATCGATACGCGACCGGCTTATTCAACTGATTGAAACTGAAGGCAAAGAAGGGAAATATGCCGCTCCGTCTGGTCTTAAAACGCTTGCGGGTGAATTGGGTGTCACTCACGAAGCTTTGTACCGAGCCATATCACTTATGGAGTCAGAGAAGATACTGCGCAGGGAAGATCACCAACTTTTACTGAATCGATAGTCAATATCGCCTTGATCCGCGTTGTATTCCTAGTTAATGACGCGCTTTTGCAATGTGTGCTGCTATTGATGCTTGCGCGAAACAAGAAGGACTGCTCAGCACAGCGATCAATGTCTGTTATGGGTCAATTTTGTTGAAAAACTCGCGTCGAGGCGCTGATCAAGTTGGCGCAGCTGATGTT
>CAYTZZ010000072.1:0-5668 GCA_964442645.1 uncultured Bordetella sp. | reverse complement strand
CCCAGGAGAGGTTTATGAAAATAGTCATGCTGCATGGCATCAACCACAACATGTTTGGCAAGCGCGATCCGAAGCAGTACGGGACGATCACGCTGGACCAGATCAATGACAGCTTGCATCAGCTGGGCAAAGAGCTGGGTGTGACGGTGGAATGCTTCCAGACCAACAGTGAAGGCGAGATGTCCGAGCGCATTCACAAGGCTTATTTTGACAATGTGGACGCGGTGCTGATCAATGCCGGCGCCTGGACGCATTACAGCTACGGCATTCGCGATGCCTTGGCCATTTTGACCTGCCCGATTGTGGAGCTGCACATGTCCAACATCCATGCGCGCGAAGCCTTCCGCCATGTGTCGGTGTTTGCAGAAATTGTGACCGGACAAATTTGTGGTTTTGGCGCAGACAGCTACCTGCTGGCGCTGCGTGCTGCGGTCAACGCGGCCAAAGCCAAGGCCAAGTGAGCCGACGCACGCCACGCCCATTGACGCTGAGGCCCAGGAGTTTTGCTTGATCACCGGACACACAGAAATCATCGCGCACATTGGGTACCCCACCCACAGCTTCAAGGCGCCGATGATTTACAACCCTTATTTCGACAGCGCCAACATCGATGCCGTCGTGGTCCCCATGGGCTGTAAGGCCGACGACTATCCTGTCTTTTTGAAATCTGTTTTCAACCTGTCGAACATTCGCGGTGCCTTGATCACCATGCCGCACAAGGTCACCACGGTGGGCTTGCTCGACGAGGTGAGTGCGGCGGTGAAGGTGGCAGGGGCCTGCAATGCGGTCAAGCGCTTGCCCGATGGCCGCTTGGTCGGGGACATGTTCGACGGCGAAGGCTTTGTGCGCGGCGTGTTGCGCAAGGGCCTGAAGCTGCAAGGCGCACGCGTGTTGGTGGTGGGCAGTGGCGGTGTAGGTTGCGCCATTGCGGCGTCGCTGGCCGGTGCTGGGATTGCCGCCATCACCTTGTACGATGTCAACGCAACTTCGGCCCAGGCTTTGGGCGCACGCCTCAAAGAGCACCATCCGCAGATCGACGTGCAAACCGGTTCGAACGACCCGCAGGGCTACGACTTGGTGGTGAACGCCACGCCCATGGGCATGAATCCTGGCGACCCTTTGCCCATCGATATGGACCGCGTGTCGTCCAACACCTTCATTGGGGAGGTGGTGATGAAGACCGAGATCACGCCTTTTCTGGCAGCGGCACGTGCCAAAGGCTGCGCGACCCAAGTGGGCACCGACATGCTGTTCGAGCAGATCCCGGCATACCTGGAGTTCTTCGGATTCCCCTCCACCACCGCAGAAAACCTGCGCGCGCTGGCCACGCTGAAATACTGAAACCACGCCGAGGGACTTGCGCCCTCCGGTATCATCGCCGCTTTGCCCATGTCGGGTCATGTCGAGGAACACCATGTACAAAAACCTCAAGGCCGCAGGCGTGGCCTTTTCTTTTTTGCTCTCCCTTTCTACCAGCGCACAGACACCCCCTCTCAAGGTGGGTTTTGTGTACGTTGCCCCGTTGACCGAAACCGGTTGGGTGCGCCAACACGAAGAAGGGCGCAAGGCGGTCGAGGCCACGTTGAACAGCGCAGGGAAGGCGCCCAAGGTGCAGACCACCTATGTTGAAAACGTGGCCGAAGGCCCCGATGCCGAGCGTGTCATCCGCGACCTGGCGCGCCAAGGCCACCGGCTGATTTTCACGCCCAGTTTTGGCTACATGGAGCCCACGCTGAAAGTGGCGGCCGAGTTTCCCGAGGTGAGGTTCGAGTCCATCACTGGCTACAAGCGCAGCGCCAATGTGGCGACCGCCAATGCCCGTTACTACGAGGGCCGCTACCTGGCCGGCATTGCCGCCGGCCGCATGACCCAAACCAAGGTGGCGGGGTATGTCGCGGGGTTCCCAATTCCGGAAGTGCTGCAAGGCATCAATGCCTTCACGCTGGGCCTGCGTTCGGTGAACCCGCAGGCCGAAGTGCGCGTCATTTGGCTCAACGCCTGGTTTGACCCCCCGCGCGAACGGGAAGCCGCTATCACGCTGTTCAACCAGAATGCCGACGTGGTGGCTTTTCACACCGGCTCCAACGCCGTGATGGTCGCCGCCCAGGAGCGGGGCAAGTTCGCCATTGGCTACCACTCGGACATGCGCAAGGTGGCCCCCGACGCCCAACTGCTGACCGTGACCCACCAATGGGGCGCTTATTACAGCCGTCGCGCCCGCGAGGTGCTGGAAGGGCGCTGGGCCTCGGGCGAGGTCTGGGGCGGCGTGCGCGAGGGCATGGTGCGGGTGGAAGGCTTTGGCAGCAAGGTGCCCAAAGCGGTGCAGGACGAGGTGCTGCAGCGCCAAAAAGAGCTGGCTGCAGGGCAGTTGCACCCCTTCACCGGCCCGATTTCAGACCATGAAGGCCGACAGGTTGTGGCGCCGGGCAAAAAGCTGACCGACCCGGAAATTCTCACCATGAATTACCTGGTGCAAGGCGTGGTGAGCCGGCCCTAGTGCTCTTAGAATGCCCCCATGAGCATCAAATCTGACAAATGGATTCGGCGCATGGCCGAGCAACACGGCATGATCGAGCCCTTCGAGCCCGGTCAGGTGCGCCAGCGCGACGGGCACAAGATCGTCAGCTATGGCACCAGCAGCTACGGCTATGACATTCGCTGCGCGCCTGAATTCAAGGTGTTCACCAACATTCACAGCACGGTGGTCGACCCCAAGAACTTTGATGAAAAGAGCTTTGTCGACATCGAGTCCGATGTGTGCATCATTCCACCCAACAGCTTTGCGCTGGCCCGCACGGTGGAATACTTTCGCATTCCCCGCAATGTGCTGACCATTTGCCTGGGCAAGAGCACCTACGCGCGCTGCGGCATCATCGTCAACGTGACCCCGTTCGAGCCGGAGTGGGAGGGCTATGTGACACTCGAATTCAGCAACACCACCCCTTTGCCCGCCAAGATTTACGCTGGCGAGGGCTGCGCCCAGGTGCTGTTCTTCGAGAGCGACGAGGTTTGCGAGACCAGCTACAAAGACCGCGGCGGCAAATACCAGGGCCAGGTGGGCGTAACCCTGCCCAAAACCTGAAAACAACGGTTCGGCGCGCTTTGTTTGGGCTGTCGCAGCAAGAGTGCGACAATAGGCCCCTGACATGAGTTCCTTTTCAAATTTGCAGCTGGCCCCCGCGCTGGCACGTGCCGTAGCCGAAATGGGCTACGAGTCGATGACCCCCATCCAGGCCCAAGCCATCCCCGTGGTGCTGACCGGCCAGGACGTGATGGGGGCCGCCCAGACCGGCACCGGTAAAACCGCAGCCTTCTCTTTGCCGTTGCTGCAGCGTTTGCTGAAGCACGAAAACCCCTCGACCTCACCCGCCCGTCACCCCGTGCGTGCGCTGGTGCTGTTGCCCACCCGTGAGCTGGCCGACCAGGTCGCGCAGCAAGTCAAGTTGTACGCCAAGTACACCCAGCTGCGCAGTGCCGTGGTGTTCGGTGGCATGGACATGAAGCCCCAGACGCTTGAGCTTAAGCGTGGCGTGGAAGTGTTGGTGGCCACCCCAGGGCGTTTGCTGGACCACATCGAAGCCAAAAACGTGGTGCTCAACCAGGTGGAATACGTGGTGCTGGACGAAGCCGACCGCATGCTGGACATTGGCTTCTTGCCCGATTTGCAACGCATTTTGAGCTTCTTGCCCAAGCAGCGCACCACCTTGTTGTTCTCGGCCACTTTCTCCCCCGAGATCAAGCGACTCGCAGGCAGCTATTTGCAAAACCCGATCACCATCGAGGTGGCGCGTCCCAATGAGACTGCCTCTACCGTCAGCCAGCATTTCTACAGCGTGACGGACGACGACAAGCGTCGCGCGCTCAAGCAGCTGGTCAAACAAAACGGCATCACCCAAGCGTTTGTGTTTGTGAACAGCAAGCTCGGCTGTGCCCGCCTGGCCCGCTCGCTGGAGCGTGATGGCTTGAAAACCACCGCATTGCATGGCGACAAAAGCCAGGACGAACGCCTCAAGGCGCTCGACGCTTTCAAGCGCGGCGAAGTCGATTTGCTGGTGTGCACCGATGTGGCCGCGCGCGGCCTGGACATCAAGGACGTGCCCGCGGTGTTCAACTTCGATGTGCCCTTCAACGCCGAAGACTATGTGCACCGCATTGGCCGTACCGGCCGTGCCGGCGCATCGGGCCTGGCCATCAGTTTTGTGTCAGGCAGCGACCAGCGTTTGGTGGCCGACATTGAAAAGCTGATCAAGAAAAAAATCGAGCTCGAAGCCGTGGAGTTTGAGGAAGACCGCCCCCGCGGCCGCATCAACACCGGCCGTCGCGCCTGGGGCGAAGACGACCCGCGCGATGTGCTGGACGCGCCCTCCGAGCAACGCCCTGCAGAGCGTGAGCGGGAAGGCCGCAGCAGCAGCCGTTATGCGCCACGCCACAGCGCGCCCAAAGATCCTTTCTTCGACAAGCCCTATGAAGCGGGGGAAGTGAAAGAGGAAAAACCCAGCTGGGAAGTGTCGGCCCGTCCCACCGCGCGCGCCATTTCCAGCAACATCAAGCCCAAGCGCAAAGTCGCCGCCTTGTTCAAAAACCAAGAGCCGGCTTAAGCCGCAGGCTCTTCGATCCACTCGCCTTGTTGCACGGCATCCACGCCGGTGCCGGGCGTCCAGCGCAGGGCGCTCAGGCTGCGCCCCCACACACAGCCCGTGTCCAGGCATACCACATTCGGTCGCCACAGGCCGCCTGCGGTCGACCAGTGGCCAAACGCAACCATCACCTCTGCGGTTTGGCGGTTCGGTACATCAAACCAGGGCATGAAGCCCTCTGGGGCGGCATCCAGGCCCTCCTTGGCCTGGAACTCCATTTGGCCTTGCGGCGTGCAAAAGCGCAGACGCGTCAAGGCGTTGACGATCACCCGCAAGCGGTCCATGCCTTGCAAGCCGTCGTGCCAACGGTCTGGCAAGTTGCCGTACATCTCGGTGAGGAACTGGCCGCGCTGCGGGCTTTGGAGCACCGCGCTGACTTCGCCGGCCAGTTGCAGGGTTTGCTCGGCGCTCCATTGCGGCAGCACACCGGCATGCACCATCAGGCAGGGGCCGTGGCGAAGGGCCAAGGGTTGTTGCGACAGCCAGTCGAGCAGGGCGCGGCGGTCGGGCGCGTCCAGGATGTCATGCACCGTGTCATCGGCTTTCAGGGGGCGAATGCCCAGGTCGACCGACAGCAGGTGCAGGTCATGGTTGCCCAGCAAAGCGCGCGCGCTGTCGCCATAGCCCATCAGTCGGCGCAAGACAGCCGCATTGGCCGGCCCGCGGTTGACCAAATCGCCCAGCAAGTACAGGGTGTCCCGGCTGGGTGAGAAGTCGATGCGCTGCAGCAGGCGGCCCAAGGCAGCGTCACAGCCCTGGATATCGCCAATCAAGTAAAGTGCCATGAGTGCATTGTCCCATTGCCATGATCTAATGTGTGACCCATGGATTTGTTGCTGATTGTTTTGCTGACGCTGCTCAACGGCGTGTTTGCGATGTCCGAGATGGCCTTGGCATCGAGCCGCAAGGCGCGCTTGTCCGCCTTTGAAGAGGCGGGCGACCGCGGTGCCATTGTGGCGCTGCGCCTCATGGAGCAGCCCACCCAGTTTTTGTCGACGGTGCAAATTGGCATCACCTCGATTGGCGTGCTC
>CAYTZZ010000071.1:0-5896 GCA_964442645.1 uncultured Bordetella sp. | reverse complement strand
GCACAGGCCCTTTGGTGGCCAGCCTGGGCAGCCCGGGGGGTACGCTGATCATTCATTTCACCGCGCAGACTTTGTGGGCCCTGCTGAAGTGGGACATGACGCCCCAGCAAGCCATCGACCTGCCCCGACTGGCGTTGACCGACCCCGCCGGGCCCTTGTATGTGGAAGCGCAGCGCTTTCCCGCCGACTGGCGTGCCGACCTGGCAGGCCGTGGGCACCGCGTGATCGAAACACCGCTCACCAGTGGGCTGCAAGCCCTGCAAAGAACAGCCAGCGGTTGGCGCGGCGGTGCCGACCCGCGCCGCGAAGGCGAAGTGGCGGGAGACTGAGCCCGCTTACGAGGCAGATGCCTACAATCCTCCAGAACCATGGCCATTCCCCAGTCTTTCATTCAGGAGCTCCTGGCTCGCACCGATGTCGTCGACATCGTGGGTCGCCATGTGCAGCTGAAAAAGGGGGGGGCCAACTTCATGGGGCTGTGCCCCTTTCACGGGGAGAAGTCGCCCTCTTTCTCGGTGAGCCCCACCAAGCAGTTCTACCATTGCTTTGGCTGTGGCAAAAACGGCAATGCCATCAGTTTTTTGATGGACCATGCCGGCATGAGCTTCATCGAGGCCGTCAAAGATCTGGCCCAAACCTATGGCCTGCAAGTGCCGGAAGAAGACAGCACGCCGCAAGAGCGGGAAAAGGCAGCACAACAGCGACAGAAACAAGCCACCCTGACCGACGTGTTGGAAAAAGCCGGCGAAGCCTACCGCAAGCACCTCAAGCAATCGCCGCAGGCCATTGCCTATTTCAAGGGGCGTGGCCTCTCCGGTGAAATTGCCCGGCAATTCGGGTTGGGCTACGCACCGGAGGGTTGGCGCACCTTGGCCAGCGTCTTTGCCGACTACCAAGACCCCTTGCTGGTCGAAAGCGGCCTGGTGATTCACCACCAGGACGAAGGACAAGACGAGAAACGCTACGACCGCTTCCGAGATCGGGTGATGTTTCCCATCCGCAACGTCAAAGGCGAGTGCATTGGCTTTGGTGGTCGCGTCCTGGGCGAAGGCACGCCCAAGTACTTGAATTCGCCAGAAACCCCGGTGTTCAGCAAAGGTCGCGAGCTGTACGGGCTGTTTGAAGCCCGCCAAGCCCTGCGCGACATGGGCTATGCCCTGGTCACCGAGGGCTACATGGACGTGGTGGCGCTGGCGCAATTGGGTTTTCCCAATGCCGTGGCCACCCTGGGCACGGCTTGCACCACCGACCATGTGCAAAAACTGTTTCGCTTCACCGATGCCGTGGTGTTCAGCTTCGACGGCGATGCCGCCGGACGGCGCGCCGCGCGCAAAGCCCTGGATGGCGCCCTGCCTTTCGCCACCGATGTGCGCAGCGTGAAGTTCTTGTTTTTGCCCCCCGAACATGACCCGGACAGTTACATTCGCGAGCATGGTCGCGAAGCCTTTGCGCGCTGCGTGACGGACGCGCTGCCTCTGAGCCGCTTCTTGATGGATGTGGCGCGCGAAGGCTGCGACCTGGTCAGCGCCGAGGGCCGCGCCTTGCTGGCCAGCCAGGCCAAGCCCCTGTGGCAAGCCCTGCCCGAGGGGGTGCTGAAAACACAGCTTTTGGGCGACATTGCCGAGCTGGTGCACATTGGCAGCCACGAGCTGGTCAACCTGTGGCATCCCCCCGCGGCGGGTGCCTCGGAAGGGCGCCGCAGCAGCAACCGCTACCCCAATCGCCAGGGTGATCGACGCCCCGCCCCTTCTGCGGCGCCCCTTACCCAACGTTCGGGACGCCGTCAGCCAGCGAGTCGCCAAGACCGCGCCGTCCAGTTGCTGTTTTTGTCCATGCAGTCATGGGACACCTTGTCGCAAGCGCAGCACGCCCTGCTCTGCGAACTGCCGGCACCTCACGGCGCGGCCTTCATTTGGCTGGAGCAGCAAATGCATGAGCATGGGCCCCAACCCTGGCCTGCGCTGCGCGAGGGTTTGCGCGACAGCGAATTGGAAAACTGGCTGGTCGGCCTGGTGCAAGCCGTTCCGCCAGACATGGAGTTCGATGCCGCCGAGCTCTCCAGCATCCTGCATGAAATGGAAAAAGCCGAACTTTCGGCGCAATTGACCGCCATGGCCCCCCGGGTGGGGTCCGACCCGGCCATCTATGAACGCTTCAAAACCCTCAGCGCCAGGTTTGCCCAACTCAAGTCTGTGGCCAGCTGACGGTATAATCCACAACAAGCAAGCGCGACAGCAGCACCTCCGAACCGGCCAACCGTGACACACAGCGCACGACCCGCCAACACCGCAAGGACTGCACACCAAATGTTCGCCCACCCCTCTTGCTTCTGAACGCTCCCCTTTTGTTAACCCGCGCCGGGTTCGTGGCGCCGTCTTTTGTTGTCGAGGATTCCTATGCCTGACCCCAAGTCGAAGAAAAAAACCGTGGCCAAACCTGCCCCCAAGGCAGTGGCTAAAAAACCTGTCAAAGCGACGCCTGCCAAGGCGATCGTGAAAGCCAAGCCGGCGGCCAAAGCCCCGGTAAAGCCTGCAGCCAAACCGGTCAAAGCCGCCGCGAAACCCGATGCGAAGAAGGCTGCCAAGCCCGCATCGAAAGCCCCCTCCGTGCCCGCATCCAAAACCGCTGCAAAAACTGCAGCCAAAGCCGATCCCAAAGCCACCAAAGTGACGGCGCCTGCTGCCAAGCCCAAAGCTGCGCCTGCGCCCAAGGCCAAGGCTGCACCCGTGGCCACCAAAGCGCCCGCGGCGCCAGCCAAACCGGCACGTCCTGCCAAGGCCGCCGCTGCCGAAAGCGAGCAGCCGCCCAAGGCCAGCGCCAAGCGAGGTCGCAAGCCCAAGGCTGAAGCCCAAGCGGCACTGACCGCAGAGGAAGACCTGACCGACATCGAGGCTGAGTTTGCCGAAGAGCCGGCCGCCAGTACCGAAAAGGTCAAGCCGCTGCGCATGAAAATCAGCAAGGCCAAAGAGCGTGCCTTGATGAAAGAGTTTGGCCTGGATGAAACGGTTCTGTCCGAAGAAGACCTGGCCAAGCGCCGTCAGCGCTTGAAAACCCTGATCAAGCTGGGCAAGACGCGCGGCTATTTGACCCACGGTGAAATTTCTGACCACTTGCCCGACAAGCTGGTGGATGCAGAAACGCTGGAAGTCGTGATTTCCATGCTGAACGACATGGGCGTGGCCGTTTACGAGCAAACCCCTGATGCCGAAACCCTGCTGCTGACCAACACCGGCCCGACCACCGCCACCGAAGAAGAGGCCGAAGAAGAAGCCGAAGCCGCCTTGTCCACCGTGGACAGCGAATTCGGCCGCACCACCGACCCGGTGCGCATGTACATGCGCGAAATGGGCACGGTGGAACTGCTGACCCGCGAAGGCGAAATCGAAATTGCCAAGCGCATCGAAGGCGGCTTGATGGCCATGATGGAGGCCATCAGCGCCTCCCCCGCCACCATTGCCGAAATTCTGCGCATGGCCGAAGAAATTCGCGAAGGCAAGGTCGTCATCTCCACCGTGGTGGACGGTTTCAGCAATGCCGACGAAGCCGACGACTATGTGGCCGAAGAAGACTTTGACGAATTTGACGAAGCCGACGACGATGACGGCAAGGGCGGCTCCAAAGCGCTGACCAAGAAGCTGGAAGAACTCAAGCGCGAGGCGCTCGAGCGCTTTGGCCGCATTGCCGACCTGTTCGACAAGGTTCACAAGGTTTACGACAAGGAAGGCTACGGAACGCCTGCCTACCAAAAAGCCCAGCGCGCCTTGAGCGACGAGCTGATGACCATCCGCTTCACCGCGCGCACGATTGAAAAATTGTGCGACATGGTGCGTGGCCAAGTGGACGATGTCCGCAAGAAAGAGCGCGAGCTGCGCCGCATCATCGTGGACAAGTGCGGCATGCCGCAAGATGTCTTCATCAAGGACTTCCCCCCCAACCTGCTGAACCTGAAGTGGGTGGAGAAGCAGGCTGCGGCTGGCAAGCCCTGGTCGGCGACCATGAGCCGCAACATCCCACCGATTCAGGAACTTCAGCAAAAGCTGACCGACCTGCAATCGCGCGTGGTCGTGCCGCTGGCCGAGCTGAAAGACATCAACAAGCGCATGAACAACGGCGAAGCCGCTTCACGCGACGCCAAGAAAGAGATGATCGAGGCCAACCTGCGCCTGGTGATCTCGATTGCCAAGAAATACACCAACCGTGGCTTGCAGTTCCTGGACTTGATTCAAGAAGGCAACATCGGCTTGATGAAGGCCGTCGACAAGTTCGAATACCGTCGTGGCTACAAGTTCTCGACCTATGCCACATGGTGGATTCGCCAGGCCATCACCCGCTCTATTGCAGACCAGGCGCGCACCATTCGCATTCCGGTGCACATGATCGAAACCATCAACAAGATGAACCGCATCAGCCGCCAGCACCTGCAAGAGTTCGGCTTCGAGCCTGACGCCGGCATTTTGGCGGCGAAGATGGAAATTCCGGAAGACAAGATCCGCAAGATCATGAAGATCGCCAAGGAACCGATTTCGATGGAGACCCCGATCGGGGACGACGACGATTCGCACCTGGGCGATTTCATCGAGGACTCGGCCAACACCGCCCCGATCGAAGCCGCCATGCAGGCGGGCCTGCGCGACGTGGTGAAGGACATCCTCGATGGCTTGACCCCGCGCGAAGCCAAAGTGCTGCGCATGCGTTTCGGCATCGAAATGAGCACCGACCACACGCTGGAAGAAGTCGGCAAGCAGTTCGACGTCACCCGCGAGCGCATCCGCCAAATAGAAGCCAAGGCCCTGCGCAAACTCAAGCACCCTTCCCGCTCCGACAAACTCCGCAGCTTTATCGACTCCCTGTAACGGGCATGGGATCAGGCATGGGGTCAGGTCTTGCCTTTTGCCTTTTTTCTGTGGATAACTACTTTGGCTCGAAAGCTGTTTTAGTTATCCACAGAAAAAAGGCAAAAGGCAAGACCTGACCCCATGACCACTTTCAAGCAGCTTCGAGCGCGATCACGCCGGTTGCGGTATTCGAGATGGGGATGTGGTAGTTGCGGTGAATTTCCTTGGCCGATGCGCCTAGCGCACCGCGCATCGCGAGCCACATCAAAAGCTCCACGCCTTGGGTGCCGGTTTTTTCAACCAGCTCATGGATGCTGAACTGCGTGGCCCAAGCTGGGTTGTCTTGCAAGCTGTCCATGAACTCAAGGTCAAACTTTTTGTTGATGAAGCCTGCACGCTCGCCATCGAGTTGATGGCTTAATCCGCCTGTGCCCATGACAGCCACCTTGAGGTCGCTGTCCCAGCTGCGAATGGCCTCACCCACGGCTTGACCCAATCGGTAACAACGAGCGGCTGAAGGAAGCGGGAATTGCACGGTGTTGATGCAAATTGGCACGGTCAAGACAGGGCAGCTTGCCCCGGGCCAAAACAATTTGAGTGGCAAGGTGAAGGCGTGGTCCACCAGCATTTCCTGGCAGGTCACCACATCAAATTCTTGCTCCACCAAATGGTTGATGATGTGCCATGACAGATCTGGGCAACCCTTGAATGGCGGCAAGGTGGGAATGCCCCAGCCTTCATCAGCGTTTTGGTATTGCGCGGCAGCCCCCACCGCAAAGGTCGGCATTTTGTCGAGGAAAAAATTCAATCCGTGGTCGTTGTAAAACACCACCACCACATCGGGCTTGGCGCGCGAAAGCCACTCGCGCGCAGGCGGAAAACCGTCAAAGAAAGGCTTCCAGTACGGGTCTTGCTCCAAGCCTTTGGCCATTGCGCCGCCGATGGAGGGAATATGGGATGAGGCGAGACCGCCCACAATTTTTGCCATGGTCGTGAATCCTTGCGTTATGGGGTCTCCTCGTTTTCAGTGCAATAAGTGACGGTACGAAAAGCTAGCACTG
>CAYTZZ010000070.1:0-6004 GCA_964442645.1 uncultured Bordetella sp. | reverse complement strand
CGTACCGTCACTTATTGCACTGAAAACGAGGAGACCCCTTAAACGGCTATGGCAGGACTTCGCCGTCCGCAATCGCCATTGCTACCGCGGCGGTCGTCACAATGGTCGCTTGCGCAACCGGAATTGCGTCGATTGTGGTGCGCTGAGATAGCTGGAAAATTGGGATGGGTGTGAGATACGGAACAGGCAAGGCCGTCAGTTGCGCATCAGGATGGCAGTCAGAACAAACCCGGCCATCCACAGCGTTTCAACCAGCAGCAGGGCGAAGGGTCGCCAGCCGGCTTGGGCCAGTTGCATGAACGAGGTCTTCACGCCAAGCGCCGCAATGGCCACGACCAAACAGGCACGTGAGACGTCATTGAGGCCAGTTTGGACCACCGCCGGCACGCCGCCCACGGAGTTAATGATGACCAGCGCCACGAATACCCAGAGAAACCACGGTACCAGGGACTGTTTGGGGTTGGCGGAAGTGCTTTCGCTCGCTTCGCGCTGGAGTTTAAACAGACTGGACACCACGACCACGACCACGGCCAGCATGGACACACGAAACAGCTTGACGATGGTGGCGTAGTCGCCGGTTTCCTGGTTCAGCATGTAGCCGGCGCCCACCACCTGCGCAACGTCGTGGATCGTGCCTCCTAGAAAGAGGCCTGCCAGCTCGGGTGGCAGGTGCAGCAACCTGGCAACCAGCGGGTAAATCACCATGGCGAGGGTAGAAAGCACGGTCACGGTCACCACCACCATCAGGGTAAAGCGTTCACTTTCCTTGTCGCGCGGCAACACTGCCGAGATCGCCAGAGCCGCCGACGCGCCACAGATGGCGACAGCACCGCCGGACAATATAGCTTGCGCGCGGTTCATGCCCAGACGACGTCCCAGCAGCACCCCACACAGCAGCGTGGTTGCGACTGCGGCGATGACAATAGCCGCAGTGCTCCAGCCCAGCCCAGCAATTTGACTTGCCGTGATTCGAGCACCGAGCAAGCCGACGCCAAGGCGCAGCACGGTGCGCGAGCAAAATTCGATGCCGGGCCTGGTGGTGACGTCCTGACTGAGGTAGTGAAAAGCCACACCAAAGAACAGCGCGTACAACAGCTGCGGCCCGCCGTGCAGCGTGGATACCAGGGTAGCGGCCATCGCAATCACACAAGACAAGGCAGTTCCCGGGAGCAGTTGAATCAAGTGCGGCGGTAGCCAAGCGGGTTGGGCCGTGTCGGCAGATGACGTTGGCGACAGGAAATTGAACACAGTCAGACCTCTTTTGAATAGCGCGCATGGGCTCAGCGTGGAAGGGTCATAGCCCTCTATGAATTTAATAATAAGTAAAAGTCATTAAATAAAAAAGCGGATAATATTGCTTAGAATGATCGATAAATCCAATCAACAATCATTCCAGCGTCTGCGCCTTAACCTGCGTCACCTCGAAGTCTTTCTGGCCACGGCGCGCGGCGGCAGCACACGTGCGGCGGCTAACCGGATTGCACGCTCGCAATCTGCAGCCAGCACCTCGCTGGCTGACCTCGAGGCCGCACTTGGGGTCGAACTGTTCGACCGCATCGGCCGACGCCTGCTGCTCAACGAGAACGGACGCGCGCTGTTGCCCAAGGCGCAGGCTCTGGTCGAACAGGCGACCGAAGTGCAAGCCTTGTTCATGGACGAGCACGCCGCACCCTTGCGGGTGGCCGCCAGCTTTACGATTGGCGAATATTTGTTGCCGAGCCTGGTGTCGCAATGGGTGCAACTGCACCCCAAGAGCCAGGTCCATCTGCGCATTGGCAATACGAGCGAAGTGATAGCAGCGGTAGCTGGCTTCGACGTCGACATCGGCTTCATCGAGGGGGCTCAGACGCATTCTGAACTTGTCTTTCGGCCTTGGCTGGATGACGAAATGGTGATCCTCGCTGCACCGGGCCATCCGCTGGCGAATCGCTGCGCGACGGCCCGACAGCTGGCTAACGTCACCTGGGTGTTACGGGAACAGGGCTC
This sequence comes from uncultured Bordetella sp., assembly GCA_964442645.1. GTDB lineage: Bacteria > Pseudomonadota > Gammaproteobacteria > Burkholderiales > Burkholderiaceae_C > Limnohabitans. Next base: position 4,018 of record CAYTZZ010000070.1, on the reverse strand, counting down.
CGGCACGCGCCAGATCGCGGATGAGTGGTTGCTGAAAAATCTGGCTCATGTGCGCGTCGGCTTCGAGCTCGGCAGCACCGAAGCGATTAAGCGCTTAGTGGCGACAAGCGATGCCCTCGGCTGCCTTTCGCGGTACGCGGTGGCGCAAAGCGTGGAAGACGGGCACTTGGTCGAACTGCGAACACGCCTACCCAAGGCAACCCGCAAGTTCGCCATCGCGCTACACCGCGAAAAGCGGCTAGGCCGCGCGACCACGGATTTCCTGGCGCACTGCAGCGCCGCTGCGCCGCTGAGGTTGGTGGCCAGCTAGATGATTCGGAACCTTTCTACGCCTGCCCCAAAGGATCAATCGTCAGCTGGAGACCCAGCGCCTTCACCACCTTGACGCCGACCGAAAACTGACCCAGGGTCAATATTCAATCGGCGCCAAAAGGTTGTATGAATGAGAGCGGCCAAGGAGCAAACATTAGTAATAACCTTCGTCAGATCAAGATCCGCTCCACCTCATCAAGCGAGACCTGATCATTGCGCCGGTCATAAAGTCCGGTCGTGCGGGCGCTTTCATGGTTGGCCATCTGCTGCGCAATTTCCAGCTTGCCGCCATTGCGCAGGTACTCCGTGATGCCGGTGGCCCTGAAGGTGTGGCAGCCAATCTTGGTCTTGATGCCGGCCTGCTCGGCGCGACGTCCGATCATCCGCCAGACATCGGACTGGCTCATCGGCCTGGCTGAGAGCGTGGCACTGCGGCCCATGGCCGTGCAGAACAAATACGCTTTCGCGCCAGGCTGTGCCGCTTCCAAGTAAGCATGCAGGTAGTCCTCCAGATTGTGATGGCATGGCATCTCGTGCTCCTTGCCGCCTTTCTCATGCAGCCGTATCCAGGTGCGCCGGCCCTGCACATAGACATCGTCGACCTGCATCTTGATCACGGCGCCCACACGGGCGAAGGTGTAGACCATCAAGCCGATCAGCGCGCGGTCGCGCAGGCCGGTGATGGTGGAGGTGTCAATCGCATCAATCAGTGTCCGCGCCTCGTCTGCGGCCAGCACGGGCGTTTTCCCTTTCTTGACCGAATGCCTGGGTCCGCGCACCGAGGAGGCTGGGTTGCTTGGTATGACCTGGCCAACGACCAGCCAGTCGAACAGCACGCGCAGCGCGGCCAACTGCAGCTTGACCGATGGCGCGGTCATCTGCAACTGCAGGGTTTCGATGTAGGCGGCCACATGGACCGGCTCGATGGCTTGCAGATCATCCAGGCCGTATTCGGCGCACCAGGCGCTAAAGCGGCTGGCGGCTCGCGCGTAGGCCCGGCGGGTGTTCGGGTTGCGGATTTGCGCGGTGAAGTGGGTATTCCGGACCAACGTGACCGGTCATTCCGGTCCATCGTGACCGACGATTCCGATCGAACGTGACCGGGGATTCCGGTCTGAACGTGACCGATTTGCGGGGTGACCGGAATGACCGGTCACGACGGCGGAATCACCGGTCACGGTACCGGAACGATGTCGTATGCCACCGTGATGGTGTTGCGCACATTCATCCACTCGATGTGGGTAGCCTTCCCGGCTTTGGCCTGGGAGACGGCATGCCCGCAGCAAGGATCCATATGCGCAAGATCAAAGACGTCCTACGTCTCAAACTCCATGCAGGGCTGTCGCACGAACGCGTTGCCGCTTCCCTGAACATCTCCAAGGGCGTGGTGGCCAAGTACACCAGCCTGGCCGCAGCAGCCGGGCTGGACTGGCCAACGGTTGAACGCCTGAGCGAGGCCGCACTCGAACGCCGCCTGGTCGGGGGCAGAGCCGACCGCCCCAGCCACTACGCCCAACCGGACTTCGGCCGCATTCACCAGGAACTGCGCCGCAAAGGCATGACGCTCATGCTGCTGTGGGAAGAGTACGTGGCCCAGCACCCGCAGCAAAGCACCTGGCGCTACAGCCAGTTCTGCGAGAACTACCGGCGCTATGCGCTGCGCCTGAAGCGCTCGATGCGCCAGATCCACCGCGCCGGCGAGAAGCTCTTCATCGACTTCGCCGGCCCCACCATGGAGCTCACCGATGGCAGCCGTGCCCACATCTTCGTGGCAGCGCTGGGTGCATCGAGCTACACCTTCGCCTGTGCCACGCCGCGCGAGACCATGGCCGACTGGCTCCATGGTTGCGCACGGGCCTTGAGCTTCTTTGGCGGCGTGCCCCAGCTCATCGTGCCCGACAACCCCAGAGCCATGATCGCCAACCCCAACCGGTATGAGCCGCGCACCAACGACACGGTGGCTGACTTTGCGCGCCACTACGGCACCTCGGTGCTGCCCGCCCGCCCACGCCACCCCCAGGACAAAGCCAAAGCAGAGTCGGCGGTGCAGGTGGTCGAGCGCTGGATCATGATGCGCCTGCGCCACCAGCGCTTTGCCAGCGTGGACGATCTGAATGAGGCAATAGTCCCGCTGCTCGACGAGCTCAACAGCAAGCCTTTCCAGAAGCTGCCCGGCAGCCGTGCCAGCGCGTTTGCCGATCTGGATGCACCGGCCCTGCAGCCGCTGCCTTTGCAGCCCTGGGAGTTCGCGGTGTTCAGGACCGTGCGCGTTCACATCGACCACCACGTCGAGGTCGATGGTCACCGTTACAGCGTGCCGCAAGCCCTGGTCAGTCAGGTGATAGAAGCCCGCATCACGGCTGGGGTGGTGGAGTTGCTGCACCGTGGCCAGCGTGTGGCCGCCCACGCCCGCAGTGCCCACAAGGGCGGCTTCACCACCGTGGTCGAGCACCTGCCCGCCGCCCACCGCGCCCACCTGCAGTGGACGCCCGAGCGGCTGATTCATTGGGGCCAGAGCATCGGTGTGGCCACCGGGCGCACCGTGGAGCGTTTGCTGGTCGAGCGGCGCCACCCCGAGCACGGCTACCGCGCCTGCCTGGGCTTGCTCTCGCTCTCACGCAAGTACGGCAAACCCAGACTGGAAGCCGCCTGTTTGGTCGCGCTGGAGCTGGGCACGGCCAAGTACAGCCATGTGCGCGACATCCTGGCCAACGGGCGCGACCAGGTCACACCGGGCACCACGCCTGAATGGACGAGTCCTGACCACGCCCATGTGCGTGGGCCAGGCTACTACCAGTGATGGCCCCGTGCTTCACCCAATCAAGCAAGCAAGAGAGAGAACAACCCATGATGATGAACACCACCCTGGAACAGCTGCGCGGCCTGAAGCTCAACGGCATGGCCGCCGGGCTGCACGAGCAGCTCAGCAGCACCGGCCTGCACGGCCTGAGCTTTGAGGAACGCATGGCGCTGCTGGTCGAGCGCGAGGTCCACTGGCGCAGTGACAAGAAGCGCGAGCGGCTGATGAAGGAGGCGCGGCTGAAGTACCCGCAGGCGGCCATTGAAGATCTGGATACCCGCAGCGGGCGCAGCATCGAGCGCAAAGCCATCATGAGCCTGGTGCTAGGCGACTGGATCGATTCGGGCCACAGCGTGTTGATCACCGGCCCCACCGGCGCGGGCAAGTCGTGGCTGGCCTGTGCACTGGCGCAGTACGCGTGTCGGCGTGGGCATTCGGCGCTGTATCAACGCGTGCCGCGTCTGAGCGAAGAGCTGCGCATCCGCCACGGCAACGGCACGTTTGGCAAGTGGCTCATGCAGTTGGCCAAGACGGATGTCTTGCTGCTCGACGACTGGGGCATGGCCGCCATGGATGCCCAAACGCGAGCCGACTTGCTGGAAATCATCGACGACCGCGCCGCCACCAAGGCCACCATCATCACCAGCCAGCTGCCCATCGAGCACTGGCACGCGTGGGTGGGTGACGCCACCATTGCCGACGCGATGCTGGATCGGCTGATGCAGCGCCACCACCGTTTCACCCTCACGGGCGAGTCCCTTCGTCAGAGGCTCAAAACAAGCAAACAGGAGAAACATCCAGACCCATCGTGACCGATCAACCTAGAATTTGAGCGCGCAACACTTCACGCGGCGCGACCGGTCACGATGCACCGGAATCGGCGGTCACGTTCGCCGGAATACGCAC
>CAYTZZ010000069.1:0-6593 GCA_964442645.1 uncultured Bordetella sp. | reverse complement strand
TCCACTTTGGCACATAGATGCCGGTTAGAGGTGGGAGCGTCCATCCCATTGAGCGTAGCGCGGCGATCTCTACCCGAGGAGAGATTGCCGCGGCCCGTTGGGCCTCGCAATGACGGCGGTGGGGGTTAGGCCAAACCCAGGGCCATGACCTCTTCGCGCAAGGCTGGCAAGTCAAGCCCTTCGTTGTAGATCACCCAGTCGGCTGCGGCCAACCGAACGCTGCGCGGCGATTGCGCAGCGATGATGCGGGCCACCTCATCGGCCGCCAAGCCACTGCGGGCCACCACACGCTGAATTTGCGTGGCCGGCTCGCAGTCGATCACCAGCACCCGCTGCACTTGCTGCCGCCAACGCTTGGACTCCACCAGCAGGGGCACATCAAAGACCAAGAGGGCATGGCCCTGTTGCAAGGCCGCTTGGGTTTGTCGGCGGGTTTCCTTGCCCACACAGGGGTGCACGATGTCCTCCAGGCGCTGCTTGGCCGAAGGGTCGGCGAACACCAAGGCGCGCATGCGGGCGCGGTCAAGGGCGCCATCCGATTGGACAAACGCGTCGCCAAATTGGCGAGCGATCTCGGGCATGGCAGCACCATCGGGCGCGGTGACGCTGCGCGCAATGGCATCGGCATCGATGACGGCCGCGCCCAAGGCTTTCAGAAGGCTGGCCACCGTGCTTTTGCCGCTGCCAATGCCGCCAGTCAGGCCAAGGTGAAGAGGGCGAAGCTGTTGCATGGCCGCAAGTCTAAGCCAGACCTGTCCATTGCAGCACTCTGCCAGGTCCGCAGGCCACCAGCACCACCGCAGCCAGCGCTAAAAAAGGGCCAAAGGGCACGTAACGGCCTTCGCGAAGTTGACCTTTGGCGCGCAGGGCCAGCCCGACCAAGGCGCCACTGCTGGCTGCCAGAAAAACCAGCGGAATCAAGGGCAAGGGGCCCAGCCAAGCCCCGAGCGCCGCCAGCAGCTTGAAGTCGCCGGCGCCCAAGCCCTCTTGTCCGGTGACGCGCTCAAACACCCAAGCAATCAGGGCAAAGCTGCCATAGCCCACAAGCGCGCCCCACAAGGCGCTGGACAAGGAGAGCTCGCTCCAGCTCATCTCGGCCGCCAACAAACCCAGCCACAGCAGGGGCTGGGTCAGGCTGTCGGGAAGCAGCGTGGTTTCCCAGTCGATGCAGGCCAGGGCCAACAACAAACTGCCACCGCAGGCCCAGGCCAGGGCGGCCGCTTCGGCACCTGTCTGGCCAGAGGCAAGCCCCAGGCCACAGCTCACCCAGATCAGCGCATTGCTTGCCTCGACCAAGGGGTAACGCCAGTCAATCGGTGCCCCGCAAAATGCACAACGACCCCGTAAGACAAGAAAGCTCAGCAGTGGCAGGTTGTGGCGCAGGGCCAGCGGTGTCTGACAATGCGGACAATGAGAGCGTGGCCTGGCCAGGTTGTAAGGCTGAACGCCATCGTCCATGGCCAGCATGCGTGGCAAGCGATGGATGACCACATTGAGAAAGCTGCCCACGACCAAGCCCAGCACACACCAGACCAAGCCCAGGGCCCAAGGGCTGCTCATACGGCTTGCCCCAATTGGAAGATGGGCAGGTACAAGGCGATCACCAATCCCCCAATAACCAAGCCCAGAAAGACCATCAAGGCCGGCTCCATCAGGCTGGAGAGCGCGGCGATGCTGGCATCCAGCTCGCGCTCGTGAAAGACGGCGGCCTTTTCCAGCATGGCCTCCAAGGTGCCAGACGCTTCGCCGACCTGGACCATTTGAATGAGCAATGAAGAAAACAAGCGGGGCTGTTGCTGCATGGCATGGGTGAGGCTTTGGCCGCGCGTCAGCGCCATGCGAATGTCGTCTGAGGCCTGAAGGTAGATCCGGTTGCCAGTGATCGGGGCCACGCTTTCCATGGCCTCCACCAGGGGAATGCCCGCGCCGACCAGGGTGCCCAGTGTGCGGGCCCATCGAACCTGGCAAGCCGTGCGCAATAAGGGGCCGAGGACGGGGAGCCGCAGGGACAAGGCATCCATGCGCCGCTTCAAGGGCTCTGAGCGCTGCCAGGCTTGCCAGCTGCACAGGCTGCTGAGCATGGCCAAGCCCGCCAGCCAGCCGCTGTTTTGCGCGAGCCAGCGGCTGGCTGCCAGCACCCCGCGCGTGACGGCAGGGAGCTCGGCGTTGAAAGAGCGAAAGATGTTTTCGAAGGCAGGCACAACCCAGAACAATATCACGCCCACCACGGCGACGGCGATGACCAGTACTGCCATGGGGTAGGTCAACGCGGCGCGCAGGCGCGATTGCAGCACTTGCGCTTTTTCCAAATGGTCGGCCAGGCGCGCCAGCATGTCGTCGAGCAAGCCCGCCATTTCGCCAACCGCGACCAGTTGGGTGTACAGGGCCGGAAAATCGGTGTGCTGCCTCAGTACCTCATGAAATGCATGGCCAGCTTCAATGTGTTGACGCAAGCTGCTGGCCAGTTGTTTCAAGGCGGGCTGACCTGCTTGCCCTTGCTCAAAGAGTTGGAGGGCTTGCAGCAAGGGCAAGCCCGCATGCAGCAGCGTGGCCAGTTGCCGTGTCATGACGCTGCGCTCGCGTGCGCGCAAGCGCAGCTTGGCCGATGGCAGGGCTTGGCAATGGAGCAAACGTATCTGGGATTTCGCCAACATGTTTTGCAACGAAGCCTGGCTCGCAGCAGAGCTTTGGCCAGAGACTGGGTGACCATGCACATTGCGACCACGCCAGCGAAACATTGTCATGGGCTCAGTCATGCGTGGCCTGCTCGACTTCAGCCAAGGTGGTCAGGCCTTGGCGCACTTTGTCCAGGCCATCCTCGCGCAGGGTGGCAATGCCCTCGCGCTGCGCTTGTGCGGCCAGGGCGGTGGCATGGGTGTGTTGCAGCATCATGGTTTTCATGGTGTCGGAAATCGGCATGACTTGGAACAAGCCCACCCGGCCCGCATAGCCCTCGCGACACCGTGCACAGCCCACTGCATGCCAAGTGGGGTTGGGTGGGTGCTGGGTTTTGCAATGCGAGCACAAGCGGCGCACCAAGCGTTGCGCGGTGATCAGCAGCACGCTGGCGGCCAGGTGAAAAGGCTCCACCCCCATGTCTTGCAAGCGCATCAAGGTGCTGGGGGCATCCTGGGTGTGCAGCGTGGACAGCACCAGATGGCCGGTTTGGGCCGCTTGCAAGGCGATGCGCGCGGTTTCCAGGTCGCGAATTTCGCCCACCATCAGAATGTCCGGGTCTTGCCGGAGCAAGGCGCGCAGGGTGCTGGCAAAGGTCAGGCCGGCACGTTCGTTCACGCTGACTTGGTTGGCGCCGGCCAGCTGAATTTCTGCCGGGTCTTCCACCGTGGCAATGTTGACGCGGCTGTTGTTGAGCTGGTCCAGGCAACTGTACAAAGAGCGCGTCTTCCCCGAACCGGTGGGCCCGGTGATCAGGATCAGGCCGTCGGGGCGCCGCAACGCCTGTTGCAGGCGAGCCAGCGCGGCCGGCGAATAACCCAGAGTTTGAAGGTCCAGGTGGCCCGAGTGGCTTTCCAGTACTCGCACCACCAATTTTTCGCCATGCAAAGTGGGCAAGCTGCTGACGCGCAAATTGACCCAGCGCCCGTGCCATGACAGGCCCATGCGCCCATCTTGCGGCGTGCGCTTTTCGGCGATGTCCAGTCGCGCCAACACCTTCAAGCGCGACAACAAACGGTCGCGAACAGTCAGCGCGGGTGTTGCGGCCACGTAAAGCTGGCCGTCGATTCGGTAGCGCACACGAAGCCCTTTCTCTTGGGGCTCGAAATGGATGTCGGAGGCGCCTTGCGCCAGCGCCTCTTCTAGCAGGCGCTGCAGAAGCTCGGCAATGGGGCTGTCGCTCGCCGAAGGGATGTTTGCGGAGGTGACCATGTGAGGGCCACTTTAGGCAGGCTTCACGGCGCCAGTGCAGTGGGCTTGCACGCGTCACAAATTGCCTGATCGGTTGCTTGTGGCCTGGCACGCGCAGCAGGTGTCAGCCAGCTTGAGCACTCTGATTTTTTGTGTTAACTTGCCTTTGGGCGATGAACATTTGAAAGAATTTGTATGGCTCAAGTCTGTAAGCATGTGCCTTTGTTCAGTGCATTGATCTGGCTACGCGAGGGCTTTCACGACCTTCGCGCCACCCGTTATTTGGGGGCCTTTTACGGGTTGGTCTTTGCCAGCATTGGCTTTGTCATTGCTTTTGTGTATGCCAGCTTCTGGAAGGCCTCCATGGGCTTGACGGCCGGATTCTTTTTGGTGGGACCCATCATTTGTACGGGTATTTATGACTTGTCTCGGCAATTGCAGCAGGGCGAAACTGTCAGCTTGCTCCAAAGCGCCCGCGCCTGGATGCGCAACTGGAAGTCCCTGGGTTTTTTTGCGGTCATCCTCACGTTTTTATTGATTGTCTGGGCGCGTGTCTCCGTGGTCTTGTTCGCGCTGTTTGCCACCCACGACTACCCAGACATGCACAGCATGATCACGCAGATTGTTTCCCTGCGCAACATCGAATTCATTTTGGTCTGGCTGGGTGTGGGTTCAGTCTTTGCGACGTTGGCCTTTGCGGTGTCGGTGGTATCGGTGCCGATGTTGCTGGATCGGCCCGTCGACACGATGGAGGCCATCTTTACCAGCGCACAGGCGCTTTGGGAAAATTTTGCAGCTTGCCTGGTGTGGGCCGTGATGGTGGTGCTGTTGATTGGCGGTGCCCTGGTCTTCTTCAAACCCCTGCTGATTTTATTTGCGCCTTGGGTCGGTCATGCCACCTGGAAGGCTTACCAAGCCTTGGTCGTGCCTCAGGGCGAAGAAGCGGTGCTTGCTGTGGGGGAGGCCCTGCCAGCCAGGTGACGCGGCTATGATCGTCGCATCAATCACGCAAGGTCAAGCCCATGGATTTGGTGGTGCACACTGTTTGTTTCAATGAAGAGGCCATGCTGCCGCACTTCTTGAACTATTACGCGCCCCAAGCGAAAAAAATCCGCATTTACGACAACCAGTCCACCGACCGCAGCGTGGACATCGCGCTGTCCTATCCCAATGTCGAAGTCTTGAGTTTTGGCACCGAGGGCAAGCTCTCCGAGCTGTCGCTCATGCACTTGCGCAATCAGGGCTGGAAAGATGAAAAATGCGACTACATGGTGGTCTGCGATGTTGATGAGTTCTTGTACCCCAGCCATCTGGCCTCGTTTTTACGGCGGCACCCCGACGCAGATGTGTTTCAGCCCAAGGGCTATGACATGGTCTGCGATGAGTTTCCGCCGACCGATGGGCGCTTGCTGACAGAGCAGGTCCAATGGGGCAGTCCGCACGACAACTATTCCAAGATGGCCTGTTTTCGGCCTGAAAAAGTCATCGACATGAACTATGGCCCGGGCTCCCATCTGGCCACACCAGTGGGCCGCTCGGCGCTGAATATTTATCGCGCAAGCGACAGCCCAGAAGACCTCAAGCTCTTGCACTACAAGAACATGGGGCTGGCTTATCGCCTACGTCGCCACCAGGCTTTGAGCGCCCGCTTGGCCGGTAAGGAGTTTGAGACATACCGGTTTGGATTTCACTACGCCTTTGACGCACAGGCACAGCAGGATGAATTCAATGCCCTGAAGGCGAGCGCCCGGCAAGTCATTGGGCTGACAACGGCATCGGGCTGAGTCATTCCACTGGGACCATTGGGAGTTCAAGGGTGGTATCGGCAAGCTCATGACAGCCTCCATGGAGTGTCCCCATGCCCCTGAAATGAGCGACTATGCTTATGATGGGCTGCGCCGCACCGATTCATTTCAAGAGTTCAATGCGGGGTGACGATGACCATAGATTCAAAGTGACCGATTATGAAAACATCATCTCTACTGGTGACTCTAGCCGCGTTTTTGAGCACGACCGTTAGCGCCCAAAATCTTTCCTTCCGCGAAGTTTCGACACGTGATGGGGTCAAGCAGAGGTTTGTGTACCAAAAGGCGGCAGAGCCTTTCGCTTCTGCTGTTTTGCTTCAAGGTGGCCCTGGTGCAATTGGTGTGGCTGGTTCAGAGGAAAAAGGCTGGGTAAGACTAGACGCTGGTTTTTTGTCAGGCGGCACAGGGCGATTTGCTGAGACGGGTGTTTCTGCTGCAGCGGTTGATTCGCCCAGTGACAAAGGTAACCTCAACAACGGTTTTCGCTCCACGCCAGAGCATGCTCAAGACATGGCCCAGGTCATTGCGTTTCTGCGTAAAGAAAATCCAAGCATGCCAGTCTGTCTGATCGGTACGAGCAACGGATCGCTGTCTGCGACATCTGTTGCTGCATTGCTGGGTGACCAAGGACCTGACTGTATTGTCTTGACATCCTCTGTCAGTATGAAGCCTCAATCTTCACTTATCGCAAGATTTGCCCATGTATTCACCGATGCTGATCTGACCAAAGTTAAAGTCCCAGTTCTGATTGTTCACCACAAGAATGACTCGTGTAAACATACGCCCTATGAGCCGATGCCGGGTTTTGTCAAAGCATTTCCCAACTCCCCGAAAGTTGACTTCATCACGGTTGACGGTGGGCAAGATGGTAATCCCCCCTTTTTGCAAGGGAGCTAGAAGTAGAGCCTTCAAGCGGCCATG
>CAYTZZ010000068.1:0-6750 GCA_964442645.1 uncultured Bordetella sp. | reverse complement strand
CCTACCTGTTCCAGAAGCTGGTGCGCACCGGCTTTGGCAGCAACAACGTGGACCATTGCACCCGCCTGTGTCATGCCTCCAGTGTGGCCGCCTTGTTGGAGGGCGTGGGCTCGGGCGCGGTCAGCAACCCGGTGCGCGATGTGGCGCAAGCCGAGATGATCGTGGTCATTGGCTCCAACCCCACGGCCAACCACCCTGTGGCCGCCACCTGGATGAAGAATGCGGTGCAGCGCGGCGCGCGGCTGGTGCACATGGACCCGCGGCGCACCGACATCAGCACGCACGCCTGGCGCAGCCTGCAATTCAAGCCGGACACCGACGTGGCCTTGCTCAATGCCATGCTGTTCACCATCTTCGACGAAGGTTTGGCCAACCCGACCTTTGTCGAGGAACGCACACAAGATTTCGAAGCTTTGCGTGCCCATGTCCAAGATTTCGCACCCGAAAAAATGGCGGCGCTGTGTGGCATTCCCGCCGAAACGATTCGCGAAGTGGCGCGCGCCTACGCGACCTCGCCTGCGGCCATGATCTTGTGGGGCATGGGGGTCAGCCAACACGTGCACGGCACCGACAACGTGCGCTGCCTGATTGCCTTGGCCAGTGTGACTGGCCAGATTGGCCGACCCGGCACCGGCTTGCATCCGCTGCGCGGCCAGAACAATGTGCAAGGGGCCAGCGACGCCGGCCTCATCCCCATGATGTTCCCCAACTACCAGCGCGTCAGCGACCCCGTGGCGCACCGCTGGTTCGAACAGTTCTGGGGCCAGCCCCTGGACGCCGAGCCGGGCTACACCGTGGTGGAGATCATGGACAAGGCCTTGGCCGATGACCAGGACCCGCACAAGGTGCGGGGCATGTACATCATGGGCGAAAACCCGGCCATGAGCGACCCCGACCTGAACCATGCACGCGCTGCCTTGGCGGCGTTGGACCATCTGGTGGTGCAAGACATCTTCATGACCGAAACCGCCTGGATGGCCGATGTGGTCTTGCCGGCCAGTGCCTGGCCGGAAAAAACCGGCACCGTCAGCAACACCGATCGCATGGTGCAACTGGGTCACCAGGCCTTGCAGCCCCCGGGCGAGGCGCAACTGGACTTGTGGATCATTCAGCAAATGGCACAACGCATCGGGCTGCAGTGGCATTACCCTGGCGAACAAGCCGGCGTGGCGGCGGTGTACGAGGAAATGCGCCAGGCCATGGCGGGGGCCATTGCGGGCATTTCATGGTCGCGCCTGTTGGCCCATTCCAGCGTTACCTACCCCTGCTTGAGCGAAGACGACCCGGGCCAGCCCATCGTGTTTCAGCAGGGCTTTCCCACCGCGACAGGCCGTGCGCGGCTGGTGCCAGCGGGCCTGGTGTCTGCCAACGAAGTGCCCGATGCCGACTACCCCTGGGTGCTCATCACCGGGCGCCAACTGGAGCATTGGCACACCGGCAGCATGACGCGTCGCACCCGCGTGCTGGATGCCTTGGAGCCGCAAGCCACGGTGTCCATGAGCGGGCACTCGATGGCGCAACTCGGCCTGGTGCCGGGCGACTGGGTGCAAGTGCGATCGCGCCGCGGCGAGGTCCGGCTGCAAGTGCGCCGTGACGATGGCACGCCCGAGCGCACGGTCTTCATTCCCTTCGCTTACCGCGAGGCCGCGGCCAACCTGTTGACCAATGCGGCCCTGGACCCGGTGGGGAAAATCCCCGAGCTCAAGTACTGCGCTGTCCAAGTCTTGCCTGTGGCTTAAAACGCCTAAGATGGCGGCATGAGCACACGCCCCTCTTTGCAAACCGCCGTGGTGATGCGTCGCGAACGCATCACCGGCCCCATGAGCCGCTGGCAGCCCTGGCGTTGGGTGCTGCACGATGTCTTGCTGGACGATGGCAGCCTCGGCACCGCGCCCCGCTTGCTGCGCGAGGATGACCACCAAGCCCTGTGGCTGCATCCCGGCTTCACCGTCGAGTTGTTCAAGGACGATGCCGAAGGCTACTACCTCAACGCCACCACACCCGCGCCCTGCTGGTTTGTGCTGTGGCGCATGGAAGAAGAAGCCCTGTTGGCTCAGGAGCCCATGGCCGTGCCGGTCATGGTGAGCGTGAGTTACCACGACGCCGGCCGCTGGCTGGATGCCCAAGAAACCGTGGAGCAGGTGCCGGCGCCTGCGGAAGTCACCGCATGGATGGCCGAGTTTGCGCAAACCCATTGGGTGGAAGAGCCCAAGCGGCGCAAGCGGCCGGAAAGTTTCAAGGGACTGCAAGACCGCTTTGGCCAACCGGCCTCGGTCAGCACGGGCAAGCATCGTGGCAGCGAGTGATTTTTTCAGCCGCTGGGGTGCGAAGAAAGCCCAGCCGCCTGTGACCAAGCCAGAAAGCGAGGCACCGGCCTCGCCACCCGCAACGGCTTCGGTGGCCAAGAGCGAACCCGCACCCCTGCCCACCCTGGAGGACGTTCAGAACCTCACGCCCGACGCCGATTTCCAGCCTTTTGTCTCGCGCCAAGTGGCGCCTGAAGTGCGCAATGCCGCCATGCGGAAATTGTTCTCTGACCCCCATTTCAATGTGATGGACCGCATGGACATTTACATTGACGACTATGGGCAACCCGACCCCCTGCCGGTGGGGATGTTGCAAAAGATGCGCAGCGCGCAGTTCATGCAGTTGGTGCCGCCAGAACAAGCGGAAAACCCCAGCGCAGGGCAGGTTGGGGAAGATGCCCATCCAATCCCGCTGCCAAACGTGGCACAGTCCCAACCCGGGGATGGCGAGGCGCCATCTGCCGAGCCCCCTCCTTTGATTGCCGAGAGCCCGCGTGACAACCCTCATTTGCGATTGCAACCAGACCCAGCCGCTGGACCCCAAGGCCTTGGGCCAAAGCCTGAATGAAACCCTGACCCTGCACACCACCTTGTGCCGGCGCGAGGCGGGCGCCTTTGTCAAAGCCTTGCAAGGCAACGAGCCCCTGGTGGTGGCTTGCACACAAGAGCAGCGCTTGTTTGGCGAGCTGGCGCAGCAAAGTGCCGAGGCCGCCGGCCGCAGTGGCTGGGCGCCCATTCAATTCGTCAACATCCGCGAAACCGCCGGCTGGAGCCGCGAGGCCGAACAGGCCACGCCCAAAATCGCCGCCTTGCTGGCGGCAGCGCGCTTGCCCGAGCCGGAGCCTGTGCCCACGGTGAGTTACCGCAGCCAGGGGCGCGTGCTCATCATCGGGCCCCTGGACCAGGCGCAGCAGGCTGCCGAGCTGTTGGGGCCCGGCCTGGACATCAGCTTGTTCGCCCAAGGCCCGGGCGAGGCCGGCGGGGCGCAACAGCGCAAGTACCCGGTGCTGTCTGGCCGCATCCAGCACCTGCGCGGTTGGTTGGGCGCCTTCGAGCTCACCTGGCAACGCAACAACCCCATCGACCTGGACCTGTGCACCCGCTGCAACGCCTGCGTGGCCACCTGCCCGGAGCAGGCCATTGGCCTGGATTACCAGGTGGACCTGAGCCGTTGCCAATCGCATCGCACCTGCGTCAAAGTGTGTGGGGCGGCAGGCGCCATTGATTTTCAGCGGTCGGCCGAAGAAGAAGCGCAGACCTTCGACCTGGTGCTCGACCTGGGCGCACAAGCGCTGCTCAGCTCGCATGCCTTGCCGCAAGGTTATTTTGCGACCGCACGCCAGACGTTGCCCCAAGCCTTGCTGAACCTGCGCGAGCAAGTGGGCGAATTCGAGAAACCCCGCTTTTTCACCTACAAGCAAAAACTCTGCGCCCACAGCCGCAACGAAAAAGTAGGCTGCAATGCCTGTGTGGACGTGTGCTCCGCCGAGGCCATCAGCTCGGAAAAAGAGCGCCAGCAAATCAAGGTCAACCCGCACCTGTGTGTGGGTTGCGGTGCCTGTACCACGGTGTGTCCCAGCGGCGCTTTGAGCTACGCCTATCCCAAGGCGTCCGAGCAAGGCCTGCGGCTGAAAACCTTGTTGTCGACCTATGCCCAGGCCGGTGGCACCGACGCCGTGTTGCTGCTGCACAGCCAGCAGGGCGGCTTGGCAATGGTCAACGAACTGGGGCGGGCCGCCCAACTGGGCATTGCCCAGGGCCTGCCCGCGCGCGTCATACCCCATGCCCTCTGGCACAGTGCCAGTGCCGGACTGGATGTGTGGCTCTCGGCCTTGGCTTATGGCGCCTCTGCGGTCTGGGTGATGTGCACTTGCGAGGAAGCGCCGCAGTACCTGCAGGTCTTGCAAGAGCAAATGGCCCAGGCCCAGGCGTTGCTGGCAGGGCTGGGCTTTGAGCGGCTCGAGGTCAAGCTGCTTCCAGTGCGCGATGCCATGGACCTGGACGAGGCTTTGCAACGCGGCCTGGCCGCGCGCAAGGCCTTGCCGCGCGCGGCGGCCCTGCCCGCCGCCACCTTCGCCCTGGCCGCGGAAAAACGCAGCACCCTGAACTTGGCGCTGAATCACCTCATGGCCCACGCGCCTGCACTGAAAACAGCGCCAGCGCCCCAAGGCCTTGCCATTCCTCTGCCCAAAGAAGGCGCCTTGTTCGGCACCTTGGCCATCGACACCCAAGCTTGCACGCTGTGCATGAGTTGCGTCAGCGCCTGTCCGGCCCAGGCTTTGCAAGACAACCCCGAGCTGCCGCAACTGCGTTTTCTGGAGCAGAACTGTGTGCAGTGTGGCCTGTGTGCGACCACCTGCCCGGAGAAAGCCATTGCCCTCACGCCGCGTTGGCTGGCGGGGCCGCAGCGCGGGCAAACGCAGGTGCTCAACCAGACCCAGCCCTATGCCTGCATTCGCTGCAGCAAGCCCTTTGGCACGCTCAAGGCCATTGAGGCCATGCTGGAACGTCTGGGGGGCCACCCGATGTTCCAGGGCGCTGCGGCCGATCGGCTCAAAATGTGTGGCGACTGCCGTGTGATTGACATTTATTCGTCGGGTGACGAGCAGAAAATTCAGTGATGACCATGAACCCGCCCCCATCCTCCTCCGCCCTGGACGAAGAAACCGCCCGCGCCGAACTGTATGGCCTGTTGGCCACCTTGTTCTATGCGCCGCCCGAGGCGGCCTTGCTGGCCCAATTGCGTGTGGCCCCCACCGAGGCGCCCACGGCAGGCGGCTTTTTGGAGGAGCCCTGGCGCGCCCTGGTGGGAGTGGCGCGCGACATGGACGACGCCAGCATTCAGCGCGAGCACGAGGCCTTGTTTGGCGGCGTGGGCAAGCCCGAGGTGCACGTGTTTGCCTCGCACTACCTCACCGGCTTTTTGAATGAAAAGCCGCTGGCGCAGTTGCGTAACGACCTCGCCGCCTTGGGGCTGGCGCGCGACCCTGCCACCATGCCGGAAACCGAAGACCATGTGGCCTACCTGATGGAGGTCATGCGTTTTTTGATCGCCGGCGAGGATGTGGCCGTGTCCAACCTGACCCAGCAGGCGGCATTTTTTGCGCAACATGTGCAACCTTGGATGGACGGCCTGTGCGATGCCCTCGAGGCTCATCCGCGCGCCCGCTTTTATGCCGCACTGTCACAGTTCACCCGCGCCTTCATCGGTGTGGAACAGCAAGGCTTTGACTTGTTGTCCTGAGGCGGTCAAGCCTCAGGGATAACCCTCGGCTTTGAAAACTTTTGGAGGGTTTTTTCTGTTGCCAATCGCACCCGGATGGGCTACAACTATGCAATATGATTCATACCCTGAATTCGCAGGAGATCGCCTTGAAAAACGACCAACCCGCAGCTTCACGCCGTGGCTTTTTCATCGGAGCCGTGGCTGCTGGCGCTGCCGCAGCGGCGGTGACCACGCTGCCCAACCATCCCTTGACCGAGGCTGCTTCTGAGCCGCAAGCCAAGCCCGAAAAAGGCGGCGGTTACAGCCTCAGCGAGCATGTGAAGCGCTACTACCAAACCACCCGCGTTTGAGCCTGCATGTGTTCCCACCGTTTTTCCCTTGCGCCTGAGACAGGCGACACAGGAGTCTGACCATGTTATTGACCCGTAAATCTGACATCACGGCGCGATCTGCATCCCCCTTGGTGGACCGCTTGCACCGAGGTTTGTCGCATGCGCTGCCCACCGTGGACCGCCGCGGTTTTCTGCGCCGCTCCGGCCTGGGCGTGGGCGTCGGCTTGGCCGCCACCCAACTCACCCTGGTGAAAAAGGCCCGTGCTGCCAACGCGGCAGCGGCCGATGGCAGCGGCAAAATCGAAGTCAAGCGCACAGTTTGCACCCACTGCTCGGTGGGCTGCGCGATTGACGCGGTGGTGGAGAACGGCGTGTGGGTTCGCCAAGAGCCCGTGTTCGATTCGCCCATCAACCTGGGCGCGCATTGCGCCAAGGGCGCGGCCATTCGCGAACACGGCCATGGCGAGTTCCGCCTGCGCTACCCGATGAAGCTGGTCAACGGCAAGTACCAGCGCATCAGCTGGGACCAAGCCCTGAACGAAATCACCGCCAAGCTGCAAGACCTGCGCAAAGCCAGTGGTCCCGACTCGATTTACTGGGTGGGCTCCTCCAAGCACAGCAACGAGCAGGCCTACCTGATGCGCAAGTTTGTGAGCTTCTGGGGCAGCAACAACTGCGACCACCAGGCGCGCATCTGCCACTCCACCACGGTGGCCGGCGTGGCCAACACCTGGGGCTATGGCGCCATGACCAACTCGTACAACGACATGCAAAACAGCAAGGTCGCGTTGTACATCGGCTCCAACGCTGCCGAAGCCCACCCGGTGAGCTTGCTGCACATGCTGCACGCCAAGGAAAACGGCTGCAAGATGATCGTGGTCGATCC
>CAYTZZ010000067.1:0-7024 GCA_964442645.1 uncultured Bordetella sp. | reverse complement strand
TAGATGCCGGTTAGAGGTGGGAGCGTCCATCCCATTGAGCGCAGCGCGGCGATCTGTCTCCGGCGAGGGGTTGCCGCGGCCCTGCGGGCCTCGCAAGGACAGATGAGGCCTCGCAAGGACGGATGAGGCTGACTGCCGGATAATCATGGCCATGAGCACGACCTACCGCATTGCCCCCTCCATACTCTCTGCCGACTTTGCCCGGCTGGGAGACGAAGTCAAGAACGTCATCGCTGCGGGCGCCGACTGGATTCATTTTGACGTGATGGACAACCATTACGTGCCCAACCTGACCTTCGGCCCCATGATTTGCCAGGCCCTGAAGCCGCATGCCAAAACCGCCGATGGACGCGCCGTGCCCATCGATGTGCACTTGATGGTCCAGCCGGTCGATGCGTTGGCCGCGGCCTTTGCCGATGCCGGGGCCGACCTCATCAGCTTTCACCCCGACGCCTCGACCCATGTGCACCGCAGCGTGCAGGCCATCAAGGCCAAAGGTTGCCAGGCGGGCGTGGTGTTCAACCCCGCCGAGCCGCTGGACGTGCTCGACTGGGTGATCGATGACATCGACCTGATTCTGATCATGAGCGTCAACCCCGGCTTTGGCGGACAAGGCTTCATTGACTCGGCCTTGCGCAAAGTCGAGCAGGCACGCCGCCGCATCGAGGCCAGTGGCCGTGACATTCGGCTGGAGGTGGATGGCGGCATCAAGGCCGACAACATTCGCCGCGTGGCCGATGCGGGCGCCGACACCTTTGTGGCGGGCAGTGCCATCTTTGGCAAGCCCGATTACAAGACCGTCATCGATCAAATGCGCCAAGCGCTGGCCTGATGTCCCGCTTCGACGCCGCCATCATCGACCTGGACGGCACCCTGGTCGACACCCTGGGTGACTTTGAGGTGGCGTTGAACCTGACTTTTGCGGACCTGGGGCTCCCCAGTGCCTCGCGCCACGCAGTCTCCCTGGCCATTGGCAAAGGCTCCGAGCACCTGATTCGCACCTTGTTGGGGCCCGCCAAGCAGCACCTCTACCTCCGGGCCTGGGACCATTACCAGGCCCACTACCAGAACATCAACGGCCAGCACTCGGACGTGTTTGCGGGCGTGGTCGAAGGCTTGGATCGGCTGACGCAAGCCCAATGTCGCCTCGCCTGCCTGACCAACAAGCCGGTGGATTTCGCGCGCGACCTGTTGCGCCTCAAAGGCCTGGACCGCTTTTTCCAGTCGGTGTTTGGCGGTGACAGCTTCGAGCGCAAGAAGCCCGACCCCTTGCCAGTGCGGGCCACTTGCCAGGCTTTGGACAGCTTGCCCGAGCGCACGCTCATGGTCGGCGACTCCCGCAACGATGCCCTGGCCGCCAACGGCGCCGGCTGTGACGTGGTGCTGATGCGCTATGGCTACAACCATGGCGAACCGGTCGAGACCGTGCCAGCCCTGGCGTACCTGGACCGGCTGGACGATTTGCCGAGCGAATGGCTGGCCCTTTGAGCGGCCACCCCCTTCGTTGAAGGCTTTGCTACACTTGGACGCATGTTCATTCACCGCATCACCATCACAGGTTGCAGCGACCGGGGAGCCTGGCCCTGGCGTCGCCGGCCCGTCCTGGGTGCTCTCGTGCGTCTTTGATTCACTTGGGGCCCCTTCGCCCTCGCTTGCACTGCGGTGCACCCCTTGAGTGGGGACTTCCCGAACCGAATGAGCGCCCCTTGCGGGCTTGAGCTGTGGAGGCTCATGTGATCACCGAACTCGAATTCAAAAGCCTGGCCTCGCAAGGCTACAACCGCATCCCCCTGATCGCGGAAGCCTTTGCCGACCTGGAAACCCCCTTGTCCCTGTACTTGAAGCTGGCGTTTTCACGCGACGGCGGCAAGTACAGTTTTTTGCTGGAGTCTGTGGTGGGCGGCGAACGCTTTGGCCGCTACAGCTTCATTGGCCTGCCGGCACGCACCCTGTTGCGTGCCCAGGGCTTTGGCGCCGCAGCCACCACCGAGGTGGTGCGCGATGGCGTCGTCATTGAAAAAAACCAGGGCAACCCGCTGGACTTCATTGCCGCCTACCAGCAGCGCTTCAAAGTGGCCCTGCGCCCGGGCTTGCCCCGCTTTTGCGGCGGCCTGGCCGGCTACTTTGGTTACGACACGGTGCGGTACATCGAGAAAAAACTCGAAAACTCCTGCCCGCCCGACACCCTGGGCTGCCCCGATATTTTGCTGCTGGAGTGCGAAGAGCTGGCGGTGATCGACAACTTGTCGGGCAAGCTGTACCTGATCGTTTACGCCGACCCGGGCCAGCCCGAGGCCTATGTGCGCGGCAAAAAGCGCTTGCGTGAGCTGAAAGACCAGCTGAAATATTCCGTCAGCGCGCCCGTGGTCAAGGCCACGCAGACCTTTCCCGCCGAGCGCGAGTTTGCCAAGGCCGACTTTTTGTCGGCGGTCGAGCGCGCCAAAGGTTTGATCGAGGCGGGTGACTTCATGCAGGTGCAGGTGGGGCAGCGCATCAAGAAGCGCTACACCGAGAGCCCGCTGTCGCTGTACCGTGCGCTGCGCTCGCTCAACCCCAGCCCCTACATGTACTACTACAACTTCGGCGACTTTCATGTGGTCGGCGCTTCGCCCGAAATTTTGGTACGCCAAGAGTCCACGCCCGAAGGGCAGAAAGTCACCATCCGCCCGCTGGCTGGCACGCGCCCGCGTGGCGCCACGCCCGAGGCCGATCGGGCCACCGAAGTCGAGCTGATCAACGATCCTAAAGAGCGTGCCGAGCACGTCATGCTGATCGACCTGGCACGCAACGACATCGGGCGCATTGCCCAAACCGGCAGCGTCAAAGTCACCGAAGCCTTTGTGGTCGAGCGCTACAGCCATGTGATGCACATTGTGAGCAACGTTGAAGGCCTGCTCAAAGACGGCATGACCAGCATGGATGTGCTCAAGGCCACCTTCCCTGCGGGCACCCTGACCGGCGCGCCCAAGGTCCATGCCATGGAGCTGATTGACCAACTGGAGCCCAACAAGCGTGGCCTTTATGGCGGCGCCTGTGGCTACCTCAGCTATGCCGGCGACATGGACGTGGCCATTGCCATCCGCACGGGCATCATCAAGGACGGCAACTTGTATGTGCAGGCCGCTGCAGGCGTGGTCGCCGATTCGGTGCCCGAGCTGGAATGGCGCGAAACCGAGCACAAGGCGCGCGCCTTGTTGCGGGCCAGCGAGCTGGTCGAAGAAGGACTGGAGTAAGCCATGGCCGCCCTCAAACTGCTCATGGTGGACAACTACGACTCGTTCACCTTCAACATCGTTCAGTACTTTGGCGAACTTGGTGCCGAGGTCGAAGTGTTCCGCAACGACGAGATCACGCTGGAAGGCATCGCGGCGCGCCAACCCGACCGCCTGGTGATTTCCCCTGGCCCTTGCTCGCCCGCCGAGGCAGGCATTTCCGTGGCCGCCATTCAGCACTTTGCCGGCAAGCTGCCCATTCTTGGCGTGTGCCTGGGGCATCAAAGCATTGGCGCGGCCTTTGGCGGCCAAATTGTGCGCGCCCAGCAACTCATGCATGGCAAGACCAGCGTCATCACCACCACGCAAGAAGGCGTTTTCGCCGACTTGCCTTCGCAGTTCACGGTCAACCGTTACCACTCGCTGGCGATTGCGCGCGCAAGCTGTCCTGCCGACTTGAAAGTGACGGCTTGGACCGAGGATGGCGAAATCATGGGCGTGCGCCATGCGTCCTTGCCCATTCAAGGGGTGCAATTCCATCCCGAGTCCATCCTCACCGAGCATGGCCACGCCATGCTGAAAAACTTCCTCGATCAGCGCTGAACCTGCCCCGGAGCTCTTCATGTCCATCACGCCCACCGAAGCCCTGCAACGCACCATCGAGCACCGCGAAATTTTTCATGACGAGATGCTGCACCTCATGCGCATGATCATGAATGGCGACATGTCGCCGGTCATGACAGCGGCCATCGTCACGGGCTTGCGGGTCAAGAAAGAAACCATCGGTGAAATCACCGCCGCGGCGCAGGTGATGCGCGAGTTTTCGACCAAGGTGCATGTCGCCGACCCCACGCATTTGGTGGACATTGTCGGCACCGGGGGCGACGGCTCGCACACCTTCAACATTTCGACCTGTTCCATGTTTGTGGCCGCAGCAGCGGGCGCCAAAGTCAGCAAGCATGGCGGGCGCAGCGTCAGCAGCAAAAGCGGCAGTGCCGATGTGCTGGAGAGTTTGGGCGCCAACATCAACCTGTCACCCGAGCAAATCTCGCGCAGCATTGCGCAAAACGGCGTGGGCTTCATGTTCGCGCCCAACCACCACCCGGCCATGAAAAACGTGGCGCCGGTGCGTAAAGAGCTGGGCGTGCGCACGATTTTCAACATCCTGGGCCCGCTGACCAACCCGGCTTCAGCCCCGAACATTTTGATGGGCGTGTTCCACCCCGACCTGGTGGGCATTCAGGTGCGTGCCTTGCAACGCCTGGGCGCCGAGCATGCCTTGGTGGTGTATGGCAAGGACGGCCTGGACGAGGTGTCCCTGGGTGCCGCCACTTGCGTGGGAGAGCTGCGCAACGGCGAAATCAGCGAGTACGAAATTCACCCTGAAGACTACGGCCTGGCCATGGCCAGCAACCGCGCCTTGCGGGTGGAAACGCCTGAGCAGTCGCGCCAGATGCTGTTGTCGGTGCTCGACAACCAGCCGGGCCCTGCGCGCGACATCGTGATGCTCAACGCCGGCGTGGCCCTGTACGCCGCCAATGTGGCCGACAGCATCGCCGATGGCCTTCGCCGTGCCGATGCCGTGTTGAAAGACGGCAGCGCCAAGGCGCGACTGAACCAATGGGTGGCCTACACCCAGCAAGCCGCTTGAGGAAGACGCATGTCCGACATTCTGAAAAAAATCGTTGCGGTCAAACACGAGGAAATTGCGCAGGGCTTGCGCAAAAAGTCTTTGGCGGCGATGCGTGCCGATGCCGAAAGCCGCGTGCTCACCCGTGATTTTGAAGGTGCTTTGCGCGCCAAGATCGCCGCAGGCCAGGCCGCGGTGATTGCCGAAATCAAAAAGGCCAGCCCCTCCAAAGGCGTGCTGCGCGAAGACTTCATCCCGGCCGACATTGCCCAATCCTATGCCGAGCATGGGGCGGCGTGCTTGTCGGTGCTGACCGACAAGCAGTTTTTCCAGGGCAGTGTGGATTACCTCAAGCAAGCGCGCGCCTCCTGTCAGTTGCCGGTGTTGCGCAAAGACTTCATGGTCGACCCCTACCAGGTCTATGAAGCGCGCGCCATGGGGGCCGACTGCATTTTGCTGATCGCGGCTTGCCTGGACGATGCGCAAATGGCTGACCTGGAAGCTGTGGCCCATGGCTTGGGCATGGCGGTGTTGGTCGAAGTGCACGACGAGCCCGAATTGCACCGCGCCTTGAAGCTCAAAACCGCCTTGCTGGGCATCAACAACCGCAACCTGCGCACCTTCGAGGTCAGTCTGGATACCACGCTGGGCATGCTGCCCACCGTCCCGAAGGACAAGCTCTTGATCACCGAAAGCGGCATCCTGTCGCGCGCCGATGTCGAGCGCATGCGCGCCGCACAGGTCCATGCCTTCTTGGTGGGAGAGGCTTTCATGCGTGCCCCGGACCCGGGGGCTGCCCTGGCCGATTTGTTCAAACCCTGAGCATGGCGCGCGCGCCCGGCACGGCCGATTTGTTTGCCTTGAGCGATGCCGCGCCGGCCTTGGCGTCTGCTGACCCGCAGCTGTGGGCCGCAGATGCAAGCTGGCAAGGCGCGCTGGCCGCTTTTTGGGCCAGTCCCACGGGTCAGGGTTTGCGTGCCTACCTGGCCCAGCGATTGGCCCAGGGCGCCTGTATTTATCCGCCTGAGCCTTTGCGCGCCCTGACCCTTACACCCTTGTCGCAGGTGCGGGTGGTGATTTTGGGTCAAGACCCTTACCACGGCCCCGGTCAGGCTGAAGGCTTGGCGTTTTCAGTGGCGCCAGGCGTCAAAGTGCCGCCCTCGTTGCGCAACATTTACAAAGAGTTGCAGCGTGACCTGGGCATGGCGCCGCCCACCGGGGGCTCCCTGGTGGGGTGGGCGCGTCAAGGGGTGCTGTTGCTCAACACCTGTTTGACGGTGGAGCAGGGTTTGCCCGCCAGCCATGCCAAACAAGGCTGGGAGGTGCTGACCGATGCGCTGCTGAAGGCCGTGGCCCAGCAAGCGCCAGCCTGTGTGTATTTGCTCTGGGGCGGTCATGCCCAGGCCAAGGCGCCCTTGATTCAAGCGGCTTCGGCACAGCGGGGTGGGCAGGCACTGATCCTGACGGCCAATCACCCTTCGCCTTTGTCGGCTTTGCGGCCCCCCATGCCCTTCATCGGTTGCGGTCACTTTTCGCAAGCCCAGGCCTGGCTCGCCGAACGCGGGCTCCCCATCGACTGGCCCCGCCTCTAAACCCACCCCCGTCATCGCAGCGCGGCGATCTCTTCCCTTCGCCTCTCCCCAACGCCAAGAGGTTGCCGCGCCCCCGTTGGGGCCTCGCAACGACGGGGCGGGTGATTTCTGGCGGGGTGAAGTGCTTTTGCGAAATAATTGTGCTATATTTCGAGGTTCGCCGGAGGGGTGCCCGAGTGGCTAAAGGGGGCAGACTGTAAATCTGTTGGCTTACGCCTACGCTGGTTCGAATCCAGCCTCCTCCACCAGCGAGAACAGTGTGTTGCTTGGTGACCTGCAACTGTGACGACCGGGTGTCCGGTCCGATGCGGGAGTAGTTCAATGGTAGAACCTTAGCCTTCCAAGCTAATGACGCGGGTTCGATTCCCGTCTCCCGCTCCACGTTGTTACTGCTTGGCGATAGGTTTTGCCCATGTGGCTCAGTGGTAGAGCACTCCCTTGGTAAGGGAGAGGTCGCGGGTCCGATTCCCGCCATGGGCACCAGTTTTTTTGGGGTGCTACGGCACTCGGTGTGATTTTCTTTTTTCGGAGTCGAAAAATGGCAAAAGGTAAATTTGAACGGACCAAGCCGCACGTCAACGTGGGCACGA
>CAYTZZ010000066.1:0-7090 GCA_964442645.1 uncultured Bordetella sp. | reverse complement strand
CTCATGGCTCCATCTTCTCAAAGTGTGGAGCCTCCTTGAAACCCGGGGCGATTCACCTGGGTCAAGGCTGTCGCGGCAGAGCAATCGTTTGTTTACGCTCAGCAGGTTTACGAAAGCGCACAAGTAAGTGCTGAACTGGCCAGGCGCATGGAGGCCGTGGGCAATTTCAACCGACTCACACGCGCCAGGCACCAAGCGTTTTATGCCGATGCGGCGACTCAGCTGGTGACCGCCAAACAGAATGCCGTATCCAAGCGAGAGGAGCTTGTGCGCCTGTTGGGTTTGGATCAGGAACAGGCTCAACTGCTGACACTGCCTAGCCGGTTGCCCGAAATTCCCAAGCAACCGATGTCCGATGAAGAAGTTGGTCGACAAGCCAGCCGAAGCCGATTGGATGTCCAGTTGGCCAAGGCCAATCTCAATGCTTCAGCCAAAGCACAGGGGCTCGTTGGCATCACCAGTCTGACAGACATTGAAGTGACCGCCAGAAAGGGGCGGGTCACTGACAGTGACACTGGGAGCAGTTCTTCCCCACGCGGGTACGAGGTGGGTATTCGTTTGCCGATTTTCGACTGGGGCTCGATGCGGCGAGATGCCATGACGGCCCAAACGCTCGCAGCCGCCAACAACCTGGAAGCCACGATTCGAGCAGCTGGTTCGGGTTTGCGTGAAAGCTACGCGGCATACCGATCCGCCTACGACATCAGTCGTCATTACAAGGACGAAGTGCTGCCTTTGCGCAAGGTGATGGCCGATGAGAACGTCCTTCGCTACAACGGCATGATCATTGGTGTCTTTGAACTCCTGGCGGATGCACGGGATCAGGTCTCGACTGTGATTTCTACCATCTCGGCAGACCAACAGTTCTGGCTGGCCGATGCCGCCCTGAAAGCCAACCTGATGGGACGCCCCATGTCGGTCGGATTGGCTTCTATGCCCAGCACATCCAGCAGCGCAGCAGTTGGCCACTGAGAGGAGAGATTCATGAGTTCAAGAAGAGAGTTTTTCAAATTGGCAGGCATTGCCGGTGGGGCTGTCTCAGCCTTGGCCGTGGGTAAACATGCTTTGGCTGGTTTACCAGAGCCGGTCATTCAAACCAAAGCCGACACCATGCCGCCCCTGATGCCCAACACAGGACGGCCTTACAACCCAGTGGTCACACTCAATGGTTGGACCTTGCCCTGGCGCATGAACCAGGGCGTAAAAGAGTTCCACTTGGTGGCTGAACCGGTCGTACGCGAGATGGCGCCTGGCTTCAAAGCGCATCTATGGGGATATAACGGGCAATCGCCCGGCCCCACGATTGAAGTGGTCGAAGGTGACCGCGTTCGTTTGTTTGTGACCAACAAATTGCCCGAAGTCACCAGCGTTCATTGGCATGGACAACGCTTGCCCAGTGGCATGGATGGAGTTACGGGCCTGACTCAAAAGGGGATCGAACCTGGAAAGACCTTTGTGTATGAGTTTGTGGCTCGCAGACCAGGCACTTTCATGTACCACCCGCACGCTGACGAGATGGTGCAGATGGCCATGGGACTGATGGGCATGTGGATCACCCACCCCAAGGAGAAGCACCCTCTGATCGCCGATGTAGACCGGGATTTTTGCTTCCTGCTGAGTTCTTTCGACATCGATCCTGGCAGTTACACCCCCAAGATCATGACCATGACGGACTTCAACATCTGGTCATGGAACAGCCGTGTATTTCCAGGAATTGACCCGTTGATTGTGCGCAAAATGGACAAGGTCAGGATTCGGGTTGGTAACTTGACGATGACCAACCACCCCATTCACATGCATGGCCATGAATTCACCGTCACGGGAACCGATGGCGGGCCTGTTCCAGTTTCCGCCCGTTGGCCCGAGGTGACAACCGACATTGCTGTCGGTCAAATGCGTCAGATGGAGTTTTTGGCCGATGAGGAAGGGGACTGGGCGATCCATTGCCACAAGAGTCACCACACCATGAATGCGATGGGACATGGTGTGCCCACCATGATCGGGGTAGACCATCGCGGGATCGGCAAGAAGATCAACAACCTGATTCCCGACTACATGGTCATGGGCGAACGCGGCATGCACGACATGACCGAAATGGAAATGCCACTGCCAGACAACACAGCTCCCATGATGACGGGCCAAGGCCCTTTTGGTTCAGTCGGCATGGGCGGTATGTTTAGCGTTATCAAGGTGCGACGAGATCAAAAACCGGGAAATTACAAAGACCCGGGGTGGTTCAAACATCCGGCTGGAACAGTCGCACAGGAATACAAGGGGGCGCTTGCAGAGCCTGCACGAAAAAATTCTCAAGGGGGGCAGTCGATGCCCAGGATTAGCCAGCCATCAACCCCGACAGAGGTTCAAGTTCGTAAACCCAATGGCCATGAGGGCCATTGAATCCGCAAGCCGATCAAGGAGCATCTATGAATATTCGTTCTCAATTCCTCGCAGTCACTGCGGTCGTCACCCTCGGTCTATCTCAGATGGCCTGGTCTGGTGGAAGCCATGACGGTCACACACACGGTCATGCCCATGGCTCCGAAGAAATGGCGATTGGCAAGCCGGGCGAACCGGCCAAAGTCAGCCGCACCATCACCATTGAAATGAGTGATGCCATGCGTTTTACCCCATCCGCCCTGAAGGTAAGACAGGGTGAGACCGTGCGTCTTGTGATCGTCAACAAGGGGCAGACTCGGCATGAGTTGAGTCTGGGAACTCAGAAAGAGCTTCAAGAACACCTTGAGTTGATGCGCAAGTTTCCTGACATGGAGCATGACGAGCCCAACAGTGTGACCCTTGATCCCGGAAGGCAAGGAGAAATCGTGTGGCAATTTACCCGTGCAGGGACCGTTTACTTTGCGTGCCTCATCCCTGGTCACTTTGAGGCCGGGATGAAAGGCTCAGTCCAAGTATCCAAAAAGTAACCAGTCTTTCCAATTAGTTTCAAAAGAGAACATCATGAACAAAATCGCTCGTAAATTTCTAATTGCGTCAGCTCTGTCTTTTGGCTCATTGCTCACTTGGAGCAGCTACGCCCAAAGTGCAAACAACCATCAGCACGACCACAGCGCAGCCCAGCCTGCTCTGTCAGATGGTGATGTCCGAAAAGTTGATGCCGAGAACGGGAAAGTCACCATCAAACATGGAGACATTCCTCATCTGGATATGCCTGGTATGACCATGGTCTTCACCGTCAAGGACAAAGCCATGCTGGCCAATTTCAAAGCTGGAGACAAAGTCAAATTCCTGGTGATTCAAGACGCTGGCAAATTGCTGGTCACCGAAATTCAGCCTGCGAAATAAGAACCAAGGTGCGTTCTGCACCTTTCTGAATAAACACGCATGAACTCCTCAAAAATATTACTGTCCCTCGGATTGAGTGCCTTAATGACACTGGCAACGGCTCAGCCAGTCGCCTTGCCTCAACCATCCAAGGGGCTTATGCCCAATCCAGCGCAAGGCAAAAGACTCTTCGACAAAAGCTGCGCGTCGTGCCATGGGATTGACCTCAAAGGATCGGACAAAGGACCACCGTTCTTACATCCGGTGTATGTGCCCTCGCACCACGGGGATGCATCTTTTCAAGCAGCCGTTCATCTCGGAAGTCGCGCACACCACTGGAAGTTTGGCGATATGCCTCCTGTCCAAGGCTTGTCTGCGGATGACGTAGCTCACATCACTGCATACGTTCGCCAGCAGCAAAAGTTGGCTGGGATTCAATAAAGTAAATTGGCTCTGGTTCGATAAGCAAGTCCATAATTTGCTGTTGTTGTGCGCCGTTACTGAATGAGTGACTGCATTTGGCAGCTGCGATGACCGGCTGCTTATGGCCGATTGTTGCCGGTCATCTGATGTTTCAGTGATGACTTCTTTGCGGCATTTGGATGTCTTCGAAAAGTTCACATCCCCAATGCTCGTGCAGCGGCAAGGTCTAACCCAAACCCCGAAACCCGCATGAATACTGGGCTCAGCTCATGGACACGTCCACAAGCCAGGAGAGAAAAAAGAGAGAAATGTGGTCTCTGCGGACAAAACCCAGGGAAATCTGACCCGTCGCGTCCACAAGGCAAAACGCGAAAGCCCTCAGAAACAGGGCCTTCCGGGAAAGAAAAAGGGGGACAGAGAAAATCTGTCCCCCGTGTGTGGTGGGCACTCCGAATATGAAGAGCCGTCCACAAGAGCTCGCTCTACCGGCATAAATATCTCCATAAATAATTGATTTGCATAGGTTTTTCTTGTTCTATACAATAAACCACATGGACATCGAAGGACGCATCTTGCAATCACTCCGCCCTCGGCGGGATGGCGTTCTGCTGCGCTCAGACGTCAATGACTTCGGGAGCCCCACCCAGGTTTCTGCCGCGCTCAAAGCTTTGGTCGAAAAGGGCCTCATCACCCGACTTGATCGCGGCGTCTATGCCAAACCTGACAAGGTCGAGCAGATCGGGCGACAGGCGTTGCTTGAGCAGGCCATGGCCAAAATGGAACACCAGCGAACACAAGACCTCAAGCGAGCCCGGCGACGTCGCAGCGACCCCACCGCCATTTATGTGCGTCAACTGGCCAAGCGCGAGGGCATTGTGTTTGCCCCAACTTTTGCAGACCTTTGGGCCAAAGCCGTAACGAAGCTGGCTGGCGACGAGGTCAAAAGCGACAAAACAGATGACCTCTTGGTTGCACTGACACGTGCAGGCAAACTCTCCCCGCGCGACATGACCCGGCTGGTCATCGCGCACCATCGGAATCTGGCCCGTGTTTGACCCGTTTGGTGATTTTGCGACCGAAGGGTACCTGCGCAACTTCGACAAAGAAAAAGATCTGGAGATCGTCAAGATCGCTGAGCATGAACTGTTTCGTGCACAGCTTCCAGCCGCGCTGGATTTTCTGGCCAAGAGAAAGCAGATTGAGTACGCCGATTTCTTAGAGGTGCATCGCATCTTGTTCGAAGGTCTTTACCCTTGGGCTGGAAAAGACCGGGCAGAAGTTTTGCCTAACAGCGCGGTCAAAAAGGGAGCGCTTTTTTTCTGCCATCCACGCGACTGCCGGTTGGCAGTCTCAGAGGGTTTGTCTGTGGCCCAAGATAAAAAGCAGATGGGCAAACGCCCCGGCTTCATCATGGGCATGTTTGCATACGGCCATCCATTTCTTGATGGCAATGGGAGAACGATGTTGCTCGTTCATGCCGAGCTTTGCTTTCGCGCCAACATGTCGGTGAACTGGATGCGAACCAGCAAGCAACCCTATCTGGATGCACTCACCAAAGAAATCCAGGCCCCCAACGATGGTCATCTGGATACGTACCTGAAACCGTTTGTTGAACCTCAGATTCCGCGTGAAAACTGGTTGCAGTCTGTCTCAAGCCTACCTGGCCTGGACGGAATCGACGCGGAATCAGATGTCTCCGCAGGCTATTCCGACCCTGCGATCACAAAGGAATATCAGGAGTTCGAACGCCGCCGGGGGTATCAACTGGACAACAAACGGGCCCATTGATGCACCGGCACTCTGGTTCTGGCTGAGACAAATCGGCCATCTCCCCAGCAAAGGGGGAACTCGCTTTGCTCTCCTGACTTCGGCTGGCTCCAGACTTTGAGATGATGGAGGGCATGAACCAGACCTCCGGCGAGCTTGAACCAACGGATCCCTCTGACGAAAGCACTTCGATCAACATTCGACGGTGTGCTGTCTATGCCCGTGTGTCGTCCAGCAGCCGAGACGATACGCCGCTGCTGAACAAATGACCTCTCTCATGAAAACCCGAATCACCGAACTCTTCAACATCGAACGCCCCATCATTCAGGGGGGCATGCACTATGTGGGTCTGGCCGAACTGGCATCGGCCGTTTCCAATGCCGGTGGCCTGGGCATCTTGACCGGGCTGACCCAGGCCAGCCCCGCGTTGCTGGCCAAGGAGATCGCGCGTTGCCGCGACATGACCGACAAACCTTTCGGTGTGAACCTGACCTTCTTGCCCAGCTTTGCCACGCCCCCGTACCCCGAGTACATCGCAGCCATCATCGAGGGCGGGGTCAAAATCGTCGAAACGGCTGGGCGAAGCCCCGAGGCCTACCTGCCCGCGTTCAAACAAGCCGGGATCAAAGTGATTCACAAATGCACCTCCGTGCGCCATGCCCTCAAGGCCGAAAGCATCGGGTGCGATGCAGTCAGTGTCGATGGCTTCGAATGCGGTGGTCACCCTGGCGAAGACGATGTGCCCAACATGATCCTGCTGCCCCGTGCTGCCGAGGTCTTGAAGATCCCCTTTGTCGCCTCAGGCGGCATGGCCAATGGGCGCAGCTTGGTAGCGGCTTTGGCACTGGGGGCGGACGGCATCAACATGGGCACCCGTTTCGTGGCCACACAAGAGGCCCCTGTTCATCTCAAGGTCAAAGAAGCCATTGTTAACGCCTCGGAATTGGATACACGACTGGTCATGCGCCCGCTTCGCAACACCGAACGTGTACTGAATAACCCAGGTGTTCAGGCCTTGCTGGCCATTGAGCGCGAAAAAGGTGAGCACATCACGATTGCTGACATCCACAGCCATGTTGGCGGCATTTATCCGAAGGTCATGGTCGATGGCGAGGTGGACGCTGGTGCCTGGAGTTGCGGCATGGTGGCTGGGCTGATCCACGACATTCCGACGGTCAAAGAACTTCTCGATGGCATCATGCAAGAGGCACAAATGCTCATTCGACATCGCTTGCAGAATTGCCTCTTGTGATAACTATTCGATTTTTCACGAAAAAAAGAATAGAACATGGCTATCCAGTTGTGCTACGAACCACCCCGGGCTTGAATTGTCCCATTGGAGTCGGCCGGTCATGATACTTCGCTCACAAACCCGGAGAGGGTTTTCGAAGGGGCTTCAAGGGCGAATTTAAAGTCCACTTCTGACAGCGAACTCAACCGCTCATTTCTTCTTCATTTCAACATCCCTTGCGGCATGAAGTTGCTTATGACCAGTTCACATCCCTCATCCTCATGCAGCGACAAGGTCCAACCCAATCCCTGTAACCCGCATGAATACTGGGCTGGTAATCCCCCCTTTTTGCAAGGGAGCTAGAAGTAGAGCCTTCAAGCGGCCATG
>CAYTZZ010000065.1:0-7391 GCA_964442645.1 uncultured Bordetella sp. | reverse complement strand
CACAAGCCGGCGAACCACTTGAGTTATCCACAGAAAAAAGGCAAAACTCAAGACCTGACCCCCTTTTCTTTCTTACTTACGCAGCTTGGCGAGTTCGGCCATCATCTCGTTGACGGTGGCGTCACCCACGTTGGCGGAGTATTTGGCGATCACGGGCTTCATTTTTTCGCGCAGCTTGGCCACCTCTGCCGGGGGCAGTTGGGTCACGGTCATGCCGTTTTTCTTCAGCAACTCGAGGTTGGCGGCCACGGCGGCGCGGGATTCGGCGCGTTGGGTTTTGGCAGCTTCGTCGGCAGCATCGTCAATCAGCTTGCGCTCGGCAGGCGTCAGCGAATCCCACACCTTCTTGCTCATGATCACCGACTGGGGGTTGTACTGGTGGTTGCTCAGCACGATGTGCTTTTGCACTTCCCAGAACTTGTTGGCGGCGATCACCGAAATGGGGTTCTCTTGTCCGTCAATGGCTTTCTGCTCCAAGCCACCGTACACCTCAGGGAAAGGCATGGGCGTGGGGTTGGCGTTCAAAGCCTTGACCCAGTCGATGTTGATCGGGTTAGGGATGACGCGCAGCTTCAGGCCTTCGAGGTCTTCCACTTTGTTGACGGCGCGCTTGCTGTTGGTGATCTGGCGGTAGCCGAGTTCCCAGTAAGACAAGCCAATCAAGCCCTTGGGCTCGAGCAGCGCGTGCATCTTCTTGCCCACCGGGCCGTCCACGATGGCGTCAGACTCTTTCTCATTGGCAAAAAGGAAAGGAAAATCGAAGATCGCCAGTTCTTTGGCTTCGCTGGCCAAAATGCCGGAGTTCATCACGGCCAGCTCAATCGTGCCACCCTTGAGTGCCGACACCACGGCTTGGTCGCTGCCCAAGGAGCCGTTGAGGAACAGGTTGACCTTGATCTTGCCACCCGACTTGGCGGCCACGGTCTCGGCAAACTTCTTCATGCCTGCCACTGCGGGGTGGCCTTCGGGACCGTTCAGGCCCATCTTGAGGGTACGCTCTTGCGCACTGGCCATGCCCATGGCTGCCACGGCGGCCAGCGCCAACACCGACTTGATCATCAAACGTTTCATGCTTGTCTCCATCCTAAGAACAGGTTCAGTACGCAACAAAAAGGAACCCGGCATGGCGTACAAAGCATGCCGAGCGTTTGAAAACATCAGTACAGCAACTTGGCAGGCCACATCACCAGTTGCGGGAACAGCACCATCAGGAACATGACGGCGAACTGCACGATCATGAAGGGCATCACACCGCGGGTGACGTCGTCCATCTTCATGCGCCCCACCCCCGCCACAGCATTGAGCACCGTGCCCACGGGCGGCGTCACCAAGCCGATCGAGTTGTTGATGATGAACATCACGCCAAAGTACACCGGGTCAATGCCCGCGGCCTTCACCAGGGGCATCAACACGGGCGTCAGGATCAAAATGGTGGGGGTCATGTCCATGGCCGTGCCCACCACAATCACCAAGGCCATGATGGCAAACATCAGCAAGGTCGGGCTGTCGAGCAAGGGGCTCAGCAGCTGCACCACCTGCGCGGGCAGTTGCGCCACAGTGATCAGCCACGCCGACACCATGGCCGCGGCCACCAGGAACATCACCACCGAGGTGGTTTTGGCTGCCGCCTCAAAGGTCTGGTACAGCTGGCGCCAGCTCAGCTCGCGGTAAATCACGCCCGCCACAAACATGGCGAACACCGCAGCCACCACGGCGGCTTCGGTGGGCGTGAACACGCCCATGCGCAAGCCCACGATGATGATCAGGGGCAAGGTCAAGGCCCAGCCTGCCTCGCGCAGGGCTTGCAAAACTTCGCCTGACGAACGGCGCGGCGGCGTTTCCAGCTTTTCCTTGCGCGTCGTCCACCACCAGGTCAGCCACAAACCCAGCGCCAGCCAGATGCCCGGAAAAATGCCGGCCAAGAAAAGCTTGGTGACCGACACGTTGGCGGCCACACCAAAAATCACAAAGCCAATCGACGGCGGGATGATCGGGCCGATCACGCCACAAGCGGCAATCAGGCCGCCGCTGCGCGCCTTGTCGTGCCCGGCGCGCACCATCATCGGCAACAACAGCGCGGTCAGCGCGGCCGCATCGGCCACCGCCGAGCCTGAGAGGGCCGACAAAATGCAGGCGGCGATGATGGTCACATAGCCCAAGCCACCGCGCACATGCCCCACCAAGGCCAGCGCGAAATTCACAATGCGCCGCGACAAGCCGCCCGTGTTCATCACTTCGCCCGCCAACATGAAAAATGGCACGGCCAGCAACGGGAAACTGTTGGAGCCTTCAATGATGTTCTGCGCCAAAATTTGCGCATCGAACATGTTCAGATGCCACATCAGCGCGGCACCGCACAACAACAAAGAGAAGGCAATGGGCACGCCCAACAACATGGCTGCCAACAACGAAGAGAGAAAGACGGCAATGGTCATGGAATGCGTCTTTCTCTTCAGTGCTGCTTGGACAGGTCCAAGGGCTCGTCTTCGGATTCCCGAATGCCGATCAGCTCCTCTTCGCTGAGCTCACCGCGCACCAGGCGCAGCAAATGCGCGATCAAAATCACTGCGCTGGACGCGGCGCAGACCATGCCGCTGGCGTAAAAAATAGACATCGGCACTTCCATGGCCGCGCTCGATGACTCCAGATTCACCATCACCTGATCCAGCGAGCCTTTGAACAACAGCCAGCAAATGAAGAGCATCAAGACATGCGTCAAAAACAGGCACACCTTCTTGCCCGTGACCGACAAGCGGCTGACCAGCATGTCCGAGCCCAAGTGCGTGCGCTCATTCAGAGCCACCACTGCCCCCAGAAAGGTCACCCACACAAACAGCCAGCGCGACAACTCTTCCGACACCGTGATGCCCGAATTAAAGCCGTAGCGCAGCACCACATTGCCAAACACCAGCACCACCATCACTGCCAAAGCGGCAACGATCAAGAGGGTGATGAGGCGGCAATAGCCATCAATGAATCGGTTCAGCATGACCGGCATCCTTGTGAATTGGGCTTGAAAAGAAATGTACAAAACAGTTAGTTTCAATCGAATAAGTAAAAACCCTATGATTTTGTGTGGATATCCCACTAGCAGTTATGCGCCTTTTGAATGCTTGACAAAGCGAAGCACCATGTCAATCACATTGGCTCGGCGGTCAGCCAAGATTTGCGGGACGTGGCCATCTCGCTTGAAAATCAGGTCAAAGGTGTAGCGGTTGGACACGTTGAAAAACGCCAACGCCGAAATTGACTCATGGAGGTCGATCGGGTTCAGCCCTGGGCGAAACACCCCCTGCGCCACGCCACGCTCGTAC
This sequence comes from uncultured Bordetella sp., assembly GCA_964442645.1. Taxonomy (GTDB): domain Bacteria; phylum Pseudomonadota; class Gammaproteobacteria; order Burkholderiales; family Burkholderiaceae_C; genus Limnohabitans. The sequence continues at coordinate 4,077 of CAYTZZ010000065.1, read as the reverse complement.
AACTCACGGATGGACTGAATCACCGACACGTTCAGCCCCTGAATGACTTTGCTCTGCGCCAGGTACTTGCCCCGCTGCATGTTCTCTGACATCACCAGCCGAATAAAGTCCTGGTTGCTGTGGTGCCTGTCAAAGGTGAAGCCCACCAGCTTGGCCAGGGCCTCTTCGGGCGGCAAGTCCGAGAGGTGCAAATCTGCCTCGATTTGGCGCATGCGCCGGTACGACTCCTCCAGCACCGCCAGGTACAAGCCTTCCTTGCTGTCAAAGTAGTAATAAATCATGCGCTTGCTGGTGTGCGTGGCATCGGCAATGGCATCGATGCGCGCGCCGGCCAGGCCCTTGGCCGCAAACTCAGCGGTCGCCACCTCCATGATCCCCGCTATCGTGCGCTCGGGGTCGTTGGTGCGCGTGGGGGTTCGCTTGGCTTTTTTCGCAGAATGTACTGGTTTGTCCATTTGCGGAGTGTAAAGGCGTCTGGCAGTCCGGTTCAAGCGACAGGTTGCACAGTGCCAGTGCGTCGGCAAAGTGCAGTCCTCACCTTGACGGCTGACTCGATCTCGGCCAGGGGATCGTCAATCGTATGGGCAATGCATCGAGCAAGTCGCTTTGGATCACCGCCACGTAAGGTATGTTTTGACAAACTCAGCGGGTGATTTTGGCAACCGCTTGCAACTTTTTCAAAAGACTGAGGCGCCGCTGCTGCAACACGGCCACCTGTAAGGCGCCTTTGCTTTCTTCATAAGTCGGCACTTGGTAGGGCCGCTTGCCCAACAGTTTGATCACATGCCAATAGGGCCCGACTTGGATGGGTGCGGCAGACAAGGCACCCAACGATAAATTCACCACCACATTGGAAATCGCGGGCGTCATTTGGTCGGGCATCAACCAGCCCAATTCGCCCCCACGGTCCTTACTGCCATCCACAGATTTGGCTTTGGCCAAGGCATCGAAAGCCTGGCCTGTGCGCAAACTGGCCAACACGGCACGGGCATCGGCCTCGCTTTCCAGAACAATGTGGGCCAGTTGGTACTGTTGCAAATCGCCCCCCTTCAGGGCTTGCACTTGACGCTCGTACTCTGCTCTGAGCTCGCTCTCCACAATGGGGTTCTTGCCAATTTCGTCTTGTACCAACAAGTCAATCAACAGGTTCTGCCGCATGCCCAGCAAGGCATCTTCGGTTTCCGATCGTTTATCCAAACCGCGCTTGATCGCTTCTTGGGTCATCAACTCGCGCGCAATCAGCTCGTCCTTGAGTGCATTGCGCAGTGTGGCGGAATCGCTTTGCCCTTGCGCAAGGTTTGCCTTGACGTTGAATTCCATCAAGCGCGCAGGAATGGCCGCACCATTCACCACGGCCACCGGCGGATCCGCTGCCCATACCGAGGCCATGCTGCCCAGCACGCAAGCACCTACCACCTGAAGCGTCCATGCAGACAGGCTTTTCATAAGACAACACCTCTTTGTTTCATCGCGCCACCTGAGACTCTGAAATTTGCACCAGCACACGGTGCGAGCCAATGGACATCATCACCTGAAGGGGCAGCCCGCCTTGCGGCACCGCGCCCAACACCAAGGACTTGGAATCAGGGGCATATCGGATCCAGGCGGGCAAGGAAGCCCCAGAAGGCTGGGTCACCCGCACAGGCGCGTTGCTGCTTGCAGACAATTCGCGCAGTTCGTCCGGCATGGCGACCGTGGTTCCGGAACCGCTGGTCGAAATACCTTTGGGCAAAAGCACGGCCACCAAACCCATGACCTGCAAATTGGGGTTTCGAATGGTGTTCACCACCACGCCTGGCCCTGAGGTCGAAGCCACATCGGTTGACACGCTGCCCTTGTCACCACTGGCTGCCGCCGCGGGGCCGGTTGTCACCTGCACACCCAAGGCGCTAACGGCAGTCACCGGCATGACGATGGTGCTGGCGGTCCCCACACTGCTTCCCACGTCCGAGGAGCCGGGTGTTGGGCTTGTCACAGATACAGAAGAAACTGAAGCCGCAGGCGTACCGATAGGAGGCGCCGTGCTCACCACGGTGGGCTCTGTCGCCGCTGGAGGCGTAGGTTGTGTCGGGACCGAAGGCGTGACCGCAGGTGTTGAACTGTTGACCGCAGTCGAACCAACCGAGGACGAACCGGGTGTTGTGCCTGGTGTTGTGCCTGGCGGTGTGCCTGGCGGTGTGCCTGGCGGTGTGCCGGGTGGCGTATTGGGCGACGTAGCGACTGAAGGCTCAGGGCTCACAACGGTGGGATCTGCCGTCGCTGGAGGCGTGGGCTGTGTCGGGACCGATGGCGTGACCGCAGGCGTTGAACTGCTTGACGCGGTCGAACCAGTCGAGGACGTACCGGGCGGTGTGTCGGGCGGCGTACTCGGTAGCGTAGCGACAGAAGGCGCCGTGCTCACCACGGTGGGCTCTGTCGCCGCAGGCGGAGTTGGCTGGGTCGGCGCCACCGGGGCGATGGGCGTGGAAGAACTGCCAGGCACAAGAGCCGGCGTTGTTGGTGGCAACAAAGGCGATTGAGAAGGCGCGGTAGCCACCGGCAGTGTAGGCGCTTTCGGTATGGGCGGAATGGGCGCAACAATCGGGTCAACATTGGGTTTGGCGGTGATGTCTGCGCTTAAACCTGTAGGCTGTGTCAGTGTGTAGTTACTCGACTCCGTCCCGTCAATCGTGTTTGCGGCCATCACCACCTTGGCAGTCCCCACATTCATGTCAACGAAGGCGCCAGACTGGGTTAAGGTCACATTCGCAGCATCCGCAGCAACAACACCCACCAACGTGCCGTTGCTCAAAGTCGCCGTCGTTGTGCCATCGTAGACCTTGTTCGCTACCGTCGTGCCGGAAACCGTCAATGCCTTGGCAGTAATGTCAGCGCTCAAGTCCGTAGGCTGGGTCAAGGTGTAGTTGCCCGACTCCGTGCCACCAATCGTGTTCGCTGCCGTCACCACCTTGGCAACGCCCACGTTCTTGTCAGCAAACGTGCCCGCCTGGGTCAAGGTCACATTCGCAGCATCAGCCGCAACTAAACCCACCAACGTTCCGTTGCTCAACGACGCAGTCGTTGTGCCATCGTATACCTTGTTCGCAACCGTCGTACCGGAAACCGTCAACGCCTTGGCCGTTATGTCCGCAATCAACCCCGTGGGCTGTGTCAAGGTGTAGTTGCCCGACTCTGTGCCGCCAATCGTGTTCGCAGCCGTCACCACCTTGGCAACACCCACGTTCTTGTCAGCGAACGTGCCCGCCTGGGTCAGGGTCACATTGGCAGTGTCCGCAGCTTCAACACCCACCAACGTGCCGTTGCTCAACGACGCCGTCGTTGTGCCGTCGTACACCTTGTTGGCCGCAGTGGTGCCGGAAACCGTCAATGCCTTGGCAGTAATGTCTGCGCTCAAGCCCGTAGGCTGGGTCAACGTGTAGTTACCCGACTCCGTCCCGCCAATCGTGTTCGCAGCCGTCACCACCTTGGCAACGCCCACGTTCTTGTCAGCGAACGTGCCCGCCTGGGTCAAGCTCACATTGGCAACGTCCGCAGTTTCAACACCCACCAACGTGCCGTTGCTCAACGACGCCGTCGTTGAGCCATCGTAGACCTTGTTCGCAACCGTCGTGCCAGAAACCGTCAACGCCTTGGCTGTGATGGTGCTCGCCGTGTCATCCACATAGCTGATGCTGTAGTTGCCCGTCATGTCGGCGTTCGCACCGTCCTTGATGGTCACACCAGACGCTTGCACCGTCTTGTTGCCAGAGCCTACGTTCTTGTTGGTAAACGCCAGCGTGGCCGATGCGTTCACAGCATCCCCACTGGCCAAAGCGCCCACCGTGGCCACCCCGGTGGCATTGGTCGTGCCGTCATAGGTCTTGCTCACGCTCGGGGCTGTCACCGTCAATGCCTTGGCCGTGATGTCCGCGCTCAAGCCCGTGGGCTGGGTCAGCGTGTAGTTGCCCGACTCCGTCCCGCCAATCGTGTTCGCAGCCGTCACCACCTTGGCAACGCCCACGTTCTTGTCAGCGAACGTGCCCGCCTGGGTCAGGGTCACATTGGCAGCATCCGCAACTACTACACCCACCAGCGTTC
>CAYTZZ010000064.1:0-7396 GCA_964442645.1 uncultured Bordetella sp. | reverse complement strand
GCCAGTGCTAGCTTTTCGTACCGTCACTTATTGCACTGAAAACGAGGAGACCCCGGCGTCGCCGACCCAGGCATGCCAATGTTCGATAGGAAGTTGGCTGGTGATGATGGTGGCCCGGCTGGCCGCCCGGTCGTCGATGATCTCCAGCAAGTCGGCCCGCGTTCGCGAGTCCAGCGCCGCCATGCCCCAGTTGTCCAGCAGCAGCACGTCGGTCTTGGCCACCTGCAGCAGCCACTTGCCGAAGGTGCCGTTGCCGTGCCGGATGCGTAGCTCCTCGCCCAGGCGCGGCACGCGCTGGTAGACGGCGCTGTGACCGCGCCGGCAGGCGTACTGCGCCAGGGCGCAAGCCAGCCAGGACTTGCCGGCGTCGGTCGGCCCTGTGATCAGGACGCTGTGACCGGAGTCGATCCAGTCGCCCAGCGCCAGGCTCATGACCGCACGGCGGTCGACGCCGCGCCCTGGGCGGCCGTCCAGATCTTCGATGGCGGCTTGCGGGTACTTCAGGCGCGCCTCCTTCAGCAGCCGCTCGCGCCTCTTGTCGTCGCGCTGGTGCAGCTCGCGTTCGACCAGTAGCGCGAGGCGCTCCTCGAAGCTCAGGGAGTGCGTACCGCCGCCGGCGGCCATCTGCTCTTGCAGCCCGCTGGCCATGCCGTGCAGCCGCAATCCGCGCAGCTGCTCCAGGGTGGTGTTCATCATCATCGGTGTTCCCTGCTGGTCTCGGTTCATTGGTAGTAGCCGGGGCCGCGCACATGGGCATGCTGCGGGCTGGTCCATTGCGGCGTGTCAGCCGCATGGACCCGGTCGCGGCCGTTGGCCAGGATGTCGCGCACGTGGCTGTAGCGCGCCGTGCCCAGCTCCAGGGCCACCAGGCAGGCCGCCTCCAGCCGCGGCTTGCCGTACTTGCGCACCAGCGACAGCAGCCCCAGGCAAGCCCGGTAGCCGTGCTCGGGATGGCGCTGCTCCTCCAGCAGCCGCTGCACCGTGCGGCCGGTGGCCACGCCGATGCTCTGGCCCCAGTGCACCAAGCGCTCGGGTGTCCACTGCAGGTGCGCCCGATGCGCCGCCGGCAGGTGCTCCACCACCGTGGTGAAGCCGCCCTGGTGGGCGCTGCGGGCGTGCGCTGCCACCCGCTGGCCGCGATGCAGCAGCTCCACCCCGCGAGTCGTCAACCGCGCCTCCAGCACCTGGCTGACCAAGGCCTGCGGCACGCTGTAGCGGTGGCCATCGATCTGCACGTGCTGGTCGATGTGCACCCGCACCGTCTTGTAGCTGGCGTACTCCCAGGGCTGGGCCGGCAGCGCCTGCAGCGCCGGCGCGTCCAGCTCGGCAAACGCACTCGCGCGGCTGCCGGGCAACTTCTGGAACGGCTTGGTATTGAGCTGCGCCAACAGAGGCTCGATGGCGTCGTTGACGTCGTCCACGCACTCGAAGCGGTGGTTACGAATCCGCATCAGAATCCAGCGTTCCACCACCTGCACTGCCGACTCCACCTTGGCCTTGTCTTGCGGCAGGCGCGGCCGGGCCGGCAGCACCGAGCAGCCGTAGTGGCGGGCGAAGTCCTGCACGATGTCGTTGGCCCGCGGCTCGTAGCGGTTCGGGTTGGCGATCAGGGCGCGGGGTTGTCCGGGACGATCAGCTGCGGCACGCCGCCAAAGTAGCGCATGGCCTCGGCGCAGCCGTGCAGCCAGTCGGCCATGCGCTCGTGCGGCGTGGCGCAGGCAAAGGTGTAGCTGGAGGCCCCCAGCGTCGCGACGAAGATGTGGGCGCGCGTGCCATCGGCGAGTTCCACGGTGGGGCCGGCGAAGTCGACGAACATCTTCTCGCCGGCCCGGTGGATCTGCCGCATCAAGCGCTTCAGGCGCAGGGCGTAGCGGCGGTAGTTCTCGCAGAACTGGCTGTAGCACCAGGTGCTTTGGCCAGGGTGGGCCTCAACGTACTGCCACAGCAGCATCAGCGTCATGCCCTTGCGGCGCAGCTCCTGGTGGATGCGGCCGAAGTCGGGCAGCAGGAACTGGCACGGGCGATCGCTGCCCGCCCACCAGTTGCCGCTCCAGGGCGGTTTCGCTCAGGCCCTGGATGGTGGGCCAGTCCAGGCCGGCGGCCGCTGCCAGGCTGGCGTACTTAGCCACCACGCCCTTGGAGAATACCCAGCATAGACGGGCGGCCCACCGCCTCGCAGATTGCTTCCGCATCCGCAGCGTCATTCTTATTGCTCTTGACGTAGGGCTTGACGAACTGCGGCGCCATTAGCCGCACGGTGTGCCCGAATGTCTGCAGCCTGCGCGCCCAATGATGGGCACCGCCACACGCCTCCATGCCGATTAGACAGGGTGGAAGACTGGCGAAGAACACGCCCATTGGTCGCGTCGCAACTGCTTGCCCAGCACAGCCTTTGCTTGGGCGTTCACTCCGTGGACCTGGAATACGTTCTTTGCCAGGTCAATGCCAGCTGTCGCAATCTCCATGGTGGACGCTCCTTTCGATCTGAGTGGTTGGTGACCCTTCCACTTTGGCACATCGATGCCGTTGTCGGGTAGGGGCGTCCATCCCATTGCTTACCCCTGAACTGCCTCGTAGCTGGTCGGTCGTCGAAGCTACGAGAGCCTCGCAACCGGTCCCTGCGCGTCGCGATCTCTTCTCGTCATGCTCGGTCTAACCTCGTGAGGGAAAGTCCCTATCGAGGTGTCCATTCAATTTGGACCATGGCACACGAACGGCACAGCGCCACCACCTCCAGACCTGATCAAGCTCGCGATGTGAGCGGACGTGATGACGTTGGAGAAGTCGCTGGCTTACGGATTGCTCATCAGTACTCTACCGACCCAACCGACAGCGATACCAAGCTTCAGCAATGGGTCGGGCAGCAGGGTAATAGAGACCACTGGCATCAACGACTTCGAGCTTGAGAACGGACTTCACGACGGTGCGCTTGCCGTCGCGCCGGTGCCCCATGCCGCTTCGTTTTTCCTCGAAGCCGTTGACGTTCGTTCCGGCCTGTGGTAGAATCAACTGAAATATGAACGGTGTTTATCATAGCTAAACGGAGCAGCAAATGAAGAGTTCTCTCTCATGGGATGGCGCGCCTGATCTGCCACCCACTCATTACGTCAATAACCGCATTTACACCGACCCTCAAATCTTTGAGGAGGAGCGCCTCAAGATCATGGCTTCCACATGGCGGCTTGCTTGTCATGAATCTGAGCTTCCCGACCCCGGTGATTATCGTGCGACAGAAATCGCCGGTATTCCGATCGTTATTCTACGGGGCGAAGACTGCTCCATTCGTGCATTCTTTAATGTTTGCCCGCACCGTGGCGCTAAGTTGGTGCGTGATGAACGTGGCAATGCGAAAAGAGGAATGCAATGCTTCTATCACCTTTGGACGTTTTCGCTTGATGGCAAATGCACAAGCATTACTCGTGGAAAAGGGTATGAGAACTGCGGCTTAGATAGAGAGAAGGTGGGCCTGCGCGTCGTAAAAACCGAGGTATTTTGCGGTTTAGTATTTGTCTGCTTGAAAGACGACGTCCCTCCCCTTGGAAAATTTCTCGGAGGCATGGCAGATCATATAAAAGCGCACCTTGGCCAGGACGAACTCGAGGTATTCCACTACCACCGCGCCATAATCAACACAAATTGGAAGCTCTTCGTCGACAACAATTCCGAGCTATATCATGAATTTCTCCATGTATTGAATCGCCGCACGGCGGTCGCCCACAAAAGTTACAACGATCGTAGCTGGATCCTATATCCGGGCTCGCACAATATCATTCAACAGGGTGTAATCCATTATGATAGCTTTGGATTGGATCAACGTACCGAAGGCACGCTGCCGGGAATGCACCCAAACGGCATGGTAGTCATGCTGCTATTTCCAGACGTCATGATAAATATCCGTGCGACTGTGATGCGGATCGACACAATGACACCGATTGCGCCTGATAAAACCCTTGTGGAGTGGAGAGGTGTCGGACTTAAGTCAGATACGGCGGAAATGCGCGAGATGCGCATTCGGCAACACAATGAGGTATGGGGGCCTGCAGGGCGAAATCTACCGGAGGATATGGCCGCAGTAGAAGCGCAGTGGGAGACCATGGTTCATGGTGGCTCAAAGTACAGTATTTTTGCCAGGGAAGAAGGCTTGAAGCCGCAAGATGATTCTAATCTACGCGCGTTTTACCAACAATGGAGCAAGCATATAGGCCACTCGCCTAATGATCCATTTGGCTTATACAAAACCGAATCTGATGGTAATCGCGACAAGGGTATCGTCCATGTCTGATCCCGTAAATACCCTCGTGCATCGTGAAGCAATTCGCGAACTGATTGCCCGTATTGGTCGAAATCTAGATGCAAAAAAGTTCGACGACGTGGTTGAAAGTTTTTCTACACAAGGCTCTTACACCGTGCGTGCATATAGCCCCGAGATAAACAAGCACATGGTTTGGATGTCAGCAAGCCGCGAGCAGTTGCATCGTCTGTTGAGGGATTCCGTCGAGCACGTCCATGACTTAGCAGAGCGCACCCATCAGATCAACGTGGACCAGATATCTATCGAGGGCGACCGTGCCGAAGCGAACACGACGTTCTCCCTTTTTCGTACAAACCTTAGAGGTCAGAGTGAATTATTTGCTGTCGGGCACTACCGCGATCAACTCCTATACAGCGGAAATCATTGGTTGATCTGCAACCGGACGGTCGAGGTTCGGACGCGGATGTTTACCGTTCCCACACCGTTGCCTATTTAATTTGCAGACTTCTATGAGCGCTCAATTAATCAAAGTATGCTCCACGTCTGACATCCCAGACGGGGAAATGGTGGAGATGCCACTGCTAGGTGCGGAAACCACCATCCTCTTAGTGCGGGTACATGGGGTGATCCGCGCATTCCAGAGTAAATGCCCTCACATGGACATCCCTCTCTGTCATGGCGCTTTTGACGGGGAAATAATTACATGCCTAGAGCATCTCTGGCAATTTGATGCTACAAGCGGGGCGGGCATTGATCCGGAAGACACGCGACTGCAACAACACAACGTCAGTGTCATCAATAGCGAGGTTTTTGTCGAATTTGCCAATATTCCTCTTCAGCGCTCGGCCTGCCTTAAGAAAGACGAGACATAGAACATGACAGAGCCGTCCGCTTCGATAAGGGTTGGCGCGTTTAAATGTTTCTCGATTAACTATCATGCACCACCGGATTCATTTTGGCAGTGAACACGGGTTTGACGCGGCTGTAGACGAGCCATTACTAATCGCTGGTCTAAAAGCGGGCTATGCCCTACCGTACGAATGTGGCACGGGTACGTGCGGAACGTGCCATACATCCATTCGTGAAGGTACTGTCATAGACCCTTGGCCGAACGCACCTGGACTGTCCTTTGGGAAAAGGGCTAAGAATGGTGTTTTGCTCTGTCAAGCTGTCGCCACATCGGATTGTCGCCTGCCCGACGCCCTCAGTAAGAAGCGGGAGGAATTTCTCCCTCCGGTCCGAAGCTTCGAAGGCAAAGCAAACGCAACCAATGAGACTGATGACGTAGCACGCATCAGCGTTGCACTGGACAAGCCAATTACGTTCCTTCCTGGACAATACGCGTTGTTCAAGCTACCAGGCGTAGCTGGCTACCGGGCCTATTCCATGGCCAATTCGGCGACGACGCAAACCTCCTTGTTGCACTTTTATATTCGTCGTGTTGGTGGCGGATCCGCCTCGCCAATATTGACTAGTGCCATAGATTTACCGGTGCAGTTAGTTGCTCCTCTTGGCAATGCCTTTCTCGATAGCGGGAGTAAGCGCAACTTGCTTTGCGTGGCAGGTGGCACTGGGCTTGCGCCTCTCCTTTCAATCGCTACCGGCGCATTGGAACTGGGAATGTTGAGGGAACAGCGGGTCGACCTCTTCATTGGTGTCCGTACTCCTTCTGATATCTTTGCCAATGCAGTTCTTCAGAGACTAGTTGTTGCTTCGGCAGGTGCCGTGCAAGTCAATTGGTGCATTTCCGGTGACGGCCAATTCGCCGACTGGAAGGGCAAACGTGGCATGGTGCACGAGGTAGTCGCGAGGGTGATTGAAGATCTTCCCGAGCGCCAAGTGTATATGGGCGGCCCACAGCCCATGATTGATGCGATGCTACGAATGCTCTTGAAGTCACGAGTCAAACGTTCGCAAATTCGCTTCGACAAATTCTCTTAGTTCCATAGCAGAGAAATGGAATTCAAATTGACATTGCCATCCGAACCGAAAAGCAGAACCGGGCTCATGACTTCGCTCAATAATGCGCTCAAGCTGCTAAAGCAATTTACTCTCGTGACGCCCGTTCTTGGTGTATCAGAGCTTGCTGCCAGGCTCGACCTTAACAAAGCGACAGTCTTCAATATGCTTAAGACGTTCGAAGCTCACGGATTGGTCGTACAGGAGCCGAAATCCAAGAAATATATGCTCGGCCCTGCCATCATCGAGTTGGCGGGCACCAAGCTAGCGCAGGATGATTTGCCTCAAGTCTCCAGGCGATACTTGGCGCAGCTTTCTTCTGAAACTCGTGAAACGGCTCACTTGGCTACCCTCTACGAAAGCGAGGTTCTTTACCTGGATAAGGTCGACAGCCCGCAACCGGTCCGGGTCGCAGCCCGCATTGGCGGTAGAGTCCCGCTGCATTGCACGGCTAATGGCAAAGTTCTCCTCGCATACCAAGCTGACGATGTTATCGATAGGTTTCTGCAGACGCCTTTAACAAGGTACACGACAGCAACCATTGTCGATCCGGTCGCGCTACGCGCTGAACTCATCCAAATACGCGGAGCTGGTTTTTGTGCTGAGCGAGGGCAGTATAGCCCCGACACCTGCGGTATTGCCGCCGCAATTTTCCGATTTGATGGTGATGTTTCCGCTGCAATTGCGATCTCTGGACCTTCTCACCGGCTTACAGAAGATCAGGTAAGTGCGTTCGTGCCGCTTATCGTAAGTGCAGCTGGGGCGATATCTAGCCAGCTTGGCTATAAAACCTGAATTGATGTAGACCTCGGGTACTCCCAACACCCAATATGGCGCTAGTAACTTTAAAAAGAGGAAACTCCATGCAGCCAGCAAAAGGCGCGAGAATGAAAGATGGCGCCATACATACGCTTGAACTTGGAGCACATGAGGCAGCGCCTATTCACGGTCGATATGGCCGACTCTTGCTGAGCATTTGTAGAGGGTTTGCGCTGGGGGGCGGCGCGATTTTCGTGTCGCTGGTATTCATGTCGCTGGTCTCAATCATCGGAAGGAAGCTCTTTTCTGCTCCCGTCCCAGGGGATCTCGAGATAATGCAAATGGGCTCCGCTGTCGCCGGCGCGGCATTCTGACCTTGCCCCTGTTCCGTGTAGTTCTTAGCCCAACGGTCACGCGGCCTTTTTG
>CAYTZZ010000063.1:0-7419 GCA_964442645.1 uncultured Bordetella sp. | reverse complement strand
GCCAGTGCTAGCTTTGCGTACCGTCACTTATTGCACTGAAAACGAGGAGACCCCGTCACACACCACAACGCTAACTGCCAGCCGTTTCGCTGGACCGCCACCGCAGACTCGATTCTTGATAAGCTGAATCGACTTTGCTCACCGATAGCGGGACAGGACACTAGAGCTTCTTCGCCATACTCGAATGTGAGCTGATTGCCGCCATGTCAACTCTGCGCATCAGCAATCGAACGCTCGAGAATCAAGCGAGTACCTGCCCATGGAGTGAGGTCAAGACCAAGGCCCCGGGTGCTTCTGGCTTGTTGGTTGACTTATCCAAGATGGAACAAAGGTGAGAGTTGCGGCGTCGGTCCCGGACGCAGCAGCTTGGTTTCGTTGGACACCACCATGGGCGCCAACGTCGTCTGCAACCTCGCCCAGGCCACACTGGATTTCCTGCGAGCCAAAAGTTTGTCCCGCGCCTTCATGTCCGGAAAATGCCGATAGCTCACGACTTGGTGTTGACGCCCGACCAGGGTCACCAAGCTAACTATCAAACTAGCCGGATTCACTGCAACCGCCTCACCCAGCATCTCTCGCCAGGCCTCCCAATAGCTTGGTATCGTGCCAGGCAAAAGGACAGTGCTGTGCTCCTCGACCAAGCTGTCTGGGGCAATGCCGGGCAGAAGTGGCGGCGGATGATCCGGGACCCAATCACGATTGGCGCCCCAAAGAGGGTTGAGCTCCGGGATCGGCGCAACAGCAAAGAACTGGTTTTGCTGGGCGGTCGTCAGCGCGCGAACCGTGCGGAAGTACGGCTCCAGCGCCGGCACCCCGTACAGTCCGTGCAGACGCCCCTGCCAGTCATCGAAACTGTCATATCGGTACAGGTGCGTGATCTGGTCAACAGGACCGCTGACATTGGAGAAGTAGCCAACCAGCCTCTGCTGAATCGGCTGGACCAGATCGAAACCGCGGTCTACCTGTGCCTGCCAGAAGGCCGCCGTAGCACCAGGTTTGAGCGTGTAGCAGCGCTGCTCGAACAACATTTCAGTGTCGCGCCGGCGTCACGTAGTCTCTTTTGCGATCGTGTTCTGGAGCAGACCGATGCGCTCGATCTCGACCTCGACCTTGTCGCCATCCTTCATCCACAGCGGAGGCTTGTGGCCGAGACCCACACCGGCAGGTGTGCCCGTGAAAATGATGTCCCCAGCCTCCAAAGTCATGGCCTCGCTGATGGTCGAAATGATCGTAGCAACATCAAAGATCATGTGTTCGGTGTTCGACGACTGAACCGTCTTGCCGTTCAGGCGAACCTCAAGCTTCAGACCATGACCTCCCCGCGGCAGCTCGTCGGCCGTGACGATATACGGCCCCCAGGCGCCGGTGCCATCGAAATTTTTGCCGATGGTCCACTGCGGCGACTTGAACTGGTAATCGCGGATCGACACTTCGTTGCCGACCGCGTAACCGAACACATGCTCGTGCGCACGCTCCTTCGGAATACGCTTGCCGCCTTTGCCAATCACAGCAATCATCTCACCCTCGTAATCGAGTTGCTCGCTCACCTCAGGCAACGCAATACTCATGCCATGTCCGATTGTCGCGGTCGCGACCCGCAGAAAGACGGTTGGGTAACTCGGCTGCTCGTACGGGCTTTCGGCGGTGTGATCAGCATAATTCAATCCCACACAGAGGATCTTGCGTGGCTCCGCCGACGGTTGGACAAACGTCACACTGGCCGGGTCGGCGAAGCGCGAACTCTTCGCAAGCAATGCTTCGAAGCCCGCCAAGTCGGTCCCCTTGCGGAGCAAGTCACCGATATCTCCGTCGACCTTGAACACTGCGAGGCCATTGTCAGTCAAGGCGCCAGCGCTGCGGTTCCCCTCGAACAAAAAGGTAGCTAATTTCATTTGAAATCCTTTAGTGAAAACTAAGTTCGTTACTGTCGTGTGACCTCATCCGTGCAGTTCACTTGTCCATCGAATTTGGTCGCCGCGTTTCTGCTTGGTCTTTGGTCTAACCCAACGCGATGGTCGTGTTTACGCCCGTGCTCACGATGGCATCGTCGAACCAGCGCGTGGTGATGGTCTTAGTCTGCGTGTAAAACTGGATGACCTGCTTACCGTAAGGCCCGAGGTCACCCAGCTTGGAGGCGCGTGAACCGGTGAAAGAGAACAGCGGAACAGGTACGGGGATGGGCACGTTAATGCCGACTTGGCCAACGTCAATGTCTTCTTCGAATTTGCGCGCGACTGCACCCGACTGCGTGAAGATGGCAGTGCCATTTCCATTCGGATTGGCGTTGATGATCTCGATCGCCTCGCCCAGACTGTCCGCCGCGACCACGCAGAGCACGGGTCCGAAGATCTCAATCTCGTAGATCGACATCCCCGGCCTGACGCCGGAGAAAATTGTCGGGCCAACGAAGTTGCCTTTCTCGTAGCCCCGGACGCCGACCGAACGCCCATCCAGCTCGAGCCTGGCGCCTTCCTCGACCCCCTCGCCGATCAGCTGGCGAACTCGCCCACGGGCCGATGCGCTTATCAGCGGCCCGACGTCGGCACCTGCCGCGTCGCCGGCATTGACCGTCAGCGCTTCGGCCTTGGCGACGAGATCTGGCAGCCACTTCTGTGCCTCGCCCACCATGACCAGCACCGGCAGTGCCATGCAACGCTGACCAGCAGCACCAAAAGCAGCGCCCACGATCGCATTCAGCGAGTGCTCTCTGTTGGCATCGGGCATCAGGATCGCGTGGTTCTTGGCGCCCATCATGCACTGCACGCGTTTACCGGTCAGCGTTGCCCGGTTGTAGACATGGGTGCCAACGCGGGTCGAACCCACGAACGAGATCGCCTTAATGTCGGGGTGATCGCAGATAGCGTCAACGACCTGCGCCCCTCCGTGCACAACGTTCAGCACACCAGGCGGCACACCGGCCTCGAGCGCCAGTTCGACGAGGCGCATGGTCACCATTGGGTCCTGTTCGGATGGCTTGAGCACAAAGGTGTTGCCGCACGCGATGGCCATCGGGAACATCCATAGCGGAATCATTGCCGGGAAGTTGAACGGCGTGATACCAGCGCAGACACCGATGGGCTGCAAACGCGTGTACGTATCGACCATCCGCGCAACGTTGGTGGCATGTTCGCCGAGTTGCAGGTTACCGATGGCCGCAGCGTGTTCAACCACCTCAAGTCCACGAAAAATGTCGCCTTCGGCGTCCGGCATGGTCTTGCCTTGCTCAGCCGTGAGCAGCGCGGCCAGTTCCGTCATGTTTTCCCGAATCAGGTGCTGGTACTTCAGGAAAATTCGCGCCCGTATGCCGATCGGTGTGTGTCTCCAGCTTGCGAATGCGCGCTTGGCTGACGCTACGGCAGCGTTCACCTCATCGGCCGTGGCCATCGGGACACGTCCCAAAATGGCTTGCGTTGCCGGATTGACATCATCTAGCCATTCTTTCGTAGTTGATTCAACGAACTTGCCGTCGATCAATAGCTTGACTGTTGGCGCTAGCCCGTTTGCCGATTTTCGAACATCAGACATGTGTAAAACCAGGGTATGTTGAGGTGAGACCACGCTGTTCAGCCGTGGCGAGCAGCCATGTTGACAAACTTAGCCGCTTGCATCGGCGGGCCCCAAGCAAAGAGCGACTCGTCGTCAAGCAGGGCAAAATTCGGCTCGCAGCCGGGACGGACAAGGTCCCCGTCGGTGAAATGTTCGGCAATGTTGCCGTCGGGATCGAACCAGTAGTCGAAGATCTGGCTGCCGTAGATGTGACGCCCAATCCCCCAGGAGTGCTTCCAGCCCTGCTTGCTCATCCATTGGTTGCCCATTCCCTGCGCATCGATGTCCTCCACCTCGAACGAGAAATGGTGAACGCGGGGATGAGGATCCGGGAACAGAGCGAGCGAGTGATGGTCGGTCCACTCACCACCGCCAGAGAGATGCATGAATGAGCCGACGAGATCATCCTCGTCCTTTCCGTACATGATGTCGCTCGGCCGCAGACCCAGACGCGACTGCATCCACTCGAAGTTGCGCTTAAAGTCGTTCGTCAGCAGAGCGACGTGACCCAGCCGCAGGATGGCTGCCGGCTCCAGCCGCGGGCGCTGGAATTCTCCGCGTCGGCGTTTGATGCGCCCCGTGTTGAGTTTCAAGACAGGGCGCACCTCCAGTGCTTCATAAGGCTGGATGCCGTGCACGATCTCGAACGGCAAACCGTCCGGGCTCTTGAGCGTGACTTTATCGCCACCGCCGTCGCGCCCGATTGCCGTAACGGGCGATGCCTCCGGAAATCGCGCTGCGATGTCCAGGTCAGCTCGCTCACTCGCGTTGAAGGCAATTGCGCGCAACCCGGGCTTGCTCGCCTTGCACGCCACGTAGCAGTAGCCTCGTGCCAGCGCAGGTCGGAAGCCGATCTCGTTCTCGATACGGTAGGCGACCGTCAAGCCGAAGTCCGTGTAGAAGCGCTCCGTCGCTTCCAAGTCGGTGTGACCGTATACCAGATAGGCAATGTCAGTGATGGCCATGAAAGTTTCCTCAGAATTGGTATGGGATGAAATCGACTCGTTGAGAAGAGCGGCGATTTGTGGGTCTTGTGGATATTAGAAGCATCAATGCATTTCCCCTCTCATTCACAGAATACAGCTCAATCACTCATGAAAGATTTTGCTTCCTTAAGCAGCTTCTCCCCGTCATAACCTTTGGATTTCACATCCTTCATCCAATCTTGGGTCACGCTCTCAGCAGCCTTCTTCCAACGGGTCACTTCATTCGCCGGCACACTGTAAAATCTATTCTTGAGCGCCTCAGCGGACCTACGGCCCGGCACACCTGCCTCGGCAAACACTTTGCCCGCCCACGCCGACGTCGCGGGGCCACTATTAGCATCAATGACCTTTTTCAGATCAGGCGGCAAGCTTTCGTATTTAGCCAAATTCATCCCGAAGATGAATACAGAGTTCGAAAACTGCCCGAGACCCTGATCCAATTCAGTATGGTAACGAATGATTTCTTCGAGTTTTATGGAAGGAACTACTTCCCACGGAACCAACGCGCCGTCGATCACACCCTTCGCCAGCGCCTCAGGAGTTTGTGGCAATGGCATTGGCACTGCCGCTCCGCCGAGAGCCGTAATCATTTTGGTTGACTGCCGTGTCGCGGAACGTATTTTTAATCCTTTGAAGTCTTCGAGTGTCTTGACATGCTTCTTCGTGCTGTGCAAAACGTTCCCATCGTGGAGATGAAATAGGATTGGCTTAACGCCGGCAAATTCCTTTACGGCATGTTTGGTCGCATAGTGCCACAATGCCTCACTGCCTTTTTCAACTGACGTCACGAAAAAAGGTAGTTCGAATACCTCAGATACCATGAACCGCCCGGCTTGATAGCTCGGAATTGCCCAAACGATATCGACCACACCGTCCTTGGCCTGATCAAACAACTGGGCGGGCGTGCCTCCAAGCTGCATAGAAGTGTAGATTTGGCACTTCAACTTGTTCTCGGACTCCGCGGCAATTTTGGCGCACCACGGTTCTATAACTTTCGCGTGTCCAGTCGCGCTTTGCGGCATGAAGTGATGAACCCTCAAGGTCACAACCTGCTGAGAAAACGCGTTTCCCGCTGCTAGCAAAAGCGGCATGGCGGACAACAACCCTTTGGCCAAGCGCGAATACTTAAATTTCATTTCTGTCTCCAAAGTGAGGGATAAATGCGCCACCAATCATCTGCTGGTGGCGTGCACAAGGAATAACGCTACAACTGGGAAAAATAAAAGAAGCAAGATGCGAAGCAGGTCCGAAATGAGAAATGGGATCACACCCCTAAAGGTCTCCTTCAACGGGACGTCCTTTGCTAGACTATTTATGATGTAGATGTTCATGCCGATGGGTGGATGCACCAATCCAATCTCGACCACCATCAGCGCGAGAATTCCAAACCAAATGGATTTGTCAGTTTGTGACATCCCCCAGAAGTCAAGGCCCATTACAACGGGGTAAAAGATTGGGATGGTAAGGAGGATCATCGCCAGAGAATCCATCACGCAACCTAGAAAGATGTAAATAACCAAGATCGCGAAGATGACGGTTAACGGCGGAAGATCGCTATTCTTTACCCAGTTCGCTAGCTCTGCAGGTAGTTGGGAGAGAGCCAAACCAGCATTGAGCATGTCCGCCCCGAGCAGTACTAAAAAAATCATCGCTGTGGCCTCTGCAGTGCCAAGAAGACTCCTGACAACCCCGTCCTTCCTCATACCGTTCAGAATGGCCAAAATACCACAGGCACCTACACCAATCGACGCGGCTTCAGTCGGATTTGCCCAACCTGCATAAATACCGACAATGACAACTAGAAACACAAAGATGACAGGCGCCACATTGACCAACGACCGCAGTCTCTCATCGAGCGCGACTTTCGGACCAGCCGGCCCTGCTTCCGGATTCAGCGTTACGACAATCCGGATTACGAGCATATAGCCGATCAAAGCTATGACGCCCGGCACCACTGCCGCCATGAATAGCTTGCCCATAGACTCTTGGGTCAGCACTGCATAAATTACCAAAGGCACGGATGGTGGAATCAAAATGCCAAGTGTGCCGCCTGCAGCGAGCGCCCCGGTGGACAATGCACCGGAGTATCGAAAGCGCTTTAATTCCGGGAGTGCCACTTGACCCATGGTCGCGGCAGTGGCCAAGGAAGATCCGCAGATTGCGCCGAACGCTCCACATGCGCCGACTGCGGCCATAGCTACCCCGCCCCGCCAATGGCCTACAAAATTATTCACGCATTGGAAAAGCGCACGGGAAAGCCCTCCGTTGGTCGCGAATTGCCCCATCAATATAAAGAGCGGGATAACTGCCAAATCATAATTAGAGAAACGTGCAAAGGCGAGGTTTTTCAGTGAGTTGATGAGTGGCGACCAATTTCCCTCGTACATCGCCAAATAGCCGCCTGCGCCGACAATGAACATCGCGATGCCGATGTGGACTCGGTACACCAGGAACCCCATGAGGGCGGCGAACATAAGTAGTCCGATAAAATTCCCGCTCATTTCGCCGCTCCGTTCCCTGCGGATAGGGGATAGTCCCTGACTATCCCTAAATAGTAAAAAGCATTGTAGAGACCGGCTAGCGCCAATAGGACCAGACTAGGAACCATTGATCCTGTAGCAGGCCACATTTGCCACGACAGCATCATTGACGCCGCGCCCGACTCGTAAAGAGATGTAGCCTCAGCAGCGGTCCTCCATGCCACAATCACTGCAACGGCGCTCAACAGAAAGTGCGCACCGGCATCCAGTACTGCTCGGCGCCGTGGGCTCATATTTGCGGTGAAAAAGTCAACGCGAAGATGCTTCTGCGCCATCTCGCAATATGGGAGGAATGAGGTTGCCCCCGAAAAGTGGAGCTCTTAGCCTCGTTGAAAATATCGACAAGG
>CAYTZZ010000062.1:0-8471 GCA_964442645.1 uncultured Bordetella sp. | reverse complement strand
ATTTCAATTTCGGTTGATCATTCGTTTCGGAAATGTGAGTAGGCGGTAACGACCCTGACCTGTCATTGCCGATTTGCCAAAGCAGTCACTCACGTCTGGCAATTCAAGACGCCAGTCAGCGCCAAATCGCCGCACCACGGAAGGTACTGGGCGTCGCCCCAGTTACTTGCCGCATTAAGCGTCGAAGTGCGGTCGCGTCGCCGTATCCCACCTCCTGTGCGACCTGATCAACTGACATCCTGCTGTTCTCGATCAGCATTCGTGCCCGGTTCAAGCGAACAGTCTGAATCAATGCCAACGGCCCCTGGCCGGTAGCGGCTCGCACATGTCGCGATAGCGTGCGATGTGACATGGCGAACTCCTCGGCGAGCCTGCTGACGCTAGGTGGCCGGGGTAATGCAGATTCAATGAATTGCGTCAGGCGGCTGATTAATTCATTTCCGTTGGCGAGCATAGACGGCACCATAAATCGCGATTGCGCTTGCCGGCCATCGATCAAAAGCACCTTTCCCACGGCGTCCGCCAATGCTGGGGAG
Organism: uncultured Bordetella sp.; assembly: GCA_964442645.1. Taxonomy (GTDB): domain Bacteria; phylum Pseudomonadota; class Gammaproteobacteria; order Burkholderiales; family Burkholderiaceae_C; genus Limnohabitans. Next base: position 7,935 of record CAYTZZ010000062.1, on the reverse strand, counting down.
AAGCGCACTCGAATTAGGTGCAGCATGAGATCGGATTGCCCAAACGCAGCTCCTGCGGTAGTGACCAAGCCGTCGCTGACAACCATACGATCAGCGTCAACCTCACAGTCCGGCTGTAGACTGCGAAGCTCCGATGCCAACCACCAGGAAGTCGTGGCGCGGCGCCCCTGAAGCAATCCAGCAGCCTGCAGCAGGAAGACGGCAGAACACGAAGCTGCAACAGCCCCTCCGCCTTCGACATGCCTCCTCAACCGCGAAACGGCTTTTTGGGAAGCTGCATTGGACAAGCGCTGTGCAACGGCAGCAGGGCTCTCCAGACCAAGCCCCGGGACTATCCAAGTCGACGAGTCAGCAGACTGGCGCAAGGGCATTCGCGCCGTTCCAATGCGCAGCCCACCGCTGAGCGCAACGTGTCCACCATAAGGAGAAACAACATGCCATGTTGGTTGCGGCAGCTTCAAGCGTAGCGCCATTACAGCAACAGCTTGAAGCATGTCCTGAGTGATTGCCACGCTGGCAGCGTAGGCGCCCGGTAGAACAAGGATGGTGAAATCTCGCATGGCTAATTTCGCATGAAAAAAGTCAAAATAGACACTGGCAGTTTAGCGAATACCGAGATGAAATTGCGACGTTTTCAACTACATGTGGCCTGTCATGCCTAACATCCTCATTCACATTCCCAAAGGTTCATTTCCAGGAGCAGCACGCGCTGCGCTCGTTCGCAGAATTAACGATGCCGCAGCGAGTGCCGAGCAGATTCCAGCGGAGCCGCGCAATCGCATGCTTTGTTGGGTGTTGATCGACGAGGTCGATTCTGGTGCGTGGACCTGCGGGGGCGCCGATGTGACGTCGCAACTGTTGCCCTGTGTGGCCATGGTTTATGTGCCTGCGGGCGTCCTCGATGACGTTTCGCGGATCAACTACATTCAGGCGCTACATGAGGCGTTTAATCAGTCATTACCTTTGGAAGACAAGCGTCAAGTCGCCAGCTCGGTGTGTCTGCATGAAGTCGCGGATGGCACTTGGGGTGCCAATGGCATTATTTGGAGATTGCCACAGTTCGCTAAAGCTGCCGGCTTCGTCCACCTGCAACATTTGGTGAATAACAATTAACAGGAGGGTTAAGCAAAGTCGACTCCTGGCCGGACTGAGTCGATCAGAGCGGACCGTCTCTACCCGACCCACTGCCGACTTTTGTAATTGAGCAATGCAGTCATTAAGAGGTTGACACCCAGGAGATGGTGTCTTTGGATAGCCGGATAACATTATTTGCTTGTCCCAATAGTTATCCAGAGCATAGGCTGCGCGCGAAGATAGAGGCGATGTTCATGCAATGATATTTACTGTGAGTTATATTGTAATTTTATATACCTATCGTCTCGAGCAATGAACCCCCTCGACTCTTTACTGCGTCATTTCTCGCTTCACGCAGGTGTGTTCTACACAGGCAACATCTGTGGCCGTCATGACTTCGAACACGACCCCATGCGGGGCCACCTTCATGTGATCAGGCATGGTGTGGTGGAGCTAATCGGGTCGAAGCACGAGAAGTTTGAAATCACTGAGCCCACCTTGATTTTTTTGCCACGCCCAGATGATCACAGACTGATGGCAGACAACGAGGCAGGCGCGGAGGTGGTGTGTGGCACTGTTTTTTTCGATGGCGGCGGTGCCAATCCCATCACTGACTCTCTTCCTGACTGTGTGCTGATCAAGCTGTCGGAAACGCGAGGGATTGAAAAACTCCTGGATCTGATGGTGGAAGAAGCATTCAACTCCGGGGACGGCCAACAGGCTGCTCTGGATCGACTCTGCGAGATTCTCATCATCCGGTTGCTCAGACATTGCATCGCCCACGGCGTGGCCTCCAGTGGCACGCTCGCTGGACTGGCCGATGTCCGAATCGCCAAAGTGATGCAGGCTATGCACGATGAGCCCTCTCGTGCCTGGACTCTCGAGAACATGGCTGAGACTGCGGGCATGTCTCGTGCCCGATTTGCTGCGCATTTCAAAGCGCAGACAGGGACAACACCTGCCAACTATCTGGCCTCATGGCGGTTGATGCTTGCGCAAAAGCTGATGAAAAAGGGACTGGCACTCAAGCGCATAGCTGAAGAAGTAGGCTACGGAAGTTCGAGCGCACTTGCCAGGGCTTTTGCCAGAGAGTTCAACTGTTCACCGATGCAATGGCTTCAAGCCCAAAGTGAGCCTGAAACTCCTGATTTGGGATGATTCGTCGAATAATCGAGACGAATGGTATCCACGAACGGATATCAAATACCCAAAATATCATCTCTTTCAATGGAGATGATCATGTCGAACCGCTACCTCAAATCACTGCCAGCCCTAAACCTTGAGACCGCCACTGGCGCGCAAAAGGAAATTCTGGAGTCCGCCCAAAAGCAAGTGGGCTTCATCCCGAACATGTACGCCAACATGGCCAACGTGCCTGGGGTGCTGAGCACCTACCTGCATGGGTATGGACTGTTCCGCAAAGACTCGGGCTTCACGCCTACGGAGCAGGAAGTGGTGTTTCTGGCCGTGAGCCAAACCAACGGGTGCAAATACTGCACTGCAGCGCACAGCATGATTGCTGACAAGATGTCTGGAGTGCCAGCAGACGTCTTGCAGGCCATTCGCACAAGTCAGCCAATTGCTGATGCACGGCTGGCTGCACTTTTCGCTTTGACACAGGACATGGTCAAGCACCTTGGCCAACCCTCTGCGGAAAAAGTCAAGGCCTTCCTGGACGCGGGCTACACCGAGAGTCATGTGCTCAACATCATTCTTGCTGTGGCCGTGAAAGTGCTCAGCAACTACACGAACCACGCGTTTGCAACAGAAGTCGATGAACGATTCGCCGCTTACAAAGTGGCTTAACCGCACATGACCCCATCCCAGATTCCAGAGCGCTTTGACAGAACCATGGGCTGTAGCCAGGCCGATTTGCTGCGTTGGTTGCCAGATGCCTTGGCTGGTGCATCAATTGAGATTGATGAGTGGCAGCGACTGTGTCTTGCGCGCTGGGATTGGGGTCATCTGCAACTTGGCTGGGATGTTCTTCAAGACAGAAAAATCGCTCTCTTGTCTATCCCCTGCATGAAGGTGAGCTTCAGCTACTCGGGCGCCACTGCCGAGCAGAGATTTCAAATCCAGCGCAAATTCGATTTAAATACTCAAAGAGGGGGTGGGTGATGTCCAAAATTCGCGGGCTGGTGTTCGATGCCTATGGCACTTTGTTTGATGTGTTCTCGATCGGGCGTCTGGCTGAAACGATGTATCCCGGATCCGGGGCAGCCATCACTTCACTATGGCGCGACAAACAGATCGAATATTCCCGACTGGTTACCTTGTCAGATCCTGACGTCAATGGAAGCCGTCACTACCAGCCCTTTTGGGATCTGACCCTGGCGGCTCTTGAATACAGCCTTCAAAAGCTGGGTCTGCAATACGATCAGCAGGACCTGAAGAGATTGATGGATCAGTATGCACAGCTGGATGCTTTTTCTGAATGCAAAGGCGTCCTGCAAAAGCTGAGTGAAATGGGATTGCCTATGGCCATCCTCTCTAACGGCTCCCCTCAAATGCTTCAATCTGCGGCGGATCACTCTGGCTTGACGCCCTATCTGGATCACCTGATTTCAGTAGAACAGGTCAGGCAATTCAAGACACACCCACAAGCCTACGCTCTTGCCTCAAAGTCTCTGAGCATTACCACTGACGAATTGCTTTTTGTGTCCTCCAACGGCTGGGATGTCATGGGCGCGACCTGGTATGGGTTCAAGACCTGCTGGATCAACCGCGCTGGATTGCCTTTTGAGACAGTGGGACCGCGCCCTTCGTATAACGGCTCTGATTTGAGTGTTGTGCTCCGCGTGTTGCAGAGCAACGCAAACCAGCCAAATTCACATTAAACGCTTTAGTTTTCCGTCTAAATCAATGGGCAACTCCGACAACAGCTCAAGCCCTAAATCCTGCAGCTTATTGGCCCCAGTGAATGACGCTAACTTTGCATCTCTTTTCTGCAACACACTCTCAACTTCAGGCAAGCACAGATGAACCACACTCTCAATCACAGCGTCGACTCTAGGATGACCTGTCTTGAGTTGAATCGACGCGAGCAGTTGCATCGTCAATTTTGTGGAAAGCATCTGGTCGCCCGTCACCCAACTGTTCACTGTGAACAAGGAGATGGGCAATCCCTTGGCGTTCAATCCAATGGCAAGCAGATGTCGTGTGTGCGTCTGAGTGTTTTCACTCCCGCAAATTCTGCGAAATTCAATCTCAGAGCGCGATTGCAAGCGCCTCGACCATAGAGGGCGTCTTGCAAACAAGTGAATGTGTCCATGCTCTGAACCCTCAGGCCTGTCTTCCGGGCTGTGGGAGTGGTAGAACCATTGAAACCCACTTGACAAGTCAATGGCATCGTCAGGCGGGTAATGCGCCCATTGCAGAGGCACCGCATCGCCCAATACCTCATCCAGCAGATGCCCCTTGGAATCAGAAAGATCCGCGTAGGTCTGAAGCAAGCGCAGACCGGCTGAACGAAGGGTCTTCATTTCTGCTTTCATCTGCGCTTGCCGTATTCCCATTATTTTTTAGCGCCGCATTTGGGAGCGCATTTGCTGGCTGCACATTTGGCAGCTGGCGCACATTTTTTGGCACCACATTTGGCCGAGCATTTGCGAGCACCACACTTGGATGCGGCAGCAGGCTGACATTTGGCTGCCGAGTTCGTGTTTTGTGCGGCAACCGGCAGAGCCAGAGTAGCGGTAGTCAGGGCGGCCAGAGAGGCCAGTTTCAGACTTGTCTTCATTTTGATTCCTTCAGAAGTAAATGGATGAATGTGAGGTGGCTGTTCGCCTCCTCGGGAACTAAGAGGGTCTGCGACTGCAGAACGGTTCGCGACAAAAAAATATTTTTCTGCTGGCGAACCGTTTGTACTGGATTCCCCCTCTTAGAGGGGTTCAACGAAAGGAGACACCCATGACAAAACGACCCCGATTTGTCCTAACCCTGGTCTTAGTTGCGTCAGCGCTTGGCCCTGCTGAAAGCTTTGCTCAAAACGCTGCAGGCGCTGCAGCAGTAAGACCTGCCGGATACAAACCCAAAGCAGGTGATGCTGCCGCAGGTGAAAAGCTGTTTGTAGATAAAAAACTCTCAACCAACGGCATGTCCTGTGCCACATGTCACGCCAACAACGCCTCATTCTCGGAAAGCTTCGCTAAGCCTTATCCCCACAAGGTGGCGATGGCAAATGACGATATGGGCATCAAGTCAATTCATCTTGATGAAATGATCCAGGCTTGCATGGTGATGCCCATGCAAGCAAAACCCTTGCCGTGGAACTCCAAAGAACTGGCTGACTTGACGGCCTATGTGACCCAGATTCAAAAAACCTTCAAACCCAAGCACTAACCCCATCACCCCAACTGAACAGGAGCGAACCATGAACTTTCTCAAAACATCAGCAGCCTTTTTGCTTTCCAGCGCAGCACTTTTGGCAACAGCAGGAGACATCAAACATTACACACAACAGGACTTTGACAGTCTGGCTCAGGCAGGCAAATCTGTTGTCGTTGATGTCAGTGCGCCATGGTGCCCCACATGCAAGGCACAAAAACCCATCATTGATGACTTGGCCAAACAGCCTGCCTACAAAGATGTGACCATCCTGACCGTCGATTTCGATTCGGAGAAAAAGATTCTCAAGCAATACAAGGTCAACATGCAGAGCACCTTGATCGGATTCAAAGCCGGTAAGGAGACATCGCGCTCTGTCGGTGATTCCTCTCCGTCAGGCATTGAGAGCATCTTCAAAAAGGCAGTGAACTGATGGAATTTGGACTCGGCTCCTATGGATTCGCCTTAGTTGCGGGACTGCTGTCAACGCTGTCTCCCTGCGTGTTGCCAATCCTCCCCATCTTGCTGGGCTCGGCCACTGCAGCACATCCGCGCGCGCCCTTGGCTTTAGCAGGTGGCTTGGCGCTGTCTTACGCAGTGATCGGTACGCTGATTGCCTGGCTTGGCGCAGCGATCGGTCTGGATACAACCATTTTCCGCACCGCAGGCGCAGTGATCTTGGGAGTACTCGGATTAGTCTTGATGTCCACCAGCTTGCAACAACGCTTTGCAACAGCGACATCAGGAATCGGTGATGCAGGCAACAACTTCATTTCCGCCCTGAATCTCAATGGGCTGCGCGGTCAATTTGTCATCGGCTTGGCATTGGGCGTCGTTTGGAGCCCTTGCGTGGGTCCCACATTGGGTGCTGCCATCGTGCTTGCCAGCCAGGGCGCGCATTTGCCACAAGTGGCCTTGCTGATGGGCGTTTTTGGACTAGGGGCAGCTTTGCCAGTGATCGCCTTGGCCTACCTTTCGCGGGCCGCCATGATGAAGGTGCGTGGGCAATTAATGCAGGCTGGTAAAACTGGCAAAACAATCCTTGGTCTGATCATGGTCGCCATCGCGGTCATGATTTTGAGCGGTGCCGACAAGCCACTGGAAGCATGGCTTGTCCAAATCTCACCGGATTGGTTGACCTCTTTGACAACCCGGTTCTGATGCCGCACCAGAAATATTTCCGTTAACCCGAACCGTTTCATACCCAACTTGCCTCTTAGTGGGTGAAGTTCATCTTCATTCATTCAACTGTCGAAGGAGATCCACATGTTCTATGTCAAAAATGTTCCAAATTGGGAGCGCGTATTGCGGGTCATTGCAGGCGTGATGGCACTCGCTTTTGCTGCAATGAACTGGGGCACATCCAGCATTGCTGTGGGCATTGGGATCATGGGCGCTATTTTGGCCGTGACGGGTTTGGTGGGTTTCTGCCCCATGTGTGCCATGGTAGGTCGCAAACTCAACAAAAGCTCTTGAGTATTTCACATGACAACAGGTGATCGCGATAGCTTGATCATGGCGGCCCAAACGGGTGACGCCATGGCGATATCGCGCCTGCTGGCCGTTTGCCAAGCAGATGCGCGTAGGTACGCCTACAGACATTGCCATGCCAGCGACGTTGATGATGCCGTTCAAGAGTCACTGTTGGTGGTGTCTCGCAAAGTCAAAGGCTTGAAGGCAGCTGCAGCATTTTCCTCGTGGCTTTTTACGGTCATCAAACGGGAGTGCCGCAAGCTAGAACGCATGATGTTCAAGCACGATCCATTGCCCGATGAGCTAGCAGAGGAGCTGATGCTGTGCCGGGATGACGTTGCTTTGCGAATTGATTTGGCTAAAGCACTGGAGTCCTTGCCTGCGCATTACCTTGAAGTGGTACTGCTGCGCGATTTTGAAGAACTCACCATTGCTGAAATTGCAGAGAGACTTGGCGAACAACAGGGTGCAGTGAAAAGTCGATTGCATCGTGCCAGAGAGTTGGTGCGCGAATACATGCTCGGCCCTGGTTCTTAGAACTTTCAGGAGTTTTTTAAATGAGAACAGACACATGCTGCAGTCAACCCGTGATCACTCAATCGGTCTTGAAATGTCCTGACTGTGGTCACGCACAGACGCTTGCAATGCCCACAACTTCATGTCTTTTCTTTTGTGTGTGTGAAGCGTGTCACGTAGTCATCAGCCCAAAGCAAGGAGACTGCTGTGTATTTTGTAGCTATGGCACCGTGAAGTGCCCACCTGTTCAATTAGGCCATGCTTGAATAATTTTCCGAAACTATCGGAATGCACATACGGTCAACACTTTGGAGGCGCTCATGCAAGCATTAACCAACAGGTCAGCGATCCTCTTTGCGTTGGTATTTTTTTTGAATGTTCAAGTTATTGCATCAGCATCCCAATGCAAAAAAGACTTGGCTGCCGTCGATTCCGGGATTAAAGATCAATACGGAGGCTATGACTCGTGGTGGGATTATTTTAAATGTCCCGTTTGTTTGGGTGGTGATCTTCGGAAAGATGCGATTGTGAGCAAGTCGCAAA
>CAYTZZ010000061.1:0-8505 GCA_964442645.1 uncultured Bordetella sp. | reverse complement strand
CCCACACCATTGCTGGCGTCAGGACCTAAACCTGGTGCGTCTACCAATTTCGCCACCCGCGCTGGTTCCAGAAAAAAAGGGGGCGGCCTGTGGTCACAGACCGCCCACCGTTTTTTCGGTCAATCGGCCATTTTAACCTGCCTCGCGGCGCACCCTGAACCAGGCGGCGTACATGGCCGGCAAAGCCAGCAGGGTCAAGACCGTGGCCACGATCAGGCCGCCCATGATGGCCACCGCCATCGGGCCCCAAAACACGCTGCGCGAGAGGGGAATCATGGCCAGCACCGCGGCCGCCGCCGTCAGCACAATGGGGCGCAGGCGGCGCACCGCCGACTCGACGATGGCCTCCCAGGCCGGCACGCCGCGCGCGCGGTCTTGCTCGATCTGGTCGATCAGGATGACCGAGTTGCGCTGGATCATGCCCATGAGGGCAATCACGCCCAACAAGGCGACAAAGCCAAACGGGCGGTTCAGCACCAGCAGGGCGCCCGCAATGCCGGCAATGCCCATGGGGCCGGTCAGGAACACCAGCAAGGCGCGGCTGAAGCTTTGCAGCTGCAGCATCAGCAAGGTGAAGGTGATGAACAGCATCAACGGCACGCCAGCGGCGATGGAGGCCGAGCCCTTGGAGCTCTCCTCCACGGCACCGGCCACTTCGATGCGGTAGTCGCCCTGCCCGGCTTGCTTCCACTGGGCTTCGAGGTCGCGCAAGGGCTTGAGCAATTCTTGCGTGACGGTGGCGCCTTGCAGGCCCTCGACGATGTCGGACTGCACGGTGATGGCGTAGTCGCGGTTTTCGCGCCACATCACACCCGGCTCCCAGGTGAACACCGGCTTGGCCACTTGCGACAGCGGCACGGCGCGCCCCTGGCTGGTGGGCACATAGGTGTTGGCCAGGTCGGTGATGGCGTCGCGCTCGCGCAGGGGCTGGCGCAACACGATGTCGATGAGCTTGTCGCCCTCGCGGAACTGGCCCACGGTGGTGCCGGTCAGGGACACGCGCGTGGCCTGGGCGATCGATTGGCTGGTGACCCCCAAGGCGCGGGCCTTGGCCTGGTCGACCTCGAGTTGCACCACCTTGATGAACTCGTTCCAGTTGTCGTTGACGCCGCGGGTGTTGGCGTTCTCGCGCATCAGGTGCTTGACCTCGTCGGCGCGCGCGCGCAGCACTTGCGGGTCGGGCCCGACCACACGGAACTGCACCGGATAGGGCACCGGCGGGCCATTGGGCAAGAGCTTGATGCGGGCGCGCACCTCGGGAAACTCTTGCGCCATGAGGGCGGGCAAGGCCTTGCGCAAAGATTCGCGGGTGGGCAAGTCTTTGGGCATGACGATGAATTGCGAGACGTTGCTTTGCGGGAACACTTGGTCCAGCGGCAAGTAAAAGCGCGGCACGCCCGAGCCCACCCAGGTGCTGACGCTGGTCACGCCGGCTTCGGCCATCAGGCGCTTTTCCACCTGGCGCGTGACCTCTTCGTTGGCCGAAAACGCCGTGCCTTCGGGGAACCAGATGTCCATCAAGATTTCAGGGCGGCTGGAGTCGGGGAAGAACTGTTGCTGCACCTTGCCCATGCCCACAATGCCCAGGGCAAAGGTGAGCACCGTGGCGCCAATGGTCAGCCAGCGGTGGGCCACGCACCAGTTCACGGTGCGGCGAAAGCGCACATAAAAAGGGCTGTCAAACAGCTCGTGTTCCACGTTTTTGTCGGCATGCGGTTTGACCCGCAACAGCAGCGTGCCCAGGTAAGGCACGAAGAACACCGACACCCACCAACTGAGCAACAGCGCCACCACGGTGACCGCAAAAATCGCGAAGGTGTATTCGCCCGTGACCGAGCGCGCAATGCCAATGGGCAAAAAGCCGGCCGCGGTGATCAAGGTGCCGGTGAGCATGGGCATGGCGGTGACCTCGTAGGCGTAGGTGGCGGCGCGCACGCGGTCAAAGCCCTCCTCCATTTTGCGCACCATCATTTCCACGGCAATGATGGCGTCGTCCACCAGCAAGCCCAGCGCAATGATCAGGGAGCCCAGCGAAATTTTGTGCAAGCCGATGCCCCAGTAGTACATGACCAGAAAGGTCATGGCCAGCACCAGCGGAATGGTGATGCCCACCACCAGGCCGGGGCGCATGTCCACATACCAGCCAAAGCGTCCGCCCTTGTGCAGGCCCAAGGAGACGAAGCTCACGGCCAGCACAATGAAGATGGCCTCGATCAGCACCTTGACGAACTCGCCCACCGAGGTGGCCACGGCGCGCGGCTGGTCTTGGATTTGCACCAGCTGCACGCCAACGGGCAAGGACCGTTCAATGTCGGCCATGTCCTTTTTCAGGGACTCGCCCAGGCGAATGATGTCACCGCCCTTGGTCATGGAGACGCCCAGCGCCAGCACCTGCTCGCCCTGGAAGCGCACCTTCACATTGGCCGGGTCCAGCAAGCCACGTTTCACTTCGCCAATGTCGCCGAGCTTGAGTTGCTGGCCGCTGGCACCCCGAATGGGCATGTTGCGCAAGGAAGCTTCCGCTTCAAACTGACCCGTGACCCGCACCTGCAACACCTCTTGTGGCGACTGCACCGTGCCGGCGCTTTCCACCGCATTTTGTTGGCCCAGTTGCGCGAGCACCGCGCTCAGGTCCAGGCCCAACTGCGCCAGGCGTTTTTGCGTGATCTCGATGTAGAGCTTTTCGTCTTGCACGCCCATGAGCTCGACCTTGGCCACATCTTGCACGCGCAACAATTTTTGCCGCACGCTGTCGGCAAACACTTTCAGCTCGGGCAGGCTGTAGCCCTCGGACTTGAGCGCATAGATGACGCCGTACACATCGCCAAACTCATCATTGAAGAAAGGCCCTTGAATGCCCTGCGGCAAGTTGCCGCGCATGTCGCCAATTTTTTTGCGCACGCTGTACCAGACATCGGGCACTTCGGCGGCACGAGAGGAATCCTTGATCTGGAAAATGATTTGCGACTCGCCCGGCTTGGAATAGCTGCGGATCTTGTCGGCGTAAGGCACCTCTTGCAGGGTGCGCTCGATCTTGTCGGTGACCTGCTCGGCCACTTGCTGCGCGGTGGCGCCGGGCCAATAGGTGCGCACCACCATGGCACGAAAGGTGAAGGGCGGGTCTTCGTCTTGGCCGAGCTGGAAATAGGCCGCCACGCCCAGCACCATGAGCACCACCATCAGGTAGCGCGTCAGCGCCGGATGGTTCAGCGCCCAAAGCGAAAGATTGAAGCCTTTGCGGGCACCAGAGGTCATTTTGCGGCTCCGTTGGCGGGCTTCTCATACGGCGAGCGGTAGACGGTGACCTTTTGGCCGGGGGACAGCACATGCACGCCGGCCACCACCACTTGTTGTCCCAGGCTCAGGCCTTTGGCAATGACGGCCTCGTTGGCATCGGCGGTGCTGACCTCCACCTCTTGGGCATTGACGGTTTGCTGAGCGGGGTCGTAGACCCACACCGAGGTCTTGCCCTGCTCTTGGCGCAGCGCGGTGGTGGGCAGCTTGATGACCTCTTGGCGCGGCGCGCTGTCACGCGACAAGCTGACGGTGGCCGTCACGCCCAGCGCGGCCGCGGCGTTGGCAGGCAGGGCCAGCTTGATGGCAAAGGTGCGGGTGACCGGGTCGGCACTGGCGGCGATTTCGCGCACCTTGGCTGCCATGTGCGCATCCTGCCCCCACAGCTGAACCTGCAGGGTTTGGCCCAGGCTCACGCGGCTCAGTTTGTCTTCGGGCAGGGCGAACACCACATCGCGCGGGCCCTCTTGCGCCACGCGCACCACGGGGGCGCCAGCGGCCACCACTTGGCCAGGTTCCGCCTCGACGGCTGTGACCACGCCTGCACGGTCGGCGAGCAAACGGGTGTAGGCGGCCTGGTTGCCTTGGTTGGCGGCTTGGGCCTGGGCCTGGTCGAGTTGGGCCTGGGCGGCTTTGAGGGTGGTGTCGCGACGCTCCAACTCGGCGCCGCTGATGAAGCCTTGTTGCACCAGCGCTTGGTAGCGTTTGAAATCGGCCGCGGCCAAATCGCGTTGGGTCAGGGCCGCTTGCACTTGGGCGCGGGCGGCCTCTTGGGCCAGGCGGTAGTCTTGCGGGTCAACCTCGGCAAGCAACTGGCCGGCTTTGACGCTCTGCCCCACTTCGACATGGCGGGCGATGATTTTGCCGGCCACGCGAAAGCCCAGGCGCGACTCGATGCGGGCACGCACCTCGCCCGAGAACTCTTGTGTGGCAGACAAGGCATTGCTTTGCACCGTCATCAGCTTGACAGCGCGCACCGGCTCTTCGGGCGGGGCGGGTTTGGAGCAAGCGCCGAGCACAGTCAGCATGACAAGGCACAAGGTTAGACGCAACGACATGGCAAGAACTCGCTTCTCAATTAATGACCAATTGGTTAGTAATTTAACATAGTTTGAATTTCCCGAAAAAAAACCGGGGTTGCCAGCCTTTTCCTGAAAGAAACGGATAGGATAGCTTCGTGGACCATTATGAGAACTTTCCGGTTGCTTCTTGGCTGTGCCCGCCTTCATTAAGGCCGCCCATCCTGGCAATTTACCGATTCGCGCGGACCGCAGACGATCTGGCGGACGAGGGCAACGCGCCGGCCGAACAACGCCTGGCCGACCTGCAAACCTTTCGCGAAACCTGGCTCAGCAGCTTGAAGTCGCCCCTGCCACTGGAGGCGCCGTGGTCGGGCGTGTTCAATGCGCTGGCCCTGCAAATTCAGCGCTTTCAGTTGCCCCTGGGCCCTTTGCACGACCTGCTCGATGCGTTCGAGCAAGACGTGGTCTACACCCGCGATGGCCGCGGCTACGCCAACCGCGAAGAGTTGCTGCAGTACTGCCAGCGCTCGGCCAACCCCATTGGGCGCTTGCTGCTGCACCTGTACCGGGTGAACGACGCCGACTCGCTGCGGCGCAGCGACGCCATTTGCACGGCCTTGCAACTCATCAATTTTTGGCAAGACCTGAGCGTGGACATTCCGCGCGGTCGCCATTACATGCCGCACAACAGCAATTTGCGCGAAGAGCTGCGCTTTGTCACCGAGCTGATGAACCAAGGCGCCTCGCTGGTGCACCGCGTGCCGGGCCGCATGGGCTGGGAGCTGCGCTTGGTGGTGCAAGGCGGCTTGTGCATTCTGGACAAATGCTGGCGCACCGACACCTACACCACCCGGCCCGTGCTCACTTGGCGTGACAGCCCGGGCATGCTTTGGCAGGCCCTGAAAATGTAAGACTGGACTTGAGGGCTTGGGCGACGGTGTCACAATCTCGCCCATGACGCCTCAGCAGTATGTTCAGCAAAAAGCCGCCGCCTCGGGCAGCAGTTTTTATTACGCATTCCTGTTTCTGCCGCCGGAGCGTCGCGCGGCCATCACCGCGTTCTATGCGTTTTGCCGTGAAGTCGATGATGTGGTCGACGAAGTCAGCGATGCGGGCGTGGCCGCGAGCAAGCTGGCCTGGTGGCGGCAAGAGGTACAGCGCGCCTTTGCCGGCTCGCCCCAGCACCCGGTGATGCAAGCCCTGATGCCCTTGGCAGCGAACTACAGCATTCGCTCAGAGCATTTGCAATCGGTCATCGATGGCTGCGAGATGGACCTGAACCAGACGCGCTACCTCGATGCGCCGGCCTTGCAGCGCTACTGCCATTTGGTGGCCGGCGTGGTGGGTGAAGTGGCTGCGCATATTTTTGGCCAGACCGACAACGCCACCACCGCTTATGCCCACAAGCTGGGGCAAGCCTTTCAGTGGACCAACATCTTGCGCGACGTGGGCGAAGATGCCCTGCGCGGGCGCATTTACTTGCCCGTGAACGAGTTGCAGCAGTTTGACGTCAAGGCCCATGAAATTCTGAACCGCATCGACTCCGAGCGCTTTCAAGCGCTGATGAAGTTTCAGGCCGAGCGGGCCCATGCGCTGTACGACGAAGCCCTGGGCCTGTTGCCCGAATGCGATCGGCGCACGCAAAAGCCGGGCTTGATGATGTGCAGCATCTACCGCACCTTGCTGCGCGAGATCGAGGCCTCGCGCTTTCCGGTGCTCAAGCAGCGCGTGTCCCTGACCCCCTTGCGAAAATTCTGGCTGGCCTGGAAGGTTCAGGCCCTGGGACGGCTTTGAAACTGCTGGTGCTTGGGGGCGGCTGGGCCGGGCTGGCCGCAGCCGTGGCGGCCACCCAACGCGGTTGGCAAGTGGTCTTGTGCGAAGCCTCGCGCACCCTGGGCGGTCGGGCCCGCAGTGTGTCGCACGCAGGCGCCACCTTCGACAACGGCCAGCATGTCTTGATTGGCGCATACCGCGACACCCTGGCCTTGTTGCGCACCGTGGGCGTGGACCCTGAGCAAGTGTTTCATCGCCAGCCACTGGACCTGCGACTCCCCGATGGCAAAGGTCTGAAGTTGCCCGACTTGCCTCCGCCCTGGAATGCCTTGGTGGGCATCGCCCAAGCCCAAGGCTGGACCTGGGCAGACCGCTGGTCTTTGCTGCAAGCCGCGTTGCGCTGGCGGCTGCAGGGCTTTGTGTGTCCCGCGGATTGGACGGTGCGCAGGCTGTGCCAAGGCCTGAGCGCGCGCGTGATGCAAGAGATGATCGAGCCCCTGTGTGTGTCGGCACTGAACACGCCATCACAGGCCGCAAGTGCCGTGGTTTTTTTGCGAGTGATGAAAGATGGCTTGTTCAGCGGCCACGGCAGTTCCGACATTTTGATGCCGCGTGTGCCGCTGGGCGACTTGTTGCCGCACGCCGCACAGCGCTGGCTGCTGGACCATGGCGCAGAAATTCAACTGGGCATGCGCGTGACCGATGCCCGGCAAGCACAAAACGACTTTCAAGCCAACGCCTTGCTGCTGGCATGCAGCAACGAAGAGGCGGCGCGTTTGACGGCGCCCTTGAACACCGATTGGTCTGCCATGGCGGCCTCGCTGGCGCACACCGCCATCACCACCGTGAGTCTGCGCTGCCAGGACCCTGCGGTCAAAGGCTTAGGCAAACCCCTGCAAGCGCTGCAAAGCGATGCGCAACACCCCGCGCAATTTGTGGCCGAGCGCGATGGCGTGCTGTCCTTTGTGGTCAGCGACAGCCAAGGCACGCGCGAGACCTTGATTGCGCAAGTGATGGCCCAAGCGCGGCAGTTGTTGAAAGTGCAAGACCTGGAGCTGCTGTACTGCGCCACCGAAAAGCGCGCCACCTTTGCGTGCACGCCGCAGCTGAAGCGCCCGGGCGCCCAGGTGTCGCCAGGCGTTTGGGCTTGTGGCGACTACATTGCGGGCCCCTACCCCGCCACGCTCGAAGGCGCGGTGCGCTCAGGCTTGCAAGTGCTTGAGCAAATCGCTGAGGCTGGCATAGGTCAGCGGTTGTGACAGCTCGGACGGCCAGTCATGGCCATCGCGGTTGAGCCACACGCATTGCATGCCGGCTCCCAAGGCGCCGACCCCGTCGAGGTGGGCATCGTCCCCAATGTGCAGCACCGCCTCGGCAGGCACCCCAGCGCGTGCGGCCGCTTCGTGAAAAATGCGCGGGTCGGGCTTGCCCACGCCAAAGGCGCGGGCGCTGACCGCTGCTTTGAAATACTGGCCAATGCCGGTGCGGTGCACATCGGCATTGCCATTGGACAAGGCCACCACAGGGTAGCGTGAGGACACATAGTTCAAAAACGGCAAGGCATCGTCAAACAGGGTGACGCGCTGGCGAGCCTCGAAAAAAGCCTCGAACGCGGGTTCGGCCAAGTCGCCGGGGTCGCCAGCCCGCAGCAAGGCCAGGCGGATGGCCTCGCGGCGCATGGCGCTCAGGTCGTGCTGCAGGTCGGGCCGGCTGTCCTGGATTTGTTGGCGAATTTCGCGAATCAGGTTGCGCTCGGTGCACAGCGCCGCCGTCTTGGGCGCGTGCTGCAGCAGCCAGTCTTGCAGGGTTTGTTCTGCACGCTCAATGGTGGGCCAGACCGGCCACAAAGTGTCGTCCAGGTCGAGGGTGATGGCACGGATGCGTTGGAGGTCAATCATGATCGGCGAGAATACCGCATGAGCTTACCTTCCCGTTTTGCCACCGAACCGCCGTTCAAGCACGGCCAAACAGCCCGAACAGGCGTGCTGTTTTGCAACCTGGGCACGCCCGATGCCCCCACCGCCCCCGCCCTGCGCCGCTACCTGGCGCAATTTCTCAGCGACCCGCGGGTGGTGGAAATTCCGCGCTGGCTGTGGCTGATGATTCTGCACGGCATCATTTTGCGGGTGCGCCCGGCCAAGTCGGCGAAAAAATACGCCAGCATCTGGTTGCCCGAGGGCTCGCCCCTGAAGGTCTGGACCGAGCGCCAGGCCCAAGCCCTGCAAGCCCTGTTCACCGAGCACGGCCAAGCGGTGGTGGTGCGCTATGCCATGACCTATGGCAACCCTTCCATCGAGAGCCAGCTCGCGGCCATGAAGGCCGAGGGCGTGACCCGCATCCTGGTGCTGCCGGCTTACCCGCAGTATTCCGGCACCACCACCGCCAGCGTGTTTGACAGCGTGCACCGCTGGGCGCT
>CAYTZZ010000060.1:0-9039 GCA_964442645.1 uncultured Bordetella sp. | reverse complement strand
GAAAAGAAGCGAATTATTCGGGGCTACGAGTCACCTTGACCGGCCATCTCGATGGTGCGCGCAGCCCAGTGCAGATCGACATCGGTTATGGAGATGCTGTCACTCCAGCACCCGAACTGGCCGACTATCCGGTGATGTTGGAAGAACTGCCTGCACCCAAGATCCGGGTCTATCCCCGCTACACCGTGATTGCGGAGAAGTTCGAAGCCATCGTTTCACTGGGCATGGCCAACACTCGGCTCAAGGACTACTTCGATCTTTGGGTGCTGCTCACAACCCAAGCATTGGATCCAGAGTTGGTGCAAACGGCAATCGTGGCTACTCTTGAGAGAAGAAAAACGACCATGCCAGCTTCTACCCCCATTGGACTGACATCCGTCTTTGGCGACGATCCCCAAAAGATCAAGCAATGGCAAGCATTCATCAAGAAGAACCAGTTGGAAGCACCGGCACTGAATTCGGTCATTGAATTGCTGCGAGAAAAATTGATCGCCTAAATCCAACGCTCCTGCTCGAAATAGTTTTGAGAAGTTGTTGGAGATTGGCTACGTATTGCAATCACTCGTGATCACCAAACGCGGTAGCTGCTAACAAAAATTTCAATTCCGGTCGATCATTCGTTTCGGAAATGTGAATAGGCGGTAACGACCCATAGCAGTCACTTGGGAGATGCCTTCTAAATAAAAAAATCCTCATAGAAGTGCGCAAGTTTTCTATATAGCAACTGTGGAGATCCAGGGTACCGCAGCGATAACCACAACACCTGCCACCAGTGCAGCCAAGTAGGGCCATATGGCTCTCGCAACCTGGTCGGGCGAAGCACCGCCAATTCGACACGCGATGTAAAAACCCACACCGATTGGCGGCATCATCAGGCCCACGTTCATCGCGCAGACCAGCACCATCGAGTAATGGATGTCGTTGATGCCCAGCTTTTTGGCAATCGGGAACATGATGGGTGCCAGTAGCAGCACAGCGGGCAACCCCTCAAGCAAGCAACCGAGTATGAGGAAAACAACGATCGTGACCGCAAGAAAGGCCCATGAGCCGCCGGGCATGGACGTTAGGAACTCAGACAGTTGTTGCACGAAGCCGCTTTGGGTGATCGACCATGCCATGCCTGCTGCCGTCCCAAGTATGAGGAGCACTGCGCCAGACAGCGAAGCTGTCTCAACTAGCATATCGTAGAGCTTACGGGTGCTGATACCACCGTACAATATATGGCCGATTAACAATGCATAAAGCACAGCGATCGTGGACACTTCCGAGGCGGTGGCGATTCCGCCGGTGACAGCACTACGAATTAGAAAAGGTAGTGCCAGAGCAGGCGCGGAGATCAGCAGCAACTTGCCGATTAATTTAATCGGCGCGCGACGTGTTCCGGACATGTCCTCGTGGCGTGCATTCCAGCGAGCCAACAGTAAAAGTGCAGTCAGGAGCACCATCGCGACGACGATACCACTCTGAAATAGGCCTGCGATCGAGACGCCGGCTACAGAGCCCAGGACAATCAGCACGATGCTCGGTGGCACGGTGTCTGCCATCGCGGCACCAGTGGCGAGAAGCGCAGTCATCTCTGACGGCTTATTGCCTCGACGCTTCATTTCTGGAAATAGCGCTGGTGCGACAGTAGCCATATCTGAAACCTTCGAGCCCGAGATGCCCGAAACAATGAACAACGAGCCAAGCAGCACATACGACATGCCAGCTTTGACGTGCCCGATCAGTGAGGAGAGAAAATCGACGATGGCTTTGCCCATACCCGTTGCATCAAGAACACACCCTAGTAATACAAATATGGGTACCGAAATAAGCACGATGCTGGACATGCCCTCGTCCATTCTCGAAATGATGACCATCAGTGGTGCATTACTCGCGAAGGTAAGAAAGCTTAGCGTCCCGATACCGAAACAAAAGGCAATAGGCACGCCAGCAATCAAGCACACGCCAACAAAGCCGACCAGAAATACCAAGATTGCGAGACCTTGGGATTGCTGTAAAACAGGCGATGCCTTCCAGGCCAAAAATACGATAATCGAGACAGCAAGTGTTGCGGCTCCGATAGCCTTCAGCGGCAGCGTTCGGATTGCATAAGCTGTGACGATCACCAGCATCATGACAATACCAAACAGCATCGCCGCGACGCGAAACGCGTTCGGCATCTCAAGAGCGGGAGTGATGATTGCCCATTCATCGACAACGTAGGTGTACGCGGGCTTAAGTAAAGACAGCAGCAGCAACATGGCTGACACAAGAGCAAAAGCACGCACGTAGTAGCGAAAGCGCTCTGGAAGCAAATTCACGAACACATTAAGCTGCAAGTGTTCGTTGCGATGCATGGCGATGATGGCGCCAATCATCGCGACCCAGACGAACGCTATCGATGTAACTTCGTCGACCCATACGATCGGCAAATTAAATAAATAACGGGACACTACACCGCCAAGGAGCAGCAATACGATTGCGACCACGAGCAAGGCAGACACCGCCTCAAGAGGAAGCATCCAGCGCGCTAGAGCGCCACGAGCGGCCACTTCTTCTGGAGAACTGGTGTCGATGTTTTCGCTTAGCTCATGAAGTGCGGATGCGGCAGTGTTTGACGTTTCTGCGGTTACTGACGGCATATTTCCTCCGTTTATATTTATAAAGGGGGCCAATCAGGCCCCCAGTGATTTTTATGCCAACTTGCCAGTAGCTTGTTCAAGTAAGGGCCATGCATCCCCCATTTTCTTTTGCCATTCAGCATAAAAGCCGGAAACTTTCAGCCGCTCGCGGAAAGCAGTCGGATTGACTTCGACAAACTGCACGTGCTTTTCCAGTGTCGCACGCAAGTCATTATTCAGTTTTGCAACGTCTGCGCGCTGCAGGAGGGCGGCATCGTTGATGACTTTACGGACGATGTCTCGGGTGGCGGCAGGCATTGCTTCGAACGAACGGCGGTTTGCAACGAACCAGAAACCGTCCCACATATGGTTGGTGCCCGAAAGATACTTAGCAACTTCATGCATCTTGGCAAAGTAGATGCCGGCCAGTGGATTTTCTAATCCGTCAGCCACCCGCGTCTGGAGTGCTGTATAGGTCTCGCCCCAAGGTACTGACACAGGCGCTGCACCAATCGACTTGAACAATGAGGTCCAAAGAGCACTCGGCGGAACACGGATCTTGTAACCTTGCAAATCTTCTGGTGTCCTAATCGCCTTTGTGGCCGACAGAGTTTGCCTAAAGCCGTTGTCCCACATGTGATCAAAGGCAATCAAATTGGCCTTTTCAAATGCACCAATGACGTGTTTGCCAAGTGCTCCATCCATTGCTTTCCACACTGTTGGGTAGTCAGGGAAAGCGAAACCGATACCGTTAATCGCAGCAACCGGTACGAGCGAGGAAAGAATCAGTCCAGTTTGAGCGAAAAAGTCAATACCACCTGAACGCAGCTGCGACAACATGTCAGCATCGCTGCCAAGTTGGCTTGCCGGAAAAACGGAAATCTCTACCTGTCCGTTAGTCTGCTTCTTGATCGTCTCTGCCGCCTCACGCATTCTTACGTTCAACGGATGATCACCCGGCATGATGTTGGCGAACTTCAGTTTGAACTGAGCTTGCCCCCAAACAATAGACGGGAATGCCAGGGATGTGCTCAGAGCAGCACTTCCTGTCAAAAGATTGCGGCGATTAATTTGAGTCATGAAAGTCTCCTTGGTAAAAAATTGTCAACTAGCAAAATTAGTATTACTGGTGATCAAAGAATTTCAGCAACTCTTTTGAAATGAATTCTGGTTGCTCCTCAGTGACCCAATGCCCACTGTTTGGAACCAAACCACCTTGAACGTTTTCTGCAACACGCTTCAAAGAATCCAGTGTTTCGAGTCCGCGACCGAAACTCTTGTCACCACCCAAAGCAAGAACAGGCATTTTTAATTTGCCTCTTTGCGCCAGCATGGCTTGGTTGTCAGATGCATCTTGTGGCAGAGCGCGATAGATGCTGAACATTGCACGCATCGCTCCCGGCTTAACATATGTTCTTAAGTATTCCGTGCGCTCTTCCACGCCTATACAGTTTGGTAGATAGCCGTAATTGTCGAAGAGCCAGTTAATGATCACATGCTCACGACCACCTAGGAAAAGCTGCTCAGGTATGTCCGGAGTTCTAAATAACGCGTGATGCCACCGACGACCATTTTGAGAGAAATCAGCGCCATCACCTGGTATCGCGACATCCAAAATTGCTAACTTGATGACTGACTCAGGATGCTGAGCTGCCAACGAGAAAGCTGTAGGCCCGCCCCAATCGTGTCCGACCAAATAAAAATTATCTATGTTCAGAGATTGCAAAAGACGCCATATGTCATTGGACATTGTCTTTTTGTCGTAACCATCGGTAGGGTGTGAGGAATCGCCCAACCCTCTTAGGTCAGGTGCAATCACGGTGTATTTTTCCGCTAAGTGCGGTATTACATGTCGCCACTCGTACCAAGTTTGTGGGATGCCGTGTATCAAAACAACTACTGGCCCACTGCCAGCCTTGACGTAATGCAAGATCACATCGCCCAAATCGGCGTGGTGGTGTGTCATATCAATCATTCTTTATCCCTTTTCTGGATGCGAAGAAATTGGACTAGTGGAGGGGAGTCGGTTGTAATGACAAATCACTGCTGAATCATCCCAAGTACCCATTCCACGGCCACTAACATCTAACAAAGCATTGAAAGCTGCACTGGCGAGAGGGGCTGAAAACTTTGCACCCTTGGCTGTATCAAGCACCAACCCCAGGTCTTTGACAAATATGTCAACGGCAGACGTCACATCAGAAAATTTTTCACCACTCATCCTTGGACCACGGTCGTTGAGCATCCAAGAAAATGCTGAACCACTACAAAGAACTTGTTGTGTTACGTCGAGGGGTAATCCTTGTCGATCAGCCAATGCAAGAGCCTCTCCTGCCGCTGCCAAATGCACCCCGCAAAGCAATTGGTTAATCACTTTTAGCTGGGACCCTGAACCATGTCGCTCGCCGACAAAAAACAGCTTGGATCCAAACGCTTCTAGAACTGGCTTAATTTGTTCGTATACCTTATTTTTCCCTGCTGAAATAATGGTCAATGACCCCTTTGCAGCGCCAGCCGCACCACCGGTAACCGGCGAATCAATCAGTTCAACCCCTTGCTCTGCCAAGCGTTTTCCTAAGGCATTTACGTAGGCGGGTGGCAAAGTGCTGCATGCAATGAAGACATTGCCTGGCTTCAAACTGTTGGCCAATCCATTTTTACCAAAGAGTACTTCCTCAGTTTGAGAATCGTTCACCACAAAGCAAATAACTGTTTGACATTGCTTAGCCAAATCTTTCAACTCTTTGACGAATGAACCCCCTTGTTGATTCATCCAGTCTTCCATTTCGGGGCGAACGTCATAACCAATTACTTCGAAATTTTTAGCCAACAAATTGGCAGCCACACCACGCCCCATTGCACCCAAACCAATAAGACCGATCTTCTGTGTGTTCATTTAGACCACCTTTTGATTGTTTCGCAAAATTTTTCAACTGAGATGCCATAGCGATCGTGGAGCGTAGGCAGCGCGCCTGCGTCCAGAAACTCGTCGGGCAGCGCCAGCATGCGGAACTTGCTGGGCACCACGCCTTCGCGCAGCAGCAAGCTGGCCACGGCTTCGCCCAGGCCACCGACCACCGAATGGTTTTCGGCGACCACCACGAGACGGCCGGGCTTGCGCACTTCAGCCAGGATGGTGGCGTTGTCCAGCGGCTTGATGGTTGGGCAGTGCAACACGGCCACGTTGACCTTGTCGGCTTCGAGCTGCTTGGCCACTTCAAGCGAGCGCATGGTCATGAAACCACTGGAGATCACCAGCACATCGCTGCCTTCACGCAGCATCTTGGCCTTGCCCAGCTCAAACGTGTAGTTGTATTCGTCCAGCACCAGCGGCACGTTGCCGCGCAGCAGGCGCATGTAGACCGGGCCCTGGTGGGCCGCAATCTGCGGCACGGCCTGCTCGATGTCGAGTGCGTCGCAGGGGTCGACCACCGTCAAGCCGGGAATCGCACGCATCATGGCCAGGTCTTCGGTGGCCTGGTGGCTGGGGCCGTAGCCGGTGGTCAGACCCGGCAAGGCGCAGCAGATTTTGACGTTGAGGTTTTCTTCGGCGATCACCTGGTGGATGAAGTCGTAGGCGCGGCGCGTGCCGAACACGGCATACGTCGTCGCAAATGGCACCAGGCCGGTCTTGGCCATGCCGCCGGCCGCGCCCATGAGCAGCTGCTCGGCCATGCCCATCTGGAAAAAGCGCTCGGGGTAGGCCTGCGCGAACAGGTGCAGGTCGGTGTACTTGGCCAGGTCGGCCGTCATGCCCACCACTTCGGGGTGCTCGGCGGCATAAGCCACCAGCGCCTTGCCAAACGGCGCAGCCTGCACGCGCTGGCCCTCGCTGGCAATCGAGGCGATCATGGCCGAGGTGGTCAGCCGGGGTTTCTTGTCGGTCACTGCGTTCATGTTCATCACCTCAGGGTTGGGTGGCATCCAAAATGTCAAGCGCCTGCTGCCACTCGGGCGGGTCGACGCGGATGAAGTGGTTCTTCTCGCGCGCTTCCAGGAAGGGCACACCCTTGCCCATCAGCGTGTCGCACAGGATCACGCGGGGCTTGGCCTCGGGCAAGGTGCGGGCCGTGTCAAAGGCACGCAGCACAGCGGGCAAGTGGTTGCCATTGACGCGCTGCACATGCCAGCCAAACGAGGCCCACTTGTCGGCCAGCGGCTCGAAGCCCAGCACCTTGGTGGACGGGCCATCGGCCTGCTGGTTGTTGATGTCGACCATGCAGATCAGGTTGCCCAGACCATGGTGCGCGGCCGACATGGCGGCTTCCCACACCGAGCCTTCATCGAGCTCGCCGTCGGACATGGAGTTGTAGACGAAGGCCGGGCTCTTCTGGTGGCGCAGACCCAGGGCGATGCCCACGGCAATCGGCAGGCCCTGACCGAGCGAGCCGCCCGAAATTTCCATGCCCGGCGTGTAGGTCGCCATGCCCGACATGGGCAAGCGGCTGTCGTCGCTGCCGTAGGTCTCCAGCTCGGACTCGGGGATGATGCCTGCCTCGATCATGGCGGCGTAGTGCGCAATCGCGTAGTGGCCGTGCGAGAGCAAGAAGCGGTCACGGTCGGCCCAGTCCGGATCATCGGGACGAACGTTCATCGCATGACCGTAGGCCACAGCCAGCACGTCGGCATAGCCCAGGGCCTGGCCGACATAGCCCTGGCCTTGCACTTCGCCCATGCGCACGGCGTAGCGGCGGATATTTTTTGCTGCCTTCATAAGGCGCTGAACTGTCAAAGTGTCCGAAAAGTTTCCAGACATCACTTGTCTCCAGATGCTGTTTTTTGGCAATTGTTTGTCGCTGAGATGAAAAATACAAACGAATAAAAATGATGAATTGACAAATTGAATTCATCTATTCAAAATCAAAAAAAATGAGAAAACTTCCACCACTTCAATGGATTCAGGCGTTTGAGGCGGCGGCGCGCTTAGGTTCGTTTGTCCAAGCGTCACAAGAACTGCATCTGACAGCGTCTGCAGTTAGTCACCGTATTCGCAGCCTAGAGGATTTGCTGTCTATATCCTTGTTTCATCGAATCCGACGTACTGTGATCCTGACAGATGCGGGTCAACGATTCGCAAATGAAGTGGGTATTGCACTCACCCGAATTGAGTCAGCGGCACAAGACACATCACGCGTAAGTAAGGCAGACTTGATTACGGTTCATGCAGTTCCAAGCTTTGCAGCGCAATGGTTGATGCCAAGGATCGCTCGGTTCAGCACTCAACATCCAGATATAGATGTTCGTATCACTGCTTCGACTGAACCAATTAATCTTGAGGTAGGAGCAGTCGATCTGCACATAAGTTACGGACCGCCGCTTCAACGCGTGGGAATTGTTACGGAGATGTTTCCCCCAGAACCAATTGTGGCGATTTGTTCCCCAACGCTGTTACTAGGGCGCAAAGGGATCAAGCGAGCAACAGATATGCAGCAGCATATGCTTATTCATTCCGAAAGAAACTTGTATCAATGGAAAGATTGGCAGAACGATCATCCGGGGATCACTCTAAGACTTGATCGCGGACTTCGATTTGACCGATCTTTTATGTCAATCTTTGCTGCGGTAGATGGCCTGGGCGTTTGTCTAGACAGCAAACTTCTGATTGAACGCCAATTAGATTCAGGACGGCTAGTTTTGCCTTTCGGAGACGAGGGACCGCGCGTTGCCTGTCACAGCATTAACTATCTTGCCAGTCGGGCCCACTTGCCAAAAATTCATGCATTTCGTGAGTGGTTGATGCAATCACTTGAGCAATCTCCAGCATTAGCAAAGTGACTGCAGAATGATTGCTCTGGCAGATATGCGCCTTAGATGTCTGTAATGAAGAGCAATCTTGACTGGCCGCTTGTGGCCGGTTGTCGACCTTCGTTAGATCTAGTTTGAATTTCTAAATCTAGCTCATAGCCGACGGCTTGCGTACTGCTGAATCAAGCATTCGACTGATTGCAATTGAGCCAATAAAGCCCATGACGCTGCTGACGGATGACCAGCGTTTTGTAGACCTGCATGGGTCCCTCGTACCTAGGATCTCCGCGATTGGATGCTTTCAACTTGAAGACATCGATCGGTCGTTCACTGCTCAGTCCAGCTTCTTTCATTAGGAACTCGGCAGACTGCGCCTGGTTCCGGTGCTTCCAGAGTGCGGCAATGAGATGCGACTGAGCCTCGGTCAATCGAATAGGGCCGTGCGGCCAGCCCTCCAGATGCACCCAGGCGAAGTCTTCACTGAACGGCCCATGGACAGCCACGCTCGGGATGCCACCTTGCAGGGCATCGGTTTTTTCACCCCGGTCCGGATCGAGCAATCGCAATGCCAAACCATGCAAGGCGAACCGGTCCTCGAGCTGCCACCAAGTAGCCGTCCCCGCCAGCGGATCCAGCGGTTGTCGCACCAACGGCCGTGGCGTGATGACCCAGCTTTGGCTGCGTGGCTCAG
>CAYTZZ010000059.1:0-10323 GCA_964442645.1 uncultured Bordetella sp. | reverse complement strand
CACCATGAAGATCAACCCCGAGAAGATTCGTGACGTGATCGGCAAGGGCGGCGCCACCATTCGCGCGCTGACCGAAGAGACCGGCACCCAGATCAACATCGAGGAAGATGGCACCATCACCATCGCCGCTACCGACGGCGCCAAGGCCGATGAGGCCAAGCGCCGCATCGAGCAAATCACCGCCGAAGTGGAAATTGGCAAGATCTACGAAGGCCCGATCACCAAGATCCTGGACTTCGGCGCCCTGGTCAATTTGCTGCCTGGCAAAGATGGCTTGTTGCACATCAGCCAGATCAGCCACGAGCGCATTGGCAAAGTGACCGACGTGCTGGCCGAAGGCCAAGTGGTGCGCGTGAAAGTGTTGGAGACCGACGAAAAAGGCCGTGTCAAGCTGTCGATGAAAGCTTTGCTGGACCGTCCCGCCCATTCGGACGACCAGCAGCAGCAACAGCAGCAGTAACGTCTTTGCGAGGCCCCGAAAGGGGCCGCGGCAAGCCCTCTCCGGCGAGAGATTGCCGCGGCCTTGCAGGCCTCGCAATGACGCGTGGACTGGCCTGGAACGGTTGGGTGGAGTGAAGCGACATGAAGAAAAAGCTCATTGCGGGTAATTGGAAAATGAACGGCAACTTGGCCGCCAATCAAGCTTTGCTTGAGGGCGTTCTGGGTGGCTTGCCTGTTTCTGCTTGCCAGGTCGCAGTGTGTGTGCCTTCGGCTTACCTGGCGCAAGTGCAGGGCCTCGTGGCGGGCAAGGGCATCGACCTCGGATCGCAAGATGTGTCGGCGCACGAGCAGGGCGCTTACACCGGTGAGGTTTCTGCGGCCATGCTGAAAGACTTTGGCGTGCGCTATGCCATCGTCGGCCATTCCGAGCGTCGCCAATACCATGGTGAAACCGATGCTCTGGTGGCCACCAAGGCGCAGCGAGCGCTGTCGGCGGGCATCACGCCCATCGTTTGCGTGGGCGAAACTTTGGCCCAGCGTGAAGCCGGCCAGACCGAAGAAGTGGTCAAGCGCCAACTCGCGGCAGTGATTCACACCAATGGGCATTGCATCAGCGAAATCGTGGTGGCCTATGAGCCCGTGTGGGCCATTGGCACCGGTAAAACCGCGTCGCCTGAACAAGCGCAAGCCGTGCATGCGGTGTTGCGTGCGCAGTTGAAGGCTGCCAGCGATCAGGCAAATCGCATTCACATTCTTTACGGTGGCAGCATGAATGCCGCCAACGCGGCCGAACTCTTGGCGCAACCCGACATTGACGGCGGCCTGATTGGTGGCGCCGCTCTGAAGTCGGCTGACTTTTTGACCATCATTGGGGCGGCCTCGCGCTGACCCTTCACGGAGAACTTATGAACATGCTGACCAACATCATTTTGCTGGTGCAAATCCTGTCCGCCCTGGCCATGATCGGCCTCATCCTGATTCAGCACGGCAAAGGTGCCGACATGGGCGCCGCTTTCGGCAGTGGTAGCTCGGGCAGTCTGTTCGGTGCCTCTGGCAGCGCGAACTTCCTCTCTCGCACCACGGGCGTGTTGGCCGCGGTGTTCTTTGTCGCCACCTTGGCCTTGGCCTATTTGGGCAATGCCCGTCCGGTGGCTTCGTCCAGCGGCAGCGTGCTCGAGCGCGCCACGGTCACCACGCCGGCCACGCCTGACGCGCAAATTCCTGCTTCAGGTGCATCGTCTGTTCCTGCGCCGGCGGCCCCTGCCACGGTGCCCGGTGGGGCAGCGCAGATCCCCACCAAATAAGGTCGCGTTTTCATCTTGTAAAAATCAGATTTTGCCTATGAAAAAAGGGGTTTTTCAGGGTAAACTCAGAAGCTGTTTGGCAAGTCACTGATTCCTCTTGTGACGCGTCAAATGGCAAATCAGCCGTCGTGGTGAAATTGGTAGACACGCTATCTTGAGGGGGTAGTGGCGAAAGCTGTGCGAGTTCGAGTCTCGCCGACGGCACCATTCAAAGTTTGTTGTAACCCTGGTGTCAACCAGGTGCAGCACACTGTCGAGATCGACCACGCAGTCACACCGCGAGTTTGAGATGAACCTTGAGCAATACCTCCCCGTCCTTTTGTTCATCCTCGTCGGCCTTGTGGTCGGCGTAGCCCCCCAAGTCATCGGCTACATCCTTGGGCCCAACCGACCCGACGAGGCCAAAAATTCCCCCTACGAGTGCGGCTTTGAAGCGTTCGAAGATGCGCGCATGAAATTTGACGTCCGGTACTACCTGGTCGCCATTTTGTTCATCCTGTTTGACCTGGAAATCGCATTCCTGTTTCCTTGGGCGGTGTCGCTCCAGGAAATTGGGGCCACCGGTTTTTGGGCCATGATGGTTTTTCTCGGCATTCTGGTCGTAGGTTTTGTCTACGAGTGGAAAAAAGGCGCACTCGATTGGGAATGAAGCATGGCTATTGAAGGCGTTTTCAAAGAAGGTTTCATCACCACGTCTTACGACTCGGTGGTGAATTGGGCCAAGACCGGCTCCTTGTGGCCCATGACCTTCGGTCTGGCCTGTTGTGCGGTGGAAATGATGCATGCCGGCGCTGCCCGCTATGACATCGACCGCTTTGGCATGTTGTTCCGTCCCAGCCCGCGACAGTCCGACCTGATGATCGTGGCCGGCACGCTGTGCAACAAGATGGCGCCGGCTTTGCGCAAGGTGTATGACCAAATGTCCGAGCCGCGCTGGGTCTTGTCCATGGGCTCTTGCGCCAACGGCGGCGGCTATTACCACTACAGCTACTCGGTGGTGCGCGGCTGTGACCGCATCGTGCCGGTGGATGTGTATGTGCCGGGTTGCCCGCCCACGGCTGAAGCCTTGCTGTACGGCATTCTGCAGCTGCAAACCAAGATTCGCCGCGAAAACACCATCGCTCGCTGAGCCAAGGACACCGAGACCATGAGTCAATCTCTCGAGACCCTGCAGTCTGCTTTGCAAGCGGTGCTGGGTGACAAAATCAAAGACCTGAAGCTGGCCTTGGGCGAGCTGACCCTCACCGTGGCTGCGCAGGATTACCACGCCATTGCACTGACCCTGCGCGACCATCCGCAACTGGCTTTCGAGCAGCTGATCGATTTGTGCGGCATGGATTACTCGGCCTACAAAGACGGTGCGCCCTCGGCCTACACCGACGGCCCGCGCTTTGCCATCGTCAGCCACCTTTTGTCGATCCAGCACAACTGGCGCCTGCGCTTGCGCGTGTTTGCCGTCAACCATGACATGCCCGTGCTGGCCTCGGTCAATGACATCTGGAATGCGGCCAACTGGTTTGAGCGCGAGGCCTTCGACCTCTACGGCATCGTGCTTGAAGGGCACCTGGACCTGCGCAGAATCCTGACCGACTACGGCTTCATAGGACACCCCTTCCGCAAGGATTTCCCGACCTCGGGCCACGTTGAAATGCGTTACGACGCAGAGCAAAAGCGCGTGGTGTACCAGCCCGTGACGATCGAGCCGCGCGAGATCACCCCGCGCATCATTCGCGAAGACAACTACGGCGGTTTGCACTGAGAGCAGAGCATGGCTGACATCAAGAACTACACCCTGAACCTTGGTCCGCAACACCCGGCCGCGCACGGCGTGCTGCGCCTGGTGCTCGAACTCGACGGCGAAGTGGTCCAGCGTGCCGACCCGCACATTGGCCTGCTGCACCGCGCGACCGAAAAGCTGGCCGAAAGCAAAACCTACATCCAGTCCTTGCCTTACATGGACCGCCTGGATTACGTGTCCATGATGAGCAACGAGCACGCCTATTGCCTGGCGATCGAAAAGCTCATGGGCATCGAGGTGCCGGTGCGCGCGCAGTACATCCGCGTGATGTACGCCGAAATCACCCGCTTGCTGAACCATCTTTTGTGGCTGGGCTGCCATGGCTTCGATTGCGGCGCCATGAACATCCTGATTTACTGCTTCCGCGAGCGGGAAGACCTGTTCGACATGTACGAGGCCGTCTCCGGCGCGCGCATGCATGCAGCGTATTTCCGCCCGGGTGGCGTCTACCGCGACTTGCCTGACAGCATGCCGCAGTACCAGGTCAGCAAGGTCAAGAACGCCAAGGCGATTGCCCGCCTGAACGAAAACCGCCAGGGCTCGCTGCTGGACTTCATCGAAGATTTCACCCGCCGTTTCCCCAAGCTGGTCGACGAGTACGAAACCCTGCTGACCGACAACCGCATCTGGAAGCAGCGCACCGTGGGTATCGGTGTGGTCACGCCTGAGCGTGCCAAGAACCTGGGCTTCACCGGCGCGATGTTGCGCGGCTCGGGCATCGCCTGGGACCTGCGCAAGCAACAGCCCTACGACGTCTACGATCAAATGGACTTCGACATCCCCATTGGCAAAACCGGTGACTGCTACGACCGTTACCTGGTGCGCGTGGAAGAGATGCGCCAGTCCAACCGCATCATTCAGCAGTGCGTGGCCTGGTTGCGCGCCAACCCTGGCCCGGTCATCACCGACAACCACAAGGTCGCGCCGCCCAGCCGTGAGGCCATGAAGTCGAGCATGGAAGAGTTGATTCACCACTTCAAGCTGTTCACCGAAGGCTTTCATGTGCCTGAAGGCGAGGCCTACGCAGCGGTCGAGCACCCGAAAGGCGAGTTCGGCATTTACCTGGTGAGCGACGGGGCCAACAAGCCTTATCGACTGAAGATTCGCGCGCCGGGCTTTGTGCATCTGGCGGCCATGGATGAAATGGCGCGCGGCCACATGATTGCCGACACTGTGGCGGTGATTGGCACCATGGACATCGTGTTCGGGGAAATTGACCGATGAGCTCTCAAACTGTTCAAGCCGCCGCTTTGTCGGCGCAGACCCAAGCGCGCTTCGCACGCGAAGTCGCCAAGTACCCTGCAGACCAAAAGCAGTCGGCCGTGATGGCCTGCCTGTCCATCGTTCAGCAGGAGCAGGGCCATGTCAGCCCCGAGGCGGAGTTGGCGGTGGCCCACTACCTGGGCATGGCGCCCATGGCCGTGCACGAGGTCACCACCTTCTACAACATGTACAACCAGCAACCGGTTGGCAAGTTCAAAATCAACGTCTGCACCAACTTGCCGTGCCAATTGCGCGATGGCGGCAAAGCCCTTGCGCACCTGTGCGAAAAGCTGGGCGTGGAAGTGGGCGGCACCACGGCCGACGGCAAGTTCACCCTGCAGCCCGGCGAGTGCATGGGCGCCTGTGCCGATGCGCCCGTGTTGCTGGTGAACGACCGCACCATGTGCAGTTTCATGAGTCATGACAAGCTCGACCAATTGATCGACGGCTTGCGCAGCGCAGAGGGTCAGGCATGAACGTCCATCAAGTTCTCTCGCAGTTTCAGGCACAAGGCCTGGAAACCTGCTTTCACGACCGCCACATCAACAGCCAGATTTACGCCGGCCTGAACGGTCGCAACTGGTCGTTGAAAGAATACGAGGCACGCGGTGGCTACCAGGCCTTGCGCAAAATTTTGGGCAAGGACGGCGGCGAGGGTTTGACGCAAGACCAGGTGATTGCCACGGTCAAAGAGTCGGGCTTGCGCGGCCGTGGCGGCGCAGGCTTTCCCACCGGCCTGAAGTGGAGCTTCATGCCGCGCCAGTTTCCGGGCCAGAAGTACCTGGTGTGCAACTCTGACGAGGGCGAGCCGGGCACCTGCAAAGACCGTGACATTCTGCAGTTCAACCCCCACATCGTGATCGAGGGCATGGCCATTGCGGCCTACGCCATGGGCATCAGCGTGGGCTACAACTACATTCACGGCGAAATTTTCCAGACCTACGAGCGTTTTGAAGAAGCGCTCGAAGAGGCTCGCGCTGCTGGGTATTTGGGCAACCACATCATGGGCTCGGGCTTCAACTTCCAGTTGCATGCGGCCCATGGCTTTGGCGCTTACATCTGCGGCGAAGAAACCGCGCTGCTCGAGTCGCTCGAAGGCAAAAAGGGCCAGCCGCGCTTCAAGCCGCCATTCCCTGCCAGCTTTGGCTTGTACGGCAAGCCCACCACCATCAACAACACCGAGACCTTTGCGGCCGTGCCTTGGATCATCCGCAACGGTGGCCAGGCCTACCTCGAGTGCGGCAAGCCCAACAACGGTGGCACCAAGATTTTCTCGGTCAGCGGTGACGTAGAGCGCCCGGGCAATTACGAAATTCCCATGGGCACGCCGTTTGCCAAGCTGTTGGAACTCGCGGGTGGCGTGCGCAAGGGTCGCCAGTTGAAAGCGGTCATCCCCGGCGGCTCTTCGGCCCCCGTGCTGCCCGCCAACATCATGATGGACATCACGATGGACTACGACGCCATTTCCAAAGCCGGCTCGATGCTGGGCTCGGGTGCGGTCATCGTGATGGACGACACCCGCTGCATGGTCAAGAGCCTGCAACGCCTGAGTTATTTCTACCAGCACGAGTCCTGCGGCCAATGCACGCCTTGCCGCGAAGGCACGGGCTGGCTGTGGCGCATGGTGGACCGCATTGAAAACGGGCAGGGCCGCGAGAGCGACCTGGCCTTGCTGGACAACGTGGCCGAGAACATCATGGGCCGCACCATTTGCGCCTTGGGCGACGCAGCGGCCATGCCGGTGCGCGGCATGCTCAAGCACTTCCGCCACGAATTTGAACACCACATCACGCACAAGACCTGCATGGTCCCCGCGTATGTTTGATCGGACGAGTCACCATGGTTGAAATTGAACTCGACGGCAAGAAGGTTGAAGTCCTCGAAGGCAGCATGGTCATGCATGCGGCTGAGAAGGCCGGCACCTACATTCCGCACTTCTGCT
Organism: uncultured Bordetella sp.; assembly: GCA_964442645.1. Lineage (GTDB taxonomy): Bacteria > Pseudomonadota > Gammaproteobacteria > Burkholderiales > Burkholderiaceae_C > Limnohabitans. The sequence continues at coordinate 3,575 of CAYTZZ010000059.1, read as the reverse complement.
ATCACAAGAAACTGAGCATTGCCGCCAACTGCCGCATGTGCCTGGTGGATGTTGAAAAAGCGCCCAAGCCCATGCCCGCCTGCGCCACGCCCGTGACGCAAGGCATGGTGGTGCGCACCCAAACCGACAAGGCCATCAAGGCCCAGAAGTCGGTGATGGAATTTTTGCTGATCAACCACCCGCTGGACTGCCCGATTTGCGACCAGGGCGGCGAGTGCCAGCTGCAAGACTTGGCGGTGGGTTACGGCGGCTCGGCTTCGCGCTACGAAGAAGAAAAGCGCGTGGTCTTCCACAAAGACGTGGGCCCGCTGATCAGCATGGAAGAAATGAGCCGCTGCATTCACTGCACCCGCTGCGTGCGCTTTGGCCAGGAGATTGCAGGCGCCATGGAATTGGGCATGTCCCACCGTGGCGAGCATTCCGAGATCGAGAGCTTTGTCGGCGCCACCGTCGACTCCGAGCTGTCGGGCAACATGGTGGACATTTGCCCGGTGGGCGCGCTCACCAACAAGCCGTTCCGCTACAGCGCCCGCACCTGGGAGCTGAGCCGTCGCAAGTCGGTCAGCCCGCACGATGCCACCGGCGCCAACCTGATTGTGCAGGTGAAAAACCACCGCGTCATGCGCGTCGTGCCCCTGGAAAACGAGGCCATCAACGAATGCTGGCTGGCCGACCGCGACCGCTACTCCTACGAAGCGCTCAACAGCGACCAGCGCCTGACCGCACCCATGCTCAAGCAGGGCGGCGAATGGAAAACCGTCGACTGGCCAACCGCCCTCGAGTACGTGGCCAATGGCCTGCAACAGGTCAAGAACACCCATGGCGCACACGCCATCGGCACCTTGGCCAGCCCGCACAGCACCGCCGAAGAGTTGTACCTTGCGGCCAACCTGACGCGTGCCCTGGGCAGCCAGAACATTGACAGCCGCTTGCGCGCGGCCGACTTCTTCCATGAAGGCGGCGTGCGTTGGTTGGGCACCTCGATTGCCGCACTGTCCGATCTGCAGCGAACCCTGGTGATTGGCTCCAACCTGCGCAAAGACCATCCTTTGCTGGCGCAACGCATTCGCCAGGCGGCACGCAAAGGCGGCCAGGTCAACGCCTTGAATGCCGTGGCCTTCGACTGGGCCATGCCTGTGGCCCACAGCCTGTTGACCGATGCGTCCCACTGGGTGCAAGCCCTGGCCGACATTGCAGCCGCCATCAGCACGCACACCGGCGTGCTGGCGCCCGTGGCCGGCAATGCCGAGCAGCCGCAAGCGCAGGCCATCGCCAAGTCGCTGATGGGTGGCGAGCGCAAAGCCATTTTGTTGGGCAATGCCGCAGCACACCACGCCCGTGCTTCCAGCCTGTTGGCCCTGGCCAACTGGATCGGCACCCAAACCGGTGCGACCGTGGGCTTCCTGGGTGAAGCCGCCAACACGGTGGGCGCACAACTGGTCGGGGCCTTGCCCGTGGCCAATGGCTTGAATGCCGGCCAGATGTTGCAAGCCGGCGCGCTGAAGGCCGCGCTGTTGCTGAACAACGAACCCGAGTTCGACACCGCCGACGGCGCTGCCGCACGTGCCGCTTTGTCCGGCGCCGACATGGTGGTGACGCTTTCGCCGTTCAAGACCAACCTGGACATCAGCGACGTGCTGTTGCCCATTTCGCCCTTCACCGAAACCGCAGGCACCTTCGTCAACACCGAAGGCCGTGCTCAAAGTTTCCACGGCGTGGTGCGTCCGCTGGGCGAAACCCGCCCGGCCTGGAAGGTGCTGCGCGTGTTGGGTTCGATGCTGGGCTTGCCGGGCTTTGACCAGGAAACCCTGGAGCAAGTGCGTGCGCAGGCCTTGCCGCAAGATGTGGCCACGCGCCTGTCCAATGCGTGCAGCGCCTGGATCGATGTGAACCCTGTGCCCGGTCAGCCGGCCAGCGCGTCCATCTACCAACTCGATGGCCTGGTGCGTCGTGCAGCGTCGCTGCAGCAGACGGCCGACGCCAAGGGAGGAGCCTGACCATGGTTGATGCCATTTTCAATGCAGGCCTGGGCCTGTCCAGCCAGGCTTGGTGGACGTCACTGGCTTGGCCGGTGCTGTGGACCTTGCTCAAAATTGTGGCCGTGCTCTTGCCCTTGCTGGGCTGCGTGGCTTACCTCACGCTGTGGGAGCGCAAGGCGATTGGCTTCACCCAAATCCGTTTGGGCCCCAACCGCACTGGCCCGGGCGGCTTGTTGCAGCCGATTGCCGACGCGCTCAAGCTGCTGACCAAAGAAATCATTGTGCCCACGCGCGCCCACACGGGCCTGTTTTTGCTGGGCCCGATCATGACCATCATGCCGGCCTTGGCCGCCTGGGCGGTGGTGCCGTTTGGCCCCGAGGTAGCGCTGGCCAATGTGAACGCTGGCCTGTTGTTCCTGATGGCCATCACCTCGCTGGAAGTCTATGGCGTGATCATTGCCGGTTGGGCCTCCAACTCCAAGTACGCTTTCCTGGGCGCCATGCGCGCCTCGGCGCAGATGGTCAGCTACGAGATCGCCATGGGCTTTTGCCTGGTGGTGGTGCTGATGGTCTCGGGCAGCCTGAACATGACCGACATCGTGATGGGGCAGGGCAAGGGATCGTTTGCCGACAATGGCCTGAGCTTCCTCTCTTGGAACTGGTTGCCGCTGCTGCCGATCTTCGTGGTGTATTTCATTGCCGGCTTGGCCGAAACCAACCGCCACCCCTTTGACGTGGTGGAAGGCGAGTCGGAAATTGTGGCCGGCCACATGATCGAGTACTCAGGCATGTCGTTCGCCATGTTCTTCTTGGCCGAATACGCCAACATGATCCTGGTGTCGATTTTGTGCGTCATTCTGTTCCTGGGGGGCTGGTTGCCCCCGATCAACAGCGACTTGTTCAACCTCATCCCTGGCTGGATTTGGCTGGGCCTGAAAACCTTTGTGGTGGTCACGATGTTCCTCTGGGTCCGTGCCACTTTCCCGCGCTTCCGTTACGACCAGATCATGCGCCTGGGTTGGAAGATTTTTATCCCGGTCACCCTGGTGTGGCTGGTGGTGGTGGGCCTGTGGATGCAGTCCCCCCTGTCCATTTGGAAATGATCCGGAGCCCTTCATGACGACGATCACTTCATCTGCCCCGTTCTCCTGGCGCGACTTTTTGTCGAGCTTCATGCTGACCGAGCTGTTCAAGGGCATGGCCCTGACCGGCAAGTACATGTTCGCGCGCAAAATCACGATTCAGTTCCCTGAAGAGAAAACGCCTCAAAGCCCGCGCTTTCGTGGCCTGCACGCCTTGCGCCGCTACGAGAATGGCGAAGAGCGCTGCATTGCCTGCAAGTTGTGCGAGGCCGTGTGCCCGGCGATGGCCATCACCATCGAGTCCACCGTGCGTGACGACGGCAGCCGCCGCACCTCGCGCTACGACATCGACCTGACCAAGTGCATCTTCTGCGGCTTTTGCGAAGAGAGCTGCCCGGTCGACTCGATCGTGGAAACCCACATCTTCGAATACCACGGCGAGAAGCGGGGCGACCTGTACTTCACCAAGGAGATGCTGTTGGCGGTCGGTGACCGTTACGAGCCGCAGATTGCT
>CAYTZZ010000058.1:0-10620 GCA_964442645.1 uncultured Bordetella sp. | reverse complement strand
GACGCACCAGGTTTAGGTCCTGACGCCAGCAATGGTGTGGGGGTTCGAGTCCCCCCCCGCGCACCAAACGTATTTTTTCACCGGTCCCCTCGGGCCGGTCAGCCCTATTCAGGAGAATTTTCATGGCTGTGACTGTTGAAACCCTCGAAAAACTCGAGCGCAAGATGACTCTGACGTTGCCCGTGGACGTCATTCAAAACGAGGTGAACATCCGCCTCAAGCGCCTGGCACGCCAGGTCAAAATTGACGGCTTCCGTCCCGGCAAAGTGCCCATGAACATCGTGGCCCAGCGCTATGGCTACTCGGTGCACTACGAAGTCATGAACGACAAAGTCGGCGAGGCTTTCTCCACCGCCGCCAACGAAGCCAACCTGCGCGTCGCTGGCCAGCCCCGCATCAGCGAAAAAGAAGGCGCGGCCGAAGGCCAGATGGCCTTTGACGCCATCTTCGAGGTCTACCCCGAAGTCAAGCTGCCCGAGCTGAACACCGTGGAAATCGAAAAAGTCACCTCCGACGTGACCGATGCCGCCATCGAGAAAACCATCGACATCCTGCGCAAGCAGCGCCGCACCTTCGCCCAGCGCAGCCTCGAGTCCGCCGTGGCCGACGGCGACCGCGTCACGGTCGACTTTGAAGGCAAGATCGACGGTGAAGTGTTCCAAGGCGGCAAAGCCGACGACTTCCAGTTCATCGTCGGCGAAGGCCAGATGCTCAAAGAATTCGAAGACGCTGTGCGCGGCCTGAAAATTGGCGAAAGCAAAACCTTCCCCCTGAACTTCCCCGCCGACTACCACGGCAAAGACGTCGCTGGCAAAACCGCCGACTTCCTGGTCACCGTGAAGAAGCTCGAAGCCTCGCACCTGCCCGAAGTCACCGACGAGCTGGCCAAGTCGCTGGGCGTGGCCGATGCCACCGTGGCCGGCCTGCAAGCCGACATCCGCAAGAACCTCGAGCGCGAAGTCAAAGCCCGCCTGATGGGCCGCAACAAGCAAGCTGCGCTCGAAGCCCTGGTGGCCAAGGCCGAGCTCGACCTGCCCCAGTCCATCGTGCAAGCCGAAGTGGACCGCCTGGTGCAAGGCGCCCGCAACGACCTCAAGCAGCGCGGCATCAAGGACGCTGACAAGGCCCCGATTCCCGACGACATCTTCCGTCCCCAGGCTGAAAAGCGCGTGCGCATGGGCCTGGTGGTGGCCGAGTTGGTGCGCAACCAGAAGCTCGAAGCCACGCTGGACCACATCAAGGCCCACGTGGAAGAGTTGGCCTCCAGCTACGAGAAGCCCGAAGACGTGGTGCGCTGGTATTTCAGCGACAACCAGCGCTTGGCCGAAGTTGAGGCGGTTGTGATTGAGAACAACGTCACCACCTATGTCCTGTCGAATGCCAAGGTCACCGAGAAGACCGTATCCTTCGACGAATTGATGGGCCAAGGCTGAAACGCCTTCACAGGAGCGAAAGCATGAGTGCACTGGAAACCCAAGCGCTGGGCATGATCCCGATGGTGATCGAGCAGTCGGGGCGCGGCGAGCGGTCTTACGACATCTATTCGCGCCTGCTCAAAGAGCGCGTCATCTTCTTGGTGGGCCCGGTCAACGACCAGACCGCCAACCTGGTGGTGGCCCAGTTGCTGTTCCTGGAGAGCGAGAACCCCGACAAGGACATCTCGTTCTACATCAACTCACCGGGCGGCTCGGTCAGCGCGGGCATGGCGATTTACGACACCATGAACTTCATCAAGCCCGACGTCTCCACCCTGTGCACCGGCATGGCCGCCAGCATGGGCGCGTTCTTGCTGTCTGCTGGCGCCAAGGGCAAGCGTTTCTCGCTGCCCAACTCCAAGGTCATGATCCACCAGCCGCTGGGCGGCACCCAGGGCCAGGCCACCGAGATTGAAATCCACGCCCGCGAGATCCTCAAGACCCGCGAGCAGCTCAACAAGATCCTGGCCGAGAACACCGGCCAGCCGCTGGAAAAGATCGAGCGCGACACCGAGCGCGATTACTACCTGTCGGCTGACGAGGCCAAGGAGTACGGCCTGGTCGACCAGGTGATCGCCAAGCGTCCGTGACCCTGTTTTCATTTGGGTATCATTGCCCAAAATCACTGAGACAATTTGTTCATGGCCGATAAAAAAGGCGCTTCTGCCGAAAAGACCCTTTACTGCTCCTTTTGCGGCAAAAGCCAGCACGAGGTGAAAAAGCTCATCGCTGGGCCCTCGGTCTTCATTTGCGATGAATGCATCGACCTGTGCAACGAAATCATTCGCGATGAATTGCCCGCGCAAGACGCGGCCCGCGAAGCGCGTGGCGACCTGCCCACGCCCGCCGAAATCAAGGCCAACCTGGACAACTATGTGATCGGGCAAGAGCCCGCCAAGCGCTCGTTGGCGGTGGCGGTCTACAACCATTACAAGCGCCTGCGCCACAAAGAAAAAGCCAAGAAAGACGATGTCGAGCTCTCCAAGAGCAACATCCTGCTGATTGGCCCCACCGGTTCGGGCAAAACCTTGCTGGCCCAAACCCTGGCGCGCATGCTCGATGTGCCCTTCGTCATGGCCGACGCCACCACCCTCACCGAAGCCGGCTATGTGGGTGAAGACGTGGAAAACATCATTCAAAAGTTGCTGCAAAGCTGCAACTATGAAGTGGAACGCGCGCAGCGCGGCATTGTCTACATTGATGAAATCGACAAAATTTCACGCAAGTCCGACAACCCCTCCATCACCCGCGACGTCTCGGGCGAGGGCGTGCAGCAGGCCTTGCTGAAACTCATCGAAGGCACCATGGCCAGCGTGCCCCCGCAAGGCGGGCGCAAGCACCCCAACCAAGACTTCCTGCAAGTCGACACCACCAACATTCTGTTCATTTGCGGTGGCGCCTTTGCCGGCCTGGAAAAAGTCATCGAAAGCCGCACCGAGGCATCGGGCATTGGCTTTGGCGCCACGGTCAAGAGCAAGCAGCAGCGCAGCCTGACCGAAGTGTTTGGCGAAGTCGAGCCGGAAGACCTGATCAAGTTCGGCCTCATCCCCGAACTCGTGGGCCGCATGCCGGTGGTCGCCACGCTGGACGAGCTGACCGAAGACGCGCTGATTCAAATTTTGACCGAGCCCAAAAATGCCTTGATCAAGCAGTACAGCAAGCTCCTGGCCATGGAAGGCGCCGAGCTCGAAGTGCGCCCCTCTGCCTTGCACGCCATTGCCCGCAAGGCGCTGGCACGCAAAACAGGCGCTCGGGGTTTGCGTTCTATCCTTGAACAATCGCTGATTGACACCATGTTCGAGTTGCCTAACAGCACGAACGTTGAAAAGGTGGTGGTCGACGAGTCCACCATCGATGAAAACAAACCGCCTTTGTTGGTCTACCGCGAGGCGGCCAAGAAAGCCTGATGGATACCCCGGGGACAGCCCCACACAGCTGTCCCCTTTTTGATGGAAGAGGTTGACCATGTCCGGACAAACCCCCCTGCCAGCGATTCCGCTCGAACTGCCCCTGTTGCCGCTGCGCGATGTGGTGGTGTTCCCCCACATGGTGATCCCCCTGTTTGTGGGACGCCCCAAGAGCATCAAGGCCCTGGAGTCGGCCATGGCCGCCGAGCGCCGCATCATGCTGGTCGCGCAAAAGGCCGCCGCCAAAGACGAGCCCGCCGTCACCGACATGTTCGAGGTGGGTTGCGTCGCCACCATTTTGCAAATGCTCAAGCTGCCCGATGGCACCGTCAAGGTGTTGGTCGAGGGTCAGCAACGCGCCACCGTCAACCGCATTGAAGATGGCGAAGCCCACTTCATGGCCAATGTGACCCCGGTGGAGTTGGTCCACAACCCCGCGCAAGACACCGAAATCGAGGCTCTGCGTCGCGCGGTCATGCAGCAGTTCGACCAGTACGTCAAACTGAACAAAAAAATTCCGCCCGAAATCCTCACCTCGATCTCCAGCATCGACGACCCGGGCCGCCTGGCCGACACCATTGCCGCCCACTTGCCGCTCAAGCTCGAAAACAAACAGTTGGTGCTCGACTTGTCGGAAGTCAAAGCCCGCCTGGAAAACCTGTATTCGCAACTCGAGCGCGAAGTGGACATCCTCAATGTCGACAAGCGCATCCGTGGCCGCGTCAAGCGCCAGATGGAAAAGAACCAGCGCGACTTCTACCTGAACGAGCAAGTCAAGGCCATTCAGAAAGAGCTGGGCGAAGGCGAAGAGGGCGCCGACATTGAAGAGATCGAGAAAAAGATCAAGGCCGCCCGCATGCCCATCGAGGCGCGCAAGAAAGCCGAAGGCGAGCTGAAAAAGCTTAAGCTGATGTCGCCCATGTCGGCCGAAGCCACCGTGGTGCGCAACTACATCGACGTGCTGGTCGGCCTGCCCTGGAGCAAAAAAACCAAGATCAAGCACGACCTGGGCAATGCCGAGACCGTGCTCAACGAAGACCACTACGGCCTGGAAAAGGTCAAAGACCGTATCCTGGAATATTTGGCCGTGCAGCAACGCGTGGACAAAGTGAAGGCCCCCATCCTGTGCTTGGTGGGCCCCCCGGGCGTGGGCAAAACCTCGCTGGGCCAATCCATTGCCAAAGCCACTGGCCGCAAGTATGTGCGCATGGCCTTGGGCGGCATGCGCGACGAGGCCGAAATTCGCGGCCACCGCCGCACCTACATTGGCGCCTTGCCTGGCAAGGTGTTGCAAAACCTCAGCAAGGTCAACACCCGCAACCCGCTGTTCCTGCTCGATGAAATCGACAAGCTCGGCAGCGACTTCCGCGGCGACCCGTCGAGTGCGCTGCTCGAGGTGCTCGACCCCGAACAAAACCACACCTTCGGCGACCACTACGTCGAGGTCGACTTCGACCTCAGCGACGTGATGTTCGTGGCCACCTCCAACTCCATGAACATCCCGCCCGCGTTGCTGGACCGCATGGAAGTGATTCGCCTCTCGGGCTACACCGAAGACGAGAAGGCCCACATCGCCACCAGTTACCTGCTGCCCAAGCAGATGAAAAAAAATGGCGTGAAAGACGAAGAGCTGCTGGTGGACGACTCGGCCATCCGCGACATCGTGCGCTACTACACCCGCGAGGCCGGCGTGCGCTCGCTCGAGCGCGAGCTCTCCAAAATTTGCCGCAAGGTGGTCAAGGGCTTGCAGCTCAAGCAAATGCAGCCGCAGGTCAAGGTCACGGCCGACAACCTCAACGACTTCCTGGGCGTGCGCAAGTACAACTACGGCCGCGCCGAGCAACAAAACCAGGTGGGCCAGGTGGTTGGCTTGGCGTGGACCGAGGTGGGCGGCGACCTGCTCACCATCGAAGCCGCCATCATGCCCGGCAAAGGCAACATCACCCGCACCGGCTCGCTGGGCGACGTGATGAAAGAGTCGGTGGAAGCCGCACGCACCGTGGTGCGCAGCCGCTCACGCCGCCTGGGCATCACCGATGAAGCGTTCGAAAAGAAAGACATTCACATCCACGTGCCCGATGGCGCCACGCCCAAAGACGGCCCCAGTGCCGGCGCCGCCATGACCACGGCCCTGGTGTCCACGCTCACCGGCATTCCGGTGCGCGGCGATGTGGCCATGACCGGCGAGATCACCCTGCGCGGTGAAGTCACCGCCATCGGTGGCCTCAAAGAGAAACTGCTGGCGGCCTTGCGCGGCGGCATCAAGACCGTGCTGATCCCGGAAGAAAACGTCAAAGACCTGCAGGAAATTCCCGAGAACGTGAAAAACGGCCTCGAGATCGTGCCGGTCAAGTGGATCGACAAGGTGCTGGAAATCGCCCTGGAGAGAATGCCCGAGCCTTTGAGAGAAGACGTGCCCGTGGTGGCTGCTGCACCTGCAGCGGCCGACCCGGCAGCGGCGCCGGTCAAGCACTGAACGCAGGCCACCCGAGAATTTTGAGGGTGGCTTGCAAAGGTGTGAAAAAGTGCGTTATAATTTCTTTCTCCACGCGGGAGTAGCTCAGTTGGTAGAGCGCAACCTTGCCAAGGTTGAGGTCGCGAGTTCGAGACTCGTCTCCCGCTCCAAATCGTAAAGGGAAGCCCAGGCTTCCCTTTTTCGTCAGGAACAAGGCGCGGTAGCAAAGCGGTTATGCACCGGATTGCAAATCCGTGTAGGTCGGTTCGACTCCGGCCCGCGCCTCCAAATAAATCAAGCACTTAGCGCAGGAATGCCTAAGTGCTTTTTTTGTTTGGGGATGTCGTTTCGTTCCGTTAAAAAAATCTTTATCTGTGGTGAAAACCTCACGGGATCGTGTTCTGAGTTGCTTTATTCCATCAATCACTTGCGCAACCTGCCTGTTTTGCGCTGACTTGCTAGTGCGCGTTCCACATGGCCATTTTTGGCTCTTTCAGTTGCTGTTGTTCGCTGTTTTCGCTCAAATCCTGCGGTGCGTACCGTACCCGAATCAGGGTTTTATGCGGCAAAACGCTAATGACTTTGAGTCGAAGAGAGCCTGGGCACTTGGCTCAATTGGAGAGGATCGCGTCCGCAAGGGCTGGAAAAGGCTGATTGGAGTCATTTGACGTATGGAACTGGTCGCTCAGTTCCGTTCGCCGGCATCTGCAGATCGCTGCCGGGACCTTTGAATGACCTCTTGCTAGAACGCTTCCCACGCGCTTGACGTATGATTTGCTTTTAAGAATACAAAAGACCTCATTCATAACTAAGGGAGGAATATGCGTATAGAAAAAATCGCAATCGAAAATTTCAGACTCCTACAGAGTGCTGAAATGTCGCTTGAACGGACGACGACATTGATCGTTGGCCGCAATAACAGTGGCAAGACATCGATCACGGAATTCTTCGCGCACGTCCTCGGAGATGAACCGAAAAAGCTGCGGCTGGAGGACTTTTCGGCAGCGAGAAGAGATGCCTTTCTCGCCGCCAAGCTATTGCGACGTGAGGGCAAGGACGATAAGGACGTTCTTGCTGCATTACCGGTCATCACGGCTACGGTCTTTGTGTCTTACGATCCAGCCTACGAACTTGCCGCACTCGCTCCTTTTGTAATCGACCTCGACCCTGACTGCAAGACCGCTAAGATTCGTATTGAGTATCGGCCAGCACAGACGGCCTTGGCTCTGCTTCTTGACCCTCCGGTGCCAGAGGGCGGAGCGGATGACGCGCTGCACCTTTTCAAGAACCTCAAAGAGGTTGTTCCTAAGGCCTACGAGTATCACTTAGCAGCTGTTGATCCCAACGACTCGACCAACGAGCGCGCCATCGAACTGAAGCAGCTCGGGAAACTCTTTCAGTGCGGACTTGTGGCCGCGCAGAGATCCCTCGATCAAAATAAGCGCGGTGAGCCTAACGTTCTGGGAAAGCTTTTAGAAGCACTGTTTACGACGGCGACAAGTGCCACGGCAACGGCGGCAGATCAGGCGATTGCCGCCGAATTAAAAGAAGCCGTATCGAACATCGAGCAGAGCATCCACAAGGACTTCAACGAGAAGCTCACCGCGTTGCTGCCGAAGATCAAGAGCTTCGGATATCCAGGCCTAAATGACCCGGACTTGCGTACGGAGACGGCTCTGAATGCCGCGAGTCTCCTAAGTGAGCACACAAAGGTCTTTTACACGGGAGCACATGGGGTCCATCTTCCCGAGGGATACAACGGTCTCGGAGCACGAAACCTGATCTACATCCTTCTTCAGCTTCTGAGCTTTCACAAGTCTTTCCGCACGAATCCGACACTGCCGGCGGTGCATCTGATCTTCATCGAGGAGCCTGAAGCCCATTTGCATCCTCAGATGCAGGAGGTCTTTATCAAGCAGCTGAACGCAGCAGTTCAGGTCTTTTCAGCGGAGTATCCAAATCAAGAGTGGCCAGTCCAGTTTGTCGTCACGACACACTCTTCGCACATCGCGAACGCGGCCCCGTTTGACGCAGTCCGCTATTTCCTCGCCAAGCCATCCGCAGATGGGGCGACTCGGTACACAGTCATTAAGGATTTCCGAAAAGGAGCTGGCAAAATCAATGAGCCTGATCGGAATTTTCTTCACCGATACATGACTTTGACCAAGTGCGACTTGTTCTTCGCCGATAAGGCTATCCTGATTGAAGGTCCAACCGAACGCCTCTTGATGCCGCGCATCTTCCAGCTTATTGACGAGGCGCTAGACGAGTCTAAAAGACTGTCACTGCAATATGTAGCGACAGTGGAGGTTGACGGAGCGAACGCGAAAATTTTTTCGCCGCTACTCGATTTCCTTGAGTTGCGGACGCTGGTCATTACCGATCTTGACGCCGTGAAGATGGGCGACAAGGGTCGCTATGTGAAGTGTCCTTACTCGCAGGGCGAGCGGTCGTTGAACACGACCCTGCGTGATTGGTTCGATATAAAAGACAGTGAAGCGCTAACCCTAGAGTTTTTGAAGGCAAAGACACCCGAAGAGAAGGTGAAGGGCTATCGGCGAGTCGCTTACCAGGTTCATGAAGCCGGATCGAACTTCTGCGCGCGCACATATGAGGATGCCTTCATCCTCGCAAACCCAAAGCTCTTCGAGTTGAAGCAAGTTGATCACTGGGGCGACCTTGCTTTCGACATTGCCGCAGACATGGGCAAGGTCGAAACCGCATTGAAGTACGGCCTTTCCGAAGACGCGTGGAAGGTGCCTGCCTATATCAAAGAAGGCCTGCTGTGGCTAGCGGATTCAGAACCGCTGCCACTTCAGCCCGCCGCACCACAGTTAGATGGAGGGGCGGATCATGGTGTTTAAAACACTAAGCCCCGCTGCTGAAGCCGCGCAGAATGCGCAGAAACGCGTCAACGAGTGTATTGATCAGCAGCAGTGCTTCCGTCTCGAGGCCGGCGCTGGTGCAGGGAAAACCTATTCCCTAGTCCAAGCCCTCAAGCGGCTCATCTCTGAGCGTGGATCAGGCTATTTGCGTCGCGGTCAAAAGATCGCATGCATCACCTACACGAACGTCGCAAAGCGTGAAATTTCGCAGAAAATTGACGAACACCCTGTCGTGCTGGTGGACACCATTCATGCCTTCTGTTGGGGATGCATGAGTCAATTTCAATCGACTCTCAGAACAGAAGTTGGAAAGATCGAACGGCATACAGAAAAGATTGCTGAGGTGGATGGTGTCGGCAGCCGGCGCATTGAGTACGACCTCGGATATTTCGGCATTCACGATGATCGGATCACGCTCTCTCACGACGATATCCCAGAGCTAATGGCCCGTTTCCTGGCCATGCCGAAGTTCCAGCAGGTATTCACTGCGTCTTATCCGGTGGTTTTCATTGACGAATACCAGGACACGAATGACGAGTTCATGGGCGCTCTAGCGACGCATTTTTTTGAGCCCAAGAAGGGACCGTTGATTGGCCTGTTCGGCGATCACTGGCAGACCATCTACCGAGACGATTTCGACTTGACTACACTGCCTAATGTTGAGGGAGTAAATAAGGGTGCTAATTTCCGCTCTGTGCCCGCCGTCGTGGACATGCTCAACCGTCTTCGGCCTTCTTTGCTTCAGGTCGTAGATGACAAGACAGCGCAAGGTGAGGCGCGCGCGTTCCATGCCAATAGCTACACAGGAGAGCGGACTGACACTGCGCACTCGAAACAAGACACGCCTGCAAATGTCACTCGAGCCTACGTCGCAGCGCTTCGTAAACAACTTGAGGATGAGGGCTGGGACTTCTCACCGGCAGTCACGAAAGTACTGATGCTGACGCACGCAGCCTTGGCGGCAGAGCAAGGCTACCCCTCAATCGTTGAAATCTTCAAGTCCCACCAAGACGCCATCTCCAAACTAGATGATGCGACGCTGGAGTTTCTTGGCAGAGTCGTTGAGCCCACGTGTGCCGCGTACAAGGAGAAGAGGTATGGGCAGATGTTTGACCTGCTTGGCCGGGGGGGCGCCCTGAATAAGGCTTCTGAGAAGCAGGCGTGGGCAGATGACATGAAGTCCCTCAACGCTCTCCGCGAAAGTGGCACTGTGGGGGAGGTGCTGGACCTTTTGAAGAAGACACGCCGACCTCGTATGCCTGACATCGTGACCCGCCGTGAAGACGAGATGGCAGCGTTCGATCCGTATGCGGGAGAGCCGGAGAAACCCTCTATTAATCGCCATCGACGCTTGCGTGACGTGAAGTATCAAGAAGTCGTGAACCTCGTGCGTTTTGTCGATGGCTTCACGCCCTTCGCCACCCAGCACAGTGTTAAAGGTGCAGAATTTGAAAATGTCCTTGTAGTCTTCGGGGGAGGGTGGAACCACTACAACTGGCCGCGCATGCTCGAATACATGGCTTCCGGTGTAAAACCGACTGCCGCACATCAGAAAGGCTTCACGCGCGCCAGGAACCTTTTTTACGTTAGTGTCTCGCGGCCAAAGCGCCGTCTAGCCGTCCTATTTACCCAGACGATGAGCGACAAGTCGTTGGGGGTGCTCAACACGTTGTTCGCCAACAAGGTCGCCGTGGTTAACCCTCCGTGAACTTAGCACTATGCGGTCTTTTCGCACGTTGGTGTCCAATGGCAGCAATCGCTGCAGTTCGGACCTTCGCACCGATGTCGGCTGCAGGCAGGGTGCCATCATTCAGGTTTGACAACCGAATGACCGCTCCGGTTAAATTTTGTTGAAAAACTCGCGTCGAGGCGCTGATCAAGTTGGCGCAGCTGATGTT
>CAYTZZ010000057.1:0-10792 GCA_964442645.1 uncultured Bordetella sp. | reverse complement strand
AGCGGTTTGAGAAACCCATCAAAGCCATGATTGACCAAGACCCCTCGTTTGGTTACCGCACTGTGGCGGGCTTGCTCAAGTTCAACAAGAACACGGTGCAACGTATCTTTCAAATACGAGGTTGGCAGGTCAAGCAGCGCCCGATCGGCTTTAGGCCGCGGGTACAAGCGATGCCATCGATGGCGCAAGCCCCAGATGAGCGTTGGGCGACAGACCTGTGTCGTGTCTGGACAGGGCGAGATGGCTGGGCAAGCTTGGCGGTGGTGATTGATTGCTACACCCGTGAACTGTTGGGCTGGCATTTATCGAGATCGGCTAAAGCCACTACGGCAGAGTCAGCGCTGGAGCAAGCCTTGATCAACCGCTATGGCACTTTGGGCCGTGTGACAACCCCGTTCCTGCTGAGAAGCGACAACGGTTTGGTTTTTACAAGCCGCAGCTACACCAGGCTGGTGAGAAGCTACGGTTTGCAACAGGAATTCATCACGCCGCATTGCCCAGAGCAAAACGGATTGGTGGAGAGGGTCATTCGAACGATCAAGGAGCAGTGTGTCCACCGGCAACGGTTTGAGACGCTGCAACATGCGAGTCGGGTGATTGCGGACTGGATTGGGTTCTATAACCAACAACGCCCTCATCAGGCGCTGAAGATGAAGACCCCGAATCAGGCATTTGAAATGTTTAAATTAGCAGCTTGACCTGAGCAGATTCCGCTGGGTCATTACAAAAGGTCGTCAGTGCCTCAGGGCCTCAGGGCGTTAGGTCCAACGGCGGGAAATGCACAAAGTCCTTGTACTTGTACTGGCTGTAATCGGGCTTGGGCGGTGGAGGAGGTGGTGGCATCTGTCAACAGACATTTGCGGTTGAGTCGGTAGTAGCGCCCAGTGCCCGTGAACTGTGCGAGATCTGCGGGATTGAATTTCGGGTTCATTGCTGTGTCCTTGTAAGTATGGACACAGTGTGTTTTCAGTTGCAATTTTGGGCGACCAAAAACCCGCCACTTTGGCGGGTTTCAATCGATGGTTAAATGCAATTTCCCTTTGCCATAATGAACAGCATGGCATTCACTATTGAAGACCTCGGAGATATTGATCTCATCGTGGGTCAATGGTGTCTTGAGAAAGTTAGAGTTGTGCGGGAACCAATGAAAAATGGTGAAGCATCTAACGAATGGGTGTTAAGTAGGATGCAATTTCAGCTTCCATATCGCTCTGTAATCCCTCAGGACTAATTATGCGAATATAGGGAATCCAGTAGCGAACGATTGGTACAACTTGATTAATGTGCCCGACCTGTGCTGAAACAATAAGGTCCCCGTCTTCAAGTTCTTTTTCAATGACTTGGTTGGCGACCAACTTGCGACGCTTAAAGTAGCTAGCGACATCTTTATCAATTTTTAGAATGATTTTTTTCTTTTGTTCTTCGAGCCAGATTCCATCTTCTTCGGCTAATTTTTTTTCAACATTAGGGTCTGCTGAAAAATATGAATTCAGCAACTTCAGGTTATCAATCTTGGCGAATGAAAATGACTTAAGCTTATCTCGATCACGAGCCGCCATGTACCAAATACCTTTGTGATTAATAAGCTTGAATGGTGACACGCTGTTGTAATACTTTGTTCCCGCATCTTTGTGATACTCAAAAGAAATATTCTGATGCCCCAATATGGCTGTTTCAATGAGACGAAAGACGTACTCTTTACCAGCCAAGTTCTCATAATTGTGACCCTTGACCATTACAGCGGCTTGAATTCGTGCATCAAAAATATCGCGCAGGAACTCATCGGATAGAGAAGGGAAAAGCCCTCTAACACCTGCCAGACCTGCAAAACGTTCAACATCCTTGGTGTTCAATTTACCAAGGATGGTTGGATCTAGATGGTAGTACCCGTTGGTCTTCTGCAGTGACAGGTAGGCAAAGCGGACATTAAGATCCCGCTGAACAGTGCGCAAATTGACCCCAAATTCTTCAGCCAATGCTTGCGGATTCAGTTTTTCACCTTGGTTCAGCTTCACCAGCATCTGCGAAAGACGATAGACCAATGTGTCGTGTTTGTCAGAAGCCATCAGACCCTCAGAAAGTCATTTTTATCTACAAGTATCTTTTTGGATAGCGACAGGGTGTGTCGTATTTTTTCAAAAAAAATCTTTTACTCCAAAACGACATCACCTGTCACCTCTTGCTTTCATCATATCCAGCCTGGTTGTATTCATACAGAAAGGAAATTGACCATGTTCTGGATAGTCATGTTGATAACAGTTGCTATAGTAACTTTGGCCACACTGGCCCCATACGCTGTCAGGCTTAAGGTGCTAGCAACGGCTTTACAGTTAGTGGCGTTTATCATTCTTGGAATTGCAGTGCGTTTTTTGTGGAAACGCCTAATTGCCGAGCACTAAATGTTGCTCACCTTGAAATCACGTATTGACTTTTGTAAGGGATGACAATGGCAATGATTAAGTGTAGTGAATGCGGCCGGGGTATATCAGACAAAGCCGTAACCTGTGTCGGCTGCGGAGCACCTATGACCATCGCATCAGCAAAGTCAGATCAATCCGTGCTTTTTGACCTGTCTGGGCTGAAGACGAGCACGTTAAATATCGCAGCAAAAGCAAAGGACTCGGCTGAAACTATAGCAAAATCAGAAAGCGCCAGCAAAGCCTTGGCCAGTTTGAAGTCAGCTTTTACAACTGTCACTGAAAAAGTTAAGGAATCAGCTGAAACGGTGGCGGAGCAAGGCAAAGAGCTACTCAAATCACAACAGCAAAAGGATGCCGATGCAATAGAACGTCTGTCCAAAGGGTTTGGAGAGCAACCAACTGAACCAACCTCTTCGTCGGATCAGTCCTGCGCCCGATTCAAATCAGCCTTGGGCAGCACTATCGATGCCAAATTTGCTGAGATCATGAACGGCAAGGTAGATCCGAAAAAATTTCTCACCTATGTGGACAGCCAAATTATGACAGCAACAGTGCGTAACGTGTTCAAAAATGCAATCGAGACCACCCCACCTCAAATCGAAGCTGCCTGCAAAATGAGTGAAGCAATTCTTGCGCCTTCAGCCCTTGAGCGTGAGCAATTAATCAAAAGCGCTGTTGGTATTGGTGGTGGTGCCGCAGGCATCGGTATGATCATTGCCGGAATTGGTGGTGCATTAGGTTGGGGGGCCGGAGTGATCGCAAGCGTTTCTGCCTTTTTTGTTGGTACTTCTCTTGCCGGCCCTGCTGGTTGGGCAATCGCAGGTATCACGCTTGCAGGAATAGCAACTTACTTTGCAACAACAAGTAACGAGGCCAAAGACACAGAACGATTCATGAATGTGCTGAAAAGTTCAACTGATCGTGCTGTTGAAGCCATCTGGCCCGAATACGAGAACGCTTTGTTAAAGGTGCTGGGCAGTGACTCTGCGTCGTAAAAACATCGGCGATGCGCTAAGCGATGTGTCTCATGGCATCGTCCAGGCGAACAGTGGCCACAGCGCCTCTTTAGCCACGGAGTTGCTGGTTTCTCCGGGCCAGATGGTCTACATGCACATACCCGCCACTGAGCTGCGTAATTTCGCTGATGGCCTATTTCCTGGCTTAGCGAAAAATCAGATCGCCGATTGTGTAAGTGGTATGGGACACCGTTACCGGGCAGGTCACGATTTATTGTTGGATGTGCCTTCAACGCTAGTCAATCACGGGCCAAGTTATGCGCTTAAGCACCTCGGACACATTATTGCCACAGACTTTCCAACAAAAGCTGGTATTCCAATTCCAGGTTTTTCCCACTCTGGTTTGGGCCATATCCTTGAGCGGTGGGGAATTCCCAAAGCTTGGATGTCATTGAATATCAGCGATGCTGGTTTTGGTTTTCTCGCGATTGCTGACGGCCACGGGACTCTGATGACGGCACTCCAGGGGCAACTAAGCATGGACTTCGGGACGGCACTCCAGACGTTTGGTGCCGGTGCATTGGAGTTGAAGCTAGCAATGGTCGCAACAACAAACCCCTTACTAATGACGGCGGCAGGAGTGCAAAATATCCTAGCAGGTCTTGTAGCTACCTGGAAAACCTTTTCTGTCTATGTCGACCCATTAGAGTTTTTTGGCGCAGCCGGTTTGTCTGCCCTATTTGGATTCAGTATGGCCAGAGGCATAGCTGGCGAAAACATTACTGATGCAACCCGTGACGCCATTCGCAGTGGTGCGGTAGGTGCTCTTTACAGTGTTTCAACAGCTTTTGGTTATGGCGCGCTTGCTGGTTTTGTTGTCTGCCGGTTGTCCAAAGTGCTTGCTAGTCACCACAACACTCAGATTCAAAACCGCCTTTCTGTGAATCCATACGCCTATCAATTACTAATTGAGACATTGTGCTCTGGACGGACTGATCTCAAAAAGCTTCTTTCTGCGACAACACCGGTCTTGCTTGCTGTCGAAGCATCTAGACACCCTGATAGTGCTCGCAAATTACCATCCTCCGCCAAATCACTGTCTGCCACAAATCGTGCATTGAATAGCACCCCTGTGATAGCGCCAGAAAATGTATGCACAATTTCTACACGAACTCTAACTCTACCTAGCGAGCCCAAAGGATTAATCGAGATTTACCGTTCCTTACTTTTACCCTCAGGAAAACCAAGTAGCAACTGACTCTAGGCACAGATGTAGCATTTGTAAGATGAGTTTCCTTAAAGTTGCCAAGTTTTCTCTCATGAAGTCCTTATTGCCTCCCCGCTGTCATGGCATTCACTATTGAAGACCTCGGAGATATTGATCTCATCGTTGGTCAATGGTGTCTTGAAAAGGTTCCACCTCATCTCAAGCAGCAGATTGACCATGACTACGAAATCGATGGCCAGGCTGTCACTATCTTTGAGGTTCGACCACTTTGGCGTGGTCAGCCTGGCGAAAAAACGCGCCACGCTTTCGCTCGGTTCCGGTACGTCAAGAGCAGCGATCTGTGGCACATCTACTGGATGCGGCAGAGCGGCAAATGGGAACGCTACGAACCTGCGCCCGCTGCGTGCAGCTTGGATGAAGCTATAGAAATTATGGAAGCAGACCGCTACGGCTGCTTCTTTGGCTGACAGTTCAGCCGAGTTTTGCAGCAACCTCGCGCTTGCCCATCTTACGCACAGCTGCAATCGCAGCTAGCTGGCTTGCACGGGGCTTGGATTTGCCCGTTTCCCAGTGATAGACGCTCTGTGCGGATACGCCCAGCAGTTTTCCCATCTCAGCAGCACTAATGTCCAACTTCTTGCGCAACGCAGCAAAGCCAGCCACTCGGAATCGCCGTGGTGTATCCGAATCTTCCACAGAGACTTTCGCTACTTTAGCGCTGCCAACTCCCTTGTGCAGCAGCTTAACCAGTGTTTCAAGCCCAGCAATGCGGCGTTTGAGTGCGGCGATTTCGCCACGGTATGCAGCAGAAGCTTTCTTTAGAGCTTGGGTTTCTGCACGGACTTCTTTCTTGGCAAGACGGGCAATTTCGCTTTTGAGTTGGTTGGCAAACGTGGGCATTCAGGACTCCTTTGCCACGATAGTACCAATTCGTGGGAAAAATCCCACGGTCTTATGACATTAGGCTATTGATACAGAACAGATCAGTGCGATAAGCGGCGTACAAAGCGGGCTACAGCCCACGATCTTGCGGATCCGAATGCTCTGGGAGCTGGGTCTGTTGATCGTTGCTTGTAGGGTAACTGCGCCACCTATCTGGTCCGATATCCACAGTGCTAAATAGTTATCCACAAAAAATCTAAGAAAACTCACTTTTTCAATGATTCAGCACGTAAGTCGTTGTTTTAGCTAGACCGCGCTCAGGCTGCTTTTCTCCTAGAAACCCGCCAATTTGACGGGTTTCAGGTCGCCCAAATGCTGCGCTGAAAACACAATAGAACTAACAGCAGCAGCAACTACAAAGGAGCAGCAAATGGCACAAGCAAGAACACTCAGCAACGATGAACTACTGCAAGTACTGGGCTACGTTGGAACGCGAGCACACGCTGCACGCAACCGTGCAATTATGATGCTCACACACCTGGCGGGTCTTCGCGTTTCGGAAGTTGCGTGCTTGCGCTGGAGTGATGTCACCGCCAGCGATGGAACAATTAAGGATGAAAGGGTTCACCTTGGACTTGTTCAAACGGTACGGCTCCAAAAGCCCGATTTTTCGCCAACCCCCTCCCGCCGTACTGCGCCCAAAAAGTCAGGAGGTTCTGAGACAAAACGGGGTTTGAGACGAGTTTCGGGGGTGGGTGGCCATGGGGTCAGTCAGGAGCCCATAGCAAAAAGCCCCGCGTGGTGCGGGGCTCTGTGCGCTAGCAAACCCGCCTGAGCGAGTTTGAAGGTCTTGTTTTGGCGGGGCAAAAGGGGTTGTATAAATAACTTGCTCAGGTCAAAAAACATCGTTTTTTGGTGGCGCTAGGGATTCGAACTACCAACGTATTGGAGTCGCGTTTCGACCCATGGTTGCTTTTCATCCTCACATGGTCAATCGCCGCTTACGCTCGAGACATATCCTTTGCTTTACTACCGCCCGCCACCGAATAGGTGATTGGCAACTTGCGCGTGGCCAAAAACTGCTCCAACGTCTCACCCCGAAAAGCGGCGTAGACGGCCGGGTTGGGCACGCCGAGCACAGCGGCCATTTTTTCGATCACGAAAAAAATTACCCCGCGGCGGATCATCTCGATCCACTTTCTGCCACGTATCAGGTCTTTCTCTTCTTCGCTGAGGCCATGTTCTGTGGCCAGGGCTTCAAAGTCGTTCACAAAGCGCGCGCGGTGCTCGGGCTTGACCAGGGCATGCAAAAAGCGGTTGATGCGCAGGTTGTCGTGGCTGCGTGCGTGGGTAAAGGGGTAGGTGCCTTGCAGAGCGCCTGCGCCTTCGAGTTCGTGGCCGATATGCTGGCGGTGCGCTTCTGCGGTCGCTTCATTGGACTCGCCACCCAGGTCCTCGAGCACCAGCGTGGCGATGTTGGTAACCGAGGGCGCGTAGGTTTGCTTGTGGACCAGCTTGACCTGATCGGACAGCGCGCCGCGCATGATCAGCCACATGATGACTTCGGCGCCTTCCATACCGCCTTTGGTGGCGTACTCGGCGATGCGCATGTTAACGAGTTGCTCGGGGGCTTTTTCCAGCAGTTCGAGGAATTCAGTGTCCCACGCTTCGTTGAGGAAGCCCGCGCGCTCGCCATGCACCTGGTGAGAGAGTCCCCCCGTGGCCATGATGGCGACATTGAGGTCTTCGGGGCAGCTCTCGATAGCGCGGCGCAAGGCCTTACCTAGCTTCCACATGCGTTTGGCACTGGGCACGGGCAGTTGCAAAACGCCAACCTGCAGCGGTACCACCTGGCCCGGCCAGGGGCCGCGCTCGTCGCCCAGCATGGACAACGGCGAGAGAAAGCCATGGTCCACCGGCTTGCCTTGGAAAAAGGACATGTCGAACTGGACGCCACCATTCAAAATGTTGAACCCGTTCATGCCGCCAACAAAGCAGGGACAGAGGTTGAGTTCCAGCACGGTATCAAATTCAAAGAAACCGATGCGCGCGTGGTGCTGTTGGTGCACGAGTTGCAGCAGCGCAAAAAATAAAAAGCCCCTGATTTCTGCCTGAATCATGGCTCCCGCAAGGCTGATGCGCCACGTCGAGTTGTCTACTGCGCGGTCCAACCGCCGTCGATGGGTATGGCGGTGCCGGTGAGATTGTGGGCGGCCGGCTCGCACAACCACAGCACGGTGCGGGCAATTTCGTCCGGAGTAGAGGTGCGCCCGCTGGGTTGCTTTTCGCGCAGCAGGTCACGAATGCCGGCGTCGCGGTCGCCACCGCACTGCGCTGCTCGGGCCAGGATTTGTGGTTCGATGATGGCCGTTTCGGTCCATCCCGGGCAGATGCAGTTGGCCGTAACACCACCACTCGCCCTGTTGCCAGCTTGGGCAGCTTCCAGTGCCACCACGCGGGTCATTCCCACCAAACCAAACTTGGCGGCCACGTAGGGTGCCTTGTTCACTGAGGCCACCAGTCCATGCACAGAAGCAATGTTGACAATGCGCCCGTATCCCCGCGCCACCATGCCGGGTAGGGCCAGGCGCATCGTATCGAACGCAGCCGAAAGGTTGATGGCCAAAATGGCGTCCCACCGTTCGCGCGGCATTTCGGCCATAGAAGCGGTGTGCTGGATGCCGGCGTTGTTCACCAAAATATCCAGCGGTCCCTCCGCCAGGGTTTCCTTCATGAGTGCTTCCACTTGTGCCGCGTCGGCCAGGTTGTGCCCAAAAATCGCGACAGGCTTGGCTCCTACCTGTTCCAAGGCTTTGCGCGCAGCTTGCTGTGCAGTTGCATCGGGCAAGCCGTGCAGCACCACCTGTGCACCTTCGCGCGCCAACGCAGCAGCAATCGCCAAGCCGATGCCTTGGACTGAACCGGTCACCAGTGCGAGTTTTCCGTAGAGCGATGGGGTTGTCATTGAAATTCTCCTATGCGGTTATGCGTTGTTGGAAAGCCGATCGCGCAAGGCGGTCTTGAGTACCTTGCCGTAATTGTTCTTGGGTAATTCGCTGACGAAGTGGTACGCCTTGGGGCGCTTGAATCGAGCAATGCGCTCCAGGCAATGGGCATCCAGCGCTTCGATGCTGAGAGAAACACCCGGCTGCGCCACCACAAAGGCCACCACCACCTCGCCCCACTCCGGGTCTGGCGCACCGACCACAGCCACCTCGGCCACACCGTCGGCGCTCAGCAGCACTTCCTCCACTTCCCTCGGGTAGATGTTGGAGCCTCCGCTGATGAGCAGGTCTTTGCTGCGATCTTTGAGCGTCAGAAAACCATCGGCATCGAGGCAGCCCATGTCGCCCGTCCACAGCCAGCCCCCACGTACCGCAGAGGCTGTGGCTTCGGGATGACGCCAGTAACCGGCCATGATCGAGTCGCCACGGAACACCACCTCACCCACATCCCCGGTGGAGACCTCCTGGCCCGCTGCGTCGACCACGCGCAGTAGCACCGGCGTCTGCGCCACACCCACCGAGGCGAGGCGCTCAGTGTGACGCGGGTGATTGACGTCAGCAATGTGTTCTCTAGACAACGCGGTTCCCACCATGGGCGTTTCACCTTGACCATAGATCTGCACAAAAAGTGGTCCCATGACCTTGAGTGCGCGTTCAATGTCGGCTTTGTACATGGGTGCACCGCCGTAGACGATGGTTTTGAACGAAGCAGCACACTCGGCCTTTGACAATCCTTGTGAATGCGCATAGTTGACCAAGCGATTGACGATGATGGGCGCCGCAAAGGTGGACAGCGGCCCCAATGCGCGCCCCAACGCAAACAGCTCCTGCGGATCCACACCGCCCGAGGCCGGAACCACATGCCGGGCCCCAGCCATCAGGTGAGGGATGGCATAGATGCCACAGCCGTGGGACATAGGAGCGCCGTAGACCATCGCGTCGCGCCTTGCCACCGCATCCACGTCAATAAAATAGGTCAGGCCCATTGTGGTGAGGTTGCGGTGGGTGAGCATGACGCCCTTGGGCCGCCCCGTGGTGCCACTGGTGTAGAACAACCAGGCCAAGTCCTCGGGTACGCGCGCAGCCAATGGCACAGACTGCCAGTCCGCCACCGGGGCCAGGAGCGCGTCGACCTCATCCGATTCAATGTCCAGCTGCCTCTCGACGCCTTTGATCGTCTCGGGCGCAGCGTCACGAGTCACAAAGGCCCAACGCGCCCGGGCGTCTTCCACGATCCACGCCACCTCGGCAGGGTGCAGCTTGGCATTCACAGGAACCACCACCAGCCCGGCCCACCACGCCGCCCACAGCACTTCCAGGTAGCGCGGATGGTTGCGCATGAATAGCACCACGCGGTCCCCCTCTTGCAGACCGGCTGCACGCAGTCGCTGCGCCAGGCCTGCGCTACGGCAGGCCCACTGGCTGTAGGTAGCCCAAACGGTGCTGCCATCAAAAATAGCGGCTTGCTCGCCATGGCTGAGGGCCTGACGCGTGAGCAGGTGAGCGAGGTGCATGGTTTGTCTCCTTCCAATGGGTCGAGAGTGTGGCCAGGGCTGGCGGGGACTGCAATACGGTATAAATACCGTATGACCACCCAAACCCGTCCACTGCACGACATCGGCTTTGCGTTTGCTCCCGTTGCCTTGTGCGTGACACAAAAACGCGTCATCGTGGCCTGTAATCAAGCATTTCTGACACTCTTTGGCTTTGAAGCCAGGGACCTGTTGGGACAGTCGATGGCCTTGCTGTACCCCAGCCAGCAGGAATTTCGCCGCACAGGTCAGCGGGGTTACCCCAGCATGCGCGCTGGGCGTGACTACCATGATGAGCGCATCATGCGCCGCAGTGACGGCAGTCAGCTATGGTGCGGCGTTACCGGGCGCAGCACCGACCCCCAGGCACCAGCGCGCGAATCGGTGTGGGCCTTCGAGCCACTGGAACACGCAGTGGGCCCGAGCACGGGGCTGAGTCCACGCGAACGCGAGGTCATGACTCAACTCGCCACGGGACAGACCGCCAAAGAAATTGCACGCACCTTGGGACTGAGTCCACGCACGATAGAAATGCACCGCGCGAGGCTTTTGCGCAAACTCGGTGTGCGTACCACGGCACAGTTGCTTGCTGCCTTTGGATGATTATTTCTAAAGGCCACTGCGCAAACCCTCGAAAGGTCTTGGAAAAATCCCCCTTCAAATCAAGGGCTTACAGATGGGGGTTGAAGAATTGAAACTTTGAAGAAAGTTTACTTGGCGGGGCAGAAGAGATTGTTTAACTAACTCGCTCAGTTTTCAGACCCCCTGT
>CAYTZZ010000056.1:0-10804 GCA_964442645.1 uncultured Bordetella sp. | reverse complement strand
TCTTCAGCTTCTCACCAGTGCGGGGATTCTTGCCAGTACGGGCAGCGCGCTTGGCCGCCTTGAAGGTGCCAAAACCGATCAGCTGGACGTCTTGCTTCTTGGCCACCGTTTTGACGATGGTGTCGAGCACGGCATTGAGGGCGCGGGCGGCGGCAGCCTTCGACAATTCGGTTTCTTTGACGATGGCTTCAATCAGTTCAGTCTTGTTCATTCAGTTTTTCCTTGGTATTGAATTGGGGTTTTGAAAAATCAAGCTTCAGCAGAATCGCCCAGCTTGGCGGCGACTGCGCGCTTGCCCAATTTTCTCACTGCGGCAATGGCGGCCAACTGGCTGGCTCGGGGCTTGGTTTTTCCCGTTTCCCAGTGATAGACGCTCTGGGCAGAAACGCCCAGCAGCTTGCCCATCTCGGCTGCGCTGATGTTCAGTTTTTTGCGCAGAGCAGCAAAGCCCGCCACGCGGAACCGACGTGAAGTGCCAGATTCTTCATCTGCAGTTTCTGCAGGTTTCGCACGGGCTACGCCCTTGCCCTGCTTCTTGATCTGGACTTCCAATCCAGCGACGCGACGCTTGAGCGCGGCGATTTCACTGCGGTACTGAGCAGCGGCCTTCTTCAAAGCCTGGGTTTCAGCTCGGACCTCTTTCTTGGCAAGTCGGCTGATTTCGCTTTTGAGTTGATTGGCAAAGGTGGACATAGGTGGTTTATTTGACGCGAGAGTAACTGCAGATCAAAGGGCAACTCGAAGCCGCTTGGCACGTTCTCGGAATGCTCGTTCTCCGCCTTCTAGGATAGCGCAGACCGCCAAGCGAATGTTCTGATTCTCAAGACCACCACTCTGATACGAAATTTCTGGTAATTCACCAGGTCGATGGGATCCGCACCGAGCGACGATGACCTGATCCACATCGGTATTGACTACAAGGTTCGCGTTGTGTGTGACGATTATTATCTGGCGGCGCTTCTTAGCTTCACGGAAAACGGGCACTAGCTCGTCGAAAACCGATTGAGGATCAAGGTTCTCTTCAGGCTGATCAATGATTAACGGGCGATCATCGTTGGCGTCAATAGCCAAGTAAAGAAGCAACAAAACTATCCCGCGAGTGCCAGGAGACAAGCGTTCGATATCGACACCATCGTACTGGAGTCCGTATCCCACTTGAATATGATCTGTCCCGTACAACCATGCAACCACTCTTCTAGCCCACTCACGTCGGTTAGCTTGTGCCGGCATGTGCTGCAATAACTTGTCACCGTGGGCAGCCACGAAATCACTCATGGCAGTTGCGACCTGAGCTGCCGTACCCTTACTCCATGCAGCTCCGAGAGAAGCCTCTGCTACTCGTCCGAGTTCTCCTTTCCCACGAAACGGTCCGGTTGTCCTAAGATCAAGCAACTCTTCGCCACGCTGCGTCCATGCATCCATGTTCACCGTTCGGCGAACGGAAAAAGCCAGCTTTGCTACAGCCCCAGCCCCAGTTGCAATGCTCGACTTCAATGGCTGATACAACGCCGCAAGCTCAACCTCCTCTTCAATTACGGCATCAAATATTCCTTGATAGGCTTGATTTCGCTGTACGCGCAGTGTTTTTAGGAGCTCATCTGCTTGACCCGCGCGTTCAATATCGGCTACGACCTTTGCATATCCAGCTTCCGCCTTTGTAATCTTCTCGGATAGCGCACGATAACGGCGTGCGTTCTGCTCATCCACCCCGACCAGGCTCTGCAGACGATGACGTTCGCGCTCAAGAAGGAACAGCGACTGAGACGAAAGATCAGTCTTCTCAGCTATAAGAGGAGTCGCTGGATTAGCTTCTGGGTCCTCCACTGGATCTGTTTCCAACGGGCCTTCAAGCCTTCTAAGTTCCAATTTGGCCATCCGAACGCGCTCTTTAATCAGTGCATCGATGTCACCTGTAAACTGCACTCCTAAGGAGCTCCAATCACTCTCACTCAGATCAGCAGCTGAGCGCCGCTCCTTCAAGTCAGCGACCCAATCCATCACTTGCCGCGTTCTAAAATCTTCCACATCTGAAGCAAGCCCACTTAGTGCCTGCAATCTCAGCTTTACCGCACTAATCGCGCGCTGTTTTCCCTCGACTGCAGTTGTAATCGACTCTAAACGTTTGGCACGTCCCTCCTGTCCTTTGGGGACAAGAAGTTTTCGATCTTCCTTATCCTTGTCGAGGGCTTTCTTTTTTTCATCTCGATCTTTGACCAAGGCTTTCAAGCTGTCCTTACGTAACTGTTCCGCAGTTATCGCATCTGCAGCTCGTTCCAAGGCTTTTTGTTGACGCTCCCGAGCGTCACGCGCCCGCTCAAGCCTCAACGACAACATTGCAGAAAAATCTTCCGCATCCATCCGATCAAGCTCGGGATGAGCATTGAATACGACCCTCTGAATCTCAGCAACAAGGGAGTCGTCAAGTCCCTCAGAAGAACAAAGCTGCTCAACAAACTGCTGGGAGAGATATTGCACATGTGGAGCATCAAGCAGATCCTCCGCATCTACTGCTGCAACGGAATTTTCAGTATCTTCCCCGGCTTCCCAGGTCACCTTGACATTTGATTCCGTCAGGAACTCCGCAGCTCGACGAAGAAACGAACTCTTGCTCAGTTGAGACGAGACTCCAAAAGCACCTGTAGCTATCAAATCGGCTAACGCCGTCTTTCCAGATCCTCGTGCGCCAATGATGGCAAGCATGCCAGAATTGATAGGTAGGTGCGGCGGACTCATCCACGGCGCATGTGTAACTTCCACAGAACGTATGCAATTTCCCGGCAGTGCCCCGAGACGCGGGGAAGTGCCAATGTAAACACGGCGTTCTGGTTCAAGGATGGCCTGACGCAGAGTTTCAAAAGTCAAATCTCCTTTTAACCAACAACGCCTCTGATCGTCGGGTAGTCCGACACGATCAATTTCATGTGCATCCGAACCATGCAAGCAGGGCTTGCAACCACCCCATTTGGTTTCAAGGTCTTCGAGTGTGGCAGCACCCTTTCCAAGATAGAAATCAATTGCCTTTGGATTAGCTGTGAAGATGATGTGCGCAAAAGATTCAATGTTCTTGCGAGTCGCCTCCCACTGCCCCCCATCCCCCTGCAATCCTGCAGTACCGTCTCCGCTGCTGCCAGCTACTGCAATTAGACAGTTGTCTTGAGCCCACTGACTTTTCTTCCAAGCGTCGCGTAGTGAGTCCAAACTGATTTTGAACTGCTTTACTCCCTCGCTGTAAGCAGCAACTTCATTAATTATTTGCGCGTTGTGAACACGACCGAGGCGCGTTAAATCGGCACGATTACATCTAAAAACTTCCCCCAAATATGGAAACGACAGTCCATCAAGGAAGTGCCGAATCCGCTCCACATGATCAACTGCCTCAGGCGAAAATAGCAGATGAATGTTGATTGCTGAACCTTTTTTAGTCTCGATCGAAAGACGAAATTCAACATTCGGGAATATCAATCCGACATTGGATAAACGACCACTATTGCGATGGCCGATTGTCTCGACATAGCTGTCGATGCCACAGTAATCCGTGATGCCAAGAACCCTTATGGGCGGATCACTGTTTTCGACCTTCGTAAGAAAATCGCCCCAAGGATCTTCCCCTGTGTATAGATCATTTAACGCTGTCCCAGGGGCGTGAATATGCGGGTCCCATCGATGCCACATTGAGCCTCGTGTGCTCACTATTTGGAAGTTCTCATCCATAGCGTTCAACGATCCTTACCTTATGCATTTTTACAACTATTCGATTATGCGATGGCCAAGCGTCTTTGCATCATTCCGCCCAGAAAACTAAAGCGCCATCTGTGAACCACGCTTAGACAAGCTCTCAACTGCGCGGCACATCTGAGACTCAAAGACTGTCTTCGGCAGCCGCCGAAGAAATGCAACGGATGGACGACTGTCGAATGCTTCTTGATCGACACAGCCAAAACTTCTATCAAGTCAAATCAAGAAATACTATATTTAGTACAAAAAAAACAATTTTTGATGTTCCACCCCAGAATTCTATTTTTCCAGTCAAGCATGGC
Organism: uncultured Bordetella sp.; assembly: GCA_964442645.1. Taxonomy (GTDB): domain Bacteria; phylum Pseudomonadota; class Gammaproteobacteria; order Burkholderiales; family Burkholderiaceae_C; genus Limnohabitans. The sequence continues at coordinate 6,767 of CAYTZZ010000056.1, read as the reverse complement.
AAGCAAAACTCGTATCAAACTCCATCACGCTAGCCCGCATGAATCCTAGCTCTCTCACTTGGATACGACCAAGAGAAAACAGAGAAAGAGAGGGATTTGGACAAAAAAAATGGGCCACTCCTGGTTTCTTGGTCGATCTAGGCCAAGAGACTTTTTCAGAAATGGCGCCATTACAGGGCAACAACGGGATTCATGAACGGAATAGAGAACCGTTCATATGGGATAAATGGTAGGGCGTGAGTGACTTGAACACTCGACCAAAGGATTATGAGTCCTCTGCTCTAACCAACTGAGCTAACGCCCCATCCAAGCCAACATTGTAAGTCGCAGCCCCGTTATTTGTGGCTCAGCGCATTGCTCACCAGCTTGGAGGTGATGTCCACAATCTGGATCATGCGGTCGTAGTTCATGCGGGTGGGGCCGATCACGCCCAGCGTGCCCACCACCTGGCCATCGACTTCATAGGGTGAGCTCACCACCGACAGCTCTTCAAAGGGCACGATCTGGCTCTCGCCGCCAATGTAAATGCGCACGCCCTCGGCCTTGACCGAGACATCGAGCAGCCGCATGAGCTGGGCTTTTTGCTCAAACAGCTCAAAGGCGCGGCGCAAATGCCCCATGTCGGCCGAAAAATCGCTGACCGACAACAGGTTGCGCTCGCCGCTGATGATCACTTCGTCCTGCGCCTGGGTCAGGGCCTCGGAGCTGACTTGTACGGCGGCTTGCATGAGCGCGGCAATTTCACCGCGCAAGCGCTCGACCTCGCCTTGCAATTTCTCTCGCACCTGCTCCATGGCCATGCCCGAAAAATGGCTGTTCAGATAATTGGAGGTTTCGATGAGCTGGGCCTGGGTGTAATCCGATTCGGTGAAGATCACCCGGTTTTGCACATCGCCATCGGGCGACACGATGATCACCAACAGGCGCCTATCGGACAGGCGCAGGAACTCGATATGGCGAAACACTGTGCTGCGCCGAGGCGCCATCACCACGCCCACAAAATGGGACAGGTTGGACAACAAGTTGGCCGCGTTGGCAATCACCTTTTGCGGCTGCTCGGGGGCCAGGCTGGGGGCATGCAGGTCTTCGTGCTTGACGGTCAGCATGGTGTCGACAAACAGCCGGTACCCCCTTGCCGTGGGAATGCGGCCCGCCGAGGTGTGGGGGCTGGCAATGAGGCCCAACTCTTCCAGGTCGGACATCACATTGCGGATGGTGGCGGGCGACAGCTCCAGCCCGGAAGCCCGGGAAAGCGTGCGCGAGCCCACCGGCTGGCCATCGGCAATGTAGCGCTCTACGAGCGCTTTGAGCAACAACTTCGCGCGATCGTCTAAATGAGTCATGGTTTCGAGGCATTTTAATGATTTAATTTGCCCATGAAATCCCAATTTCGCCATATCGCCCTGATTGGTAAATACCATCAGCCCGTTGCGGGGGGGCAGCAAGCCTCGTCGCGCCAGGTTCTGGAGCGGGTCATTCATTTTTTGCACGCGCAAGGCTGTGACGTGGTGCTTGAAAAAGAAACCGCTGCAGGCTCTGGCATCGCAGGCCACCAGGTGCTGGATGTAGAGGGCATGGGTCGCGAGTGCGACCTCGCCCTGGTGGTCGGGGGCGACGGCACCATGCTGGGCTTTGGTCGCCAACTGGCGCCCTATGGGGTGCCCCTCATTGGGATCAATCAGGGGCGCCTGGGCTTTATCACCGACATTCCGCTGAACAAGATCGAAGACACCCTCAAGCCCATGCTGCGTGGCGAGTACGAGGTGGATGATCGCGCCATGATGCACGCCAAGGTTTGGCGCGATGGCCATTGCGTGTTTGACGCCCAGGCTTTGAATGACGTGGTGGTCAACCGCGGCGCCACTTCTGGCATGGTGGAGTTGCGCGTCGAGGTGGATGGCCAGTTTGTGGCCACGCAGCGTGCGGATGGCCTGATCATTGCCACGCCCACGGGCTCGACAGCTTATTCCTTGTCGGCGGGGGGGCCCCTGCTGTACCCTTCCTTGCCGAGTTGGGTCATGGTGCCCATTGCGCCCCACACCCTGTCCAACCGGCCGCTGGTGCTGGCCGATCCCGGCGAAATCGTGATCGACCTGGTCTCGGGTCGCGATGCCAGCGCCAACTTTGACATGCAGTCTTTGGCGTCGCTGCTGTTGGGCGACCGCATCACAGTGAAGCGGTCTCAGCACCGCGCACGCTTTCTGCACCCGCGTGGCTGGAGTTACTACGACACCCTGCGCAAAAAACTGCATTGGAACGAAGGCGTCGCATGAGCCTTAAACGCATCAGCCTGCGCGACTTTGTGATCGTGCGCCAATTGGAGCTGGAGCTGTCCAGCGGCTTCACGGTGCTCACGGGCGAAACCGGCGCCGGCAAATCCATTTTGATCGACGCCCTTCAACTCGCCTTGGGTGCGCGGGCAGATGCCGGGGCGATCCGAGAGGGTGCAGCACGCGCCGAGGTCTGCGTCGAATTCGAAACGCCCGCCTCGGTCAAGTCTTGGCTGGAAGAAGGCGGCTTTGAAAACGACGACAGTCTGTTGCTCAAGCGTACCGTGGACACCCAAGGCAAAAGCCGCGCCTGGATCAACGGCAGTCCTGCCACCGCGGCCCAACTGCGCGAAGTAGCCGACCATCTGCTCGACATTCATGGCCAGCATGCCTGGCAAAGCCTGACCCGTGCCGACGCGGTCATGGGCTTGCTGGATGCCTATGCCCAGGTCGACCGCAAAGCCCTGCAAGCGGCCTGGAGCGATTGGCGCACCGCGCTCAAAAACTTGCAAGAAGCGCGCGCCGCCCAAGACAGCCTGCAACGTGAGCGCGAGCGGCTGGCCTGGCAAATTGGGGAAGTGGACAAGCTGGCCCCTGGCGCCCAAGAGTGGGATGAGCTGAATGGCCAACACCAGCGACTGTCCCATGCGCAGGCCCTCATGGATGCTGCGCAACAAACTCTGAATGCCCTGGAAGACGATGAGCAAGGCGGGTTGACCCAACTTTCCAAAGCACAAGACTTGCTGAGCGAGCAAGGCCATGTGGAGCCTGAGTTCCAAAATTTGGCCGAAGTGCTGTCGTCCAGTCTGGCGCAAGTCAGTGACGTGGTGCACACGCTGCACACCTGGTTGCGTCGCACCGACCTGGACCCTGACCGCCTGGCCGAGTTGGACGAGCGCATGGCCCTTTGGCTGTCGCTGTCGCGCCGTTACAAGCGGCTGCCGCAAGAGCTGCCCGACCTGCTGGCGGGCTGGAAAATGGAGCTCAGTCGCCTCGATGCCGCGGCCGACCTGGAAGGGCTTGAAGCCCAGGCCCAGGCCGCAGAGGCACGCTACCGCAAGGAAGCCCGAACGATTTCGCAGGCACGTGCCAAGGCGGCACCCAAGTTGTCGGCCACCATCACCCAGGCCATGCAAGGCCTGGGCATGCAAGGCGGTCAATTCAAGGTGGACTTGCAAGCGCTGGAGCAAGCCAGCGCCAGCGGGCTGGAAGAAGTTGTGTTTTTGGTCTCTGGGCACCCGGGCAGCACACCGCGCGCCGTGGGCAAAGTGGCCTCGGGGGGCGAGTTGTCGCGCATCGCCCTGGCGATTGCCGTCACCACCAGCCAGCTGGGAACCGCAGGCACCTTGATCTTTGACGAGGTGGACTCTGGCGTTGGTGGGGCGGTGGCCGAAACGGTGGGGCGCCTCATGAAGCAACTCGGACGCGACCGGCAAGTGCTGGCAGTGACGCATTTGCCCCAAGTGGCTGCCTGTGCAGACCACCACTGGGTGGTGTCCAAGCATCAGGAAGACCAACAGACGGTCAGCCAGGTGACCACCGTCCAAGGTGAACAACGCGTGAGCGAGATCGCCCGCATGTTGGGCGGCGAACGCTTGTCCGACACCACGCTGGCCCATGCCCGTGAAATGCTGGGCACGCCCGTTCCCGCCAAAAAGGCGGCGCGTTCATGAAGCGCGAACTCGTTCTGATCACAGGCATGTCGGGCTCTGGCAAATCGGTGGCCTTGCATGCCCTGGAAGACGCCGGCCATTACTGCGTGGACAACCTGCCCCCTGAATTGCTGCTGCCCTTCGTGCAACTGGAGCAGCAACACCGCGACCAAAACGTGGCCATCGCCATGGACGTTCGCAGTGCCAACTCGCTGCCCCTGGTGCCGGCCCAGTTGGCGCACTTGCGGGCTTTGGACGTGAACGTGCGCCAGTTGTTCCTGGACGCCACGACCGACACGCTGGTACATCGCTACTCGGAAACCCGCCGTCGCCATCCATTGTCTCGCCAAGAGGCGCCGCAGTTGGACCAGCAGCGCGACCTGATCGATGCCATCGAACTGGAGCGCGAGTTGCTGGCCGACTTGCGCGAGGACTCCCACGTCATCGACACCAGCTTGCTGCGTTCCACGCAATTGCAAAGCTACATCAAATCGCTGATTTCCGCGCCGGCCGCACAACTGACCTTGATGTTCGAGTCCTTTGCCTTCAAGCGTGGCATTCCTGTGCATGCCGACTATGTGTTCGATGTGCGCATGCTGCCCAACCCCCATTACGAGAGTGCCCTGCGACCGCTGACGGGCCGCGATGCGCCCGTGGCCGAGTGGCTGGCGCAGCATGAGGACGTCGCACAAATGGCCCTGCAAATTGAGGCCTTCCTCAAACAGTGGCTGCCTCGGCTAGAGCATGATCACCGCAGCTATGTCACCGTGGCCATTGGCTGCACCGGTGGCCAGCACCGCTCGGTCTACTTGGTGGAGCAGCTGTGCCAGCAATTCAGCGCAGCGTGGGTGACCCTGAAACGCCACCGCGAGCTCGACACACACGCCGGCGCTTCACTCAAGTAGCGTGCGCCAACAGCAAGCTGCGCACAGGTGCCGGCAGCCCCAGCGCAGGCCAAGCTTTGGCCTCCACCCACTCGCCGGATGGCCACTGGGCCGATGACGACGCGCAGCGCACCACACACGGATGCAAATGAAGGTCTTTGTGGGTCAGCACATGCTTGAACGCAGGCGCTGCAGCCAGTTGGGTTTGCGCCTTTGGGGGCAACGCCAACCGCAAAGCGTCTTCGCTCTCAAACACCGGCAAACAATACAAACCGGCCCAGATGCCTTGCTGCGGCCGCTGCTGCAGCAGCACCTCCCCGTGGCGTGACACGGCCAGCAACAACCACAGCGCTTCCGAGGTTCGGCGGATCTTGCGTGTTTTGACGGGAAAGGCTTCAGGCGTTCCCAAAGCCTTGGCGGCACACAAGGACGCCATGGGACAGGTCTCGCACTGTGGCTTGCGCGGCATGCACACGGTGGCGCCCAAGTCCATGATGCCCTGTGTGTAGGTGGGCATGTCGGCTGGCTTGAGCGGTAACAAACTTTGGGCATGTGCCCAGAGCTTGCGCTCGTGGGCGCCCACAGACAAATCATCTGTAAAGCCCAGAAAACGTGACAGCACCCGTTTGACATTGCCATCCAGAATGGCCACCCGCTCTTCAAAACACAGCGAGGCAATCGCCGCTGCGGTCGAGGGGCCAATGCCTGGCAAGGCCTGCAAGGCTTCAAATGAGCGGGGAAACAGGCCACCGTGGTCTTGCACCACCGCCTGCGCACAACGGTGCAAATTGCGCGCGCGGCTGTAATAGCCCAAGCCGCTCCACAAACCCAGCACCTCTTCTTGCGAAGCCGCTGCCAGCGCGTGCACGGTCGGAAAGCTCTGCAGGAAACGGTCGAAATAGGCCATGACCGTGCTCACCTGCGTTTGCTGCAGCATGATCTCCGACAGCCACACCCGATAGGGATCGCGGTTGGCCTGCCAGGGCAAATTGTGGCGCCCCTGTATCCGTTGCCAACGCACCAGACGCTCGGCAAATGGCTTCACAGTCTTCATGGCTTTTGGCAATGAGCGCAGTAAAAGGTGGAGCGCTGACCTTGGCGAATTTGCCGAATGGGCAGCTCGCACACCTTGCAAGGCTCGCCGGCCCGGTCATAGACCGCGGTTTCAAGCTGGAAGTAGCCGGACTGCCCCTGGGCATTGGAGAAATCGCGCAAGGTGCTGCCGCCCGCCTCCAGGGCGCGTGCCAGCACCTCGCGGATGGCAGCATGCAAGCGCCGCGCTCTGGGCAGGCTGACCTTGCTGGCCCGCGTGGTGGGCCGGATGCCCGCCCGAAACAAGGCTTCGCTGGCGTAAATGTTGCCCACGCCCACCACCAGGTCGCCTGACAACAAGACTTGTTTGATGGGGGCTTGGCGCCGCTTCAGGCCGGCATGAAAGGCCACGGGCTCGAAGCCCTCTTCCAAAGGCTCGACGCCCAAGCCCTGCAACAACTTCACCGCCATGGGCGAGCTCAGACTGTCCACAAAGACCATGGCGCCAAAGCGCCTGGGGTCATGCAAGCGCAGCACCCCTTGGCTGGTCAGCAAATCGAAGTGGTCATGTGGGCCGGCGGGTGGCATCTGGGGACGGAATGACAGGGCCCCGGACATGCCCAAATGGCAGAGCAACACGCCGTGGTCCATGTCGATCAAGAGGTACTTGCCGCGCCGACGCACTGCCAGCACCCTGTGCCCCTGCAGATGCCCGGGTTCACAACCCAAGGGCCAGCGCAATGGCTTGCCCACGCGCACCGCCAGCACCAGGGCGCCCGCAATGTCTTGCGCAAAACTGCGGCGCGTGACTTCAACTTCGGGTAATTCAGGCATGGCATCGAGGGGTTTGAAGCCTGGGATTATGATCCTCCAATGAGGGGGGGGGGGGGGGGGGGGGGGGGGGGGGGGGGGGGGGGGGGGGGGGGGGG
>CAYTZZ010000055.1:0-11037 GCA_964442645.1 uncultured Bordetella sp. | reverse complement strand
AGACGAGTTGGGGTTTTGCATATGGTGGAGCTGGGGGGATTTGAACCCCCGTCCACAAGCCTTTTTCGTACAGTTCTACATGTGTAGCCGTCTGATTTGGATCTCGCCAGACCCATCGCGCAGCGGCACGCTATGAGCCCAACCAGTACCCTTGTGTCTCACATCCCGCCAAGGTACCCGGAGGAATGCCAGCCAATATGTGTTCCCTTGCAGCCTGGAAGTCTTGCGACCCCCTTGCCCAGCCTATCGGCCAACTGTTGCAAGGCTCACCGGATTAAGCGGCGAGTGCGAAACGTTCGTCGTTTGCAGTTAGTTTTTTTCTGCTGTTTTACGAGGTAACAGAACCTCGACATGCCCTGCCACGCGTCCGAACCCATGTCGAAACCAATGCAGCCCCAAGCAACCCATTTTAAGGCGAGTCAAGCCATTTCAAGAGGCCCAGCGGAGAATCAATGTGCAAGTCGGCTTCCCAGCGGCTTAAATCAGACACTTCACCCAGGTAACCGTAGGTGGCCGCCACGGTTTTCATGCCAGCGGCTCGCCCCGCCACGATGTCACGCTCGTCGTCGCCCACATACCAGCAATGCGCCGGGTTCAATTGCATGCGACGTGCGGCCTCGAACAAGGGTTCGGGGTGGGGCTTGGCATGCGGCGTGGTGTCGCCGCTGACGATGGCGCCTGCACTGGAGAACAAAGGCATCATGCGCGTGAGCGGGTCGGTGAAGCGAGCCGATTTGTTGGTCACCACGCCCCAGGGCATGCCACGTGATTGCAGATGGCCAATCAATTCGACCACACCCTCAAAGATGTAGGTGCGCACGGTCATGGCTTGCTCGTAATTGCGAAAAAACTCTTCTCGCATCGTCATAAAGTCCGGGTCTTCGGGCGTGAGGCCAAAGGCAACCTGGAGCATGCCCCGCGCACCCGCGCCCGCCATGGGCCGGTACAAGGCCAGGTCCAATGAAGGCAGGCCCCGATCGGTTCGCATTTTGTCGGCGGCGGCGCCCAGGTCAGGGGCACTGTCAATCAGGGTGCCATCCAGGTCGAACAGAACGGCTCGGCAAGCAGCACGCATCATCAAGCCCGTCTTTGGGTCGCCACCAGGTAGTTCACGCTGGTGTCTTCGTTCAGCCAGTAGCGGCGGGTCAACGGGTTGTAGGACAAACCGCGCGTCTTCTGCCATTCCAGCCCAGCAGCACGACAATGTCCTGCAAGCTCGCTGGGCTGGATGAATTTGGCGTATTCATGCGTGCCACGAGGCAGCATGTTGAGCACATATTCGGCGCCCACAATGGCCAGCATGAACGACTTGAGGTTGCGGTTCAGGGTGGAGAAAAACACCCAGCCGCCCGGCTTGACCAGGGTGGCGCAGGCGCGCACCACCGAGGCGGGGTCAGGCACGTGTTCCAGCATTTCCATGCAGGTGACCACATCGAAGCTGCCGGGTTGTTCAGCCGCCATCGCCTCGGCGCTGATTTCTCGGTATGTCACGTTGGGCGTTTGCGCTTCCAGGGCATGCAGTTGCGCCACTTTCAAAGCTTTGGTGGCCAGGTCGATGCCGGTGACTTGCGCACCTGCGCGTGCCATGGCATCCGACAAAATCCCGCCGCCACAGCCCACGTCCAGCGTGCGCTGACCTTGCAAGGGTGCCAAGCCCTGAATCCAGTCCAGTCGCAAGGGGTTGATTTGGTGTAACGGACGGAATTCACTTTCAGGATCCCACCAACGGTGCGCCAGCTCTGAAAACTTGGCCAGCTCGGCCGGATCAGCATTGACCTGCGATGTCATCACGACTCTCCATGAAAAAACCCCGCCGAGGCGGGGTTTGCAAGCAATTTCAGAAGAAATTACTTGTTGGGACGGGTGCCAACCACTTCGATTTCCACGCGGCGGTTCTTGGCGCGGCCTTCGGCGGTCTTGTTGTCGGCCACGGGCTGCTTCTCGCCCTTGCCTTCGGTGTACACGCGGTTCTTCTCGATGCCCTTGGTCACCAAGTAGGCCTTGACGGCTTCAGCGCGGCGAACCGACAGCTTCTGGTTGTAGGCGTCAGAGCCGACGGAGTCGGTGTGGCCCACGGCAATGATCACTTCCAGGTTGATGGCCTTGACTTTGCTGGCCAGATCGTCCAGCTTGGCTTTGCCTTCGGGCTTCAGCACAGCTTTGTCGAAGTCGAAGAAGGCGTCAGCAGCGTAGGTCACTTTGGAAGCGGCAGCAGGTGCCGGTGCAGCTTTGCGAGCGGGGGCAGGTGCCGGTGCAGGTGCCGCTTTGGGTGCGGGTGCGGGTGCAGGAGCAGGTGCAGCCTTAGGAGCCGGCGCCACAGCACCATCACAGCCAGGCGCGGCGGTGGCGGGGGTCCAGGCACCTGAGCGCCAGCACTGGCCCGCAGCGTTTTTCCAAACTTCGCCCGAGGCATTGCGCCAGTTGTTGATTTCCTGAGCGCCAGCAGCGGAAGCGAAAGCGGCGGCGGCAATGATCATCGCCAGTTTGTTGAGTTTCTTCATGGTTCTCCTCTGGAGGGACATAACAACCGCAGCCACGCTGCGAAAAATTGCATTGCGGGAACAAATCACCTCACAAGCTGGGGTTATTGTGCCATAGCCTGAGTGGCCTGCCAGCGCCCTTGCGTCACAAAGCGTACACATTGCATCCAGAAAGCGCGTTTGTTGTAGCCCCGCAACAAATCAAGAGGGTGCCTCTGCCCCTAAAATGATGGGTTTTCCCCGAAGATCGGCCGCTTCCATGACCCAGTTTGCCAAAGAAACACTGCCCATCAGCCTCGAAGAGGAGATGCGCCGCAGTTACCTCGACTACGCCATGAGCGTGATCGTGGGTCGCGCCTTGCCCGATGCACGCGATGGCCTCAAGCCCGTGCACCGTCGCGTGCTGTACGCCATGCACGAGCTCAACAACGACTGGAACCGTGCCTATAAAAAGTCGGCGCGTATTGTGGGCGACGTCATCGGCAAGTACCACCCGCACGGCGACAGGGCGGTGTACGACACCATTGTGCGCATGGCCCAAGACTTTTCCTTGCGCCACATGCTGGTAGACGGCCAAGGCAACTTCGGCTCGGTGGACGGCGACAACGCGGCCGCCATGCGTTACACGGAAATTCGCCTGGCCAAGATCGCCCACGAAATGTTGGGCGACATCGACAAGGAAACCGTGGACTTCGGCCCCAACTACGACGGCTCGGAAAAAGAGCCCTTGGTGTTGCCCAGCCGCCTGCCCAACCTGTTGGTGAACGGCTCGGCCGGTATCGCGGTGGGCATGGCCACCAATATTCCACCGCACAACCTGAACGAAGTGGTCGACGCCTGTTTGCACATGCTGCGCCACCCAGAAGCTTCGGTGGAAGACCTGATGGAAATCATTCCGGCGCCCGACTTTCCCACGGCCGGCATCATTTACGGCATGAACGGTGTGCGCGAAGGCTATCGCACCGGCCGTGGCCGGGTGGTCATGCGCGCCAAGTGCCACTTTGAAGACATCGACAAAGGCCAGCGCCAGGCCATCATCGTGGACGAGCTGCCCTACCAGGTCAACAAGAAGACCCTGCAAGAGCGCATGGCCGAGCTGGTGCATGAAAAGAAAATCGAAGGCATCAGCCACATCCAGGACGAGTCGGACAAGTCCGGCATGCGCCTGGTCATTGAATTGAAGCGTGGCGAAGTGCCGGAAGTGGTGCTGAACAACCTGTACAAGCAAACCCAATTGCAGGACACCTTCGGCATCAACATGGTGGCCCTGATCAATGGCCAGCCCAAGCTGTGCAATTTGAAAGACCTGATCAGCGTGTTCTTGGAGCACCGCCGCGAAGTGGTGACCCGCCGGACCATCTTCACCTTGCGCAAGGCGCGCGAGCGTGGCCATGTGCTGGAAGGCTTGGCCGTGGCCTTGGCCAACATCGACGAGTTCATTGCCATCATCCGCAATGCGCCTACGCCGCCGGTGGCCAAGAGCGAGTTGATGAGCCGTCCCTGGGACAGCAAGCTGGTGCGCGAGATGCTGACACGTTCGCGTGCCGATGGCGGCGTGATCAATGCCGACGACTACCGCCCCGATGGCCTGGAGCGCGAGTTCGGCATGGGCGCCGATGGCTTGTACCGATTGAGCGACACCCAAGCGCAAGAAATTTTGCAAATGCGCTTGCAGCGCTTGACCGGGCTGGAACAAGACAAGATCGTCAACGAATACAAAGACGTGATGGCCGAGATCGATGACCTGCTGGACATCCTGGCCAAGCCCGAGCGCGTGTCGGTCATCATTGGCGACGAGCTCACCGCTGTGAAGCAAGAGTTCGGCCAAACCAAGCTGGGCGCGCGCCGCAGTGTCATCGAGCACAACGCCCAAGACCTGGCCACCGAAGACCTGATCACCCCCACTGACATGGTGGTGACGCTCTCGCACAGTGGCTACATCAAGAGCCAACCCTTGTCCGAATACCGCGCGCAAAAGCGCGGCGGGCGCGGCAAGCAAGCCACGGCCACCAAAGAAGACGATTGGATCGACCAGCTCTTCATTGCCAACACCCACGACTACATCCTGTGCTTCTCCAACCGGGGCCGGTTGTATTGGCTCAAGGTATGGGAAGTGCCAGCGGGCTCGCGCGGTTCGCGTGGTCGCCCCATCGTCAACATGTTCCCGCTGCAAGAAGGCGAAAAAATCAACGTGGTGCTGCCACTCACCGGCGAGATGCGCACCTTCCCCAGCGATCACTATGTGTTCATGGCCACTTCCATGGGCACGGTGAAGAAAACCGCGCTGGACGAATTCAACAACCCGCGCAAGGCCGGCATCATTGCCGTCGACCTGGACGAAGGCGACTTCCTGATTGGCGCCGCCCTCACCGACGGTCAGCACGATGTGATGCTGTTCAGCGATGGCGGCAAGGCCGTGCGCTTTGACGAAAACGACGTGCGCCCCATGGGCCGCAACGCCCGGGGCGTGCGCGGCATGATGCTGGACGAAGGCCAAAGCGTGATTGCCATGCTGGTTGCCGAGGACGAGCAGCAAAGCGTGTTGACTGCCACCGAGAACGGTTACGGCAAGCGCACCAACATCACCGAGTACACCCGCCACGGCCGTGGCACCAAGGGCATGATTGCGATTCAACAGTCCGAGCGCAACGGCAAAGTGGTGGCCGCGACCCTGGTGCACGTGGAAGACGAAATCATGCTGATCACCGACCGCGGCGTGCTGGTGCGCACCCGCGTGTCTGAAATTCGCGAGCTGGGCCGTGCCACGCAAGGCGTGACCCTGATTGCGTTGGACGAAGGCGCCAAGCTCAGCGGCTTGCAGCGGATTGTGGAAAACGATGCCGCTGTCGCCGAAGGCGATGAGGGCGAAGAAGGCGGCGAAGCCTCCAGCGCTGCGGAGTGATGCGGGCATGACGCGTCACTTCAATTTTTCAGCGGGGCCTGCCGCCATGCCCTTGGAGGTGTTGCAACAGGCCGCTGCTGAAATGACCGACTGGCACGGCAGCGGCATGGGCGTGATGGAAATGAGCCATCGCGGCAAAGAGTTCATTGCCATTTATGAACAAGCCGAAGCCGACTTTCGCGCGCTGCTGAACATTCCCGCGCATTTCAAAATTTTGTTCATGCAAGGCGGCGGCATTGCCGAAAACGCCATCGTGCCGCTGAACCTCAGCCGAGGCGGCAAGGTCGATTTTGTGGTGTCGGGCAGCTGGAGCCAGAAGTCCTTCAAAGAGGCGGCACGTTACTGCCAGCCGCACTTGGCGGCCAGCGGCGAAGCATCTCACTTCACAGCCCTGCCCGCGCCGGGCAGCTGGCAACTGAGTGCCGATGCGCAGTATGTGCACCTGTGCTCCAATGAAACCATTCACGGTGTCGAGTGCCACGAGTTGCCGGACCTGAAAGCCTTGGGCAGCGCAGCGCCATTGGTCATCGACTTCTCCTCGCATGTGCTTTCCCGTTCGGTCGATTGGTCGCGCGTGGGCCTCGCTTTTGGCGGCGCCCAGAAGAACATCGGCCCCGCCGGCGTCACGCTGGTGGTGGTGCGCGAAGACTTGCTGGGCCATGCCCTGCCTGCCTGCCCCAGCGCCTTTGATTACAAGCTGGTCGCGCAAAACGACTCGATGTACAACACGCCACCGACCTATGGCATTTACATGGCGGGACTGACCTTCCAGTGGATTCTGCGCCAGCGCGAAGGCGCGCTGCAAGGCGTGGCCGCTTTGGAGCAGCGCAACATCGCCAAAGCCCAGCTGCTGTATGACGCGCTGGATGCGTCCAGCTTCTATGAAAACCGCGTGGCGCCATCTGACCGTTCGCGCATGAACATCCCGTTCTTCCTGAAAGACGAATCGCGCAACGATGCCTTTTTGGCCGGCGCCAAAGCCCGTGGCTTGCTGCAACTCAAAGGGCACAAATCGGTGGGCGGAATGCGCGCCAGCATTTACAACGCCATGCCCCTGGAGGGCGTGCAAGCGCTGGTGGACTACCTGCGCGAGTTTGAAAAGAGCCACACATGAGCAGCCAACCCATTCAGTCCGAAGGCCTGGGCGTTTTGCGCCAACAAATTGATGCGCTCGATCAGCAACTGTTGTCGCTGCTGAACCAGCGCGCCAAGGTGGCCGAAGCCGTGGGCGAAATCAAGCGCCAGGAAGGCTCGCCCTTCTTTCGGCCGGACCGGGTGGCGCAGGTGATTGCCAAAATTCAAGCCGCCAACCAAGGCCCGCTGCAAAACCAGCATGTGGCCGCCATCTGGCGTGAAATCATGTCGGCCTGTTTGGCCCTGGAAGCGCCGCAACGCGTGGCGGTGCTGGGCCCGCAAGGCACGTTCTGCGAGCAAGCCGCCATCGAATTTTTTGGCAGCGCCGCCAACCTGATTTACTGCGCCAATTTCGACGAAGTGTTTCACGCCACCGCGGCGGGCACCGCCCAGTACGGCGTGGTGGGCATGGAAAACTCTACCGAAGGCGTGGTGGCCCGCTCGCTCGACCTGTTCTTGCGCTCACCGGTGCATGTGGTGGGCGAAGTCAGCCTGTTGGTGCGCCACAACCTGCTGCGCCAATCGAACTCGCTGCAAGACATTGAGGTGGTGATGGCGCATCCGCAGGCCCTGGCTCAGTGCCAGGCCTGGCTGTCGCAGCATTTGCCCAACGCTGAACGCCGCGCGGTGTCCAGCAATGCCGAAGGCGCACGCTTGGCCGCCACCCACCCGGCCTGGGCCGGCTTGGCCAGCGAGCGCGCCGCGGCGCAATTCGGCCTGCACATCGTGGCGCACGCCATTCAGGACGAGGCCTACAACCGCACCCGCTTTGCCGTGATCTGCCTGCCGCAAACCCTGGCCACGCCGCCCGCCTCCGGCCGCGATTGCACCAGCCTGGTGGTGTCGGTGCCGAACCGGCCCGGTGCCGTCCATGACCTGCTGGTGCCGCTGAAAAACAATGGCGTGTCCATGACCCGCTTTGAGTCGCGCCCCGCCAAGTCGGGCCAGTGGGAGTACTACTTCTACATCGACATTCAAGGCCACATTTCACAACCGCACGTGGCGGCAGCCCTGCAGGAACTGCAAGGCCTGTGCGCCTTCTACAAAGTGCTGGGGTCTTACCCCGTCAACGAATGAAGTTCGAGCGGCTCGCGCTGATTGGCTGCGGCCTCATGGGCGGCTCGTTCGCCCTGGCCTTGCGTGCGCAAGGCTGTGTGAACGAGATCACCGGCTTCAGCGCCTCTCAGGCGACGCGCCAACGCGCGCTGGCCTTGAAGGTGATTGACCGTGCGTGTGACAGCATTGCCCAAGCGGTTGAAGGGGCCGATCTGGTGCTGCTGGCCGTCCCCGTGCGCGCCACCGAGTCCTGCCTGCAAGCCTTGCGCACCGCCCTGTCGCCCCAAGCCTTGCTGATGGACGTAGGTTCCACCAAAGGCGACGTGGTCGCTGCGGCACGTGCCGCCTTGGGCGAACGCTTGCCCTGCTTTGTGCCCGCGCACCCGATTGCGGGCAAGGAAGTCGCGGGCATCGAGCATGCTGAGGCCACGCTCTACCAACAACGCAAAACCATCCTCACCCCCTTGCCTGAAACACAAGCGGGCCATGTGCAATTGGCGCGTGAGATTTGGGAGGGCGTGGGCAGCACGGTCTCCGAACTCAGCCCTGAAGCCCACGATGCCACCTTTGCCGCCGTGAGCCACTTGCCCCACTTGCTGGCCTTTGCCGCCATCAATGCCTTGCTGGCCCAACCCCAGGGCCACGCCATGATGCAAATGGGCGGCCCAGGCTTTCGCGATTACTCTCGCATTGCCGCCAGCGCGCCCGCCGTTTGGCGCGACATTCTGTTGATGAACCAGCAAGAAGTGCTGGCCCAGTCCCGCCATTTCCGCGCGGCTTTGGCGCAATTGGAAAGCGCCATTGAATCGCAAGATGCCACAGCGCTTGAGCAACTGATTGAGCAAGCCAGTGTGGCTCGTGCGGCCTGGCAACTCAATGGCTTGAGCGACCCCAGCGACGCTGCCTGACGCCTTTACCCCGAGCCACTTCCATGTACGCCACGGCCTTCCTTGACCTTCCCGCCCTCAGCGGTGCCTCGGGCGCAGTGTTGCTGCCGGGCTCGAAAAGCATTTCCAACCGGGTGCTGCTGCTCTCTGCCTTGTGCGAAGGCACCACCACCGTCCACGACCTGCTGGACTCGGACGACACCCGCGTGATGCTGGCTGCCTTGCGGCAATTGGGCTGCGGCGTGGCACAAGACGGCACCACGGTCACCATCACGGGACTCGGCGGGCGCTTGCAAAAAACAGAGGCTCTGGAATTTTTCATGGGCAACGCAGGCACTGCCATGCGCCCGCTGACAGCGGCCCTGGCCGTGATGGGCGGTGACTTCACGCTCAAGGGCGTGCCGCGCATGCACGAGCGCCCAATTGGCGACTTGGTGGATGCATTGCGGCTGCTAGGTTGTCACATCGAGTACCTGGGCAACGAAGGTTACCCCCCGCTGCGCATTCGTGAGCCGAACCTGGTGCTGGAGGCGCCCATTCAGGTAAGGGGCGATGTGTCCAGCCAGTTTCTGACGGCACTGCTGATGGCCTTGCCTTTGGCCGCCGCACATCGCGCCATCACCATCGACGTGGTGGGCGAACTGATTTCCAAGCCCTACATTGAGATCACGCTCAAGCTGTTGGCACGCTATGGCATTGCGGTGCAGCGTGAGGGCTGGTCGCGCTTTGTCATTCCAGCGGGCAGCCATTACCGCAGCCCCGGCAGCATCCATGTGGAAGCCGATGCGTCCTCGGCCAGCTACTTCATCGCCTTGGGCGCGCTGGCCAAGGGCCAGGGCATCACGGTGCAAGGCGTGGGCGCAGACTCCATTCAAGGCGACATTCGCTTTGTGGAGGCGGCGCAGTTGATGGGCGCGCAGGTCTCCAGTGGGCCGAACACTTTGCACATTCAGCGTGGCGCCTGGCCGCTGAAGGGCATCGACCTCGATTGCAACCACATCCCCGATGCCGCCATGACCCTGGCCGTGATGGCCTTGTATGCCGACAGCCCCACCACGCTGCGCAACATCGCCAGCTGGCGGGTGAAAGAAACCGACCGCATCGCGGCCATGGCCACCGAATGCCGCAAGCTCGGCGCCAGCGTCGAGGAAGGCCCCGACTGGCTGCGCATTCACCCCTTGCCCGCCGGCGCTTGGCGCGCGGCCAGCATCCACACCTACGACGACCACCGCGTTGCCATGTGCTTCTCGCTGGCTGCCTTCAACGCAGACCAGGTGCCGGTGCGCATTGAAGACCCCAAGTGCGTAGCCAAAACTTTTCCCGACTACTTTGAGGCCTTGTTCTCCGTGGCGCAGGCGCACCAGGTTCCGGTCATTTGCATCGATGGCCCGACCGCTTCGGGCAAGGGCACGCTGGCGGCTCGCCTGGCGCAAACCCTGGGCTACCACTACCTCGACTCGGGCGCGCTCTACCGCCTGACCGGGCTGGCTGCCACCCGTGCCGGCCTGCCGCTGGATGCCAGTGCCGAGCAAGCCATTGCCAACCTGGCCCGCACCCTGCCCGTTCGCTTCCAGGGCGAGCAAGTGTGGCTGGGCGGCGACGATGTGTCCGAGGCCATTCGCACCGAAGAAGCCGGCATGAATGCCTCTCGCGTCTCGGCCTTGCCGGCCGTGCGCACGGCCTTGGTCGCCTTGCAGCACCGCTTTCGCCAGCTGCCGGGCCTGCTGGCCGATGGCCGCGACATGGGCACGGTGATCTTTCCGGATGCCCCTTTGAAGGTGTTTTTGACAGCCAGCGCCGCCAAGCGTGCCGAGCGGCGCCATAAGCAATTGATTTCAAAGGGTTTTTCAGTTACACTTGACAGCCTTCGTGCTGACTTGGAAGCGCGCGACGCCCGGGACTCGTCCCGCAGCGTGGCACCTTTGAAGCCAGCGCAAGATGCGCTGTCCCTCGACAACTCCGAGTTGTCCATCGAAGCCTCGGTGGATCAGGTGTTGGCCTGGTGGCAACGCAAACAGCCGTTCTGATTCGTCAGCCCGACTGTCCCGGCCCTGTTCGCTCCCGCCGCGCTGCTTGCGCACTGGCGAGCAGGATCACACAACTTAACCTGCGGTCTAGCCGCAACCCACCGCCGACAACAGAACCCTGTCGTTCAGCAATGGTGCTGACTTCTTCCCTGTTGCCGGTCAAGGAAAAACATGTCTGAATCTTTTGCCGCCCTGTTTGAAGAATCCCTGAAGCGCGCCGAAATGCGCACGGGTGAAGTGATCACCGCCGAAGTGGTGCGTGTCGAGCACAACCACGTCGTGGTGAACGCCGGCCTCAAGTCCGAGGCTTATGTGCCCATCGAGGAATTCAAGAACGACCAGGGCGAAATCGAAGTCCAAGCTGGCGACTTCGTGTCTGTGGCCATCGGCAGCGTTGAAAACGGCTATGGCGACACCATTCTGAGCCGCGACACCGCCAAGCGCCTGGCTTCCTGGCTGTCCCTGGAAAAAGCGCTGGAGTCTGGCGAGTTCGTCACCGGCACCACCAGCGGCAAAGTCAAGGGCGGCCTGACCGTGTTGGTCAATGGCAT
>CAYTZZ010000054.1:0-11531 GCA_964442645.1 uncultured Bordetella sp. | reverse complement strand
TGGGCCAGGAAAACCGTGGCCTCGAATACATGTTCATCATGATGAACGCCGCCCGTTATGCCGTGGGCGTGCAGGGCATTGCGGTGGCCGAGCGGGCCTACCAGCGTGCCACGCAGTATGCGCGTGACCGCGTGCAGTCGCGCCCGGTGGACGGCTCCATCAAGGCCTCTGCGCCCATCATTCACCATCCCGACGTGCGTCGCATGCTGATGACCATGCGTGCCTACACCGAAGGCTGTCGCGCGATGGCCGCGGTGGCGGCAGCGGCTTACGACGCCGCCCACCATCACCCCGATGCCGAAGTGCGTCGCCAAAACCAGAGCTTCTACGAATTCATGGTGCCCTTGGTCAAAGGCTACAGCACCGAGATGAGCTTGGAAGTGACCTCGCTGGGCGTACAGATTCATGGCGGCATGGGCTTCATTGAAGAAACCGGTGCGGCCCAGCATTACCGCGATGCCAAGATTTTGACGATTTACGAAGGCACGACTGCCATCCAGGCCAACGACCTGGTGGGCCGCAAGACCGCACGCGATGGTGGCCAGACCGCCAAAGGCATTGCCCAGCAAATTGCCCAAACCGAAGCCGCCCTGGCCCAGCGCAGCAGCGCCCACAGCCAGGCCGTGGCCAAGCGTTTGAAGGCCGCGCGTGAGGCCTTTGAAGCCACGGTGGACTTCATTGCAGCCAACACCTCGACCAACCCCAATGCCGCGTTCGCGGGCAGCGTGCCTTACCTGATGCTGGCCGGCAACCTGATGGCGGGCTGGCAGTTGGCGCGCTCGCTGATCGTGGCCGAAGACTTGCTGGCCACGGGCGAGGACAAGGCTTTCCTCGAGGCCAAGATCACCACGGCGCGCTTTTATGCCGACCATTTGCTGAGCAAAATTCCCGGCATGCGCGACAGCATCGTGGAGGGCGCCGACAGCGTCACCGCCATGGCGCTGGAAGCCTTCTGAGTTTGCTTGTTCCCTATAAAAATATTTCAGGAGACACCATGTCCAATCTGCCGCAGACCCTGCGTCAACTCAAGTTCCCGGTGATTGCCTCGCCGCTGTTCATCATCAGCAACCCCAAGCTGGTGATCGAGCAATGCAAGGCGGGTGTCATTGGCTCCATGCCTGCGTTGAACGCAAGGCCTGCCTCGCAACTGGATGAATGGTTGGCTGAAATCACCGAGACGCTCGCGGCCTACAACCGCGCCAACCCGGACAACCCGGCCGCGCCTTTCGCCATCAACCAGATCGTGCACAAGAGCAATGACCGCCTGGACCACGACATGGAAATGTGCGTGAAGTACAAGGTGCCGATGATCATTACCTCGCTGGGCGCGCGCGAAGAAATCAACCAGGCCGCGCACAGCTATGGCGCGGTGGTGATGCACGACATCATCAACAACAAGTTCGCGCACAAGGCGATTGAAAAAGGGGCCGATGGCTTGATTGCCGTGGCCACCGGTGCCGGTGGCCATGCGGGCGTGAAAAGCCCGTTTGCCTTGATTCAGGAAATTCGCGAGTGGTTCGACGGCCCTGTGGCCTTGAGCGGCTCGATTGCCAATGGTGGTGCCATTTTGGCGGCCCAAGCCATGGGCGCAGACTTTGCCTACATCGGCTCGGCTTTCATCGCCACCGAAGAGGCGCGCGCGCTCGACGCTTACAAGCAATGCGTGGTGGACTCCACCTCGGATGACATTGTTTACAGCAACTTGTTCACCGGCGTGCACGGCAACTACCTGGCACCGTCCATCCGCAACGCCGGCCTCGACCCCGAGAACCTGCCCGAGAGCGACCCCAGCAAGATGAACTTCGGCGGCGACGCCAAGAAAGCCTGGAAAGACATCTGGGGCTGCGGCCAAGGCATCAGCGCCGTGAAGAAAGTGGTGCCCACGGCTGAACTGGTGGCACGCCTCAAGCGCGAGTACCAGGAAGCCCGCACCCGCTTGGCGCTTTAAAAACCCTCCCGTCATCGCGAGCGAAGCGCGGCGATCTACCTCCGCAGAGGGATCGCCGCGCTTCGCTCGCGATGACGTTTGGGGGTTAGCCGAAGTGGCAAATGTAGTGGTAAGCCTCGGTCACGCGAATGTCGAACGAGGAATTGCCCGGAATGCTGAACTTCTCACCAGGGCCTGAGCGCAACCAGGCATCGCTGCCTTGGAGCTTGTACTCGCAAGCGCCGGCCACGCACTCCATGATTTCGGGGGCGCCGGTGTTGAAGGTCAGGGTGGAGGGCAGCACCACGCCGACGCTCTTCTTCGTGCCATCGGGGTAGGTGATGCCGTGGCTCACGCACTTGCCGTCGAAATACACATTGGCTTTGGTGGTGACGCTGATGCCGTCAATTTTTTCAGTGGTCATGAAGGGGCTCGCTTATTTCTTTTGGGCAGGCTTGGCTGCGGGCTTCTTGGCTTTGGCGGCCGGCTTTTTGGCGGCACTGGCGCGGGCGGCCTTCAGGTTGCCGGCAATGCGCATGCGCAAGGCGTTGAGCTTGATGAAGCCGCCAGCATCGGCTTGGTTGTAGGCGCCGCCATCGTCGTCGAAGGTGGCGATGCGGGTGTCAAACAAGCTGTCGGTGGCGCTTTCGCGGCCCACGCACATGATGGTGCCCTTGTACAACTTGAGGCGAACCTTGCCGTTGACGGTGGCTTGCGAGGCGTCGATCAGGCCTTGCAACAGCTCGCGCTCGGGGCTGAACCAATAGCCGTTGTACACCAGGCGTGCATAGCGCGGCATCAGGTCGTCCTTGAGGGCCAGCACTTCGCGGTCCAGGGTGATGGACTCGATGGCACGGTGGCCGGCCAACAGAATGGTGCCACCAGGTGTTTCATAGCAGCCGCGGCTCTTCATGCCGACATAGCGGTTTTCCACTTTGTCCAGGCGGCCAATGCCGTGGCGGCCGCCCACCTCGTTCAGGTGCGACAGCACGTTGGCAGGGCTCATCTTCTTGCCGTCGATGGCCACGATGTCGCCTTTGGCGTAGGTCAGCTCAATGATTTGGGGCTTGCCCGGTGCCTTTTCGGGGCTGACGGTCAGACGCCACATGTTTTCTTCGGGGGCGAAGTTCGGGTCCTCGAGGATGCCACCTTCGTAGCTGATGTGCAGCAGGTTGGCATCCATCGAGTAGGGCGCGCCACCCTTGCGTTTCTTGAAGTCCACCGGAATGCCGTGCTCGTCGGCGTAGGCCAACAGCTTTTCACGCGACAGCAAGTCCCACTCGCGCCAGGGGGCGATGACCTTCACGTTGGGCATCAGCGCATAGGCGCCGAGCTCGAAGCGCACCTGGTCGTTGCCTTTGCCGGTGGCGCCATGGCTGATGGCGTCGGCCTTGGTCTTGCGGGCAATTTCCACCAGGCGCTTGGCGATCAGCGGGCGGGCAATGGAGGTGCCCAGCAGGTATTCACCTTCGTAGAGCGCGTTGGCGCGGAACATGGGGAACACGAAATCGCGCACAAACTCTTCGCGCAAGTCTTCGATGAAGATGTTTTGCGGCTTGATGCCCATCTTGATGGCTTTGGCGCGCGCAGGCTCAATTTCTTCGCCCTGGCCAATGTCTGCGGTGAAGGTCACGACTTCGCAGCCGTATTCATCTTGCAGCCACTTGAGAATGATCGAGGTGTCGAGGCCACCCGAGTAGGCCAGGACCACGCGTTTCGGGCCGTTGCCGGACTTGGCGGCTTGTGTTGCTTTCGTCATGATGAGTGTGTCGTATGGAAACCCTCAATTCTAGGACACACGCAGGCTGTAGGCACAAAAGAAAAGGGCGCCATGCGGTGAGTACATGGCGCCCTCAGGGCTGAAAGACTGAAAGCGATCAGCTTTGCGGAGCAGAACCCAGAGGGGGCACACCTGCAGGTGCCATGGGCATGGGCAAAACTGCGGGGGGCATGGTGACCGGAGTGGCCGATGGCGGCGGCACCATGGGCGTGATTTGCAAGCGAACTGTGGGGCCGGGGTCGGAAGGCATTTGCACGGTGTACTGCTTGCCTGCGAACTCGTAGACCACGTTGTAGCCTGCAGTGCGGTTTTCATAGAAAACCTGGTTGGTGCAGTTTTGGACATTGCGCACTTCGGGAGCCGGGGCACCTTCGACCTTGTCGCCCAGAATGGCGCCGCCAAAAAGGCCCAGCATGGTGGCGGCCGCACGGCCTGAGCCTTGGCCCATGCTGTTGCCAATGGCGCCACCGGCAATGGCACCCATGGCCGCACCGGCACCGGATTTTTGGCCCGGGGAAACCACCTGTGACTGGGTACAGACTTGGCGTGGCACAGCCACTTGCTGGATGACGGGGGTGCTGGAAATGACGCGGCCCACCTCTTGGGCTTGCACGTTGGCGCCGACCGATAGCGCCACGGAAACAACGGTGAGCGAAAGAGCAAAGGTTTTCATCGTGAGGATTTTCAAGTCATTCATGCATGTGTCGGGTATCAGGTCACAACGCGGGACCAAGCTTCTTCGTTGACGCCAACTGTCACTTGGCCGTCGCCGCCCGCTACCAGCACCGGCCGCTTGATGACACTGGGGTGGGCCAACATCAGGCTGCGCGCGCTGGCCGCATCGCTCACCTTGGCTTGCACGCTGGCATCGAGTTGGCGCCAGGTTGTGCCCTTGCGATTGACCAGCGTTTCCCAAGTGACCTGGCTCAACCAATGGTCCAGCGCTGTGGGATCGACGCCTTCTTTTTTGAAGTCGTGAAATTGATAAGCGTGGCCTTGGTCTTCCAGCCAGACGCGAACTTTCTTCACGCTGCCGCAATTGGGAATGCCATAGACATGGGTTGCAGGTTTTTTCATGCGGTAATGATGCCTGATTTCTGCGTGGGTTTGCAGACTCGGCGACAATTCCACCATGAACCTAGACGACTGGCTTGCCCATTGCGAGCGCCTGCACCCTGTGGCCATTGACATGGGCTTGGACCGTGTTCAGGCCGTGGCCGAACGCCTGGCTTTGAAGTTTGAAGCCCCGGTGATCACGGTGGCCGGCACCAATGGCAAAGGCTCGACCTGTGCCATGCTGGAAGCCATCTTGCTCGAGGCAGGGTACCGCACAGGCGTGTACACCTCGCCGCACCTGGTGAACTTTGAAGAGCGTTGCCGGGTGGCGGGCGAGATCGTTGCGCCCGAGGCACTGGTGCCGCATTTTGAGCGCGTGGCACAGGCGCGCGGCGAGGTATCTCTCACGTATTTTGAATTCACCACCTTGGCCATCCTCAGCTTGCTGGCGGATCAGCCACTCGATGCCGTCATTTTGGAAATAGGGTTGGGCGGTCGGCTGGATGCGGTGAACGTCATCGACCCTGACTGTGCCATCGTGACCAGTGTCGACCTGGACCACATGGCTTTTTTGGGCAACGACCGCGAGACCATTGGGCGAGAGAAGGCTGGTATCTTTCGCACCGGCCGCCCGGCCATCGTCAGCGACCCAGTGCCCCCGCAAAGCGTGCTCGACCGTGCACTGGAGATTGGCGCAGATTTATGGCGCATGGGGCATGACTTCAACTACGCCGGCGACAAGCAGCAATGGTCCTGGAGCGGCCGCGGCCGCCGCTACAGCGGCTTGGCGTATCCGGCATTGCGCGGCGCCAACCAGTTGATGAATGCCTCGGGCGCCTTGGCCGCGCTCGAGTCTTTGCGCGCACGCATTCCGGTGACCGCACAAGCGGTGCGCAATGGCTTGGCCATGGTCTCCTTGCCTGGGCGTTTTCAAATTGTGCCGGGGCAACCCGCTTTGGTGCTGGATGTGGCGCACAACGCGCATGCGGTGGCCGTGCTGGCAGAAAATCTGGACGCCATGGGCTACTACCCCTGCACCCATCTGGTGATGGGCGCCATGGCCGACAAAGACGTGGCGCCCATGCTGGCGCGCATCGCGCCGTTGGCCGACGCCTGGTATTTCACCGACCTGCCCACGCCGCGTGCCTCGCCTGCGGAAAATTTGAAGCAGGCCTGGCAAGCTTTGGAATTGCGAGCCGACGCGCGTGTCTCCTGCCATGCCAATCCGCAAGCGGCACTTCAGGCCGCCGTGGCTGCGGCAGACCCCGCTGATAGAATCGTTGTCTTCGGCTCCTTCTACACGGTGGGTGGCATTCTCGAAGGGGGAATTCCCCGTCTGGATGCGCCTCATCTGAATACTTAAGTTCATGGCTTTTTTCAAATTTCGATTGCCGGGTCGGGTGGGCAGCGATGAAGCGCTGGCCAGTGCCTCGCCCGCAGAGAGCCTTGAAGCCTTACGGCGTCGGGCACGCCAGCGCCTGATGGGCGCGGCGGTGCTGGTGGTTTTGGCCGTGGTGGGTTTCCCTTTGCTGTTTGACACCCAGCCGCGACCCATTTCGGTGGACATCCCCATCGATATTCCCGATAAAAACAAAGTGTCGCCGGGCGCTGTGCCGCCGGCACTGGTCAAAGCGCCCAACGAGACCGATGCCAAGCCCGCTGAGCTTTCCCCAGCGGGTGGTTTGGGGCCCAAAGAAGAAGTGGTGGCAACGGCGCCTGCCGCCAAAGACGTCGCACCTGTTGCCGCGCCTGTTGTGGCGCCTGTCGCTGCGCCGACTGCAACCGCGCAGGGCAAAGAAGCGCCACCTGCCGCCAAAGACGCCGCCAGCCCGCGCTTCGTGGTTCAAGTCGGTGCTTATGCAGAAGATGCCAAGGTGCGCGAAGTGCGGGCCAAGCTCGAAAAAGCCGGCCTGAAAACCTACACACAACAAGCAGACACCAAAGAAGGCAAGCGCACGCGCGTGCGCATGGGCCCGTACACCGACAAAGCAGAAGCCGAAAAAGCCTTGGCCAAGGCCAAGGGCCTGCAATTGCAAGCCACCCTTTTGACGTTCTGATTCCATGGCTGCACTGGACTGGATCCTGCTGGCCATTCTGACGGCGTCCATGCTGTTGGGGGCTTGGCGGGGGCTGGTGCGTGAAGTGCTGTCCCTGGCGGGCTGGATTGCAGGCTTCTTGCTGGCGCAGATGTTCGCGCCCGAGGTGGGGCAACGCATTCCCATGGAAGGCGCCAGCGAGGGCTTGCGTTACCTGGCGGGGTTTGTGGTGGTGTTCATCGCCGTGCTGGTGCTGACCGCTGTGTCCGGATGGGTGTTGCAAAAGTTGGTGGCCGCAGTGGGCCTGGGCATTTTGGACCGTTTGCTGGGGGCTGTCTTTGGCACCTTGCGCGGTGTCACTGTGTTGCTGGTCTTCACAGTGATTGCTGGCATGACGCCAATGCAAGACACCGCCACTTGGCGGCAGTCTGAAGGCGCCCGTGCGTTGACGCAGTTGTTGCATTTTTTGAAACCGGTGCTGCCGGCTGATTTTGGAAAGTACCTCCCCTAAATGTGTGGAATCGTCGGCGTTGTCAGCAACGCACCTGTGAACCAGTTGATCTATGACGCCCTGTTGCTGTTGCAGCACCGGGGGCAAGATGCCGCTGGCATCGTGACCCAGCTCGACCGCAAGTTTTTCATGCACAAGGCCAAGGGCATGGTGCGCGATGTGTTTCGCACCCGCAACATGCGCGCCTTGCCTGGCCCCACCGGTTTGGGTCAGGTGCGCTACCCCACAGCGGGCAATGCCTACAGCGAAGAAGAGGCGCAACCGTTTTATGTAAATGCGCCTTTCGGCCTGGTGCTGGTGCACAACGGCAACCTGACCAATGCCCAGGCCTTGAAGGCCGAGCTGTTCTCCACCGACCACCGCCACATCAACACCGAGAGCGACTCGGAAGTGCTGCTCAATGTGCTGGCGCATGAGCTGGAAAAAACAACCCGTGGCTTGCCGCTGGCGCCGCAAGATGTGTTTGCCGCCGTGCGCGGCGTGCACCAGCGCATTCGCGGCTCTTATGCGGTGATTGCCCTGATTGCCGGGCACGGCTTGCTGGCGTTTCGTGACCCCTATGGCATTCGACCCTTGTGCATGGGCCGTGGCAAAGACGGCACGGTCATGGTGGGCAGCGAGTCGGTGGCCCTGGAAGGCACGGGCCATGTGTTCGAGCGCGACATCGCGCCCGGCGAAGCTGTGTTCATCGATTTGGCTGGCCAGGTCCATGCGCAGCAATGCGCTGACAAGCCCAGCCTGAACCCTTGCATTTTCGAATTCGTTTACCTGGCGCGCCCCGACTCCACACTCGATGGCATGTCGGTGTACCAAGCCCGCCTGAATTTGGGTGAAACCCTGGCCAAGCGCGTCATCTCCACCGTGCCGCCGCAAGACATCGATGTGGTCATTCCTATTCCGGAATCGAGCCGTCCCAGCGCCACACAATTGGCCCACTTGCTGGGCAAGCCTTACCGCGAAGGCTTTGTGAAAAACCGTTATGTGGGCCGCACCTTCATCATGCCGGGGCAGGGTGTGCGCAAGCGCTCGGTGCGCCAAAAACTGAACGTCATTGCCAGCGAGTTCAAAGGCCGCAATGTGCTGCTGGTCGATGACTCCATCGTGCGCGGCACCACCAGCCGCGAGATCGTGCAAATGGCGCGCGACGCCGGCGCCCGCCGGGTGTACATGGCCAGCGCGGCGCCGCCGGTGCGCTTTCCCAATGTGTACGGCATTGACATGCCCACGCCCACAGAATTGGTGGCGCACGACCGCACGGTCGAAGAAGTGCGCGAGTTGATTGGCTGCGATGCCCTGATTTACCAGGACGTGGACGCCATGAAGCTGGCCGTTCGCCAAGCGGCACTGAACGGCTCGCCCAAGCTCGATGGCTTTGATGCTTCTTGCTTCGATGGCCAGTATGTGACGGGCGACGTGTCCCTGGAAGACATCGTCCGTTTGAACCAAAACCGCGTCGGACAAGAAGAAGGCGAGGACGACAACTCGCGCCTGGCCTTGCCCAACACTGCTGATTGATGGCCCCTTCATGAGCTCCAAGAAAACCGATTTGCCGCAAGGCCTGCACCTCGACACCCTGGCCGTTCGCGCAGCCGTGGACAAAACCCAGTACGGTGAAAACTCCGAGGCCTTGTTCATCACCTCCAGCTTCACCCAGCCCGATTGCGAAACCGCCGCGCGCCGTTTTGCCGGTGAGGAAGAAGGCTACATCTACTCACGCTTTACCAACCCCACGGTGGCCAGCATGGAAAAGCGCCTGGCCGCACTCGAGGGCGCCGAAGCCTGCATTGGCACGGCCAGCGGCATGGCTGCGGTGCTGTTGCTGTGCATGGGCTTGCTCAAGAGCGGCGACCATGTGGTGTGCTCGCGCTCGGTCTTTGGCTCGACCCTGAAACTGATTGGTTCTGAGTTTGGCAAGTTTGGCGTTCAGACCACCTTTGTCAGCCAAACCGACCCCGACGAATGGTACCGGGCCATGCAGCCCAACACCAAGCTGTTGTTCGCCGAAACACCCACCAACCCTTTGACCGAAGTGTGTGACATTCGCGTGCTGGCTGACATTGCCCATGCGGGTGGCGCTGTGCTGGCCGTCGACAACTGTTTCTGCACGCCGGCCTTGCAAAAGCCCATCGCCTTGGGCGCAGACGTGGTGGTGCACTCGGGCACCAAATACCTGGACGGCCAGGGCCGCGTGATTGCCGGCGCCTTGTGCGCCAGCGAGGCCATGGTGCGCGAGAAGTTCATCCCGGTCATGCGCAGTGCCGGCATGAGCCTGTCACCGTTCAATGCCTGGGTGGTGCTCAAGGGCCTGGAGACCTTGGGCATTCGCATGGAGGCGCAGTCTCAGCGCGCGCTGGAACTGGCGCGCTGGCTCGAGTCGCACCCCCGCGTGGCCCGCGTTTATTACCCGGGCTTGCCCAGCCATCCGCAGCATGCTTTGGCCATGGCGCAGCAATCGGGCCAGGGCGGGGCGGTGGTGTCGTTTGACGTGTTCGGTGACACACCGGAAGTGGGGCGCCGCAATGCCTGGCATGTGATCGACAGCACGCAGCTGATGTCGGTCACCGCCAACCTGGGCGATGTGAAAACCATCATCACCCAACCGGCCAGCACCTCGCATGGCCGCTTGACCGAAGAACAACGCCTGGCCGCTGGCATTCAGCAGCACCTGATTCGCGTGGCCGTGGGCCTCGAGCACCTTGACGATTTGAAGGCCGACTTGTCGCGCGGCCTGGACACACTGTAAGCACATGACCGCTGTTCGCACCCGCTTTGCCCCGTCGCCGACGGGCTTCATTCACCTGGGCAACATCCGCTCGGCTCTGTACCCTTGGGCCTTTGCGCGCGCCACCGGTGGCACCTTCATTTTGCGCATTGAAGACACCGACCTGGACCGCTCCACCCAAGCCGCGGTGGACGTCATTCTGGAAGGCATGCGCTGGCTCGGCATGGACCCGGACGAAGGCCCGTTCTACCAAATGCAGCGCATCGAGCGCTACAAGCAAGTGCTGGCAGAGTTGCAGGCTGCAGGCCATGTTTACCCCTGTTACATGAGCGTGGCCGAACTCGATGCTTTGCGTGAGCGCCAGATGGCCGCCAAAGAAAAGCCGCGCTACGACGGCACCTGGCGCCCCGAGCCCGGCAAGACCTTGCCCGACATTCCCCCCGGCGTGCAGCCTGTGCTTCGGTTTCGCAACCCCATCGATGGCGTGGTGGCCTGGGACGACAAGGTCAAAGGCCGCATTGAAATCAGCAACCACGAGCTCGACGACTTGGTCATCGCGCGCCCCGACGGCACGCCCACCTACAACTTCTGCGTGGTGGTGGATGACATCGACATGCGCATCACCCATGTGATTCGTGGTGACGACCATGTGAACAACACGCCGCGGCAAATCAACATCTTCCGCGCCTTGGGCCATGAGCCGCCGGTGTACGCGCACTTGCCCACCGTGCTCAACGAGCAGGGCGAGAAGATGAGCAAGCGCAACGGCGCCAAGCCCGTCACCCAGTACCGCGACGAAGGCTATTTGCCCGAGGCCATGGTGAACTACCTGGCGCGTTTGGGCTGGAGCCATGGCGACGATGAAATTTTCAGCCGCGAACAATTTTTGGCGTGGTTCAACCTCGACCATCTGGGCCGCAGTGCCGCGCAGTTTGACGATGCCAAGCTGCGCTGGGTGAATGCCCAGCATTTGAAGGCCATGCCCGATGAGGCCCTGGCCTTGGCGCTCACGCCCTTCCTGGCGCAGCAGGGCGTCACGCCCGATGAGCGCCTGGTGCCCATTTGCGCACTCTTCAAAGACCGATGCGACACTCTGGTGGTGTTGGCGAATTGGGTCGCTGCTTTCTATGGTGACGTGCAGGCTTCTGCTGAAGAGTTGTCACAGCATGTCACGCCAGCGGTCAAACCTGCTTTGGCCATGCTGAGCGAGCGTTTGCAAAGTGTTGCCTGGGACAAAGCCTCCATTGCGGCGGTCATCAAAGAGGTCCTGGCGGCCACGGGCTTGAAAATGCCGCAACTGGCCATGCCGGTGCGCGTGTTGGTGATGGGCACAGCCCAAACACCCTCGCTGGATGCGGTGCTGGCGCTGAGCCATCGCGAAATGGTTTTGAGCCGCTTGGCAAAAGCCTGAAAAATAGGTTACAATCTTTTTCTCGACGCCCAAACGGGGGTATAGCTCAGCTGGGAGAGCGCTTGCATGGCATGCAAGAGGTCAGCGG
>CAYTZZ010000053.1:0-11560 GCA_964442645.1 uncultured Bordetella sp. | reverse complement strand
CCTGAAGATCAGGCGGCGGTGGCCAGGGCTTTCACCTTGGCAGAGAGGCGGCTCTTGTCGCGAGCGGCTTTGTTCTTGTGGAAGATGCCTTTGTCGGCCACGGTGTCCACCACGGCTTGCATCTTGGCAAAGAGGTCGGTGGCCTTGGCCTTGTCGCCAGAGGCAACAGCTTTCTCGACGTTCTTCACAGCGGTACGGTATTTGGAGCGCAAAGACGTGTTGGCAGCGTTCAGCTTGACGTCTTGACGTGCGCGTTTGCGGCCCGACGCCAGGCGCGGGTTCTTTTTCTTGGGTTTTCCAGAGGCCATGTTGGTTTCCTTGTGTCTGTGGATGATGTCAGCAAAGCCCACCATTGTAGCAAATTCTGGCTACACTCCCTGCGTGAGCCTTTTCAAATCCGCCTCGATCGTCTCTTTGCTGACCCTGGCCTCGCGCATCACCGGCCTGGCTCGCGAGTTGCTGATCGCGTCCACCTTTGGCGCCAGCGCGCTCACCGACGCCTTCAATGTGGCGTTTCGCATTCCCAACCTGTTTCGCCGGCTGTTTGCCGAAGGGGCCTTCAGCCAGGCTTTTGTGCCAGTGCTGGCCGCCAGCCGGGCGCAGCACGGCACCGAGGCCACTCGCCACCTGATTGACCGGGTGGCCACCCTTCTTTTTTGGACTTTGCTCCTCACCTCGGCCCTGGGCGTGGCGGCCGCGCCGTGGCTGGTGTGGGTCATGGCCAGTGGCTTGAAACAGTCGGCCGGTGGCATGGAAGCGGCGGTTTTCATGACCCGCTGGATGTTTCCTTACATTGCCTTCATGTCCCTGGTGGCGTTGGCCGCAGGCATTTTGAACACCTGGAAAAAATTTGCGGTGCCCGCCGCCACCCCGGTCTTGCTGAACGTGACCATGATTGGGGCAGCCTATTTTGGCGCCCCTCAGTTTCAGGCCTGGGGCTGGCCGCCCATCTATGCCTTGGCCGCCGGGGTCATGCTGGGCGGTGCTTTGCAATTGGGCGTGCAATTGCCCGCGCTGTGGCGGCTCGGGTTGTTGCCGCGCATTGGCGTGTCTTTTGGGGCTTGTCGCGAAGCTTTGCAAGACCCCGGTACCCAGCGCATTTTGAAGTTGATGGCGCCGGCCCTGCTGGGGGTCAGCGTGGCGCAAATCTCCTTGCTGATCAATACCCAGGTGGCTTCGCACCTGACCCCGGGCAGCGTCAGTTGGCTGAGCTACGCCGACCGTTTGATGGAGTTTCCCACCGCCTTGCTCGGGGTCGCTTTGGCCGTGGTGCTGATGCCGCAATTGGCCGCCGCCAAAGCCAGCGAAGACGCTGAGCGCTACTCGGCCATGCTCGATTGGGGGCTGCGCATCGTGGTCTTGTTGGCTTTGCCTTGTGCTGTGGCCCTGCTGGTGTTTGCCAAGCCCTTGGTGGCCGTGTTGTACCACTATGGCGCCTTCACCGCCCAAGATGTGGCGCAGACCACCGCCGCCTTGATGGGCTACGGCCTGGGCTTGCTGGGCCTGGTGGCCATCAAGGTGCTGGCGCCGGGCTTTTACGCCAGCCAGGATGTGCGCACCCCTGTGAAGATTGCGGTGGTGGTGCTGCTGCTGACGCAGTTGTTGAACCTGGTGCTGGTCCCGCTCTTCGCTCATGCCGGGCTGGCCTTGGCCATCGGCCTGGGCGCCTTGGTCAATGCGGCTTGGTTGTGGCTGGGTTTGCGCAAGCAGGGCCGCTACCAGCCTTTGTCGGGGTGGGGGCGTTTCCTGGCGCAAGTGTCTGTGGCCAGTGCCCTGCTCGGGGTGGGTCTGTGGTGGGTGGCCGGCCATTGGGATTGGACAGGCTTGCAGCAAACGCCCTGGCAGCGCGTGGGCCTGATGGCGGCCGTGCTGCTGCTCAGTGCCCTGGGGTATTTCGCCACACTGTATGGGGTCGGTCTGAAACTTCGAGCGCTGTTGCGCCGTTGAAGGCATCATCCAGACCATGGACTTCAAACTTGAAATTCCGACGGCGCTGGCGTATTTTCGATCGCTGGTGCACAGCGATGCAGGCTTTCCTTTACTGGAAGCGGCCGCCAGCCTGGCGCAAGACGATTACCCCGAGCTCGACATCCAGCAAGTGCTGGGCGACATGGACCAGGTGCAATCGCGCCTCAAGCGCCGTTTGGCCGGCGTGGGCGACGATCTGGAAAAGCTTCGCGTCCTCAACCGTTTCTTTTACGGTGACTTGGGTTTTTCCGGCAACGTCAACGACTATTACGACCCCGACAACAGCTTTTTGAACGTGGTCTTGCGCACACGGCGCGGCATCCCCATCAGCTTGGCCGTACTCTGGTTGGAGTTGGCTGCGGCGGTGGGTTTGCGAGCCCAAGGGGTGGGCTTTCCAGGCCATTTTTTAGCCAAAGTTCAGTTGCCCGAGCCACACCAAGGCCAGGTCATTCTGGATCCTTTTACCGGTGAGTCCTTGTCGCGGGAAGACCTGCTGGAACGCTTGCAACCTTTGCGCACGCCAGGTGGCTTGCCACGCAGCCTGACCGCGCCCGATGATTTGCTGATGCATTATCTGCGTGCAGCCACGCCGCGAGAAATCATTGCGCGCATGTTGCGCAATTTGCAAGAAATCTACCGTTCGCAAGGCGATGCACCGCGTCTCAAGGCGGTGCAAGACAGGCTCGACATTTTGTTGCCTGAGCCAAGGCCCTAAGCCACTCCTCCGTCATCGCGAGCGAAGCGCGGCGATCTCGCGCCGCAGAGAGGTTGCCGCGGCCCGTGGGGCCTCGCAACGACGGGGGGTCAGTCGACGGTGACGGCAGGGCGGTTGTCGCGGGGCTGAATGCGACCGATGTCGTAAACCTTCTCGCCCAGCTGGCGCAAGGTTTTGGCGCAAGTCTCGGCCTGCTCGGCGGCGATGACCACCACCATGCCAATGCCGTGGTTGAAGGTGCGGTTCATTTCCAGGTCATCGATGCCGGCGGTTTTTTGCAGCCAGTCGAACAACTCGGTTTGCGGCCAGCTGCCTTTGACAAGGCGGGCGCCCATGTCATCGGGCAGGACCCGCGGAATGTTCTCCAGCAAGCCACCACCCGTGATGTGGGCCAAGGCCTTGATGGGGTGCTGGGCCAGGGCAGCCAAGACCGATTTCACATACAAGCGCGTCGGCGCCATGATGGCTTGCTTGAAGGGCTGGCCATCGAGTTGTGCGGGCAGGTCGGCGCCAGCGCGGTCAATGATTTTGCGCACCAAGGAAAAGCCATTGGAGTGCACGCCACTCGAGGCCAGGCCCAGCACCACATCGCCCGCTTGCACTTGCTGACCGGTGAGGATTTTGGACTTTTCCACCACGCCAACCGCAAAACCAGCCAGATCGTATTCGCCGTCAGGGTACATGCCCGGCATTTCAGCGGTTTCGCCGCCGATGAGCGCACAGCCTGAGAGCTCGCAGCCTTTGGCAATGCCGCCGACCACGGCGGCGGCGGTGTCCACATCGAGCTTGCCGCAAGCGAAGTAGTCCAGGAAAAACAGGGGCTCGGCGCCTTGCACCAGCACGTCGTTGACGCTCATGGCCACCAGGTCAATGCCGACGGTGTCGTGCATGTTCCACTCAAAAGCCAGCTTCAGTTTGGTGCCCACACCGTCGGTTCCGCTGACCAACACAGGCTCTTGGTAACGCTTGGGCACTTCGAACAAGGCGCCAAAGCCGCCAATGCCTGCCAGCACGCCCTCGCGCAGGGTTTTTTTGGCGAGTGGCTTGATGCGCTCCACCAGGGCGTCACCGGCGTCAATGTCGACGCCAGCGTCTTTGTACGAGAGGGGCTTGTTCATGGCAAGAGGTCTGTGCAGGGAAGGGGGTGGGCGCAACAAGGGCTGCGCCGATAGAATCAGGAGATTCTAAGTTCTGCCCATTCACCACCTGTATGCAATTCACCCCCACTCAGCAACGGGCCGCCGCCTGGCTGGGCATTTTTGCGGTTTGCGTCTGGGTGCTGATGGGGTTGGGGCCGGTGCTCATGCCCTTTGTGGTGGGGGCCGTGTTGGCTTATGCCTTGAGCCCCTTGGTGGGCGGCTTGCACCGTGTCGCGGGCGGGTATGTGCCGCGACTGGTCTGCGTCCTTCTTGTGGAATGTGTTTTTTTGCTGGTCGCGCTGGCGCTGCTGACCTTGCTGATTCCCATTTTGTTGAAAGAGCTGCCCTTGTTGCGCGAGCAGTTGCCCTTGCAATTGCAGCGGCTGGATGCCTGGCTGGCCCCCATGCTGCAACACTGGGGGGTGCAAACCCGGCTGGATGTGGCCAGTTTCAAGACCTTTTTGATGCAGCACTTTGACGGCTCGATGGACCAGGTGTTGACCACGCTGTTGTCCTCCTTGCGCATGGGCGGCAGCATGGCGCTGACCTTGATTGGCAACGCCGTGCTCATCCCGGTGGTGCTGTTTTACCTCTTGGCGGACTGGGACCGTTTCGTGGCTTTGTTGCGCGAGTGGGTTCCGCTTCGCTGGCGTGCGCCCGTGGATGGCTTCATGCTCGAAGCCGATGCGGTGCTAGGCCAGTACTTGCGCGGGCAACTCTCTGTGATGCTGGCCTTGGCGATTTACTACAGCATTGCCTTGCGTTTGTGCGGCCTCGACTTGGCATTGCCGATCGGCGTTTTCACCGGCTTGGCGATCTTCATTCCTTACCTGGGCTTTGGCTTGGGCTTGCTGCTGGCTTTGCTGGCGGCCGTGCTGCAATTCGAGCCTTTGCAGGCCTTGGGCGTGGTGGCCCTGGTTTATGGCGCCGGCCAGGTGCTGGAAAGTTTTGTGCTCACGCCTCGCTGGGTGGGAGAACGCATTGGCCTGCACCCGCTGGCCGTGATCTTTGCGTTGTTGGCTTTTGGCCAATTGCTGGGCTTCGTCGGTGTGCTGGTGGCCTTGCCCGCCAGTGCCGTGTTGTTGGTGGCCTTGCGGCGCCTGAAGCAGCAGTACATGGCCAGCCCCTTGTATCGGTGAGCGTCCCACAGGCCATGAAACAAATCGTTCTTGACATGGGCTTGGCCTCGGGGCCGACCCTGCAAAACTTTTTCCCGGGGCCCAATGAGGACGTATGCCAGCACCTTCGCTTGTGGGTGGGCAATGAGCTGCGATCCCCCGTGCCGACCTACCTCTGGGGCGAATCGGGCAGTGGCAAGACGCATTTGTTGCGCGCCGTGGCCCAAGCCTTGCAGGTTCAGGGGACCCGCGTCGGGTGGCTTGATGCGACCATGGCCGAGCCAAAGGGCTTTGACGCCAGCTGGCAAGTGGTGTTGTTTGATGATGTGCAGGCTTACAGCGCCGTGCAGCAGCACATGGCGTTCAACTGGTTTGTGAACGCCACAGCCCCTGTGGATGGGCGACAGCGTTGGGTTTTGGCAGCGGGCGACCGACCGCCCAGCGATTTGCCATTGCGTGAGGATTTGCGAACCCGATTGGGATGGGGCCATGTGTACCAGCTTCATGTGCTGGACGAGTCGCAGCGGCGAGCCGTCTTGCGCCAACATGCCGAAGACCGAGGCGTTTTCCTCAAGGACGAGGTCATGGATTTCATCTTGAACCGCTTCAGCCGCGATCTGGGCAGCCTGGTGCAGTTGCTGGACGCCTTGGATGTGTACGCTTTGCAAACCCAGCGCCCCATTACCATCCCTTTGATCAAGTCCATGCTGGAAGAGGTTTGACGCTTTGAAACTCGCACTGTTTGACCTCGACCACACACTGCTGCCCTTGGACTCCGACTACAGCTGGGGCGAGTTCACCATCCGCATGGGTTGGGTCGATCCTGTGTCGTTTGCCCAGCGCAACGATGCTTTTTATGCAGATTACCAGGCCGGGCGCCTGGACATTCACGATTACGTGCGCTTTGCGACCGAGGCCTTTCGCTTGAAAGGCCCGGAGGCCGCCCATGCGGCCCATGCACAGTTCATGGCCGAGGTCATCCGTCCGGCCATTCGGCCCGAGGCGCTGGCCTTGATCGAGCGTCACCGCGCCGCCGGCGACCACTTGTTGGTGGTCACGGCCACCAACGAATTTGTCACCCGCCCCATCGTGCAGGCGCTGGGCATTGCCGAGCTGATTGCCGTTGAGCTGCAGCGAGACGCCAACGGGTGGTTCACCGGAGAAATCGAAGGAACGCCCTCCATGCGCGAGGGCAAGGTGCAACGTCTGCAACAATGGCTGGATGCCAGGGGCCTGTCGTGGACATCGGTTCAGACCACTTTTTACAGCGACTCTCCCAATGATTTGCCCCTGCTGAGCCGCGTCAACCACCCTGTGGCGACCAACCCAGATACCGTATTGCGTGCCGAAGCCCACAAGCGTGGCTGGCCGATTCTCGAATTGTTTGCAACTTCATGATCAAAACTTTCATCCAACGGCTGATGGGCCAGGCGCCTGACAGCAAAAAGCCCCCCCTGGGCAAGCGCCAGCTGGTGCCGGCGCGGGTTCACGGCATTGATTCGTCCTTGGTGGACGAGCGGGCGTTGAATGTGGTGAGCACCTTGCAAGAGCGCGGTTATGAGGCTTACATCGTGGGCGGGGCCGTGCGCGATTTGCTGCTGGGCCTGCGGCCCAAGGATTTCGACGTGGCCACCAATGCCACGCCTGAGCAGGTCAAAGCCTTGTTTCGTCGCGCCTTCATCATCGGGCGGCGCTTTCGCATTGTTCATGTCGTCTATGGCCGCGGCCGTGAGCATGAAGTGATCGAGGTCTCGACCTTTCGGGCCTACCTTGATGCGGCCGACGCTGCCCAGGTTTCTGGCAATGAGCGCACCAGCAAGCGCGCCCTGGCCGATGTCAAACATGCCGTCGACGCCAGCGGTCGCGTGCTGCGCGACAACGTCTGGGGCCCGCAAGAAGAAGACGCCGCGCGGCGCGACTTCAGTGTCAATGCGATGTATTACAACCCGCGCACCGGCGAAGTGGTGGACTACCACGGCGGCATCCAGGATGCCAAGAAACGCCAACTGCGCATGATTGGCGACGCCGCCACGCGCTACCGCGAAGACCCGGTGCGCATCATTCGGGCGGTGCGCTTCTCGGCCAAGCTGTCAGCACTGGGCTTCAAGCTGGAAACCAAAACCGCGGCCCCCCTGAAAAAAATGGTCGGCTTGCTGGCCGACGTGCCGCAAAGCCGCTTGTTCGATGAAATGCTCAAGCTGCTGCAGACAGGCCATGCCCTGGCCAGCATTGCCCAATTGCGTAGCCTGGGCCTGGCCAAGGGCATTTACCCGCTGTTGGACGTGGTGGTGGAGCGTGGCGACGACCCCTTTGTGCAAGCCGCTTTGCAAGACACCGACCGGCGCGTGGGTGAGGGCAAGCCCGTGGCGCCCAGTTTTTTGTTGGCCTGTGTGCTGTGGTCCGACGTGCGCGAAGCCTGGGATCAGCGCCGCGGCAAAGTCCCCCCATTCCCCGCCTTGCAAGAAGCCATTGACGAAGTCTTCGATGCCCGCATCGGCGATGTGTCCGGGCGCGGCAAGCTTGGCGCCGACATGCGCGAAATCTGGATGATGCAACCCCGCTTTGAAAAGCGTACCGGCAGCGGGCCCATGACCCTGGTCATGCAGGCGCGTTTTCGTGCGGGTTTCGACTTCATGCGCTTGCGTGCCGACATTGGCGAGGTGGAAGAGGACTTGGCCGATTGGTGGCAAACCTTCAGCCTGGCCGATGACCTGGCGCGCGAGGACATGTTGCAACAAGTGCGACTGCAAACCCAGCGGCCGCAGCGCGTGCCGCGCACGGTGCGTGTGCCCTCATCCAGCGACGTCGCCGCGAACGCTTCGACGCCTGAAGAAGGTGCTGTGGCTGATGGCGACGCCCCGCGCAAACGCCGTCGCCGTCGTCGCAAGCCGGGGGCTGGCGCAGACGGCGCGGGTGGTGCCGTCGAGGGCTGACATGCGCGAGCGGGTCTTGGCCTGTATTGGTTTGGGCGCGAACCTGGGAGATGCTGCACAGCAAGTTCGTGCTGCCGCACAAGCGCTGTCAAGCACAGAGGGCTGCGAAGACCTGCGTTTGTCCCCCATGTACCGAACCGCCCCGCATGAGGCCAGCGGCCCTGATTACGTGAATGCCGTGGCCACCTTGCAAACCCGCTTGACGGCACCGGAATTGCTGCGTTTGTTGCAGCGCCTGGAGGCTGCGGCGGGGCGCGACCGCCCCTATCTGAATGCGCCTCGCACGCTCGACCTCGACTTGCTTTTTTACGGGGATGCGCGCATGCACAGCCCCCGTTTGCAGCTGCCACACCCGCGCTGGGCAAGCCGCGCCTTTGTGTTGCACCCCTTGCGCGATGTGTGTCCTGAGCGGGTGAGCGATGCCATGCTGGCGGACGTGTCTGACCAGCGTATTGAGCGACTCTGAGCTTTTGGGTCTCAAAGGGATCGCCGCGCTGCGCTCGCGATGGCGGATGGGCGGAGGTTTTGGCGGTTGTCACAGAGTACACTCCGCCTTGACATCAAAACGTCACTGTTTTGTCACATTCAGGAGTTCCCCATGTTGTTTGGGAAGTTGCTGCCCCGAGAGGGCAATTTTTTCGAGATGTTCAACCAACATGCCGACCGCATCGTGGAAGCGGCGCGCGCGTTCTCAGAACTGGTGCAAAACTACAACGATGCCCACCTGCGCGAAAAATACAACCAGGATGTGGACAACGCGGAGCGAGCCGCGGATCGCGTGACCCACGAGGTCAACCGCGCCATTCACCGCACCTTCATCACCCCGATTGACCGCGAGCAAATTCACTCGCTGATCAACACCATGGACGATGTGGCAGACCTGATCCAAGACTCTGCGGAAACCATGGCCTTGTATGACGTGCACCACATGACGGATGAAATCACGCGCCTCACCGACCTGTCGGTGCGTTGCTGTGAGCGTGTGCGCGACGCTGTCAAGTTGCTGGACCGCATTGCCGAGCCTGCCACGGCAGAGGCTGCGCTCAAGACCTGCGAAGAGATCGACAAGCTCGAATCCGATGCCGATCGCGTCATGCGCAGCGCCATGAGCAAGCTGTTCCGCGAAGAGCCCGATGTGCGCGAAGTGATCAAGCTCAAGGCCATTTACGAGTTGCTGGAAACCATCACCGACAAGTGCGAGGATGTGGCCAACCTGATCGAGGGCATCGTCCTCGAGAACTCCTAAGTTCACCGGGCTGCCAATGGATACGGCTCAAACTGCGTTGTGGGTGGTCATGCTGCTGGTGTTTCTGGCACTGGCGTTCGACTTCATGAACGGTTTTCATGATGCGGCCAACTCGATTGCCACGGTGGTGTCGACGGGTGTTTTGAAGCCCGCGCAAGCCGTGGTGTTTGCGGCTTTTTTCAACCTGATCGCCATTTTTGTATTCCACCTGAGCGTGGCGGCCACGGTGGGCAAGGGGATTGTCATGCCGGGCGTGGTGGACACGCACGTGGTGTTTGGCGCGCTCACCGGCGCCATCACCTGGAACATTGTGACCTGGTACTACGGCATTCCCAGCAGCTCCTCGCACGCCTTGATTGGCGGCATTGTAGGGGCCGTGTTGGCCAAAGCCGGGGCGAGTGCTTTGATTGCCTCGGGCGTCTTGCGCACGGTGGCGTTCATCTTCATTTCTCCCTTGCTGGGTTTCCTGTTGGGCTCTTTGATGATGGTGGCGGTGGCGTGGCTGTTCCGGCGCACCACCCCCTCGCGCGTCGACAAGTGGTTCCGCCGGCTGCAGCTGGTGTCCGCCAGTGCTTACAGCTTGGGCCATGGCGGCAACGACGCCCAGAAAACCATCGGCATCATCTGGATGCTGCTGATTGCCACGGGGTATGCGTCGGCCTCCGATGCCTCGCCACCGGGTTGGACCATCATTTCTTGCTACATCGCCATTGCCCTGGGCACCATGTTCGGGGGCTGGCGCATTGTGAAAACCATGGGCCAAAAAATCACCAAGCTCAAGCCTGTGGGTGGCTTCTGTGCTGAAACGGGCGGCGCCTTGACCTTGTTCATGGCCACAGCCTTGGGCATTCCGGTGTCGACCACGCACACCATCACAGGCGCGATTGTGGGCGTGGGGTCGACGCAACGCGCCAGTGCAGTGCGCTGGGGTGTGGCCGGCAACATCATCTGGGCCTGGATTTTGACCATTCCTGCCAGCGCGTTTGTCGCTGGCATGGCGTATTGGTTGAGTTTTACTTTGTATTGACCAGGGCGGGATCGCCGCGCTGCGCTATGACGGGGTGGTGGTGGCGATGGGCCGAATGCGCGCTATAATCAGAGGCTTTTCAGCGTGTCGCTGGCCGGGTGGCCATTGCGCGTGTCTCAAACGTTGAAAAAAATTCACCACCCGAAGGATAAACCATGGTCGTCATTCGACTCTCTCGCGGCGGCTCCAAAGCCCGTCCGTTTTTCAACATCGTCGTGTCGGACAAGCGTGTTCGCCGTGACGGTCGCTTCATCGAGCGCATCGGTTTTTACAACCCCATCGCCGTGGCAAGCGAAGAGGGCTTGCGCATTGCCCAAGACCGCCTGACCTACTGGAAAAGCGTGGGCGCACAGGCCTCTCCCACCGTGGAGCGCCTGATCAAGCAAGCCGCCAAGAAAGCAGCCTGATTTTCCTCGCATGACGCCTCTCTTCGAAGCCGCTGAATTGCCAGCGGACGCCATCGAGGTGGGGCGCATTGCCGATGCCTGGGGCATCAAGGGCTGGTTCAAGATCCTGCCCTACAGCGCTTCTCCGGAAGCGCTTTTTTCTTCCAAGCGCTGGTATTTGCAGCCGGCCGAAAAAGGCCCCAAGGTCTTTGACGGCACGGTGCTGTTGCGCATCAAAGAGGCGCGTGAGCACTCCGACACCGTGGTGGCTTCTTCGCATGAGGTGCCTGATCGCACGGCGGCCGAGTTGCTGCGCGGTGCCCGCATTTTTGTCTCTCGGGCCAGCTTTCCCACGCCCGACAACGACGAGTATTACTGGGTCGATTTGCTGGGTCTGGACGTGGTCAACCGCGAAGGCCTGCCGATGGGCCAGGTCAAGGACTTGATGGCCACCGGCCCGCAAACCGTCCTGGTCCTGTCGTTTGAGCAAGATGGCAAACCGCAGGAGCGCATGATTCCTTTTGTCAGCGCCTACATCGATCAGGTCGATTTGGCCGCCCGGCGCATCACAGTGGACTGGCAGCCCGACTATTGAGGCCCCACCATGCGCTTTGACGTCATCACCCTTTTCCCTGACCTGTTCACGCCCTTTTTAAGCTTGGGCGTGACGCGCCGCGCCTTTGAGTCGGGGCAGGTCCAGGTCAAGCTGTGGAACCCGCGTGACTTTGCGGATGGGCCCTACCGGCGCGTGGATGACCGGCCTTTCGGCGGCGGGCCCGGTATGGTCATGTTGGCGGAGCCTTTGCGGCTCTGCCTGGCCGCCATTCGGGCAGACCGCGGGCAGGACCGCAGCGTGGCACCGCTGTGGCTGTTCTCCCCCTTGGGTGAGCGCCTGGACCACGCGCGCGTTCAGCACTGGGCGCAAGGGGAGGGGGCCGTGTTGTTGTGCGGTCGCTACGAAGGCGTGGACCAACGCTTCATCGACCTCTATGTGGATGGGCAGATCAGTTTGGGCGACTTTGTGCTCT
>CAYTZZ010000052.1:0-11918 GCA_964442645.1 uncultured Bordetella sp. | reverse complement strand
ATAGATGCCGGTTAGAGGTGGGAGCGTCCATCCCATTGAGCGCAGCGCGGCGATCCCTGTGCGCTGAAGGGATTGCCGCGGCCCCCTTGGGGCCTCGCAATGACGAAGGTGGGGGATCAAGCGGCGGTGAGGTTGTCTTTGCCTGGGGCGCCGAAGGCCTGTTGCCTGAGTTTGGCCAATTCGTCGCGGGTGCGCGCGGCTTGCTCGAATTCCAGATTGCGCGCGTGCTCCATCATTTGCTTTTCAAGCCGCTTGATTTCCCGGGCAATGTCCTTCTCGCTCATGTCCTCAAAGCGAATACGTTGTTGCTCCAAACGCTCCGCTTCGCGTCCGGCTTTCTCGCTGTACACCCCATCAATCAGGTCCCTCACCTGCTTGACCACCGTGCGCGGGGTAATGCCGCGTTCGAGGTTGTGGGCGATCTGCTTGGCACGGCGCCTTTCGGTCTCGCCAATGGCTTTCTTCATTGACTCGGTCATGGTGTCGGCATACAAGATGGCTTTGCCATGTTGATTGCGCGCAGCACGGCCTATGGTTTGGATGAGGCTGCGCTCTGAGCGCAGGAAACCTTCCTTGTCGGCGTCGAGGATGGCGACCAGGGTCACTTCTGGCAAGTCAATGCCTTCACGCAAGAGGTTGATGCCCACCAGCACATCAAAGGTGCCCAAGCGCAAATCGCGCAAGATTTCAACGCGCTCGACGGTGTCGACATCGCTGTGCAAATAGCGGACCTTGACGCCGTTGTCACCCAAATAGTCTGTCAATTGCTCGGCCATGCGCTTGGTCAGGGTGGTGATCAGAACACGCTCATGGCGATCCACACGCAAGCGAATTTCTCCCAGGACATCGTCGACCTGATGTGTGGCCGGACGGACTTCCACCTCGGGATCGACCAAGCCGGTGGGCCTGACCAATTGCTCGACCACCTGGCCGGCATGGCGTTTTTCGTAATCGGCGGGCGTGGCCGAGACAAACACCACTTGGCGCATGCGCTTTTCAAACTCTTCGAGCTTCAAGGGTCGGTTGTCCAAGGCACTGGGCAAACGGAACCCATATTCGACCAGGGTGGTTTTGCGGGCCCGGTCGCCGTTGTACATGCCGCCAAACTGGCCCATCAGCACATGGCTTTCGTCCAAAAACATGATGGCGTCTTTGGGCAAATAGTCCGTCAACGTACTGGGCGGGTCGCCGGGTGCCGCACCCGACAAGTGCCGGGTGTAGTTTTCAATGCCCTTGCAATGTCCGACCTCGCTCAGCATTTCCAGGTCAAAGCGCGTGCGCTGCTCCAGGCGTTGCGCTTCCACCAGCTTGCCCATGCCCACCAGCTCTTTCAGGCGTTGCGAGAGTTCCACCTTGATGGTTTCCACCGCCGCAAGCACACGGTCGCGCGGCGTGACGTAGTGGCTCGAGGGATACACCGTGAAGCGCGGAATTTTTTGACGCACCCGACCCGTCAAGGGGTCAAACAATTGCAGGGACTCGATTTCATCGTCAAAGAGCTCAATGCGGATGGCCATTTCACTGTGCTCGGCCGGAAACACGTCGATGGTGTCTCCACGCACCCGAAAACAACCCCGGCCAAACTCGGTGTCATTGCGCGCGTATTGCATGCGCACCAATTGCGCAATCAGATCGCGCTGGCCTGGCTTGTCACCAGTGCGCAAGGTCATGACCATGCGGTGGTAGCTCTCCGGCTCTCCGATGCCGTAGATGGCCGACACGGTGGCCACGATGATGACGTCACGCCGCTCCAGAATGCTCTTGGTGCAGGACAAGCGCATTTGCTCAATGTGCTCGTTGATGGCGCTGTCCTTTTCAATGAACAGGTCGCGTTGCGGCACATAGGCTTCTGGCTGGTAATAGTCGTAGTAGCTGACGAAATACTCCACGGCGTTCTTCGGAAAAAACTCCCGGAATTCCGAATACAACTGCGCTGCCAGGGTCTTGTTGGGCGCAAACACAATGGCGGGGCGCCCCAAGCGCGCGATCACATTGGCCATGGTGAAGGTTTTGCCGGACCCGGTCACCCCCAGCAAGGTCTGAAAGACTTCGCCGTCACGTAAGCCTTCAGACAGCTTCTCGATGGCCGCAGGCTGGTCACCCGCCGGTGGATAGGGCTGGTAAAGCTCAAACGGCGAGCCCGGATAGGAGACAAACTGCCCTTGAGCGGGCGCTTCAACTTCAACTGGCACGAGGGTCATGGGCGCTCAAACAAAACAGGGGGAAAACAGGCTGCGCCATGACTTAAAATTCACGGCGAACCGTGTAGCCTAGCGCACTCTGCGCTCTTCCCGGCTTTTTTCTTCACAAGACCCTCCTCCAAGGACCGACGATGTCTATGTTTACTGGCGTCCAGATGGCGCCCCGCGATCCCATCCTGGGACTGAATGAGCAATTTGCCGCAGACACCAACCCCCACAAAGTGAACCTGGGTGTCGGCGTTTATTTTGATGACAACGGCAAATTGCCCTTGCTGCAATGTGTTCAGCAAGCGGAAAAGGCCATGATGGACAAGCCCACGGCACGCGGTTACCTGCCGATTGACGGCATTGCAGCCTACGACAGCGCCGTCAAAGGCCTGGTCTTCGGTCCGGAGTCTGAGCCTGTGAAAAGCGGCCGTGTGGCCACCGTCCAAGGCTTGGGTGGCACAGGCGGTCTGAAAATTGGCGCCGACTTCCTGAAAAAACTGTTACCCACAGCGAAAGTGATGATCAGCGACCCCAGTTGGGAAAACCATCGCGCGTTGTTCACGCAAGCAGGCTTC
Source organism: uncultured Bordetella sp. (assembly GCA_964442645.1). Lineage (GTDB taxonomy): Bacteria > Pseudomonadota > Gammaproteobacteria > Burkholderiales > Burkholderiaceae_C > Limnohabitans. Next base: position 9,154 of record CAYTZZ010000052.1, on the reverse strand, counting down.
ACCGTGGACACCTATGCTTACTACGATGCTGACAAACGCGGTGTGAACTTTGATGGCATGCTGGCCTCTCTGAAAGCGGCTCCTGCAGGCACCATTGTGGTCCTGCATGCTTGCTGCCACAACCCCACGGGCTATGACATCACCCCAGCACAATGGGACCAAGTGGTGCAAGTCGTGAAGGCACAAGGCCTGACCGCATTCTTGGACATGGCCTACCAAGGGTTTGGCCATGGCATTCAAGAAGATGGCGCCGTGGTGGCTAAATTCGTCGCCGCTGGTTTGAATTTTCTGGTCTCCACCTCTTTTTCCAAGAGCTTCAGCCTGTACGGTGAGCGCGTCGGCGCCCTGTCGGTTTTGTGTGCTGACAAAGGAGAAGCCGATCGCGTCCTGTCACAACTGAAGATTGTCATTCGCACCAATTACTCCAACCCTCCGACCCATGGGGGCGCCGTGGTCGCCGCCGTGTTGAGCAACCCCGAGTTGCGCGCCCTGTGGGAAAAAGAGCTGGGCGAGATGCGCGTGCGCATCAAGGACATGCGCCAGAAACTGGTGGACGGGCTGAAGGCCGCCGGTGTTCAACAGGACATGCGTTTCATCACCGACCAGATCGGCATGTTCAGCTACTCGGGCTTGAACAAAGACCAAATGGTGCGTCTGCGCACCGAATTTGGGGTGTATGGCACCGATACCGGGCGCATGTGCGTGGCGGCCTTGAACAGCAAGAACATTGCGCATGTTTGCGCATCGATTGCCAAGGTCGTCTAAGCCTATCGGCCCGCGCAAATTGGTGTCTGGACTCCAATTTGCGCGCCAGTCTGCTGTTATATTGCACTGCAACATATTTGAATCAAGGTCGCGTCCATGCTTTACCAGATCTACGAAACGCAACGCTCACTGATGGAGCCTTTCGCGGACTTTGCACAGGCAGCCTCCAAGCTGTACAGCAACCCCCTGTCGCCCTTGGGGCAATCGCAAATTTCGCAGCGCATTTCGGCCACCTACGACCTGATTTACCGCTTGGGCAAAGATTATGAAAAGCCCTCTTTCGGCATTCAGTCCGTGCCAGTGGACGGTGTAGATGTGGCGATTCACGAGCGCGTGGAAATTGACAAGCCTTTTTGCGAGCTGCGCCGCTTCAAGCGCTTCTGTGACGATGCCGCCACTCTGAACAAACTCAAAGAGCAGCCCGTGGTGCTGATCGTGGCGCCGTTGTCGGGCCACTATGCGACCTTGTTGCGCGACACCGTCAAAACCATGCTGACCGGTCACAAGGTTTACATCACCGACTGGAAAAATGCCCGGTTGGTGCCGCTCACCGACGGCGAGTTCCACCTGGACGACTACGTCAACTACGTGCAAGAGTTCATTCGCCATTTGCAAGCCACCTATGGGCATTGCCATGTGATGAGCGTCTGTCAGCCCACGGTGCCGGTACTGGCTGCCGTGTCCTTGATGGCCTCGCGTGGCGAGCAAACGCCTTTGAGCATGACCATGATGGGCGGCCCCATCGACGCCACACGCTCGCCCACAGCGGTCAACAACCTGGCCATGAACAAGAGCTTCAACTGGTTTGAGAACAATGTGATTTACCGCGTGCCCTCGAACTTCCCCGGGGCCGGTCGTCGTGTCTATCCTGGCTTCTTGCAGCACACTGGTTTTGTAGCCATGAACCCGGACCGTCACCTGAAGAGCCATTACGACTATTTCAAAGACCTGATCAAGGGCGACAACTCCAGCGCCGAATCGCACCGTCAGTTCTACGATGAGTACAACGCCGTGCTGGACATGGACGCCGACTACTACCTGGAAACCATTCAAACCGTTTTCCAGGAGTTCAAACTGGTCAAAGGCACCTGGGAGGTGCGCAACCCCCAAGGCGAGTTAGAGCTTGTGCGTCCGCAAGACATCACCCGCACCGCCTTGCTGACGGTGGAAGGTGAGTTGGACGACATTTCGGGTTCAGGTCAAACGGAAGCCGCTCACAGCCTGTGCACAGGCATTGTGCGCCGTGAGCACCATCACCTGGAAGCCAAGGGTGCGGGCCACTATGGCATTTTCAGCGGCCGTCGCTGGCGCGAGGTGGTGTACCCGCACGTTCGCGCTTTCATCCTGGAACACGAAGGCAAGACGACCAAGCCCGCCAAAGCGGCGGTCAAGCCCAAGCGCGTCGCAGCGAAAAAAGCCTCGGTGGCTGCCAAGCCCGCTCGCAAGACGGCGGCGCGTCGCAGGGCTTGATGCGCCTACAAGCCCTTCGCGACCTGGTGTTGGCGGCGCTGCCGCAAACCCAGTGCACGCGATGCGGCTTTCCTGATTGCGCGGCCTACGCCCAGGCCATCGCTGAACAGCAGGCGCCCCTCAATCAATGTCCCCCGGGTGGACAGGAAGGCATTGAGCGCTTGGCCCGCATCACCGGCCAACCGGTTTTGCCGCTGAATCCAGACCACGGCGTGGAAGCGCCTCGAACCGTGGCCTGGATCGAAGAGGACACTTGCATTGGTTGCACGCTGTGCATCAAAGCCTGCCCAACCGATGCGATTGTGGGAACCCACAAGCGCATGCACACCGTCATCGAGACCTATTGCACGGGCTGTGAGCTCTGCATTCCGGTCTGTCCCGTGGACTGCATTCGACTTGACAATGCCAGTGGTGAAGCAACCGGGTGGAAAGCTTGGTCAGCCTCGCAAGCAGACTTGGCGCGCACGCGCTATGAGGCGCGCGGCCGTCGACTGAGTCGGGAAGCCCAAGAACATGATGAGCGACTGCAGGCCAAGGCACATGCCAAATTGGCGGACATAAGCGGTCACACCCACACCTCGGCCAACGATGTGACTGCGGTGGACCGCAAAAAAGCCATCATCGAAGCCGCCCTCGCCCGCGCAAAATCGCTTCGGTGACGAACCCCTTTATTGGGAGGCCAGGGCGTTGAAGGCTTGAACGACTTCAGGAGGTGCTTGCACCAACTCGATCAAGACGCCCTCACCCCCAATGGGCAATTCATCGTTGCCTTTGGGATGGACAAAGCAAATGTCGAAACCTGCCGCCCCCTTGCGGATGCCGCCGGGCGCAAAACGCACGCCTTGCGAAGTCAGCCATTGCACGGCGACGGGCAAATCATCGATCCACAAGCCCACATGGTTCAGCGGCGTGGTGTGAACGGCGGGTTTTTTCTCGGGGTCCAGCGGCTGCATCAAATCCACTTCCACCTTGAAGGGGCCGGATCCGATGGCGCAAATGTCTTCGTCCACATTTTCGCGCTCACTGCGAAAAGTGCCGGTCACTTCCAAGCCGAACATCTCGACCCAGAGCTTTTGCAAACGGCCTTTGTCAGGGCCACCGATGGCGATTTGCTGGATGCCCAGCACTTTGAAAGGACGTTGGCTCATTCGAACTCCACAATGACTTGGTCCACGGTCAGCGACTCGCCTTTGCCAGCCACGACCTTCTTCACCACGCCATCCTGGGCGGCGAACAAGACGTTCTCCATCTTCATGGCCTCAATGACAGCCACACGCTCGCCCGCTTGCACTTTTTGCCCGGGCTGAACAGCCACATCGACCAACAAGCCGGGCATGGGCGACAACACAAAGCGGCTCAGGTCGGGCGGCGCCTTGTAAGGCATCAGCTTGTGCAGGTCGGCCATGCGGCGCGACACCACCAGGGTCTCCATGCGCGTGCCATTGTGTTGCACTTGCAACGCCAGCGGATTCTTCAAGGTGCCGCGCTCAATTTGCGCCGTGAAGGGTTGGCCATTCACATGGCCAGTGATGCAAATGTCGTTCAAGCGCGAATGGCTCTCGATGGCGTAGCGCTTGTCGCCCACCTGAATGACCGCCACGCCGTGCTTGCTGGGGTAATCATCCACGTGCACGTCTATGTAGCGGTGCTGGCCCGCTTGGCCGAGCTCAATGACGGTGTACTCCTGGCCCACCTTTACATCGTAGCCCGGCAATTGACCGCTCAAGGAAGCCGCACGCTCACGCGATTTGCGACGCACAAAGGCGGCCAAGGCCACCAGGAAATTCGGGTCGCTGTGGGGCACATCTTCGGCGCGGAAGCCCTGGCCGTAATGCTCTGCAATGAAGCCGGTGTTGAAGTCACCCGTGACAAATTTGGGGTGGGCCAGCAAAGCGGCCTGAAAGGGAATGTTGGAACTGATGCCGCGAATGACAAAGCCGTTCAGGGCTTCGCGCATTTTGGCAATGGCCTCGTTGCGGTCGCGGCCGTGAACGATCAGCTTGGCGATCATCGAGTCATAGAACATCGGGATCTCGCCACCCTCCGTGACGCCCGTGTCCACGCGCACGCCTTGAAGCTGGGTGGTGTCCGACTGAAACATCGTCTGCTCTGGCGTTTGAAAGCGCACCAGGCGTCCGGTGGAGGGCAGGAAGTTACGGAACGGGTCTTCTGCGTTGATGCGGCATTCGATCGCCCAGCCCTCGCGCTTGACATCGGCTTGGGTCAGGGGCAGCCTTTCGCCAGCCGCCACCCGGATCATCATCTCCACCAGGTCCAGGCCGGTGATGCATTCGGTGACAGGGTGCTCCACCTGCAGGCGGGTGTTCATCTCCAGGAAGTAGAAGCTCTGGTCTTTGCCGACCACAAATTCCACTGTGCCAGCACTCTGGTACTTGACGGCTTTGGCCAGGGCCACGGCTTGCTCGCCCATGGCTTTGCGGGTGGCATCGCTGATGAAAGGCGATGGCGCTTCCTCGATCACTTTTTGGTGACGGCGCTGGATGGAACATTCACGCTCGTTCAAATAAATCACATTGCCGTGCGCGTCGCCCAGCACCTGAATTTCAATGTGGCGCGGTTCTTCCACGTATTTTTCGATGAACACGCGGTCATCGCCAAAGCTGTTGCGCGCCTCATTGCGACAAGAGGTGAAGCCTTCAAACGCCTCTTTGTCATTGAAAGCCACGCGCAGGCCTTTGCCGCCGCCGCCCGCAGAGGCCTTGATCATCACGGGGTAGCCAATGCCTTTGGCAATCTCGACAGCTTTTTCCGCGCTTTCAATGGCGTCGTTGTAGCCGGGAATGGTGTTGACCTTGGCTTCGTTGGCCAATTTCTTCGAGGCAATCTTGTCGCCCATGGCCGCGATGGAATAGTGCTTGGGGCCAATGAAGGCAATGCCCTCTTCCTCGCAGCGCCTGGCAAAGTCTTCGTTCTCGCTCAGGAAGCCATAGCCGGGGTGCACGGCTTGTGCGCCCGTGGCTTTGCAGGCTGCGATGATTTTGTCGGCCACCAGATACGACTCGCGTGAGGGCGCAGGGCCCAACAGCACGGCCTCGTCGGCCAAGGCCACATGGCGCGCCTCGCGGTCGGCTTCAGAGTAAACGGCAACGGTTTGGATGCCCATCTTGCGGGCGGTGGCAATGACACGGCAAGCGATTTCGCCGCGGTTGGCAATCAGGATTTTGGTAAACATGTTCGGTCTCTCCTCAGCGCTCACAGCGGAATGTTGCCGTGCTTGCGCCACGGGTTGTCGATCTTTTTGTCTTTCAGCATGACCAGCGAGCGGCAAATGCGTTTGCGGGTCTCGTGCGGCTGGATCACGTCGTCAATGAAGCCGCGTGCGCCAGCCACAAACGGGTTGGCGAAACGGGCCTTGTACTCGGCTTCGCGGGCGGCAAGCTTGAGGGGATTGTTCTTGTCTTCACGGAAAATAATTTCCACCGCGCCCTTGGCGCCCATCACCGCAATTTCAGCGTTGGGCCAGGCGAAGTTGACGTCGCCGCGCAAATGCTTGGACGACATCACGTCGTAGGCCCCGCCATAGGCCTTGCGGGTGATGACGGTGATTTTGGGCACGGTGCACTCGGCATAGGCATAGAGCAGCTTGGCGCCATGCTTGATGATGCCGCCGTACTCTTGCGAGGTGCCGGGCATGAAGCCAGGCACGTCGACAAAGGTCACCACAGGAATGTTGAAGGCATCGCAAAAACGCACAAAGCGCGCGGCCTTGATCGAGCTCTTGATGTCCAGACACCCAGCCAGCACCAGCGGTTGATTGGCCACGATACCCACCGTCTGTCCGCCCATGCGGGCAAAACCAATCAGGATGTTTTTGGCGTATTCGGGCTGCAACTCGAAGAAGTCTCCATCGTCAACGGTTTTGACGATGAGCTCTTTCATGTCATAAGCCTTGTTGGGGTTGTCTGGCACCAAGGTGTCCAGGCTCAGGTCCATGCGGTCGGTGGGATCGCCGCTGGGGCGCACCGGCGCTTTTTCGCGGTTGTTCAAAGGCAGGTAGTTGTAGAGGCGGCGCAGCATCAGCAGCGCTTCCACGTCGTTCTCGAACGACATGTCGGCCACACCGCTCTTGGTGGTGTGGGTCAGGGCCCCGCCCAACTCTTCAGCGGTGACTTCTTCATGCGTCACGGTCTTGACCACTTCCGGGCCGGTCACGAACATGTAGGAACTGTCTTTCACCATGAAGATGAAATCGGTCATGGCCGGCGAGTACACCGCGCCGCCTGCGGAAGGCCCCATGATCATGCTGATTTGCGGAATCACGCCGCTGGCCATCACATTGCGCTGGAAGACTTCGGCATAACCGCCCAGCGACGCCACGCCTTCTTGAATGCGGGCGCCACCAGAGTCGTTCAAGCCGATGACGGGCGCGCCCACCTTCATCGCCTGGTCCATGATCTTGCAAATTTTTTCAGCATGCGGCTCGGACAGTGCGCCGCCAAACACGGTGAAGTCCTGGCTGAACACAAACACCAGGCGGCCATTGATCATGCCGTAGCCTGTGACCACGCCATCGCCCGGGATCTTGTTGTCTTCCATGCCGAAGTCGGTGCAACGGTGCTCGACAAACATGTCCCATTCTTCAAAGGTACCCTCATCCAGCAGCACCTCGATGCGCTCGCGGGCGGTCAGCTTGCCTTTGGCGTGTTGCGCGTCAATGCGCTTTTGTCCGCCCCCCAGGCGAGCAGCGGCACGCTTTTTTTCCAGTTGTTCAATGATGTCATGCATGATGATTCTCTAGGGTTGGTATGAAGTATTCACCGTCACCGCGAGCCCAGCGGGCGCGGCGGTCTCAAGGTGAGATGACCGCGCAGCATCGCTGCTCGCCATGACGGTGGCCAGTTGAAGGAGTTGTCTTGCAGCGGTAGAAGCCGGCAGCTGGCCGCTGGCAACCTGTGCCGTGAGGCCAGGCAACAGGTCACGCACGGCGGCATGCTGCTTGAAAGCGTGTTTCAGGCCAGCGTCGATGCGCTCCCACATCCACGACAGGGCTTGCTGCTGTCGACGATCCGCCAGTTTGCCGTTGCGGGATTGCAGGTCGCGAAATTCGCTGACCTTGGCCCAGAAAGCATCCACGCCGCGATTGAGCAAGGCGCTGATTTGCACCACTTGCGGATGCCAGAGCGTCTCCACATGGTGGGCATGGTCTGGATGGCCATGCATGCCCAGCAAGCGCAGGGCGCTGGTGATTTGGGCTTCGGCTCGCGTGGCGGCTGAAGCGTCAATGTCGGCTTTGTTGATGACCACCAGATCGGCCAGTTCCATCACGCCTTTTTTGATGGCCTGCAAATCGTCGCCGGCATTGGGCAATTGCAGCAACACAAACATGTCGGTCATGTTGGCCACGGCAGTTTCGCTTTGGCCCACGCCCACGGTTTCAACGATCACGACGTCATAGCCTGCGGCCTCGCAGACCAGCATGGACTCGCGGGTTTTCTCGGCCACGCCGCCCAGGGTGCCACTGCTGGGACTGGGACGAATGTAGGCTTGGGGGTGGACTGACAAATGCGCCATGCGCGTTTTGTCACCGAGGATCGAGCCGCCCGAAATGCTGGACGAGGGGTCCACAGCCAACACGGCTACGCGGTGCCCCTGAGCGATCAAGTACAAGCCCAGAGCTTCAATGAAGGTGCTTTTGCCAACACCTGGCACGCCGCTGATGCCCAGGCGGAACGAACGGCCTGTTTGGGACAACAACTGCGTGAGCAAAGCATCGGCTTGCTCGCGATGGTCCGCGCGCGTGGACTCCAGCAATGTGATGGCCTTGGCCATGCCGCGACGTTGCACCGCCGCGCCGCCGTGCACGATGGCGTCAAACAGTGCGGAGGAAGGCAGCGTGCTCACGGCCATGCTCTGGGCTTAGATCAGGCAGCGCCCAAGGCCTTGCGAATTTGCTCCAGCACGTCCTTGGCGCTGGCTGGAATGGGCGTGCCCGGGCCGTAAATGCCTTTGACGCCAGCGTCGTACAAAAACTCGTAGTCCTGGCGCGGGATCACGCCGCCCACAAACACAATGATGTCGTCAGCGCCTTGCTTCTTCAGTTCAGCAATGATCGCTGGCACCAGGGTTTTGTGGCCTGCGGCCAGGGTGGAAACGCCGACGGCGTGCACATCGTTCTCAATGGCTTGGCGTGCGCATTCCTCGGGCGTCTGAAACAAAGGCCCCATGTCCACATCGAAGCCCAGGTCAGCATAGGCTGTGGCCACCACTTTGGCGCCGCGGTCATGGCCATCCTGGCCGAGCTTGGCGATCATCACCCGGGGGCGACGGCCTTGGGCATCGGCAAAGGCGGCAATTTCTTTTTTAAGCTGTTCCCAGCCTTCGGCAGAGTCGTAAGCAGCAGCGTACACACCGGTCACCTTTTGTGTGTCGGCGCGGTGGCGCCCGAAAACTTTCTCCAGCGCATCCGACACCTCGCCCACGGTGGCGCGCAAGCGAATGGCTTGAATGGAAAGGTCCAGCAAATTGCCATCGCCTTTTTCAGCGGCGGCGGTCAAGGCGTCGAGCGCCTTTTGCACCGCGGCGGCGTTGCGCGTGGCGCGAATTTGCTGCAAGCGCTCGATCTGTCCGTCGCGCACTTTGACGTTGTCAATGGCGAGGATGTCGATGGGATCTTCTTTCGCCAACTTGTACTTGTTGACACCCACAATCACGTCTTTGCCGGAATCGATGCGCGCTTGCTTTTGCGCCGCAGCCGCTTCAATTTTCAGCTTGGCCCAACCTGAATCCACGGCCTTGGTCATGCCACCCATGGCTTCGACTTCTTCGATGATGGCCCAGGCCGCATCGGCCATGTCCTGGGTCAGCTTTTCCATCATGTAGCTGCCGGCCCAGGGGTCGATCACATTGGTGATGTGGGTTTCTTCCTGAATGATGAGCTGCGTGTTGCGGGCAATGCGGG
>CAYTZZ010000051.1:0-13134 GCA_964442645.1 uncultured Bordetella sp. | reverse complement strand
AGGAGGAGGAGGAGGAGGAGGAGGAGGAGGAGGTGGAGGTGGAGGTGGCATGCCCTTCACCCTGATGGATGCCTATGCCAATCCCCAGCATGCTCAGGCGCTGATGCTCAGCCGCGAAGGCACGATCAACCCCTTGGATGTGGCGGGCCACGCGCCTAAGCAGCAGTCACCCGCCCAAATGCTCTGGCGATGGGAGCCTTGGGTGCGTCAGTCCCTGGCAGTGCATGAGTTGCTGTCACCCTTGGTGTTTCCCGACATGAATGCCGCCGAGTGGGCGCCTTCCGGGTTTCGCATGACCTGGCGAAACGGGGGGACCTTGCTGAGCTTGCAACGGCCCGCGCCTGCGTTGTTTGAGGCTGAAATTGCACAGGTGCTGCGTTGCGCAGATCTGCGAGAAGACCGCAGCCAGGAAATTTTGACGCAAATCGACGGGCAATGGGCGCACTGGGCCAGCCTGTTGCCCATGCGCCCTGACCTCACGCCCCGCACCTTCGAGGTGCTGAATGTGGCGCTGCAGTGGGCCATTGCCGTGGAGTTGCGTTTCAAGCATGAGTTGGCCTGCTGGCGACCGGCAGACTATTGCGCACAGGTGCAACCCATGGTGACCACCCCAGGCCATGGCACGTTTCCCATGGGGCATGCGGTGCAATGTTTTTTGATGGCCGGCTTGTTGCAAGCCCTGACCCACGCTGAAGAGGGCAGCCCCCTGGCGGTGCAACTGCATCGCAGCGCTTTTCGCATGTCGTTCAATCGCATTGTGGCGGGCTTGCATTTTCCCGTAGACCTCGCCGCGGGCATGGTGATCGGCCACGTGCTGACGCGCTGCGCTTTGGCCTTGGCGGCGCCCACGCCTCAACGGTTTGCGCCTCGACCCCTGGTGTTCTCCGTGGCCAGTTACCAAGCGCTGGGGCCCATTGGCGGCTGGCCGACAGCCGCCGAAGTGTGTCGCCGTCTGGAGGTGCCCTTGCCACAGGCCATCGGGGCCACGGTGACAGGTGGCCCCGCTGTCTGGTCGGCACTTTGGGACGCCGCGCAACAAGAGTGGGCGCATCGGGCGACACCTTCGCAGCCACGCCAAGGGAGCTGAGCACATGAGCGAACACCTTTCGCCTTGGGACACCAACCCGCAGGCCTGGCAAGCCCAAGACCGAGTGGACCCTTACCTGCGCGTGGCCTTGGCCATGGCATTTGCAGACCACGATGTCACAACCGCGGGCATGACCCTGACCTTTGAGTTGCTGCCAGGACAGTCCATCCATGCTTTGGCCGATGCGCTGGCAGCGAATGACCGCGTGCGCTCGCATTGGCAAGGCGAGCATGCGGTGTTTGGCACGGCCTGGCTCACGCTCGCCACGGCGCAGCGTTGGGCACAGCAAGACCCGCCCGCCTGCCTGGCGCGCTTCGAGGTGGGCATGCCGTGGCGCGATCAGCGCGAGGTCCGAGCGCCGCCCCTCGCTGCACCAACGCCTTCTCACCCGTCGCGACTGCACAGAACACCGAGCACGGCCAACACCTTGTGGGTGGTGATGGACCATGGCTGCCCCTTTGCCCATCCGGCATTGCGCCGCGGCGATGGACAAACCAGTGTTTTGCATTTGTGGGACCAAGGGCCCCGCCCAGAATTGGGCGAGGCCGCCCATCAGCCTTTGCCTTGGGCCTACGGCGCTGAACTCAACCGCGCTGAAATGACGCGCTGGCTGCAAGCGGTGGATGGTGATGAGGCCGCCTGTTATGCCCGCTTGGGCGACCACGCACTGCAGCGACGCGCCGTCCATGGCGCGCATGTGCTCGGCCAGCTTCAAGTGAAGGCCGGCGAAGATTTGGTGTTCATTCAATTGCCTCGCGCCCAGTTGCAGACCCTTTCGCGAACAGCCTTGGCACCGGCTGTGCTGGACGGCGCCCTGTATGCCTTGTCGGTTGCTGCGCCTGGAAGCCGGGTCATCGCCAACCTCAGCCTGGAGGCGTATGACGGCCCCCACGATGCCCAATCCTTGTGGTCCTGTGCCTTGCAAGCCCTGGTTTGGCATGCACGCCAGGCGCATGCGGTCGAATGGACCTGGGTGATCGCGGCCGGCAACGCCGCTTCACTGAAAGTGAATGCGACGGTGTCGCTGCAGCCGGATGTGCAGCAGTCGCTGATCTGGCGCGTTCCCCCGGCCAGCGAACATGTGGCTTGGCTGGAGTTGTGGTGGCCCGAGGCCATGGGGACGCTGTCCTTTGGCTTGACGCCACCTGGCCACACGCAGGTGACGTGGATGGATGCTGGGCGTCTCTCCACATGGCCCAGTCGCTTACATCCTGCCTGTTGGGTCGCTTATCCCGAAGCTGTCACCCCCAGCGGACGCTGTCTGTTGGTTCGCCTGGCACCGACAGCGACCGGCTCGGGCCAAGCCGTGGTCGCGCCCGCCGGTGATTGGACACTGCATTTGCAGGGCGAGGCAGCGGGCACGGTTCGGGCGTACTTGGCCCGTGTTTGGCAAGGGCTCGGTGGCCAGCCGCGGGGGCGACAGGGTCAACTTTGGCCCTTGGCGCCCTCGCCAGATGCGCTGGGTCAGGGCTTGCAGCGTCCCGAGGAGCCTCCCAGGGCAGGCTCCTTGAATGGCTTGGCCAGTGATGTGGAAGGCGTGGTGGTGGCCCAGGCCATGCGCTGGCAATCCGGCCATCTTGTGGAAACCGCTTATTCCGGTCGAGGTCCTGCCCGCGCGGCCTCGGCCCATCTCTGTGAAGCGTCTGTGCTGCTGCATGGCTTGCGCGGCTGGGGCGCCCTGGGTGGGCAATCGGTGCGCATGAATGGCACCAGCGTGGCGGCGCCGCAGGCGGCTCGGGCCTTGGCTTGGGCAAGCGGGCGTGCGCCCCCGTAAAATCGGCGCATGCTCCTCGTTCAACAAGAATTGCTGGCGGCCCTCGCCCTGGCCCTCGACGGCCTGTCTCCCGGGTCTTCCTCCAAAGCGGCGTTCGAATCGCCCAAAGTGGCCGCCCACGGCGACCTCGCGGTCACGGCCGCCATGCAACTGGCCAAACCGCTTAAGCTCAATCCGCGCCAAGTGGCGGAAAGCTTGCGTGCAGCCTTGCTGGCGTCAGCCGCCTTTCAACAATGGGTGGACGCGGTGGAAATCGCCGGGCCTGGCTTTTTGAACCTGCGCCTCAAGCCCGCGGCCAAACAGCAAATCGTGCGCGAAGTCTTGGCCGCTGGTGCGTCGTTTGGCAGCCAAGCTGCCAATGGCCAGCGCGTGTTGGTGGAGTTTGTCTCTGCCAACCCCACCGGCCCCTTGCATGTGGGCCATGGCCGCCAGGCCGCCCTGGGCGACGCCATTTGCAATTTGTTCGAGACCCAAGGCTGGTCGGTGCATCGCGAGTTCTATTACAACGATGCCGGCGTCCAAATTGGCACCTTGGCCAGCAGCACCCAATCGCGCGCCAAGGGCCTCAAGCCCGGCGATGCGGCTTGGCCAGAGGCTGCCTACAACGGCGACTACATCCAAGACATTGCCCAGGACTTTTTGGCCGGCAAATCGGTGGCCTCGGACGATCGCAGCTTCACCGCCAGCGGCCAGGTTGACGACCTCGATGGCATGCGTGAATTTGCCGTAGCCTACCTGCGGCGCGAGCAAGACCTCGATTTGCGCGCCTTTGACGTGCGCTTTGACCAGTACTACCTGGAGTCCAGCCTGTACACCAGTGGGCGGGTCGAGCAAGCCGTGCAAACGTTGCAAGCGTCTGGTAAAACCTATGAGCAAGACGGCGCCTTATGGCTCAAATCTACCGATTACGGCGACGACAAAGACCGGGTGATGCGCAAGTCGGACGGCAGCTACACTTATTTTGTGCCCGATGTGGCCTACCACCTCACCAAGTGGGAGCGTGGCTTCAACAAGGTCATCAACATCCAGGGCACCGACCACCACGGCACCATCGCGCGGGTGCGTGCGGGCCTGCAGGCCGCCTCGGAACACCTGAAGCTGGGCATCCCGGTGGGCTACCCAGACTATGTGTTGCACACCATGGTGCGCGTGATGCGCGGTGGCGAAGAGGTCAAAATTTCCAAGCGGGCAGGCAGCTATGTGACCTTGCGCGACCTGATCGAGTGGACCTCCAAAGACGCCGTGCGCTTCTTCTTGCTGAGCCGCAAGCCCGACACCGAGTATGTCTTTGACATTGACTTGGCGCTGGCCCAGAACAACGACAACCCGGTCTATTACGTGCAATACGCCCATGCCCGGATTTGCTCGGTGTTGCAGCGCGAAGGTTTGCTGGTGGACGGCAAGGCCTCGTCTGGCGAATTGCAGTCGGTGGACTTGTCGGCGCTGGACACCGCGCCCGCCCAGACCCTGATGCTGCAACTGGCGCGCTATCCGGCCATGCTCACCAGCGCTGCACAAGACTTTGCGCCCCACGACGTCACTTTTTACCTGCGCGAGCTGGCCGCGGCCTACCACAGCTACTACGATGCCGAGCGCATCCTGGTGGACGATGTGGCCGTCAAGCGCGCCCGCCTGGCCTTGGTGGCGGCGACCGCGCAGGTGTTGCACAATGGCCTGGCGGTCCTGGGCGTGTCGGCGCCGCTCAGCATGTGAGCGCTCGACGTGGCCAGGCCCCAAACGAACCGAGGTATCGCATGAAACAACAACGCGGTGGAACCCTGCTGGGCTTCATCTTTGGCCTGATTCTCGGCTTAGGCGCGGCCCTGGCCGTGGCGGTCTACGTCACCAAGGTCCCCATTCCCTTTCTCAACAAGGGATTGAACCGCACGGCCGAGCAAGATGCCGCCGAGGAAAAGAAGAACAAAGACTGGGACCCGAACGCGCCCTTGTACGGCAAGAACCCCGTCAAGCCCCCTGAAAAAGCCGAGAAAGAAGAAGACCCCAAAGCGGTGGTCCCCAACCCCATCTTGTCGCCACCGGCGGTCAGCGGCACCCCTGCGGACGACAAAGCCGATCCTTTGGGTGACTTGGCGCGCGCGCGCGCCGGAGCCGCCGATCCCTTCAACTACTATGTTCAAGCGGGCGCCTTCCGCACCCCCGAAGATGCGGAGGCGCAGCGTGCCAAACTGGCCCTGGCTGGCTTTGACCCTCGCGTGAGTGAGCGCGAACAATCTGGCCGCACGGTGTACCGTGTGCGCATTGGCCCCCTCGAGTCCAAAGATGAGGCGGAACGCATCCAGCAAAAGCTAGCGGCTTCCAAGGTCGAGTCAGCCTTGGTGCGGGTGCAACGTTAAACACCTCTCTACTTGCAAAGGTTTCGAATGAAACGTCGTCAATTTTCTCAAGCTGCGCTGGCTTCCATGGCCTTGTCGGCGGCCACGGTGTCGGCCCAAGCCGCCCCTTACCAGGAGGGCATTGAGTATGTCTCTCTGGACAAGCGTGTGCCCACAGACGCTGGCAAGGGCAAGATCGAGGTGATCGAGTTCTTCTGGTACAGCTGCCCGCATTGCAATGCCTTCGAGCCGCGTTTTGCCAGCTGGGTCAAGGCTTTGCCCAAAGATGTGGAAGTCAAGCGCGTGCCCGTGCGCTTTCGCGATGACTTCGAGCCACAGCAGCGCATGTACTACGTGCTGGAAGCCTTGGACAAAGTGGACGCCCTGCATGGCAAGTTGTTCCAATCCATTCACGTGGAAAAGCAAAACCTCGGCAGCGCCGAGGCGCTGGCGCAGTGGGCTGACAAAAATGGCATTCCCAAGGCCAAGTTCGTCGAGCTGTACAACGCCTTTGGCGTGGTCACCAAGGCCAAGCGCGCCCACCAGCTGCAAGAGGCCTTCAAGGTGCAAGGCGTACCGGCCCTGGGCATCGGGGGGCGCTTCTACACCGACGGCTCTTTGTCGGGCAGCATGGAGCGGGCCCTTCAAATCACCGACTACTTGATTTCAGAAATTCGCAAAGGCCGCTGAGCGTCGCAATTCTGCGACTATTTAGCAAGAAGCACGCCTGAAAGGGGGTGCAAGCCTTACAATTGTGGGCATGACAACGTCAGCAAGTTTCGTGCCTTGAGAGCTCTGGTTTTCCTGTCCCTGATGGGCCTGCTGTTTCTGGGCAGGCCGGGTCCGGCGCTCGCTGAAAAAGCCGACCGCGACAAGCCCATGAGCATCGAGTCGGATTTGCTCCAGCACGATGACTTGAAGCAGGTCAGCGTCTTCACCGGCAAGGTGGTGGCCACCAAAGGCTCGATCGTCATGCGTGGCGACCGCATCGAGGTGCGCCAAGACCCCCAAGGTTTCCAATATGGCTTGATCCTTCCCGAGCCCGGCAAGCGTGCCTTCTATCGGCAAAAGCGCGAAGGCCTCAATGAGTTCATGGAAGGCGAAGCCGAGCGGATTGAGTACGATGGCCGTGCCGACCGGGTCACCCTGATGGGCCGTGCCGAGCTGCGCCGTTACCGTGGCACCGTGCTCAATGACGAAATGAGCGGGCAATTGATCAGCTATGACAACTTGACGGACAAGTTCCGTGTGGACGGCCAGCCTGCAGGCGAGTCCGCCAAAGTGCCCAGCGCTGCGGCCCCCGCGAGCCGCGTGCGCGCCGTGCTGACGCCACGCGGCGCCAGTGGAGACGCCAAGTGATGGCGGTGGGCGCAGCCAGCGCCGAGGGCAGCCGGCTCGAGGCGCATCACTTGCAAAAATCTTATGGCAGCCGCAAGGTGGTGCACGATGTGTCCATCGCCGTGCAAAAGGGCGAGGTCGTGGGTTTGCTGGGCCCCAACGGCGCTGGCAAAACCACGTCGTTCTACATGATCGTGGGCCTGGTGCGCGCCGATGGGGGCTGGATCACCCTGGACGGCGAGCCCATTGAAAACTTGCCGATCCACCGCCGCTCTCGCCTGGGCTTGAGCTACCTGCCGCAAGAGGCCTCGATTTTTCGCAAGCTCAATGTGGCTGACAATGTGCGCGCCGTGCTGGAATTGCAACGCGACGACAACGGCCGGCCTTTGACGGCTGCGGAAATTGAGCGACGGCTCGACAGCTTGTTACAGGAGCTGAGGGTCGACCATTTGCGCGATGCGGCGGCCACCTCCTTGTCTGGCGGCGAGCGGCGGCGGGTGGAAATTGCCCGCGCCTTGGCCACGCAGCCGCGGTTCATTTTGTTGGACGAGCCTTTTGCGGGCATCGACCCGATTGCCGTCATCGAGATTCAGCGCATCATCGGGTTTTTGAAAGCGCGTGGCATCGGTGTGCTGATCACCGACCACAATGTGCGGGAAACCCTGGGCATTTGCGACCATGCCTGCATCATCAGCGATGGCCGCGTGCTGGCGCAAGGCACGCCGCAAGAAATCATCACCAACGCCGATGTTCGCCGGGTTTACCTGGGCGAGCATTTCAAGATGTGAGCGCGCCGTGAAGCAAGGCCTGTCACTTCGGGTTTCACAGCATCTGGCCCTGACGCCCCAGTTGCAACAGTCGATCCGGCTGTTGCAACTCTCCACCTTGGAGCTCAGTCAAGAAATCGAGCAAATGCTCGACGACAACCCGTTCCTGGAAAAAGACCACGAGACCGCCGAGCGCGAAGAGTATGGCCTGGACCGGGCCGATGCTGTCGCCCAAGACGACGATGCCGCCGCTGACGCCGTGCCCGACAGCGCGCCCGAGATGCCGATGGACCGCGTCACCGAGGTGGCCGTGGACAACAGCAACAGCGATGCCGAGCCCAGCCTGGATGGCGTGGCCGAAGGCTGGGAGGGCGATGGCAGCGTGGACTTTTCGCCGGACGACAGCGAGTGGGGAGGAGACGCGCCCGCGCGCAACAACAGCAGCGAAGAAGTGGCCGATGCCACCGAGCTGGCGCGCAGCCAGCAATCCTTGACCGATTTTTTGCATCGCCAGGCCCTGTCGCTGCGCTTGAGCGAGACCGACCGCGCTGCCTTGCGCTTTCTGATTGAGTCCTTGAACGACGACGGCTACCTGGAAGACTCGTTGCGTTCTTTGGCCGAAACCCTGGCCGGTGACGACGAAGAGCAGCTCGAAGAGCTGGAGCACCGCTTTCAAATGGCCTTGCATTTGTTGCACAGCCTGGAGCCCACCGGCGTGGGCGCGCGTGACCTGGCCGAATGCCTGAGTTTGCAGCTCAAGGCGATGGACCCTGAGGACGAGGAAGAGCAAGCCATTTGCGAGGTGGCGCTGGCGATTTGCAAGCAGCCCCTGGACATGTTGGCGCGCCGTGACGTCAAACGCTTGGTGCTGGCCGTGGGCGACACCGATGTGCGGGTCAAGCAAGCCATGGCGCTGATTGCCCGGCTCGAGCCCAAGCCGGGCCGGCGCTTTGTCGATATCGAGCGCCAAGTGGTGATCCCCGACGTGCTGGTCACCCGCCAAGGCCTGGACCGCCAGGGCGCCCCCAAGTTCCGCGTGGCGCTCAATCCCGATGTGATGCCGCGCTTGCGGGTGCACGATATCTATGCCGGCGCCCTGAAGTCGGCGGGCAAAGGCGAAGGGCACCAAGGCCTGCAACAACGCTTGCAAGAAGCGCGCTGGTTCATCAAGAACATCCAGCAACGCTTTGACACCATCTTGCGCGTCAGCAATGCGATCGCGCAGCGCCAGCGCAATTTTTTCATCCATGGCGAACTGGCCATGCGGCCCATGGTGCTGCGTGAAATTGCCGACGAGCTGGGTTTGCACGAGTCCACCATCAGTCGTGTCACCACCGCCAAATACATGGCCACGCCCTACGGCACCTTCGAGCTGAAGTACTTCTTTGGCTCGGGCCTGGGCACCGAGAGCGGCCACAACGCTTCGAGCACCGCGGTGCGGGCCTTGATCAAGCAATTTGTGGCTAATGAAAACCCGAAAAAGCCGCTGTCCGACAACCAGATTTCCGACATGCTCAAAGAGCAGGGCATCGATTGCGCACGGCGCACCGTGGCCAAGTACCGTGAAGCCTTGCGCATTGCGCCCACCAATTTGCGCAAAGCGCTTTAACGCTGCGGCGTTCAGCGCGCGCACTGCCGAATTTTTATGAACGATCTTCAGCTTTTTTTGCCTTGTGCTGCGGGTGTGGAAACCTACCTCGCCACAGAGGTGCGCCGCATCCTGAACCTCGCGCCATCCGCTTTGCAGTCGCAGCGTGGGGGCGTGGGCTTGCGGGCCTCCTGGCGCGACGCCATGCTGTTGAACCTGCACAGCCGGCTGGCGCAGCGCGTGCTGGTCCAGTTGTCCGAGACGCCGTACCGCCACGAGCAAGACATTTATGAAGGCGCCCGTGCCATCGCCTGGGAGTTGTGGTTCACCAACCGGCAGACTTTCAAAATTGAGATCACGGCTCAATACAGCCCGCTCAAAAGCCTGAACTTTGCAGCCTTGCGCGTGAAAGATGCGGTGGCCGATCGTTTTCGCGAGCTCAGTGGCGTGCGGCCCAGCGTTGAAGTTCGCTGGCCTGACGCGCGCGTGTATGTGCACCTGACGCAAGACCGCATGATCCTGGCCATCGACACCTCGGGGGAGCCGCTGTTCAAGCGTGGCTGGCGCACCGACAAAGGCGACGCACCCTTGAAAGAAACCTTGGCCGCCGCCATGCTGGCGGCCAGCGGTTGGAGCCAGGGCGAAGACGGTGCCCCCGGCGCGTGCGAACAAGGTCAGGCACTTTACGACCCCTGTTGCGGCAGCGGCACCATTGCCATCGAGGCCGCGCAAATTGCCTGCAACATTGCACCCGGCTCGCAGCGCCGTTTTGGCTTTGAAAAACTGGTGCCGTTTCAGCCGCATGTCTGGTCGGCTTTGCTGCAGCAAGCGCGCAGCCAGCAACGCGCACCGGCGGCCCAGGTGTATGGCAGTGACGTGTCCTTCCGCATGGTGGACTTCGCCCAAAACAATGCCGATCGTGCGGGCGTGGGTCAGGCGGTGCATCTGCGTGGCGGCGATGCCTTGCAACGCATGCCACCTTGCGATCAGCCAGGCTTGGTGCTGGTCAATCCGCCCTATGGCGAGCGGATCTCCGCCGCCGGTGTGGCCGCTCGCCAGCAAGCCCAAACCGAAGAGGGCGGCGATTTCTTTGTGCAACTGGCCTCGCACTGGAAAAAGAATTTTCCCGGCTGGACCGCATGGGTGCTCACGCCCGACCTGAAGTTGCCTGGCCACATGCGCCTGAAAGAAAGCCGCCGCGTGCCGCTGTGGAACGGGCCCATCGAATGCCGCATGTTCCGCTTTGACCTGGTGGCCGGGCGCATGAAGTCATGACGGGGGTGGTGCTGGACACCAACATCGTGCTCGACCTTTGGTTGTTCAGCGATCCCCTGAGCCAGCCTTTGCAACAGGCGCTGGACGACGGCACTTTGCAATGGCAGGCCACGCCAGCGATGCGGGAGGAGTTGGCTCGGGTGCTGACCTATCCCCATCTGTTGGCGCGTTTGCAAAAGAACGGGCAACTTGCTGAGGATGTGCTGACGCGCTACGACGCCGCAGTGACATGGCAGCCCGTGGCACCCAAAGCCCCCTATGTTTGCAAAGACGCTGACGACCAAAAGTTTGTCGATCTCGCAGCGGCGCAGCAAGCCTTGCTGATCAGCAAAGACGCCGAGGTCCTGGCCCTGAAAAACCGCCTCGCCCGCCTCGGCGTCACCGTCGCCAAATCCTACGTCGCCCCCTAACCCCGCCATCGCGAACGCAGCGCGGCGATCACCCCCCGGCGAGAGCTTGCCGCGGCCCTGCGGGCCTCGCAAGGACGGGGGTTTAGGCTTTGAGCAGGGTCAGCAAGGTTTGAAACGCGTGCTCCACCGTCGCCGTCCGGACCGCCGCGCGGTCGCCGCTGAACTGCATGCGCTCGGTTTTCACCCAGGCTGTTTCGGCGCCCAAAGTAGGGCCGGAGTCGCTCGGGGTGGCCCAGGCAAACCAGACGGTGCCCACGGGCTTGCTGCGGCTGCCGCCGGTCGGGCCGGCCACACCCGTGACGGCCAAAGATACCTGAGCTTTGGAGTGACGCAAAGCGCCCAGCGCCATGTCGCGCGCCACGGCTTCGCTGACCGCGCCTTCCTGGGCCAACACCTGGCTGTCAACGCCAAGCAACTCATGTTTGGCGTCGTTCGAATACGTGACAAAGCCGCGTTCAAACCACTGGCTGGAACCCGCCAGGTCGGTGCAGCGTGCGGCAATCAAGCCGCCCGTGCAACTCTCGGCGGTGGCCAACATCCAGCCACGGTGCAGCAAGGCCTGCGATAAAGCGTCCACCATCGTCATGTTGCTCTCCAGATCGCCAAAACCAGCAGCGTGCAAAACGCTGCCACCAAGTCGTCAAACAGAATACCCCAACCGCCGCGCCAGCCATGGCCTTTGAACACCCGGTCGGCCCAGCCTACTGGGTCGGGCTTGGCCGCATCAAAAAAGCGAAACAAGGCAAAAGCGACACACTGCGCTAAAAAGCTGGCGGGCATCCAAAGCCACAGCACCAGCCAAAAGGCGACCACTTCGTCCCACACAATGGCGCCGGGGTCGGCCACGCCCATGTGTTCGGCGCTGACCGTGCACGCCCACCAGCCCACCAGCAAGCCGATGGCGATGACCACGCCAATTTCGGCCGGTGACAGCCAGCTTTGCAGCACGCCATAGGTCGCCCAGGCCCACAAGGTGCCCACCGTGCCTGGTGCCACCGGGCTCAGGCCAGCGCCAAACCCCAGGGCAACGAAATGGGCCGGGTGTGACAGCAGCAAATGCGCGCGGTTCATGACTGGAAGTGGTCGAAAGAACTGAAGCGTCGCGTGACAGGCTGTCCCTGAGGGTCCAGCACGCGCAAACCCGGCTCGGACGTGATGTGCCCGATGCGGGTCACTGGGGTTTGGCTGTCATGGGCGGCGGCATGAACCCGCTCGCGGTGGCTTTTGGGGGCGGTGAACAAGAGCTCGTAGTCGTCGCCTCCTGCCAGCGCCATGTCGAGGCGGCGCAACCAGGGCAGGGCCAACAGGTCAGGGGTCACGGCCGGGCTTTGTTGCAGCCACCCGGTTTCGATGACCGCACCGACCTGCGAGCGCTGAAGCACATGGCCCAAGTCACCCAGCAAACCGTCGCTGATGTCCAGGGCTGCATGGGCAATTCCGCGCAAAGCCAAGCCCAGCGCCACGCGCGGTGTGGGCAATTCCATGCGCAAGCGGCAGCGCTCGAATGCCTCGCCAGTGAGCAACTGCTGGCCGCGGAACACCTCGAGGGCCAAGCGTGCATCGCCCACGGTGCCGCTCACATAAATGTCATCGTCAGGTTGTGCGCCATGGCGCAACAGGGCCTGTTCGGGCGGCACTTCGCCAAACACGGTGATGCAGATGTTCAAAGGGCCTTGGGTGGTGTCCCCCCCGACCAGCTCGCAGCCGTGGGCATCGGCCAAGGCCAGCAAGCCTTCAGAAAAGCCCGCCAGCCAAGCCTCATCGGCTCGCGGCAAGGCCAGAGACAGCGTGAACGCGACAGGCCGCGCGCCACAGGCTGCGAGGTCGCTTAAATTGACAGCCAAGGCCTTGTGACCCAGGCGCACAGGATCCACCGTCGATAAAAAATGGCGCCCTTCCACCAGCATGTCGCTGGAGATGGCCCATTGCATGCCCGCGATGGGCTGCAACAAGGCGCAGTCGTCGCCCACGCCCAGCACGGCATGGCGTGCCGGCCGTTTGAAGTAGCGCTCAATCAGGTCGAACTCGCCCAGGGCCATGGCAGCTCAATGCAGCTTGCGGTCCTGCCCGCTGAGGGCATCGAGCACAAACATGGGAATGTCAACGTCGAACTTCTCGCCGTCTTCGGCCACACAGAAGTAGCTGCCATGCATGGTCCCGGTGGGCGTGCGCAGGCGCGTGCCGCTGGTGTATTCAAAAGACTCGCCGGGTTTCAGCAAGGGTTGGTGGCCCACCACGCCCAAGCCCCGCACTTTTTCATGCAGGCCGTCGGCGTCGTTGATGTGCCAGGTGCGGGAAATCAGTTGCGCCGCCACCTGGCCGGTGTTGTGAATGGCAATGGTGTAAGAAAACACATACAGCCCTTCGTCGGGCGATGACTGGTGCGGCAGGTAAGCGGGCGTGACATCCACGCGCATCTGGTATTTCGGCATGGCAAGCAGGTTGGTGCAAAGAACTTGCATTCTGACACGTCATCGCGCAATCGCACCCGTCATGGCGCAATCGCACCCGTCATCGCGTACATGGACGCTCCCTGTTAAGCAAACTGTTTTTTGACTTTGG
>CAYTZZ010000050.1:0-13249 GCA_964442645.1 uncultured Bordetella sp. | reverse complement strand
AGTTGGTTAGAATACCGGCCTGTCACGCCGGGGGTCGCGGGTTCGAGCCCCGTCCACTCCGCCAAGTCCTTAGTAAAAACGCCCCTTACGGGGCGTTTTTCATTTGTGCATGCCGTTTATTGGTCGCGTGTCTTTTCGCACTGCTTGCTCAGCCATCAAGGCTTCCCCACCCCCTGCAACCGGTTGATGTACTCCACCAACGCCAGCACCCTCACACGGACATAGGCATCCGGGTCGTAGAAGGTGTCCACGTAATGCTCGGCCGCCTTGATGCGGTAAGTCTGCCCCCAGACCGTCATGTCCCGGCTGCCGTGCGCTTGCGCGTTGTCTCCCGTGATGCTGTCGTACACCCGCGCCATGGGAAAGATGCCGGCATTGCCGCGGCTCAAGGTGGTGAGGTCGGGCGGTGGCTTGCGCAACAAGTTGGCCATCGGGCCATTGCCTTTGCCATCGCGCCCATGGCAAGAGGCGCACTGGGATAAAAATTCCTGTTGGCCAAAATCCATTGGCTTGGCGGGCGTTTTCTGCGCTGACGCCAGTAGGGGCAGGGTGACCAGAAGTCCGAAAAAGCGCAAGCGCAGGGCATGGAAGCGTTTCATGTTTCGGGCCTTTCGTGGAGAGTTCAGTCCTTGGGTGACATCGCACTCTAGAAAAGGCGCTTCTAACTGACTGTGCAGTGCCGAACATAGCGGCCTGCATGATGGGGACTTGGCAAGTGACTGCGAAAGCCCATACTTTTGGGCCTGGGGCATACTAGTAGCACCATGTGCGCCCATTTCTTTCGCAGGCTTCTCTTGAGCGGGAGGCTTTGTCTGATCACCGTTTTGCTCGCCCTGATGCCGCGCGGCAGTTGGGCGCAAGACTTCATTCAAGAGCGGGCTTTTTGGACCGATGAAACGGGCGCTGCAACCTTGGCGCAAGCGCAGGCCGCGACCTACACCCCTTACACGGGTGTCTTGAGCAAGGGCTATGGCCCGCAAACACAGTGGATTCGCTTGACCATTGGCGCAACGCCCACACCAAAATCCAACGACATGGGGGTGCTGGTCTTGCGCATCAGACCGGTTTTTCTCGATCGCATCATCCTTCATGACCCCGCCAGTCCCACGCCGAGCGAAGGCCAGCGTGTGGCGGGCGACCGCACCGTTTGGGGCGAAGCTGAATACCCGTCGCTGCACCATACCTTTGTGATCCCCGCCCAAGACTTACCACGCCAGGTGTGGCTTCAATTGCGCACCAGCAGCACGCAACTCATGCATGTGGATGTCTTGACCGTGCAGGACTTGCAGCGCGATGAGATGCGATTAGGCTTGCTCTACCAAGGCTTGATGGCTGCGATTTTTTCGCTGCTGATTTGGGTGCTCTTGGTCTGGCTGCGAGATCGGGATGACATCAATGGCCTGTTTTTACTCCGTCAAATTGTGTTGTTGCTCTATACCATTGGTTATCTGGGCTACCACCGCGTGATTTTGTCGTCTTGGCTGTCGCCAGAGCAGTTGGATGGCGGCTACAACGCCTTGCTTTTGTGTACTTCGCTGTTGTCTTTTTTGTTTGAATACCGATTCCTGCGCGAGCACCGGCTGCGGCGCTGGGGGCACTGGCTCTTTTGGAGTATCTTTCCCCTTAGTGCCACGGCACTCGCGCTGTTCCTGTTGGGGTATGTCAATCTCGCGCTGAAAGTGAACATGGCCTTCAATGCCGTGGGGCTTTGTGTGGCCATGGTGGTTTCATGGGGCATACTTTCTCAGCCCCATTCGCCCACACAACCCACTGCTTATGTGCTGCCCAAATACTTGGTGGTGAGCTATTACACCGTGGTCACCTGCGTGCTAGCGTTGAGCGTCTTGCCCATCTTGGGCGTGCTGTGGGGCTCCATGGTCTCCATTTATGGCGTGATTCTGTATGGCCTGATTGCAGGTATCCTGATGTCTTGCCTGCTGATCATGCGCTCGCGTCGAATTCAAAACATGCAGTTGGAACTGGCGAATCATCTGTTTTTGTCCCGCCAGCAATTGGCCTTGGAGCAACAACGGCGGCAAGACCAGTCGCAATTGCTGAGCATGTTGATGCATGAAATCAAGACGCCCTTGTCCATCATCGACATGGCCGTCAGCCCAATGCGAAGTGATGGCCGCATCACCGATTACGTCAACCGCGCGGTCACCAGCATCAATGACATTCTGGACCGCTGCATCCAAACCGATCGCATGGCCGAGGGCGAGTTCGTGCTGCAAAAGCGCCGCGTGCAGGCGAGCGAACTTGTGCAGCAAAGCCTGTCAGACCGCAAAGGCAGTGCAGAGTGTTTTGCTGGCGCAATCACGCCAGACCTTGCTCTCGACACCGATGTGCAATGCTTTCAAATCATTGTCAACAACCTGTTGGAAAACGCCTTGCGCCATGGCGACGTGGCGTCGACCAACGAAGTTCGTTTGTTGCCTCAGTCCAATGAGCAAGGCCAGCCGGGCGTGGCACTGCAGGTGTTTAACCGCCCCGGCGCTTCCGGCTGGCCGGATGCCGATCGGCTGTTCAGCAAGTACTACCGCAGCGGCGCGGCCCAAAGCAAGTCGGGCACGGGTCTGGGCCTTTATTTGTCGCATACGCTGGCCAAGAAGCTTGGTGGCGGTTTGCGCTACTTTCCAGTGAACGAACGCATCTGCTTTGAACTATGGTTGCCCACTTAAACATTGTTCTGGTTGAAGATAATGACGACCTGCGTGAGCTGACGGCCGACGCTTTGCGCACCGAGGGACACCATGTGGTGGCCCTGTCTTGCGCAGAAGAGCTGGAAGACCGGGCACGCGGCACCAGCGCCGACTTGTTTCTTATCGACCTGAATTTGCCTGGCGAAGACGGCTTCAGCCTGTCGCGCCGCATCCGCAACGTGCACCCCTTGGTGGGGATCATCATCGTGTCGGCGCGCTCTGACCTGCAAGACAAGGTGGTGGGCTACGACTGTGGCGCCGATTTTTATTTGGCCAAGCCTGTGCCCTTTGCAGAGTTGTCTGCCGCCATCAAAAGTTTTGCGCGCCGGCGCATGGCGCGCCAAATGGAGGCTGTCTCGCCCGAAGGGGCCTTGCGGTTGGCACAGCGCGAACTGCACGGCCAACGCGGTCAAGTGCGGCTGACACCGCCAGAAGCCAACTTGTTGACGGCATTTGCCCGCGCCCCCGCCGGGAAATTGGAAAACTGGCAGTTGTTGGAATTGTTTGGCCTGGACCCTGCCGATGGCAGCAAGACCAACCTGGAAGTGCGCATCACGCGCTTGCGCAAAAAGCTGCTCGAAGTGGGGGCCGAGGGGCAGTGCATCGAGGCCCTGCGCAACGTCGGCTACCAATTGCTCACGCCCATCCACTTGCTGGACTGAGGCCAGAAACAGATCTTTTCATTTTGAAAGCTTGCATAAGCTTTCAAAAGATTGCATTAGTTATTGTTTTTGTTGTTTTTGGTAAAAATGTGAAAGCATTTGAAAGCTATCTGGCAAAACAATTCATTTAATTCACGGTCTCTGCTCCCCTGACAGCATGCCGTGCTCACCTTACACAAACTCCAACTGACAGGCCCCAGTGGCTCCGTGCGCATCACGGCCACCGAAGCGACGCTGTTGCAAGCCTTTGCACAAGCCACAGACGCGCGCTTGAATTTTCAGCAAATTGCCGCTTGCTGCGGCTTGAGCGACGCAGACGCTGTCAAGGCCAGCGCCCAAGTGCGCATGGTGCGCCTGCGCAAAAAACTGCATGAAGCGGGTGCCGATGGTGCAGTGATTGAAGCCATCCGCAACGTGGGCTACCAATTGTTCGAGCCCATCCAAGTGGTCAAAACGTAAACCCTTGGGCAGGCATGCATTTCTTTGACGCTCCACGGATGACGCGCTGGCTTTGCAAGCTGTGGCTGGCTTTGGCATGCGCCATGCCCTGGCTTGCCCTTGCACAGTCGCAGCCCAGCGCCGGCTCGCTGTTGCAGCAAAGCGAGCAAGCCTTGCCGCGGCCCCAGCCCAAGTTGCCCCCGCGTCCTCGCGTCGCGCCGCCCGAGCCCATGGCCGAGCCTGGCGCCGTCACGGTGCTTGTGCAATCCTTTCAGCTGGATGGCAACACCCTGATCGACACCCCGACCTTGCAGGCGGCCCTCGGGCCCTGGTTGAACCGGGCGCTGAGCTTTGCCCAGCTGAAACAGGCGGCCGAAGTCGTGGTGTCCACCTACAGAAGCGCAGGCTGGTGGGTGCAGGCCTATTTGCCTAAGCAAGACGTGACCGAAGGTCGCGTCACCATCCACGTCGTCGAGGCGGCCATGGGGCAGGCCATGCTGACGGGTAAGGCATCCCAGCGCATGGTTGCAGAGCGTCTGGTGCGCACCATTCAAAGCATTCACCCCAGCGGAGAGCCTTTGAGCATCGCCAAACTCGATCGTGCCCTGTTGGTGTTGGACGATTTGCCGGGTGTGAGCGTGGTCGGTAGCCTGATGCCAGGGCGCGCGCACGGCGAAACGGACGTTGGCCTGGTGGTCACCGACGAAGCACTGTGGGCTGGCAGCCTCACCGCCGACAACTTTGGTGGCCTGGCCACAGGCACGCAGCGCTTGAGCGCCAACCTTGCCTTGAACAGCCCCTTGCGCCAAGGCGACCTGCTGTCGGTGAATGCGCTCAAAACCCAGGGCAGCCACTATGTGCGCCTGGCTTACAGTTTGCCCTGGGGCTACGAAGGTTGGCGTGTGGGCTTTCACACTTCCGACTTGAATTACAGCGTCATCGGTGCCAACGCCTACATGGGCTTGCAAGGCTCGGCGTTCAATTTTGGCCTGGACGCAAACTACCCACTGTGGCGCTCGCAAATGCGCAACCTGAACCTGCAATTCAGTGCAGACCACAAGCGCTTTGACAACACTGCACTGTCGTTGCCCACATCGCGTTATACCGTCGCGGTGCTCAATGCCGGCTTGGCAGCCACTCAGTTTGATGAGTGGCAAGGCGGTGGGGCCAGCGCCTTGAGCCTGAGCAGCGCGTGGGGCCAATTGCGTCCTGACGATGCCGACCCCTTGCCTTCCCAAAACAGCGCCTTGCAATCGGGTGCGTTCAGGAAAATCAACCTGAACCTGAGCCGACAGCAGACCTTGAAGGGCAACTACAGCGCCTATGCCGCCTGGGGCTGGCAAGGGGCCAGCCGCGAGCTCGATGCCTCCGAAAAGTTGTACCTGGGCGGCGTGAATGGCGTGCGCGCCTACCCTGCGAATGAAATCAGCGGCTCGCGCGGACACACCTTGTTGCTCGAGTTGCGCCAGCGCTGGCAAGACCGGTGGACGTTTGCGGCCTTCCACGATCACGGTTGGGTCAAGCGCAATGTGGCGGTGGGGGACACCTCTGCACGCGATCACGCCCTGTTGCGTGGCCTGGGGGTGTCTGTGGCCTGGCAAGGCGAGCAAGGGCTGGATGTGAAAGCCACCCTGGCGCGTCGCATCGGCGAGAATCCTTTGCCCTTGAACAACGGTGCCGACAGCGATGGCACCTTGAAAACTTGGCGTTTGTGGCTGAACGCCACGGTGTCGTTTTGAGCACGATCGGCTGACATGAACCGAATTTTCAAATCCCTGTGGTCGATGGCACGCCAGTGCTGGTGTGCCGTGCCCGAAATTGCGGCCAGCGCTGGCAAAGGCCGCTCGGGTCAGGCGGTGGCTTCCAGCAGTGCCGGCATGCTGGCCAGCGTGGCCTTGAGCTTGTCGATGGGCGGGCATGCCCTGGCTCAAGCGCCCCCTGCGCCCACCCAGTTGCCCACGGGCGGGCGGCTGGTGGCCGGGCAAGCCAGCATCAGCCAGACCAGCACAGCGCAGGCGGCCAGCCTGCTGGTGCAGCAAAGCAGCCCCAAGGCCATTCTCCAATGGGACAGCTTCAACCTTGGCAGCGCTGCGCAGGTGCAGTTTGCCCAACCCAATGCGCAAGCGGTCACGCTCAACCGCATCAACGACGCCAACCCCAGCCAGATTTTTGGGCGAATCACTGCGAATGGTCAGGTGTTTCTGACGAATGCGAACGGCGTTTACTTTAGTCCCAGCTCATCTGTAGATGTTGGTGCGTTTACTGCGACAACGCACAGCATCAGTGACCACAACTTCATGTCGGGCAACTATGTGTTTGAGCGCAATGGCTCAACTGGCAAAGTGATCAACGAGGGTCGCATTAGCGCTGCCTTGGGCGGTTATATCGCATTGCTTGCACCCGAAGTGCAAAACGCTAGTGTGGTGATGGCTCGTGCAGGCACTGTGGCAATGGCTGCAGGTGAAATGATCAAGCTCAACGTAGACGGTATGGGCAGCTTGGCAGGCATTGTCACGACACCTAGTGCTATTGCTACGTTGATTGAAAACAAACAAGCGGTTCAAACGCCAGACGGGCAAATCATTCTTTCAGCTATGGCGTTAAGCAAGTTGCAATCAGGCGTGATTAAAAACAGTGGCAGCCTGGAAGCCAGCAGCCTGGTCAATAAGGGAGGGCGCATTGTGCTCGAGGGCGACGAGATCACCCTCAACCGCAACAGCAAGATCGAAGCCAAAGGCCCCGCCGGTGGAGGCTCCGTTCTCGTGGGCGGCGACTGGCAAGGCAGCGGTGAGCTGCGCCAAGCCACCAAAGTCACCATGGAAGCCGGAGCCAGCATCGATGCCAGTGCCACGGATCGTGGTGACGGCGGCAAGGTGGTGCTGTGGAGCGATGTGCACAAGCCCGACAGCGTGACCCGAGTAAATGGCAGCATCAAAGCAGAGGCAGGGCCGAATGGAGGAGACGGTGGCCGCATTGAAACCTCGGGCCATGTGTTGAACGTCGATGACAGCCAAGTGTCCACACATGCCAGCCAAGGCCAATCAGGGCAATGGCTTCTTGACCCCTACAACATCACCATCTCAACGGGCACACAAACGTCAGGCCTGACATTGAGCAGCGGTGTATTTAGCACCAATACAAACACATCCATACTCAACACCACCACTTTGCAAAACGCATTGGCCAGCGGTAACGTGGAGGTGTCAACCACGGGTGTTGGCACTGAGGCTGGCGATATTGCCATTAACAACAACATCAGCTGGACCAGCAATAGCACTCTCAAACTCACGGCTGCAGGCGTGATCTCTGGTGCGGGAAATATTGCCATGGGAACCGGCGGGGGTTTGACGTTCATTCAAACAGGCATTTCATCCAGCAGCAAACTCTACTCGGGCATCATTTCAGGAAACGGCACCTTCACAAAGGATGGCGCAGGCACATCCATTTTGACGGGGGCCAATACCTACACAGGCACGACCACCATCAGCGCGGGGACATTGCAAATTGGTAATTCAAGCAGCACCACCTTGATGGGAACGGGTGCTGTGGTGAACAACGGCATCTTGGCTTTCAGGAACGCCACCAATCAATCGTTTGCACCCAACACCATCAGCGGCACGGGCTCGGTTGTTGTGTCGGGGCAAACCTATGGTTCAGGCACACTCACTCTGCAAGCTGACAACAGCTTCAGCGGTGGCATGACGATCAACTCTGGGCCACGTGTGGTGGCAGGTGGCAATAGCACCAGCACAGCCAGCACCATCACCTCTGGGCCTTTTGGCACGGGTACCGTAACTTTGACAAACGGACAAATTGAACTGGCGGGGTATAACATTGGCAACACGCTGAAGTCCACCATCAGTCCAACGAGTACAACCCCTTCTACGGTGTACTTCAGCAACGGCAGTGGTACCGCAGAGTTGTCTGGCACGCTTGACCTCAGCACATCCCTCAGTGGCTTGGTGTTCTCCCCTGCTCTGGGCAACACCTTGCGTTTGACAGGGGTGCTCACCGCGTATACCGCCAATAGTGATACCAAACTACGGCAGACTGGGGCGGGCGATGTGTTTGAAGGGTTCAGCAGCGTCAGTGACAAATACAAAATTCGATTGGAAGCAACCGCTGGCAAATGGACGCTAGGCAATGGCACCGTTGGTACCAAGGCTTCTCTTGATCAATACGGCGGCACGTTTGATTTGGCAGGCAACGATCTTGGTGCTCATTTGGATGGTCAAACCACCTATTATTACGGCGGGGTTTTACTCAACACGGCCAGCACCACCTCTAAAGTGTGGACTCAAAATACATACCTGTCAGGCACCTCCACCACCGCGCTAACCATCAGCACCCCCAACGTTGGCGGAGACATTGATCTATCAAAACCCGTCTACATCATGGGCAACGCTTCTGTTTACACGCTCACCAAAACAGGCGCGGGTGACTTGCATCTGAAAAGCAGTTATTTATCTTCTACGAAGGACTTCAATATCAATTTGCAGGCAGGCAATCTTTGGTATGACGTGAACAGCGGTTCGTCGACCTCGTACGGTGGTATTTACACGCTTGCGTTAGGCAGCAAGCTCTATTTAAATCAAAATTCGTCGGCAACAATATCCGGCACCATTACTGGCGCTGGCTCTGTTGTGGTTAGAACAAGCAACACTTTCAAAGGCAACAACACCTATACAGGTGGCACCACCGTGCTCAACGGTGCCACTCTGACACAAGGTGTGGCAACTGTCCTAAGTGGAAGCACCATCACCAGCAGCGCCATAGGCACGAGCGCCATCACATTGGGTGATGCGACTACCAGGGGCACATACAGCCTAGGGTCTTATGCCACGCTTGCGAACAACGTTGTGATCAACGGCGCGGCCACCATTTCCAGCGCTGCGAATTCCACCATTTCGGGGCTCATTTCAGACGGAAGCAACACGGGTCAAGGCCTTACCTTCAGCCCATGGTCAAGCACCACCATGCAGGTCACAGGAAACAACACCTACACGGGCACCACCACCATCAGTGCGGGCACCTTGAAGCTGGGCAGCGCCACCGCACTGGGCACAGGCGCTGTTAGCGTGACGAGTGGTGCAGCCCTTGACCTCAACGGTCAAACCTTGACCGGCACAGGCGGTTTGACCTTGAATGGCACGGGTACCAGCAGTGGCGGTGCATTGATGAACAGCAGCGCCACAGGAGCCACCTACGCAGGCTTGGTGGCATTGGGGTCTGCCACCTCCATCGTCGGCGGTACAGGCTCGATTTCACTGAGCAATACGGGCACCATTTCTGGGGCCTATGCTTTGACCCTAGGTGGTACAGCAGGCGGTTCGATTGCCAGCATCGTTGGTACTGGCA
Source organism: uncultured Bordetella sp. (assembly GCA_964442645.1). Classification (GTDB taxonomy): domain Bacteria; phylum Pseudomonadota; class Gammaproteobacteria; order Burkholderiales; family Burkholderiaceae_C; genus Limnohabitans. Next base: position 4,089 of record CAYTZZ010000050.1, on the reverse strand, counting down.
CTGGCACGTTAACCAAACAGGAGGCTGGCACTTGGACACTTAATGGTGTGAACACATTCACAGGCGCCACCACCATTTCTGCAGGCACTTTGGTCATTGGTGGGGCAGGTTCCTTGAACAGCGGCAGCTATACAGGTGCCATCGCCAACAACGGTACGTTCCAGTATTCATCATCTGCCGCTCAAACGTTGTCGGGCATCATCTCCGGCACCGGTAGACTGACCAAAGACACCAGCGCAACCAGCATACTGACACTCACGGGTGCCAATACCTACTCGGGCACCACCACCATCAACGCCGGCACCTTGCAGGTGGGTACGTTGGCGGCTACAACGGCCAAGTTGGGCACAGGCGCCATCACCGACAACGCCAATTTGGTGTTCATCCGCAACGCGAATTTTTCATTGAGTGCCATGGCACCCAATGCCGGTGCGATCACCGGCACCGGCAATGTCACCGTGCAAGGCAACGGCACCGTCAACATCGACCGCGCCATCACCCTCAGCGGAGCCAACAGCCTTATCAAGGTGTTGGCCGGTGCGGCCTCGGGCGCCAACACCTCGCTGGTGAGCGACCTGACCCTGACCAACGTTCTGACCACCAGCGCCACCGGTACGATTGCTGTTTTTGCGGGGTCACCCACTGCCACGGTGCTCAACGGCTCCACCGCCAACCTGGGCCTCAAAATGTCTGGCGCCACGGGAGGCATTCAGTACAAAACCTACAACGCCGATCTGTCCTCGCTCAGCAGTGTGGTGGCCGGTACGCGCAATTTTTATTACCGACTGCAGCCCTCGTTGACCGTGACCGGTGCCAGCGTGACCGCCAGCAAGGTCTACGACGGCACCACACTGGCCAGCGATGCGGTGATCACGGGGGGGACGGCCTCGGCCGCCATGGATGGCGACAGCATGGCCTTCACACCCAATGGCGCCACCTACAGCACGGCCGATGTGGGAACCAACAAAAGCATGTCCCTGAGCCTGCGCGCCATTTCCAGCTCGGCCAGCTGGTCGGTCTCTGGCTATGCGACCACCGCCACAGGCACCACAGCCACGGGCACCATCACGGCCGCACCGCTTGTGGTGCAAGCCAACGACGATGCGCGCTTCGTGACATTCAGTGACGTGGCAGGCTATGCGGGGGTGAGTTACAGCGGCTTTGTGAACCAGGAGACCTCGGCGGTGTTGGGCGGCACCCTGGCCATTGCGCGCAGCTCGCCCGGTACCAACAGCGCCGGCCAGTACACCTTGACGCCCAATGGCTTGACCGCGACCAACTACAACATCACCTACCGCACGGGCACTTACACCATTGTGCCGGCGAACCAGTTGTTGATTCGCGTAGCCGATGCCAGCATGGTGTATGGCAGCGCGCCCAATTACAGTGTGACCAGTGCCAAGTACCTGATGCCCGATGGCAGTGTGGTTGACTTGACCGCGCAACTGAGCTTGAGCGCCGGCACCTACACCTTGAACGATGGCGCCAGTGGCAATGCGCAATTTGCCTTGGCCTTGAATAACCCCACTACCAGCACCTCAAACAACCCGGTGGTCGGCCTGTGGAATGTGACCGCCAACGGCGCCGTCACCACCAGCCCCAACTTCTGCAACACCTTGTCGGTGGTGGGCACGCAAACCATCACCCCCCGGCCCTTGGCGGTGACGGCCACAGCAGCCCCGAAGGTCTACGACGGCACCACCACCGTCCCCACGCTGAGCCTGAGCGATGACCGTGTGGCGGGCGATCTTTTCACGCTCAGCAATGCGAACGCCAGCTTTGCCAACAAAAATGCGGCAACCGGGGTCACGGTGAGCGTCACCGGTGTCGCGGCTTCCGGTACCGATGTCAGCAACTACCAGGTGCCCGCAAGCACCAGCACCACAGCCAACATCACCCCCAAGCCCTTGAGCCTGTCAGGCTTGAGTGCCAACGCCAAAACCTACGATGGCACCACCACGGCCACCATGAGCAGTTATGGCAGCTTGAGTGGCGTGCTGGGTGTCGATGATGTGCAGGTGGATAGCTCGCAAGCCGTTCCTGTCTTTGCCCACAAAAACATAGGCTTGGGCAAAACGGTGAACGTGACCGGGTTGGCGTTGGGGGGGGCAGATGTTGGCAATTATTCACTGGCCAATCCCTTCACGACCATCGCTGACATCACGGCCAAAGCTTTGACGGTTTCGGGCACCACGGTGGCAAACAAGGTGTATGACGGCACCACTGTTGCCACCCTCAGCGGCGGCAGCTTGGTCGGGGTGGTGGCCACCGATGAGTCGAATGTGATGTTGACGCAAGCGGGCAGCTTTGCCAACAAAGACGCGGCCAACGCCAAGGTCGTGACGGCAGCGAATACGCTGAGCGGCTCGGAGGCTGGTAATTACACGCTGACACAGCCCAGCGGACTGAGCGCCAACATCACGCCCAAGACACTGATCGTTAAAGCGAACAACGATGCCAACTTCTTTGCCGTTCCGGACAGTACCACGGTGTTCAATGGTGTTGCGTACTCGGGCTTTGTCGCGGGCGAGAACAGTGCCAGTTTGACGTTTGCCAATGGCTCGGGGCCCACGGTGAGCAGCAGTCTGACCGCAGGGCAGCGCTCAACTGTAGGCACCTATGCCAACGTCTTGACGCCGGCGGGGGTCAACGCGGGGAACTACAGCCCTACGTACCAAACGGGTGACTTCACCGTGGTGCCGGCAGACAAATTGCTGATCCGTGTGCCCAACACAACAGCCACTTACGGTTCAGCCAGCGTTGTGTCCACGCCCACAGCCAGCTACTACAGCAGCACCTACGGTACTGTGGTGAGCAATGTGCTTGTGACACCCAATGCGGGCGCTTTTGACATGGTGGATGCAGACTATGGTGGCAGTGTCACTGTCCAATTGGCTCCCACGACCTTGCCCGCGCAGCGTGCAGCGTCGGGTAATGCCAACATTGGCACTTATAACCTGGCCGCCACCAGTATCAGCAATCTGGTGGGGGCGAATTTCAGCAACACTGTGGAGGTGCTGGGGGTTCAGACCGTCACCCCCAAAGCCCTGACCATCAGCGCCACTGCCAGTGCCAAAACCTACGATGGCGGTTACACCGCGGCGGTGACACTTGCCTCGGCCGATGCGGTCAGCGGCGACGCATTGCTGTATGACAAAACATCGGCCTTGTTTGCAAACAAAAATGTAGGCGTGGGACGAGCGGTGGCGGTGCAAGGGCTGACCCTGGGAGGTGCCGATGCGGGCAATTACATTTTGCAAAATGTGACGGCTGCCAGTACGGCCGACATCACAGCCAAGGCACTGACAGTGACTGCGCCAAGCGTCAGCAAAAACTACGACGGCACGACCAGCGCCAGTGGCGTGGCGACGATGGGCGCCCTGGGCAGTGGTGATGTGGTGAATGCGGCGGCCACGCTGGCTTACACAGACAAAAATGTAGGCTCTGGCAACAAGACGGTGCAAGCCTCTGGTGTGACCATCAAGGATGGTGCGAATGCCGACATGACGGGCAACTACAGCATCAGCTATGTGGATGACACTGCGAGCACCATCACCGCTAAAGCCCTGACGGTTTCCGGCACCACAGTTTCCAACAAGGTGTACGACGGCACAACGACGGCATCGCTGAGCAACGGAACGCTGGTGGGTGTAGTGGTTGCGGATGCTGCGAATGTGACCCTGAATCAAGCGGGCACGTTTGCCGACAAGAACGTGGGCGTTGCCAAGGTGGTGACGGCTGCGAACACGATTGGCGGCACGGAGTCTGGTAACTACACCTTGACACAGCCCACGGGATTGAGCGCGGATATCACGCTCAAATCACTGATGGTGACAGCGCCTAGCGTGAGCAAGACCTATGACGGTACGACAAATGCTACCGGGGTTGCCACTGTGGGCGCCCTGGGCAGTGGTGATGTGGTGAATGCGGCGGCCACGCTGGCGTTTACCAATAAGAACGTAGGCTCTGGCAACAAGACGGTGCAAGCCTCTGGTGTGACCATCAAAGACGGTGCGAACGCTGACATGACGGGTAACTACAGCATCAGCTATGTGGATGACACTGCGAGCACCATCACCGCTAAAGCCC
>CAYTZZ010000049.1:0-13949 GCA_964442645.1 uncultured Bordetella sp. | reverse complement strand
GCTTCTGGAACAGGTAGGCTTCTTCGTTGCTGCCCTTGGCCGAGCCAAAACCGGCCAGCGCTTTGCGGCCGTGCCGGTCCTTCAAATTTTTCAAGCCGCCAGCGGCCACAGACAGCGCCTCTTCCCATGTGGCGGGCCGGAACACGTCGGCCCACTGGTCGGGGCTGCGCGTGACGTCCAGGTCTTTGCTGACCCCCGACTTGCGAATCAGGGGTTGCGTCAGGCGCTGCGGATGGTGGGCGTAGTCAAAGCCAAAGCGGCCCTTGACGCACAAACGCGATTGGTTGGCCGGGCCTTCACGCCCTTCGACCTTGACGATGCGCTCGTCGCGCACGTGGTAGGTGATCTGACAGCCCACGCCACAAAACGGGCAGACCGAGTCCACCTTGCGGTCAACTTTTTGCGAGCCCATCAGGGTCTTGGGATTGAGCGCCCCCGTGGGGCAGGCTTGCACGCACTCGCCGCAGGCCACACAGCTGCTCTGGCCCATGGGGTCGGCCATGTCAAACACGATGCGCGTGTGGGCACCGCGCCCCTGCACGCCAATCACCTGGTTGACTTGTTCCTCGCTGCAGGCCCGCACGCAGCGGTCGCATTGAATGCAGGCATCCAGGTTCACCGCCATCGCCGGGTGGGAAAGGTCTTGCCAGTCCGCATCAGGCGAAGCAGCGCGCGACAGCGCCTGCAAGGCGGGTCGGACCTTCACGTCCAGGCGGGTGGCCCATTCGCTGAGTTCGCCATGCGGTTGGTGGGCATCGTCTTCGACCCAGCGGTAGCCTTGCGCTGGCATGTCGGCCAGCAGCATCTCCAGCACCATTTTCTGGCTTTGCTGTGCCCGGGGGCTGTCGGTTTGCACCACCATGCCTTCGGCGGGCAAGCGGCAACAACTGGGCGCCAGCGTGCGCTCGCCTTGCACCTCGACCACGCAGGCGCGGCAATTGCCGTCGGGCCGGTAGCCCTCGCGGTGGCAGAGGTGGGGAATCTCGATGCCCAGGCGCTTGGCGGTCGCCCACAAGGTTTCGCCAGGCTGGGCCTCCACTGCCTGGCCATTCAACTGAAAATGCACGGGCTGGCTCATGCGCCGCCCTCCTGCACTTCGTGGGGAAAATAAGTCAGTACGCAGCGAATCGGGTTGGGTGCCGCCTGGCCCAGCCCGCAAATGGAGGCGTCACCCATCACCTGCGCCAGGTCATTCAGGGTAACGGCATCCCACTGCGGGGCTGCCATCAACTGGGCGGCTTTCTCTGTGCCGACACGGCAAGGCGTGCACTGCCCGCAGCTTTCGTCGGTGAAAAAACGCATCACATTCAAGGCCGCATCGCGCGCCCGGTCGTGCTGGCTCAGCACCACCACCGCGGCCGAGCCGATGAAGCAACCATGGGCTTGCAAGGTGTCAAAGTCCAGCGGCACATCGGCCAAGCGCGCCGGTAAGATGCCGCCCGAAGCGCCACCCGGCAAATAGGCATAGAGGGTGTGGCCTTCGGCCATCCCGCCGCAGTACTCGTCAATCAACTCGCGCAAGGTGATGCCCGCCGGTGCCAGCTTCACACCGGGCTCGCGCACCCGACCGCTGACGCTGAAAGAACGCAGGCCCTTGCGCCCGTGGCGCCCTTGCTGTGAAAACCATTCAGCGCCTTTTTGCAAAATGTCGCGCACCCAGTAAAGGGTTTCAAAATTGTGCGCCAGCGTGGGCCGGCCAAACAAGCCCACTTCGGCAATGTAGGGCGGCCGCTTGCGGGGTTCGCCACGGCGGCCTTCCAGGCTCTCCAACAGCGCCGACTCTTCGCCACAGATGTAGGCCCCGGCGCCACGGCGCAGCTCCCACTGGGGCAAGGGGCAAGGCGGATTGTTTTCGAGGTCGGCCAGGGCCTGTGCCAAACTTTGGCGGCAGCCATGGTATTCGTCGCGCAAGTAGATGAACACTTTCTCGGTGCCCACCACCTGCGCCGCAATCAGCACGCCTTCCAGAAACCGATGCGGGTCGCGCTCCAGATAGACCCGGTCCTTGAAGGTCCCCGGTTCGCCCTCATCGAGGTTCACGGCCAGGAAGCGCGGGCCGGGCTGGCTGCGCACAATGCGCCATTTGCGGCCCATGGGGAAACCGGCGCCGCCCAGGCCACGCAGGCCCGAGGCCTCCAGCGTGTCAAGGATCTGCTCGACGCCGGCTTCACCGTTGACCACGGCTGCCGCGAGTTCGTACCCGCCTTGCGCGCGGTAGTCCGCCAGCGAAATCGCGCCTTCGATCTTGCCGTCATCGTGAAGCTGTTTTTGTTCAACCGCTTGCTGTACCTTTTGCGGCGTCGCGAAATTCACGGGATGCTGGTGCACCACGGCCACCGGCGCCTGGGCGCAGCGGCCCACACAGGGCGCGGGCACGACACGCACGTCGGGGCCGAGCAGATGCGGCAAGCGCGCCAGCAGATCGCCCGCACCGGCCATGGCACAGCTGAGGCTGTCACACACCCGCACGGTCAAAGCAGCGGCCTGCTGGCCATCGTCCAGCAGGTCGAAGTGATGGTAGAAACTGGCAACCTCGAACACCTCGGCGCGCGGCAGCTTCATCTCATGCGCCAGCGCCACCAAATGGCGGCGGTGCAAGCCCCGATAGGTGTCTTGCAAGCGGTGCAGGTGCTCGATCAGCAGGTCGCGGCGGTGGCCTTGCGGCGGTGCTTGCCCAATGAGCGCGCGCACCTCGGCCAGCGCGGCGTCATCGGGCTGACGGCCGCGCAGATGCAGGCGCACCTTAATAGGTTTCAAGATGCAAGCGGCCTTCGCGCTTGAGCGTGGCGCCCACGGTGTCCCAGGACAGGCCCGCCCCTTGCGCGATGTCATGCAGCGCCAGGACCACGCCCTCTTCCATGCTTTTGAGACCGCACACATAGAAACAGGTGTTAGGGTCTTTGAGCAGCTCGGCCAGGTCGGCCGCGCGTTCACGCATCAGGTCTTGAACATAACGCTTGGGCGCACCCGGTGTGCGTGAGAACGCGAAATGGATGTCGATGAAGTCGTGTGGCAGTTTTTGCAAGGGACCGAAATACGGCAACTCTTGCTGCGTGCGTGCGCCGAAGAACAGCATCAGGCGCCCGCCTTCGAACTTGCCGCTCTGGCGCAAGCGACGCCGCCACTCGGTCATGGCGCGCATGGGCGCACTGCCGGTGCCGGTGCAAATCATGACGATGTTGGAGCGCGGATGGTTGGGCATCAGGAACGAGGCGCCAAACGGGCCAATGACCTGCACCTTGTCACCTGTATTCAAATCGCAGAGGTAATTGGAGCAAACGCCCAGCACCGGCTGGCCCTGGTGGTCTTCCTTGACCCGCTTCACCGTGAGCGACAAATTGTTGTAACCCGGCCGCTCGCCGTTGCGCGGGCTGGCGATGGAGTATTGGCGCGCATGGTGGGGCTTGCCTTGCGCATCCACACCCGGGGGGATGATGCCAATCGACTGCCCTTCCAGCACCGGGAACGGCATGGCACCCAGGTCAAGCACGATGTGATGGGTTTCGTTTTCCGTGCCCGCCTCGTTCACTTGCACATTGCCCACCACGGTGGCCGTCACCGGCGACTTGGGGCCGTGCAAATTGGTGTAAGGGTGTGCCGCCGACCAGGGCGGCACGGTGGCACCCCAACTGCCCGACTGGAAGCCGGGCCCTTGACCTGCCGAAGCCGAGACCGATGCGGCCGACGCACTGGAGGCTGCGGCAGCGGCCACGGCTTCACCGGCGGCAGCGCCTGCGGCGTTCAGGGCGTCTTCCGACAAAGGCGCTGGCAACTCGTCCCACAGCAATTGCTCTTCGACCGAGTAAGCCTGGGCCTTGGGCATGCTGCGCCAGTTGTCGATCGACCCTGTCGGGCACGGCGGCACGCAGGCCATGCACAGGTTGCAGACATCGGCCTTGACCACGTAGTTGCGTGAGTCATGGGTGATGGCACCGACCGGGCAGGTTGCTTCGCAGGTGTTACAGCGAATGCAAATTTCCGGATCGATCAGGTGCTGCTGGATCAGTTCGACAGTGGCGTTCATGGGTGGTCGATCAGTTGAAGCGGACGTACTCGAAGTCTACCGGCTGGCGGTTGATGCCCATCACCGGAGGGGCAATCCAGTTGGCAAACTTGCCCGGCTCGACCACGCGGCCCATCAGGCTGGCCACATAGGCACGGTCTTCACCGCTGGGCAGCCAGTCGTTGACTTTGGCGTTCCATTCGGCTTCGCTGACCACACGGCCATCGGGGCTGATTTTGGCGCCGGCCAGGGCACCAATGTTGCGGTGGAAGGCCTTGTGGGGCACGGAGAGCTTGAAGGGGATGCCGGCTTTTTCGATCACGCGGTTCCAGCGCTCGACGCCACCGATGGAATCCTTGATGTAGTCGTCGCGCAGCACTTCGTTCAGCGCATTGAGCATCGGCACTTCTTTTTCCACCAATTGGCCATTGACCACTTCCAAGACCTTGTAGGTCTGACCCTTGAGCACGTGGTCGTCGTTGCGCTTGCCTTCTTCGTAGCGGCCCTTCAAGCCGGAAGAATAGAAGGTGGCGGCATTGGAAGACTGGTCGGCGCCAAACAGATCAATGGTCACGCTGAAGTGGAAGTTCACGTAGCGCTGCAGGGTCGGCAGGTCGATGACGCCAGCGGCACGCAGCTTGTTGACGTCGTCGGTCTTGAGCTGGTTCATCATGTCGACGGTGCGCTGGATCACGCGCGAGACGCCGCTCTCGCCCACGAACATGTGGTGGGCTTCTTCGGTCAGCATGAACTTGGTGGTGCGTGCCAGCGGGTCAAAGCTGGACTCGGCCAAGGCGCACAGCTGGAACTTGCCATCGCGGTCAGTGAAATAGGTGAACATGAAGAACGACAGCCAGTCCGGGGTCTTCTCGTTGAAGGCCTGCAAGATGCGGGGGTTGTCGTCGTTGCCGCTGCGACGCTCGAGCAAAGCTTCAGCTTCTTCGCGGCCATCGCGGCCAAAGTATTTGTGCAACAGGTAGACCATGGCCCACAGGTGGCGGCCTTCTTCCACGTTCACCTGGAACAGGTTGCGCAGGTCGTACTGGCTGGGGCAGGTCAGGCCCAGGTGGCGCTGCTGCTCGACCGATGCGGGCTCGGTGTCGCCCTGGGTCACGATGATGCGGCGCAGGTTGGCGCGGTGTTCGCCAGGCACGTCTTGCCAGGCGGCTTCGCCTTTGTGGTCACCGAAGTGAATTTTGCGGTCTTGCTCGGCCGGGTTCAAGAAGATGCCCCAACGGTAGTCGGGCATTTTCACGTGGCCAAACTGGGCCCAGCCTTGCGGGTCCACGCTGACGGCGGTGCGCAGGAAGACGTCGAAATTCTGTGAGCCGTCCGGGCCCATGTCTTGCCACCAGTTCAGGTAGTTGGGCTGCCAGTGTTCCAGCGCGCGTTGCAGCGTGCGGTCTTCAGACAAGTTGACGTTGTTGGGGATTTTTTCGCTGTAGTTGATGGCGGTCATGACAAGTCTCCTTGAGGAAGGGGTTTAAACGCGGTTCAAATCAAAGGCGGCCTTCTGGCCTTTTCCATACACTTTCAAAGCGCCCTTTTCGCCAACGGCGTTGGGGCGATTGAAGATCCAGTTTTGCCAGGCGCTCAGGCGACCAAAGATGCGGGTCTCCATGGTTTCCTTGCTGGCAAAGCGCAGGTTGGCTTCCAGGCCGGTGAGGCTGTCGGGCGACATGGCCGAGCGCTCTTCCACGGCCAGGCGAATTTCGTCGGCCCAGTCGATGTCGTCGGGGGTGGCGGTCACCAAGCCCAGGTCCAGGGCTTGCTGGGCACCCAGTTGCTGGCCCACCACGGCGCGCACGCGCTCCAGCGGCTCGAGCTCTTCGTAGAAGCGGCGGGCCAAACGGGACTGGTGGTTGACCATGGGGAAGCTGCCCAGGTTCAACTCGCTCAAAGCGATGTGGGGCGCCTTCTCGGGGCTGTCGGGCAAATCGAGCATGTAGGCGCGGTCCGCGGCAAAGGCCAGCTCGGCCAGGGCGCCGACAAAGCAGGAGCCTTCGTCGATCAAGGCAAACAAGGAGCGGGAAGACACGTCCACGCGGGCCAAGGTGCGACGCAGCATGCCCAGGGTTTCACGCACAAACCAATGGTCTTGGTGAGCGGCCAACAAAGCGTCCGATTGCAGCGCCAGCGCGGCATCGCCTTCGGTGCGCAGCAGCCAGGTGCCGATGTCGAGTTCGTTGGTGCGCAGGCACAGGATGGCATCGTCGAGTTCACGCGCCATTTGCAGGGGGTACCACTGGTCGCCGGCGGCCACCATGGCGTCGGTGGTTTGCGGCAAGGCGGCTTTGGGCGCCGACACCGTCAAGGTGGCGGTGCGCTTGGCGCGGTCGATGCTCACTTGCACGTACTCATACGACAGCGTGTCGGCGGTGGCGGTTTTCTTCAAGGGGTTGAGCTTCACGCCTTGTTGTGCACCGGCCAGGCCGGGGCGGTTGCTGCCTGCGGCGAGCTTTTCAGCACGCGCTTTCACATCGGCGGCGAATTGGGCAGGCTTGGCGATGGCATCCACCAGGCGCCAGTCGACGGCGCGTTGGCCACGCACCCCTTCCACGCTGGTGCAGAAAATGTCGGCGTGGTCGTGGCGCACATGGCGCTTGTCGGTCACGCGGGTGAGGCCGCCGGTACCGGGCAACACGCCCAGCAACGGCACTTCCGGCAAAGACACGGAAGAGGAGCGGTCATCCACCAACAAAATTTCGTCGCAGGCCAGGGCCAGCTCGTAGCCACCGCCTGCGCAGGCGCCATTGACGGCGGCCAGGAACTTCAGGCCGTTGTGGCGGCTGGAGTCTTCCACGCCGTTGCGGGTTTCGTTGGTGAACTTGCAAAAGTTCACTTTCCAGGCATGGGTGGACAGGCCCAGCATGAAGATGTTGGCACCCGAGCAGAAGATGCGATCGCGCAAGCTGGTGACCACCACGGTGCGCACTTCGGGGTGCTCGAAGCGAATGCGCTGCAGGGCATCGTGCAATTCGATGTCCACGCCCAGGTCGTAAGAGTTCAGCTTGAGCTTGTAGCCCGGGCGAATGCCGGCGTCTTCATTGATGTTGAGTTGCAGCGTGGCAATTTCGCCCTCGAATTTCATGGACCAATGCTTGTACTGGCTGGGATCGGTTTGGTAGTTGACGGTCTCTTGGCTCATGTGAATGTCTCCAATCAAGAAGGTGTGTTGTGCTGATGATATGCATCATAGTGCACTTTTATTTTTAATGCAACTGCATTTTTGTGCATATTTTGACGCGCAGCAATTTTTTCTTCTGAAACACTACCAAAGCATTAAAGGGGGAGCCGCAAAGCTTGCCGAACCTGCAGGCGCAAGGCCTGAAACGCATCTTCCAGCGGTTGGGCGCTGGTGTCAAACGCCAAATCGGCTTTGGAATAAAAAGGCGCGCGGCCTTCCAGGATGCGCTTGAGGTCTTCCATCGCCTCTTTGCTGGCCGCCATGGGCCGCATGTCGCCTTGCGCGGCAACACGTCCCATGTGGTCTTCGGGTTTGGCTTGCAGCCAGACCGTGAAGCAATGGGTCAGCACCTCGTTGAAGGTGGCCGAGTCAGACACCAAGCCGCCCGGTGTGGCAATGACCACCTCGGGATAAATTTGAATGGCCTCTTCCAGCGCACGCCGCTCGTAGCGGCGGTAGGCGTTGGTGCCGTAAAGGTTGTGAATTTCGCTGATGCCACAGCCGGCGAATTTCTCGATTTCGCGGCTGAGCTCAATGAAAGGGAAACCCAGGTCATCGGCCAAGCGTTGGCCCAGCGTGGTTTTGCCCGCGCCGCGCAAGCCCACCAAGGCGATGCGATTGGCCCGGGCTTGCTCGTCGCCATGGCTGCCAAACATCTCCCCGAGCTGAACGCGCGCACGGCGCAGTTCCGCCTCGCTGCGGTGCTCCAGCAGCTCGCGAATCAGCAACCATTCCGGAGAGGAGGTGGTGACATCGCCCAGCAACTCGAAAATCGAGCACTGCAGGGCTTGCGCCACCTGCAACAAAATCAGGATAGAGGCGTTGCCCGTGCCGGATTCCAGATTGGCCAGATGCCGCTCGGAAACCTCGGCCACCTGCGCCACGGCTCGGCGTGTCAGGCCACGACGCGCGCGCAGGGTGCGCACGCGCTCTCCCAGAGCCAGCAGAAAAGGATGACGAATGTCGTCGTCGGGCGTTGTCATAAGTGTACTTTAATGCAATTTCACTGAAAACTGCAAGATAGTGCACATTGTGCCAGATCAAGTGTCTTTCGAAATCTTGATGCTGGGGAATTTGGAAGAGAAGTCTTTGGCCTTGGCCGCGATCTTGACCGCCACCTGGCGCGCCACCGACTTGTAGAGCTGGGCAATCTCACCCTCGGGGTCGGCGATGACTGTGGGCATGCCACTGTCGGCTTGCAGGCGGATTTGCATGTTCAAAGGCAGGGCGCCGAGGTAATCCATCTCGTACTCGGCCGCCATTTTCTTGCCGCCATCGGCGCCGAAGATGTGCTCCACATGGCCGCATTTGGAACACACATGGACGGCCATGTTTTCCACCACGCCCAGAATGGGCACACCGACTTTCTCGAACATCTTGATGCCTTTGCGGGCGTCGAGCAAGGCGATGTCTTGCGGGGTGGTCACAATCACCGCGCCGGTCATGGGCACGCGCTGGCTCAGCGTCAGTTGAATGTCGCCGGTGCCGGGGGGCATGTCCACAATCAGGTAGTCCAGGTCTTTCCAGTTGGTTTGGCGCAGCAGCTGCTCCAGGGCCTGGGTGGCCATGGGGCCGCGCCAGATCATGGCTTCGTCCTGGTTCACCAAAAAACCAATCGACATCACCTGCACGCCGTGGTTCTCCAGCGGCTCCATGGTCTGTCCGTCTTCGCTTTCGGGGCGGCCATCGATGCCCATCATCATGGGTTGGCTGGGGCCGTAGATGTCGGCATCGAGCAAACCGACGCGGGCGCCTTCGGCTGCCAGCGCCAGCGCCATGTTGACGGCCGTGGTGCTCTTGCCCACGCCGCCCTTGCCCGAGGCCACGGCAATGATGTTTTTCACCTGCGGCAACAAGGCCACGCCGCGCTGCGCGGCATGCGCGATGATTTTGCTGCTGAGGTTGACCGACACATTGCCCACGCCCGGCACGCTGCGGGCGGTCGCGATCAGCAGGCGGCGCAACTCGGGCAGCTGGCTTTTGGCGGGGTAGCCAAGCTCCACCTCAAAGGCGACATCGTCGCCTGAGATTTGCAGGTTTTTGAGGGCTTTGGTGCTGACAAAGTCGTTGCCGGTGTTGGGGTCCACCACTGTTTGTAGGGCTGCCAGCAGCGCCTGCTCATTCAATGCCATCTCGGTCTCCTTGGGAAGGGGGTAGTCTAGCGAAGAGGGCGAGACCGCAAGGTTTGCAAGGTCTGATTAGGCTTGGGGCCGAGGGGCTGGGGCGTCTTCCTCAGGTCGCGGGCTCCGACTTCGTCAGCCACCCCAGCCCCTCGGCCCCAAGCCAAATCAGGCTGTCTGGCGTGAAGACTAAAATCACTGGCTCACACAAGAATTGGTTTTTCATGTCTCAGCGCCAACTGTTCGTCACCACCGCCTTGCCGTACGCCAACGGCAATTTCCATATTGGCCACATCATGGAGTACATCCAGGCCGACATTTGGGTGCGGTACCAGCGAATGCAGGGGCATCAGGTGCATTTTGTGTGTGCCGACGATGCCCATGGCGCGCCCATCATGATTGCGGCTGAAAAGGCCGGCAAAACGCCGCAACAGTTTGTAGCCGACATTGCGGCGGGCCGCAAACCCTACCTCGATGGCTTTCACGTCGCCTTTGACAACTGGCATTCCACCGATGGGCCGGAAAACCATGAGCTGGCCCAGGCCATCTACAAAGACCTCAAGGCGGCGGGCCTGATCGAGACGCGCACCATCGAACAGTTTTTCGACCCCGACAAGTCCATGTTCTTGCCGGACCGCTTCATCAAGGGCGAGTGCCCCAAGTGCGGCGCCAAAGACCAGTATGGCGACAGTTGCGAGTCTTGCGGTGCGGTGTATGCGCCCACCGAATTGAAGAACCCCTACTCGGCCTTGTCGGGCGCGACGCCGGTGTTGAAAAGCTCGGAGCACTATTTCTTCAAGCTGTCCGACCCACGCTGTGTCGACTACCTGCAAGCCTGGACGCAAGACGGCAAATTGCAAAGCGAAGTCGCCAACAAAATTCGCGAGTGGTTCACCAAGGACGACAACGGCCAGGGCGGCCTGGGCGACTGGGACATCAGCCGCGATGCGCCCTATTTCGGCATTGAAATTCCCGATGCACCGGGCAAGTACTTTTATGTCTGGCTGGATGCGCCCGTAGGCTACCTCGCGTCGCTGAAAAATTACTTTGCCAAAGGCGGTCCGGCGGCCCAAGGCGAGACTCGCAGTTACGACGCGTTCATGGCCGACCCGAACGTGGAGCAATACCACTTCATCGGCAAAGACATCACCTACTTCCACACCTTGTTCTGGCCGGCGATGCTGCACTTCAGCGGCCGCAAGACGCCCAACAACGTTTTTGTGCATGGCTTCATCACCGTCAGTGGCGAAAAAATGAGCAAGAGCCGCGGCACCGGCATCGACCCGCTCAAGTACTTGTCGCTGGGCCTGAACCCCGAATGGCTGCGCTACTACATCGCCGCCAAGCTCAACAACCGGGTGGAAGACGTCGACTTCAACCCCGATGACTTTGTGGCACGCGTCAACGCCGACCTGGTGGGCAAGTACATCAACATCGCCTCGCGCGCGGCCGGCTTCATCAGCAAGCGCTTTGAGGGCAAGCTGGGCACCGTGTCTGCCGATGGCGAGGCCTTGCTGGACCACCTGCGCACCGAATTGCCCGCCATTGCCACGCTGTTTGAACAACGCGAATTTGGCAAGGCCCTGCGCGAGACCATGTTGCTGGCCGACCGCGTCAACGAGTATGTGGACCAAAACAAGCCCTGGGAGCTGGCCAAGCAAGCCGGCATGGCGGCGCGGCTGCACGATGTGTGCACGACCTGCATCGAGGCTTTCCGTTTGTTGTCGATCGCCTTGAAGCCGGTGCTGCCGGCCCTGACCGGCCAAGTGGAAGCCTTCCTGCAAGTGCCCCCGCTGAGCTTCGCCCAAGCCGCCACCCCGCTGGGCGCGGGCCACGACATTGGGGTGTACCAACACCTTATGCAGCGCGTGGACCCCAAGCTGCTCGATGCGCTGTTCGAGCCGCCCGCTGAAGTCGTTGCGCCGGCCGCGCTGCCGGGCGGCGAAGAACTGGCGCCGGTCATCAGCATCGATGATTTCGCCAAAATCGATTTGCGCATTGCCCAGATCGTGAACTGCGAAAAAGTCGAAGGCTCGACCAAGCTGCTGCGCCTGACCCTGGATGTGGGCGAAGGCCGCCACCGCAACGTGTTCAGCGGCATTGCCAGCGCCTACCAACCCGAGGAGCTGATTGGCAAGCTGACCGTGATGGTGGCCAATTTGGCGCCGCGCAAAATGAAATTCGGCGTGTCCGAGGGCATGGTCCTCGCCGCCAGCCATGCCGATGACAAAGCCCATCCGGGGATCCACGTTCTCCATCCCTGGCCCGGCGCGCAACCCGGCATGCGGGTCCGCTAAGGTATGCGCCAGCCGCACGCCCCGTCCTTCTTTCGGCCCCGGCTGATCGATGCGCTGGCGGGCTACAACCGTGCGCGCTTTGCCCAGGATGTGGGCGCCGGCCTGACGGTGGGCGTGGTGGCGCTGCCACTTGCCATGGCCTTTGCCATCGCCTCGGGCCTGAAGCCCGAGGCGGGAATCTTCACGGCCATTCTGGCGGGCTTTTTGATTTCGGTGCTGGGCGGCAGCCGGGTGCAGATTGGCGGGCCGGCAGGCGCCTTCATCGTCATCGTCTACGGCATTCTGGAGCGCTATGGCCTGGCCAACCTGATCATTGCCACGGCCATGTCGGGTGTCATACTGTTGGTCATGGGGCTGCTGCGATTGGGCACGCTGATCCGGTTCATTCCGGTGGCCGTGGTGATAGGCTTCACCAACGGCATTGCGGTGCTGATCATGGTGTCGCAACTGAAAGATTTTTTTGGCCTGCAAGTCAGCGCCATGCCCGCCGATTTTTTTGGCATCCTGGCCAAGCTCTCGGAGAACGCCCACACCTTGAACACCACGGCCTTGGCGGTGTCGGCCAGCGCCTTGGCGGGGCTGATCTTTTGGCAGGTGCTGCTGCCGCGCTGGCGCGACCGCCTGCCCTGGCTGGCGCGGCTGAGCGCCCTTCCCGGCTCGATTCTGGTGCTGGTCCTGGCCACCCTGGCCTGCCAAGGGCTGGGGCTGAACGTGGAAACCATTGGCTCACGCTTTGGCGGCGTTCCCAGCACCCTGCCGGCCTTTGCCTGGCCCGATGTCAGCTGGGACACCGCCAAGTTTTTGCTGATGCCCGCCACCACCCTGGCCTTGCTGGGGGCGATTGAGTCGCTGCTGTGCGCCCGCATTGCCGACCAGATGATCGACGACCGCCACGACGCCAACCAGGAACTGATGGCGCAAGGCATCGCCAACCTGGTGACCCCGTTTTTTGGCGGCATGCCTGCCACGGGCACCATCGCGCGCACCGTCACCAACGTCAAGAACGGCGCCACCACGCCCGTGGCCGGCGTGGTGCATGCCCTGACACTGTTGGCCATCATCTTGGTGGCGGCGCCCCTGGCGAGCCACATCCCGTTGGCGGCCCTGTCGGCCATTCTGATGTTCGTGGCCTGGAACATGGGCGAGTGGCGCGAGTTCGTGTATCTGCGCCAATTTCGCCTGCCCTACCGCGTGACCTTGCTGGCCGTGTTTTTGCTGACGGTCATCGTGGATCTGACGGTGGCGGTGGAAGTGGGCCTGATCGCGGCCTGCCTGACCTTCATCTACCGCATCTCCAACCTCACCCGCTCGGAGGCGGTCACGCCGCAGACGCACCCCATCCTGCAAGGCCAAGCCCCTGGCGTGAAGGCCTACCGCCTCTACGGCGCCTTGTTTTTTGGCGCGGTCAAGCTGGTCGAGGCCATGGAAGACGACCTGCCCGAGCGCACCCTGGTGCTGGACCTGAAAAACCTGATCTATGTGGACTCCTCGGGTGCCGACGCCCTGATGGCCCTGGTTCGCACCTGCCACAAACGACAACTGCGGCTGATTTTGTGCGGCCTGGCGCACCAGCCGCTGGACCTGGCCCGGCGCAGCGGCCTGCTCGAGGCCGTGCCCGAGGCGGACCGCCCCGACGACCTGGCCGCTGGCCTGGCCCTGGCCTGTCAGGCCTGAGCGCTAAAATCAACGGCAACAAGGAATTCACCATGTCGATCTTTCGCCGCCCCGACTACACCTCCGAAACCACCCAGTTCATTGAACAACTCAAGGCCCAAAAGCCGGCCCTGGAAGCCCAGCAGCGCGAAGGCCGCGCCCTGCTGTGGGACAAGACGGTGGACCGCCAGGTCTGGGCCGAGTACCAGGCCAGCCGCGTGGCGCAAAAGCCCTACGTCTACCAAACCAAGGCGTGAGCCCCGACAGCCTGCCGCCGTCTGAGACCGCGGCCCCAGAACAGCAAGCCTTGATGCCCGAGGTGGTGGACCACGTCGCCGTGGCACGCCTGTATGGCGAACCGCTGTTCGCCATGCCCCAGGATTTGTACATCCCGCCCGATGCGCTGGAGGTGTTTCTGGAGGCTTTCGAGGGCCCGCTGGACCTCTTGCTGTACCTGATCCGCAAGCAAAATTTCAACATCCTGGACATTCCCATGGCGGGGGTGACCCGCCAGTACCTGAGCTATGTGGACGAGATTCGCAGCCGCAACCTGGAGCTGGCGGCCGAGTACCTGCTGATGGCGGCCATGCTGATTGAAATCAAGTCGCGCATGCTGTTGCCGCCCAAGAAAGTGGCCGAGGGGCAAGAGCCGGAAGACCCGCGCGCCGAGCTGGTGCGCCGGTTGCTCG
>CAYTZZ010000048.1:0-14358 GCA_964442645.1 uncultured Bordetella sp. | reverse complement strand
CGGGGCGGGGTGGGGCGACTGACGATTTCGGAGCCTGCGACATGAGGAAGGCGCCCCACCCCGCCCCGCCAAGCCCCACGCTGACACTGAGGGGGAGTTCTGAGCCTGTGCAAAGGGATAATCGGTGCGATGAAAAACATTGTGATTCTGATCTCAGGCGGCGGGTCGAACATGGCGGCCATCGTCAAGGCAGCGCAGCGTGAGGCTTGGGAGGACAGGTACCAGGCACGTGTGGCCGCTGTCATCAGCAACCGGGCCGATGCTGGGGGCTTGGCGTTGGCGAAGGAACACGGCATTCCCACGGCCGTGCTCAGTCACAAAGACTTTGCACAGCATGCGCAGCCGCGGGAGGCCTTTGATTCGGCTTTGCAGAAACTGATCGACCCTTATCAGCCCTTTTTGGTGGTGCTGGCGGGCTTCATGCGGATTTTGACGCCGGGGTTTGTGCAGCACTACGACCAGCGGCTGCTGAACATCCACCCTTCCCTGCTGCCCGCGTTTGCGGGCTTGCACACCCATGAGCGCGCCATCGAGGCAGGCTGCCGCTATGCCGGGGCGACAGTGCACAGGGTGACGGCGGCGTTGGACCATGGGCCCATCCTGGCGCAGGCGGTGGTACCGGTGCTGCCAGGTGACACGGCCGATCAACTGGCCGCACGGGTGCTCACCCAAGAGCATCGGATTTACCCGGCCGCGATTGCCGAGTTGCTGCGCGCCTGAGGCGTCAGGCGCACAGGCGCGAGTTGCGGGGCAGGTGCGCCATCAAAAACTCCATCTGGTCGCTCAGGATGCGGCGGTTGCGCAAAATGAAGTCTTCCCACAGGCTGGGCACATAGGGCGTGTAAAGCAAGGGCATGCGGGCCTGCTCGGGCGTTCGGCTGCTCTTGCGGTGGTTGCAGGCACGGCAGGCGGTGACCACGTTCATCCAGGTGTCCTGGCCCTGTTGCGCAAACGGAATGATGTGCTCGCGCGTCAACTCGCTTTCGTGGAAGGTGTCACCGCAATAGGCGCACAGGTTGCGGTCACGGGCAAACAGTTTGCTGTTGGTCAGCCCGGGCTTGAGCTCGAAGGGGTTGATGTTGGGGACGCCGCGCGTGCCAATGATGCTGTTCACGGTGATGATGGACTGCGCACCGGTGATGGCGTTGTGACCGCCGCGAAACACCGCCACCTCGGCGCCGGCTTCCCAGCGCACCTCGCCTGCGGCGTAATGAATCACCGCCTGTTCCAGCGATATCCAGGACTGTGGCAGTCCCTGGGCCGACAACTTCAAGACCTTCAAATCGAGCCTCCCAAGCAGTTCGCAAAGCACACTGACGCGGAATGTCGGACAACCCCGCCAAGGCGTGCGAGTTGTTCGAGGACAATATACCTTGTTTTGATGGCACGCCCGTGACTTTGCGGGCGGTCGAACTATGCAAATTTTCAGAGGCTTTCACCACCCTGCCCTGGCCGAAGCATGCGCTTTGACCATCGGCAATTTCGACGGCGTTCACCGTGGCCATCAGGCCATGCTGGCCTTGCTGCGCTCGGAAGCGCGCCACCGCGGCGTGCCCAGCTGTGTCATGACCTTCGAGCCGCACCCGCGCGACTTCTTTGCCGCCCAGCTGAACAAGCCCGAGATGGCGCCGGCGCGCATTGCCACGCTGCGCGACAAGCTGCAAGAGCTGGCCCTCTGCGGCGTGGACCAATGCGTGATCCTGCCCTTCAACCAGGCCTTTGCCTCGCAAGACCCGCAAGCCTTCATCAAAGAAGTGCTGCTCGACGGCCTGGGCGTGCGCTATGTGCTGGTGGGCGACGACTTCCGCTTTGGCGCCAAACGCGCGGGCGATTACGACATGCTGGTGGCCGCAGGTGAGCAGTTCGACTTCGACGTAGCGCGCATGAACAGCTACGAAATTTCCGACCCGCGCCATGCTGCCAGTCGCGGCGTGAGTGCCGCCATGCCGCCCTTCAGAGGACGCTTGCGCATCTCCAGCTCGGCGGTGCGCGATGCCCTGGCGCGCGGCTCGATGGACGAAACCGCGCAATTGCTGGGCCGACCCTACACCGTCTCCGGCCATGTGGTGCATGGGCGGCGCCTGGGCCGCGAGCTCGATTGCCGCACCCTGAACTTGCGCTTTGCGCACTGGAAACCGGCGGCCCAAGGCATTTTTGTGGCCCAGGTCCATGGCTTGACCGCCGAGCCGCTGCCGGGTGTGGCCAACCTGGGGGTTCGCCCCTCGCTGGACCCCAACGATGTCAACGGCGGGCGCGTCTTGCTGGAAACCCATTGCCTGCACTGGCCCGCCGAGTTGGGCCCTGAGGGTGGCTACGGTAAAATCATTCGCGTGGAACTGCTGCACAAACTGCACGATGAGCTGAAATACGACGGTCTGGACGCCTTGCAAAAAGGCATTGCCAAAGACTGCGATGACGCACGCCAGTGGTTTGCCCAGCGTGAGTCGCTGGCCCAACGCGCGCCGCACGCCACCACCCGTCGCCAAACCACCCGCGACCGAATTTAAACCTCGCCCCCGTCATCGCGAGGCCCTCTAGGGCCGCGGCGACCCCCCGCCCACACAAGCCCTGTCCGCCCTTCCTGCCAAGGTCCCCTTCATGTCCACCGCTCCCGATTACCGCGCCACCCTGAACCTGCCCGACACGCCCTTCCCCATGCGCGGCGACTTGCCCAAGCGCGAGCCGGCCTGGGTCAAGGGCTGGCAAGAGGAAGGCCTGTACAAAAAACTGCGCATTGCCCGCCACGGCGCACCGCTGTTTGTGCTGCACGATGGCCCGCCCTACGCCAACGGCAAGCTGCACATTGGCCACGCGCTGAACAAGGTGCTCAAGGACATGATCGTGAAGTCGCGCCAACTGGCGGGCTTTGACGCGCAATACATCCCGGGCTGGGACTGCCATGGCCTGCCGATTGAAAACGCCATCGAGAAACTGCATGGCCGCAAACTCAGCCGCGATGACATGCAGGCCAAAAGCCGCGCCTATGCCAGCGAGCAAATTGAACAACAGCGCGAAGACTTCCGCCGCCTGGGCGTGCTGGGCGACTGGGAGCGCCCCTACCGCACCATGGACCCGGCCAACGAGGCCGGCCAGTTGCGCGCCTTCAAGCGCGTGATCGAGCGTGGCTTTGTCTACCGTGGCCTCAAGCCGGTGTACTGGTGCTTTGACTGCGGCTCGTCGCTTGCAGAGTTTGAAATCGAATACGCCGACAAGAAAAGCGAAACCCTGGACGTCGCCTTCCTGTGCGCCCAGCCCGATCGCCTGGCCCAGGCCTTTGGCCTGCAGAGCCTGGCCAAAGACGCCTTTGCCGTCATCTGGACCACCACCGCCTGGACGATTCCTGCCAACCAGGCGCTCAACCTGAACCCGGAACTGCGCTACGCCCTGGTGGACACCGAGCGCGGCCTGATGATGGTGGCCGAAGACTTGGTACAGGCCTGCCTGACCCGCTGGGGGCTCACAGGCACGGTACTGGCCACCACGCTGGGCCAAACACTCGATGGCCTGGCGTTCCATCACCCCCTGTCCCATGTCGACGCCGGCTTTGCGCGCACGGCACCGGTCTACCTGGCCGACTACGCCACGGCCAACGATGGCACCGGCATTGTGCATTCCGCGCCTGCCTATGGCCTGGACGACTTCAACAGTTGTGTCTCGCATGGCATGGCTTACAACGACATCTTGAACCCGGTGCAAGGCCAAGGCGCTTATGCGCCCGACTTCCCGCTGTTTGCGGGCCAGCACATCTGGAAAGCGGTGCCCGTCATTCTGGAGACGCTGAAGAACGCCGGCCGTCTGCTGGCCACCCAAACCATCACCCACAGTTACCCGCATTGCTGGCGTCACAAGACCCCGGTGATTTACCGTGCCGCCGCGCAGTGGTTTGTGCGCATGGACGAAGGTGAAGGCGTGTTCACGAAGGACAAGGCGCCCAAGACCCTGCGCCAGCTGGCCCTGGACGCGATCGATCAGACCCAGTTCTACCCCGAGAACGGCAAGGCACGTTTGCGCGACATGATCGCCAACCGCCCCGACTGGTGCATCTCGCGCCAGCGCAGCTGGGGCGTGCCGCTGCCCTTCTTCTTGCACCAGGACAGCGGCGAGCTGCACCCGCGCACGATGGAGATCCTCGACCAGGCGGCCGACATCGTGGAAAAAGGCGGCATCGAGGCCTGGAGCCGCGTCACCGCCGAAGACATTTTGGGCGCCGCCGAAGCCGCCCACTACACCAAGAGCACCGACATTCTGGAAGTCTGGTTCGATTCAGGCTCCACCTTCGAACACGTGCTGCGTGGCAGCCACCGCGACGCCTACGATCGCCCGCCCCACCACACCCAAGGCCCGGAAGCCGACCTCTACCTGGAAGGCCATGACCAGCACCGTGGCTGGTTCCACAGCTCGCTGCTGCTGGGCTGCGCCCTGTATGACCGCGCCCCGTACCGTGGCCTGCTGACCCATGGCTTCGCCACCGACGGCCAGGGCCGCAAGATGAGCAAGTCGCTCGGCAATGTGGTGATTCCGCAAGAAGTCACCGACAAGCTCGGTGCAGAAATTGTGCGTCTGTGGGTGGCCGCCACCGACTACTCGGGCGACCTGAACATCGACGACAAAATTTTGGCGCGCGTGGTCGACGCTTACCGCCGCATCCGCAACACCTTGCGCTTCTTGCTGGCCAATGTGAGCGACTTCAACCCCGCCACCGACACCGTTGCCGCCGACCAATTGCTGGAAATCGACCGCTACGCCCTGAGCCGCGCCGCAGAATTGCAACAAGACATTCTGGGCCGCTGGAACGCCGAGAAAAAGGTGTTTGAAGGCGGCCACTTTGGCGTCTACGAATTCCACCCCGTGGTGTCCAAGCTGCAGGTGTATTGCTCCGAAGACCTTGGGGCGTTTTACCTCGACGTGCTGAAAGATCGCCTCTACACCACGGCGCCGAAATCGCTGGCCCGCCGCAGCGCGCAAACCGCGCTTTACCAAATCACGCATGCCATGCTGCGCTGGATGGCGCCGTTCCTGAGCTTCACCGCCGAGGAAGCCTGGAAAGTGTTTGGCCACAGCGAAACCCTGTTCACCGAAACCTTCTCTCAACTCGGCGAGCCCGATGCCGCGCTGCTGGGCAAGTGGTCGCGCATTCGCGAGATCCGGGACGCCGTGAACAAGGACATCGAGGCTTTGCGCAGCGCCGGCAAAGTGGGCGCCTCGTTGCAAGCCGAGGTCGAGTTGCAGGTCACGGCCGAAGACTTCGCCTTGCTGAGCTCACTGGGCGATGACCTGAAGTTTGTGTTCATCACCTCCGCCATCACCCTCAAGTCTGGCGCGGACCTGCAAATCCTCACCCAAGCCAGCTCGGCCGTGAAGTGCGAGCGCTGCTGGCACTACCGCGACGATGTGGGCCAGGACGCGGCGCATCCCACGCTGTGTGGCCGTTGCGTCAGCAACCTGTATGGCGAGGGCGAACAGCGCCGCGTGGCATGAGCAAGTCCAGCGCTGCACCCTCGCTGAAACTCTGGCTCGCCTTGGCGGTGCTGGTGATCTTGCTGGATCAGTTGACCAAGCTCCTGATCGTGGGCCAGTACCCGCTGGGTTGGAGCCAGCCAGTGACCCACTTTTTCAACCTGGTTCGGGTGCACAACACGGGCGCGGCTTTCTCTTTTTTGGCGTCGGCCTCGGGCTGGCAGCGCTGGTTTTTCACCGGGCTGGGCGCGGTGGCGGCGGTGCTGATCGTGTGGATGCTGCGCAGCCACCCGGGTCAAAAACTGTTTGGCTTTGCGCTCTCGCTGATTTTGGGCGGCGCCATCGGCAATGTGATCGATCGCCTGATGTATGGCCATGTGGTGGACTTTTTGGATGTCCACTGGGCCGGTTGGCATTTCCCAGCCTTCAACCTCGCAGACAGCGCCATCACCTTGGGTGCGGGCTGTCTGCTGCTCGACGAATTCTTGCGGGTTCGCCGAGCCAAAGGCTGAAACGCTTTACAGCGTGAGGATGGTGCAGCCCGTGGTTTTGCGGGCTTCCAGGTCGATGTGGGCCTGGGCCACCTGCTCCAGCGGGTAGCGCTGGTCGATGGGAATTTTCACCTGGCCGCTGCTGACCACGGCAAACAAGTCGTCGGCCATTTCCTGGCAGGTTTCGCGCGTGCTGATGTGGGTGAACAGGGTCTGGCGGGTCACATAGATCGAGCCCTTGGCGGCCAAAATGCCGGGCGCAAAAGACGGTGCCGGGCCGGACGCATTGCCAAAGGAAGCCATCAGGCCAAACGGCGACAGGCAGTCCAGCGATTTCTCCCAGGTGTCCTTGCCCACCGAGTCGTACACCACTTTCACGCCTTTGCCACCGGTGATTTCTTTCACGCGCGCGGCGAAGTCTTC
Source organism: uncultured Bordetella sp. (assembly GCA_964442645.1). Classification (GTDB taxonomy): domain Bacteria; phylum Pseudomonadota; class Gammaproteobacteria; order Burkholderiales; family Burkholderiaceae_C; genus Limnohabitans. The sequence continues at coordinate 7,987 of CAYTZZ010000048.1, read as the reverse complement.
GCGGCTGTAGTTGATCACATGGGCGGCGCCATTGGCTTTGGCCAACGCACATTTTTCATCGCTGCCAGCGGTGCCGATCAGCTGGTAGCCCAGGGCCTTGGCCCATTGGCAAGCAATCAGGCCGACGCCACCGGCGGCGGCGTGAAACAGAATGAAGTCGCCGGCTTTCAAACCGCCTTGGGGCAAGGTGCGCTTGAGCAAGTACTGCGCGGTCAAGCCCTTGAGCATCATGGCCGCGCCGGTGTCAAAGCTGATGTCGTCCGGCAGTCGGCAGACTTGCTTGGCGGGCATCACGCGCTCGTCACAGTAGCTTCCCGGGGGGGCGCTGGCGTAAGCCGCACGGTCACCGGCCTTGAGGTGGGTGACGCCTTCGCCCACGGCTTCGACCACACCTGCGCCTTCCATGCCCAGCATCAGGGGCATGGGGAAGGGGTACAGGCCGGTGCGCTGGTAGACATCGATGAAGTTCAGGCCGACGGCCTTGTGGCGAATGCGGATTTCACCGGGCCCGGGCTGGCCCACGGTCACGTCGACAATTTTCAGCTCTTCGGGACCGCCATTGCGGTCGATGCGTACGGCACGGCTCATGTGTTCTGCTCCTCAGGGGAATGGGTTCAATGACAGATGGGGCATCCTGCCACACAACCGAAGCCCGTGCATGTCACTTCGGTTTCGCCCAGCTGCATTAGAGTTCAGCCATGCGCCAAGCCTCCAACCCTTTGAACCTGAGCACCGCCCTGTTGCTGTTGGTGCCGCCCTTGTTGTGGGCGGGCAATGCGGTCGTCGGCCGCATGGTCAACGACCTGGCCCCGCCCATCACCTTGAATTTTTTGCGCTGGGTCGGGGCTTTTTTGCTGCTGCTGCCCTTGGCGCATTCGGTGCTGCGCACTGACAGCCCGGTGTGGATGCACTGGCGACGCTATGCCTTGCTGGGCTTGTTGGGTGTAGGCTGTTACAACAGTTTTCAATACTTGGCGCTGCGCACGTCGAGCCCGATCAACGTCACGCTGGTGGCGTCGAGTACGCCCATCTTCATGCTGGGCCTGGGCGCCCTCTTCTTTGGGCAGCGCATCCGTGGCCGGCAAATTGTGGGGGCCGCCTTGTCCATCGCCGGCGTTTTGCTGGTGCTCTGCCGGGGTGACTTGCAAGCCTTGTGGCAAGTGCAGTGGGTGATTGGCGACATCTATGTGCTGATCGCCACGGCGGCCTGGTCCTGGTACAGCTGGTTGCTGAGTCAACCGAAAGACCCACCGAGCTTGCGCAGCGACTGGGCCGGGTTTCTGATGGCGCAGGTGGTGTTTGGCCTGGGCTGGTCGGGCTTGTTCACGCTGGGCGAGTGGCAAACCACCGAAGCCCAATTGCATTGGGGCTGGCCCTTGGCCTTGGCGCTGGTGTATGTGGCGGTGGGGCCGGCGATTCTGGCCTACCGGTGCTGGGGCTTGGGCGTGCAGCGCGTGGGGCCCAACATCGCGGGCTTCTTCGCCAACCTCACGCCCTTGTTTGCCGCGTTGTTTTCCACGCTGGCCCTGGGCGACACGCCGCGGCTGTTCCATGCCGCAGCGTTTGTGCTGATCGTCAGCGGGATCGTGGTGTCTTCGCGCCAGCCCTCCCGCTGAAGACTGACGTCAGTACGTACCGGGGTAGGCGCCGCCGTCGGTCAGCACGTTCTGGCCGGTGATGTAGCCGGCTTGCTGGCTACACAAAAAGGCGCAGGTGTCACCGAACTCATCGGGCTGGCCGAAACGCATGGCCGGAATGGTTTTCTTGCGACTCTCCAGAACCGCGTCAATCGATTGACCCGATTTTTCCGCCGCGCCTTTCATGGTGGTTTTCAGGCGGTCGGTGTCGTAGGCACCGGGCAACAAATTGTTGATGGTGACATTGCGCGAGGCCAGCTTGGTGGTGCGTGCGGCGCCAGCGACAAAGCCCGTCAGACCACTGCGTGCGCCATTGGACAAGCCCAAAATATCGATGGGGGCTTTGACCGCGCTGGAAGTGATGTTCACGATGCGGCCAAAGCCACGCTCGGCCATGCCATCGACCGTGGCCTTGATGAGCTCGATCGGGGTCAGCATGTTGCCGTCCACCGCCTTGATCCAGGCGTCGCGGTCCCAGTCGCGGAAATCACCAGGGGGCGGGCCACCGGCATTGGTCACCACGATGTCGTAGTTTTTGCCGGGGCCACCGGCCACAGACCAGACCGCCTCACGGCCGGCCACGGTGGTGATGTCGGCGGCCACGGCAATCACCTGGCCGCCATGTGCGCGCAAGGACGCCGCGGCGGCTTGCAGCACTTCGGCGCCACGCGCCACGATGACCACATTGACGCCTTCTCGGGCCAGCGAACGCGCGCAGCCCAAACCCAGACCCTTGCTCGCGCCACAAACCAGCGCCCATTTGCCTTTGATTCCAAGATCCATCACTTTGCTCCGTATTTTGAGACCATAAAAACACCACCCAGCACCAGCAGGGTGCCCATGCCAATCCAGGCATTGAGCGGCTCGTCCAGCACCAGCACGCCAAGTGCGATGGTGGACATGGGGCCGATCATGCCAGTTTGCGAGGTCAAGGCGGGGCCAATGCGCTCAATGGCCATCATGACCATGAGGACGGGCGCCACCGTGCAAGCCACCGCATTCAAGGCCGACAGCCACAGCACCGCCGAGGGCACGTCGGCCGCCGACAGCGGCCGCACCAACAAGAATTGCAAGATGCAGCAAAGGCAAGCCACCGTGGTGGCCCAGCCGACCAAGCGCAAGGAGCCCACGCGCTGCACCAATTGACCGCTGTAAATCAGGTAGCCCGCATAGGTCAGCGCACTGAGAAACACCCAGAAGGCGCCCAGCGCTACCTCGGCCCCCGACAGGCTGACCTCATGCCCAAACACCAGCAGCACGCCGCTGTAGCTGATGGCCATGGCCACCACCCGCAAAGGCTGCAAAGGCTTCTTGAAAATGAACCAGCTGAGCACCATCACCAAGGTGGGGTTGAGGTACAGAATCAGCCGCTCCAGGCTGGCCGAGATGTACTGCAGGCCCACAAAGTCCAGGTAGCTCGAGAGGTAATAGCCGGTAAATCCCAGCGCCCCAATGCCCAGCATGTCGCGTCGCGTGAGCGGCTGCGCACGCGCACTGGGCTGGCGCTCGGCCCACCAGGCCATGAGCAAAAACAAAGGCAGGGCAAACAGCATGCGGTACATGATGAGAGTCACCGCGTCCACGCCATGGCGGTAGGCCAGCTTGACGATGATGGCTTTGCCACTGAACGCAATGGCGCCAAAGACGGCCAACAGCAAGCCGGTGGTGAGCGAAGAGCGTAGCGTATCAGTCATGTGCCAGGGCATTGTCGCATCGGCGTTGGCAGGCCCGGGGTCGCAGGGCTGACACCTCGGTGACTGATGCTGACACGCCTGGCGCGGATCATGGCGACATCACTTTCCAGGAAGGAGCCCGCATGCGCTTGTTGATCGCCATGATGATGCACGAGACCAACACTTTCTCGCCCGTGGTCACCGACCTGGCGCGCTTTGCGCGCGGCCATGGTGCCTCCGGGCTGCCGCCCCAAGGCGCCCATGCGGTGAGCGCCTTTCGCAACACCGGCACGGCCACCGGCGCTTTCATCGACCTGGCAGAAGAAGCCGGCGCCGATTTTGAGATTGCCATTGCCGCCCATGCCGCGCCCAGCGGCCCGGTGGAGGACGAGGCGTTTGAAACCATGACGCGCAGCATCGTGCAGGCGGTGCAAGCCGGTGGCTTTGACGGCATCTTGCTGGACCTGCACGGGGCCATGGTGACGCGCAGTTTTGAAGACGGCGAAGGCGAGTTGCTGCGCCGCATTCGCGCCGTCGATGCCCGCACCCCCATCGGTGTCGCTTACGACATGCATGCCAACATTTATGCGGACATGGTGGAACTCGCACAGGTGGTGGCAGGCTACCAAACCTACCCGCATGTGGACATGTATGAAACCGGGCAACGCGCGGGCCGCGCCTTGATCCGTTTGATTCGCGGCCAGGCCCGCCCGACCCAAGCCTGGGGCCGATTGCCCATGATTCCGCATGTGATGCGCCAAAGCAGCGAGGACGAGCCCAACCGCTCGCTGCAAGCCATGGCGCGTGCCATGGAACAAGAAGGCGCGCTGTGTGCCAGTTTGTTTGTGGGCTTTCCCCACGCCGACATTGAAAATGCCGGCCTGAGCGTGGTGGTCGTGACCGACAACGACATGGCCGCAGCCGAGCGCCTGCGCGACCAGCTGTTGCAACAAGCCTGGGCGGCACGGGAGCAGTTTGTCTACCAACTCGAGCCCCTGGAGGCGTCGGTGGCACGCGCCAAGCAGATGACCGGTGGCCCCATCGTCTTGCTGGACCACTACGACAACGCCGCATCGGGCGGCACCATGGACACCACGCGCGTGCTGGCAGAAATTCTGCGCCAAGAGCTGGAGGATGTGGCGGCCTTTGCCATCTGCGATCCGCAAGCGGTGCAAGAGGCCATCGCTGCGGGCATTGGCGCCACCGTCACGCTGTCGGTCGGGGGCAAACTGGCCATGCCGCTGATGCCGCACCCGCATCCGCCCTTGCAGCTCAGCGGCCGCGTGAAAACCATCTCGCAGGGTGACTACCGCGCCAAAGGCCCGATGAGCCGGGGGTCGCGTTATGCCATGGGCCATTCGGTGGTGATCGACACCGGCCGCGTGGAGGTGGCGCTGATTTCGCAACACGTGGAGCCGTTTGACGTGAACGCCCTGCTGACGCTGGGCATTGACCCCACGCAAAAACGTTATGTGATGCTCAAGAGCCGCGTGCACTGGCGCGCAGGCTTGGGCAAACTGGCGTCTGCGGTGGTCGAATGTGCAGGCGCAGGCGCTTGCACCTCGGACTACAACGATCTGCAGTTCATGAAACTGCGCCGCCCCATCTACCCCCTCGACCCCTGACCCGTCATCGCGCGCGCAGCGCGGCGATCTCTCGCCGGAGTGAGGTTGCCGCGGCCCCAGCGGGGCCTCGCAACGACGCAGGTCAGAAGCCGGCGGCGAGGCCATCGCGGCGGGAGTCGCTGGCGATCACATAGCCTTCGGCTTTGGGGTCACCAGCGCGCCAGATGAACTGGCCTGAACCGAAGTCCTGGTAGCTGTCGTTGATCACATCCACTTTGTGGCCGCGCTCTTTCAGCGCCTGCACGGTGTCTGCGCGCATGCTGGCCTCGGCGTTGATTTCCACGCCGGCGTTGAAACGCCAACGCGGCGCGTCGCAGGCCGCCTGGGGGTTCTGGCCGTAGTCGAGCATGCGCACCAGGGTTTGCATGTGGCCCTGGGGCTGCATGTTGGCGCCCATCACGCCATAACTCATCACCGGTTGGCCATCGCGCGTGAGGAAGGCCGGAATGATGGTGTGGAAGGGGCGCTTGCCCGGCGCCACCAGGTTGGCCGGGTTCAGGCCATTCGGGGCCGTGCTGAACGCATGGCCACGGTTTTGCAAGCTGATGCCAAACGTGGGCTCGACCACGCCCGAGCCAAAGCCCATGTAGTTGCTTTGGATGAAGCTGACCATCATGCCGTTCTCGTCGGCGGCGCTGAGGTAAATCGTGCCGCCCTTGACCGGGTTGCCTGCCTTGAAATCTTGCGCGCGCTTCATGTCGATGAGCTTGGCACGGCTGGCCAGGTAGGCCGGGTCCAGCATTTGCTCGGCGGTGACTTCCATGCTCGCGGGCTCGGCCACGAAACGGTAGACATCGGCAAAGGCCAGCTTCATGGCCTCGATTTGCAAGTGCTGCGAGTCGATGCCGTCGACCGGCAGGTTGGCCACATCGAAGTTGCTCAAAATGCCCAGGGCGATCAGCGCCGCAATGCCTTGGCCGTTGGGCGGGATCTCATGCAAGGTGTAGCCACGGTAGTCCTTGGCGATCGGCGTCACCCACTCCGGCTGGAAACTGGCGAAGTCGCTGGCCTTGATCGTTCCGCCGTTTTGCGCGGCAAAGCGCTCGATGGCTTGCGCGATCTCACCGCCATAAAAGGCCTGGCCTTTGGTTTTCGCAATGGCGCGCAAGCCCGCTGCCGCCCCCGGAAACTTGAACAGCTCACCCACGTTGGGCGCACGGCCCCAGGGCAAAAAGCTTTCTGCAAAACCGGGTTGGCTTTTCAGCTCGGGCGTGGCCGCGGCCCACTTTTGCTGCACCACCACTGGCACCAGGTAGCCTCTTTCCGCGATTTCAATCGCGGGCTGCATCAGGTCTTCAAACGGCAGCTTGCCAAAGCGCTGGCTCATCGCCACCCAGCTGGCCACCGCACCGGGCACGGTCACCGAATCGAAGCCGCGCTTGGGCGGGGTTTGGGCGTCGCCGCCGTATTTTTTCTGGAAGTAATCGGGGGTCCAGGTTTGCGGCGCACGACCGGAAGCGTTCAGGCCATGCAGTTGCTGACCGTCCCACAAAATGCAAAAAGCGTCAGACCCTAAGCCATTGCTGACCGGCTCACAAATGGTGATGGCCGCTGCCGCCGCAATGGCGGCATCGACCGCATTGCCGCCTTGCCACAGCATGCGCAAACCGGCTTGCGCCGCCAAGGGGTGGGAGGTGGACACCACGTTGCGGGCAAACACCGGCAGGCGGGTCGATGTGTAGGGGTTTTGGTAATTGAAGTTCATGCAAATGATTTTGGCAGGAAGCCGACCGCGCGGCTGACAAAGAGGCGATAGCCCCAGCCTTCAGTCAATTGATCGGCGAGGCCCTCAATCGGCCGTGATTTTTCGCTCGACGATGATCTGTCGCCACTTGGCAGACTCTTGCGCCAACATGGCCGAGAAGGTGGCGGGCGTCCCGCCCACCGGCTCGATGCCGAGGCGAAACAATTTGTCTTTCACCTCAGGGTCCATCAGGGTCTGGTTGACCGCCGCATTCACCTTGGCCACGATGTCCGCCGGCAAGCCGCGCGGCCCATACAAGCCAAACCAGGTGTTGGACTCATAACCCGGCAACACCTCGGCGATGGCGGGCAAGTCGGGGGCCAGCGGCGTGCGCTTGGCGGTGGTGACGCCCAGGGCACGCAAGCGCCCATCGCGCACATGGGGAATGCCGCTGGGCAAGGAGTCGAACAGCACATCGAGCTTGCCGCTGACCAGGTCCGGAATGGCCAAGGCTGTGCCCTTGTAGGGAATGTGCACCACAAACAAACCGGCTTGTGCCTTGAACAATTCGGCCGTCAGCTGAACGATGGTGCCGTTGCCGCTGGAAGCGTAGTTCAGCCGGCCGGGGTTGGCACGCGCATAGGCAATCCACTCTTGCACGGTTTTGGCGGGCGAGTTGTTGGGCACCAGCATGATGCTGGGCGCGTTGCCCACGTGCACGATGGGCGTGAAGTCGCGCACCGCGTCGTAGGGCAACCGCGGGTTGAAGGCCGGGCCAATGGTGTGGGTGCTGGTGGTGGCCAACAGCAAGGTGTAACCATCGGCGGGCGCCTTGGAAGCCAGGTCCGAGCCCAAGGAGCCGCCTGCGCCCGGACGGTTCTCGACCACCACTTGGGCGCCCAGCTTGTCGGGCAATTTTTGCGACAAGGCGCGCGCGAAAATGTCGGTGGCGCCGCCCGCAGGAAAGGGCACCAGCAAGCGCACGGGCTTGGTGGGATACGGCACTTGCGCCAAGGCTTGGCCCACGACCATCGCCGCCCCTAGCCAGCCCATGCGCAGCAGGTTTCGTTTGTTCATCTGTGACTCCTTCGGTGGATCAAGCGCCATGAACAACGGCGCCCGCAGGCGCCGTGTTCGTCTCTCAGCTCAAGCGTTCATCAATCTTCGACGAAAGCTTCTTCGCGTTTGGATTTCACCGACGGCAAGAGCACGATGACCAGCAGCAACAGGGCTGCAGCCAGCAAGCCACCGGACAAGGGACGGGTCACGAACACCGACCAATCGCCACGCGACAGCAGCAGTGCGCGCCGCAGGTTTTCTTCCATCATCGGGCCCAGGATGAAGCCCAGCAGCAACGGTGCCGGCTCG
>CAYTZZ010000047.1:0-14625 GCA_964442645.1 uncultured Bordetella sp. | reverse complement strand
AACATCAGCTGCGCCAACTTGATCAGCGCCTCGACGCGAGTTTTTCAACAAAATTAGCCTAAAGCAATCACTCAAGGCAATATCACCCCCCTCAAGGCATCACCCCTCTAAGAATAAAACCAATGGAATTAAGGTGCTGGCAAAACCGTCAGCAAGGTCTGCCCGTTGGCCACAAGCTTTTCGCCATCATCACTCAATGCGAACAAGTCACAGGCGGTGAATACCTGCGATTTTCCTGGCTTGACCACACGCGCTCGGGCGATGAACGTTTTCCCTGTCGCAGGCCTCAGGCAGTTCACCGTGTAATTCGAAGCCAACAAATGTGGCCCCGCCACAGTCGCCGCAGCATATCCGCAAGCCGTGTCGATCAGCGTGCCAATGAGTCCCGCATGCAGGTAACCGGAATACTGGCCAAATTCTTCACGCCAATCCACCGCAAGGGTTGCGCTGCCAGCTTGCGCATGGGTAACCTCAATGCCACACCAGCGGTTGAACGCAGCCAGGCTGTTGATTTGTTTCAGTGTTTCAAGGGGTGTCATTTCGGCTTCCTTTTTCGCGATTTGAACCAAGCGATGTGATCGATCAGCATTTGTCGATGCAACTGTTTGGAAGCGATCAACGCATCGATCTCTTTGACCTTTTGCTGCATGGCTTCCACCATTTCTTTGGCAGTCAGTGTGCCCGCCTTGTATCGAGGAATGATCTCTGCGATTTCAGTCAGCGAGAAGCCGATCTTGCGAGCCATGTCGATAAAAACAACCGCCCTCACCATCTTGGCGCTGAAGGTACGGTAGCCATTGGGTTTGCGCTCACTGCTGATGAGCCCCATGGACTCGTAGCGTCGCAGCCGGTGTGTTGACACACCAGTTTGTGCGGATAGCTCAGAAATTTGCATGATCAAACTCTAACAAGCTTAGCGCTACGCTAAGGTTTTCGAAGATGACTCGCAAGTGACTCGGGGCTGCAACGATGTCCAGCAGGCGCGCAATGCCAACGCCACGTTTGACCATGGCCAGCAGCACAGCCGAATTGTCCGTCAAGGTTAGGGCTTGGATGTGCAAATTGGGTTGACCATCCTGTCTTTCCCATAAGTTCATCGAACTGGCACGGCTGTTGCCGATCAGGTCTTTGAAGTATCAACATGGGCATGCGAAGCAACCACACGCCCACGCCTGTTGAATTCAAATGTTTCGGCACAGTACGGTGACACATTGCTGCGATAGTGAACGACACAGCGCCTGATACCCGCCATCACGCGAATCAACTCGAAATGCAAATCGGGCTTGAGCGACAACGCCTGTTGCCAGTAAGCCCTCAACGCGGACACCCCTTGCAACTCGCCATGCGTGGTGGGCAAAAGTGTGTTCAAGGTGGGGGAAGAAAAACGCACCGAGCCGTCATAAAACGAGAGGATACGGTCCAGATCGTGGCTGTTCCAAGCGGCAATCCAGGCCACAGCAAAGCGTTGCGCATCCGACTGGCTGAGGGAAGTGACATGGGTGATTGAGGAAAGAAGATTCACGCCATTCATTTGCCCCGAATAAATGTTCACTTTTATATTATATTATCGCAAGAATTGATATTTTTTAATTCTTTAATATCCATGATTTGTTATAAACCGACTTGTTGATGATTGAACCATCACGCACTGAAGGCGTAGTCATGGGGCCAGGCGGGCCGCAGTTTTGACTGTAGCTAATGCTGTTCAAAACAGTTTCGGCAAATTTAAACAACCACCGATTTTGTGCAATTTATAAAGGATACGACCATGCAAACCTACCCCGCGCAATGGCGCTCCTTTGCCTTTTGGGCTGCCTCAATCATGGTGATCACTTTTCTGGGGGGATGCTCGACTATTTACAAAATCGATGATCCAGAGAGATTTGAGCAGGTGACGGGTGTTGACAAGCACAGCAGTTACCCCGCAATACGACGCAACAACATTGAAACCATTCATTTGCGTTCGCTGATTGATCCGGAAATGAAGGCTAAGACTGAGTACCCAAAGTCTTGGGAGGAGCTAGAACCCAAGCAAAATGACTCGACTGCCATACCTGAGGACCGGAAAGAAAATCGGCTCCTTGAACTGACATTCGCTTGGTTCAATAACAAAAATACGCAATCTGCTGAGCAGAAGAGAATCACGCGCAACAGTGTGCAAGAGCGCATCATGATTGTGTCCAACCAGCGCTGCAACGTCTTTAAGACCTATTTGCGACGCGAGCAAGCGGATACCAACTTTGGCCTCGGCGCAGCGACAACGGCAGCAGGGGTTTTAGGCGCGGTACTACCTGGGGTACAAGCCTCGCGCAATTTAGCGGGCACGGCGGGCCTTTTTTCTGGCATACAGGCTGAATATAACCAAAACTATTTCGGTAACTTGGTCGCCAGTGTGATTACGCAAGGGATTGATGTAAGACGTGAGCAAACGCAAGCTCGAATACGCTCCGAGGGACAAAGCAAAGGCATTGATGAATACAGCCTTGAGGCCGCGATTCGTGATGCTGTGTACTACGACGGCTTGTGCTCCACCCTTACAGGCCTAGAAGAAGCCCAAGCGTCTGTTCAAAATACCACCAATCCTGGCATAGAGCGCGCAATTCAAACCATGACCAGCATCAAGGCTGCTTATGAGATATCGCAAGGCAAATTGACGGATCTTGAGGCCAACGGAAAATTAGAAAGCTTACTCAAGCGTACGCGCATCAACACTTCCCCCCTCGCGGCAAGTTTTATCCCAAGCAGAGAAACCAACGCCAACAATGTCATGCTCTTTCAAAAGGCTCGCGACAGCTGGCCAGAGTTATTGGGCCAAAGAGACTTAATTGTTCGAGATATCACATCCAGCTACAAGTCTCTTTTAGGTGTCTTGCAAAATAATCTGAAAAATGTAGATTCCGAAAAAAAGAAATTGACCAATCTCAAGCCACCTGAGGATTTGGGGAAAGATTTGGAGTCAAAAATTCAAACGCTATTTTCTGGGCGGAGCTACTTACCCGGCCTCTCACCGGATCAGACAAGCTGTAAGGAACAAACCGATGCCGTTGAAATCGAATGGACAACCGCCCAGCTTCAACTGCGCAATGTAGATACCAACAATGCCGTGGCGACAGCTGCAGCCAAAGTGAAATTCGAATTAGCCCAGAACAAAGCTCAAGCGTTGCTGAAAAAAATTGATGCAATGACCCAGGCAATCAAGAAAGACTTAGATCTTGCTGCAGATAAATGGCGCGATTGGATGAATTCAGGCGAGAAAAGTCTATGGAAAGCGGACGACAAAGGCGTCCCTTCCCAAATTAATTCAGACGCGATCAACCCACCCATAGTCAAAAGTGTGATTTCCGAAGGGTTAACTTGCAGACCATAGGTATGGCTTGCATGCCATGTCAATATTCGAAATATGTCCGCCGATGTTTACTGAATCTGATGACTGATGAATATCAAGCGTCTGGGTTCATCTGGCGCTTGATCGCATATGGGGGTACACCAGTGCCCCCACGCTTTGGCCGTTAGGTGAGATTGCAAGAAGCACTTGAAAGACTCCAGGATCCACGCTCACATGGCACGTCTCCCCTAGCCTTTTCTTTCATGGAAAAATTTACCCCAAAAAGACGCTGATTCTGCTATGCGATCAATGAGGTACGACTTGATCAACCGTCTCCCATTTGAACCGCAATCACCGGCAAGGCAGTCGTTGACTTCACGGTTTCAAGCACGATACTCGATCGTATGTTGTGAACCCCGCTCAAGCGGGTCAGCTTTTTGAAAACCGATTCAGACAACTCTTGCAAATTAAGCGCAACGATTTCTAGCAAGTAGTCGGCATCGCCGGCGATGGAATGGCACGCCAGAACTTGTGGGATACCAGCGACGTCTCTTTCAAAGCTTGCCCCCTCGTTGCCGCCATGTCGCGACAAACTGACGTAGGTGAACGATCGCACACCCAAGCCCAGCTTCCCAGCGTCCAGCAAGGTGACATATTTGCGGATGACGCCATTCGATTGCAAGCGCTGAATGCGCCGACTGATTTGCGAGGTGGACAAGTGAATTTTTTCACCCAGTTGCTGGTGGGTGGCCAGCGCATTCTCTTGAAGTGCAGACAAAATGGCCACATCCACCTTATCAAGCAATAAATTTTCTGAAGATTTTGATTTCATGCACTAATTATGCATTGAAGCACCCATAAAGTGGGTGAAACGCACGCACTTTGTCTGCGCTTTTTGTCAAACTCTTTGCCAGCGATCAACTTCTGACGAGGGAAAACAATGGCTGATTTGTTTGACAACCCGATGGGGCTGTGCGGTTTTGAGTTTGTGGAATTTGCATCGCCCGAAGCCAATGCCATTGAACCCTTGTTCATCAAAATGGGTTTCACCTTGGTGGCCCAACACCGCTCCAAAGACGTGGTGCTGTACCGACAAGGTGACATCAACTTCATTGTGAATCGCGAGCCTAAAAGCTTGGCCGGTTACTTTGCCGCTGAGCATGGCCCTTGCGCCTGCGCCTTGGCATTTCGCGTCAAAGACGCTCACAAAGCCTATGCCCACGCGCTCGCCATGGGCGCGCAGCCCGTGGACGTTCCAACGGGCCCGATGGAGCTTCGCTTGCCGGCAATCAAGGGGATTGGCGGTGCGCCTTTGTATTTGATTGACCGCTTTGAGGATGGTAAAAGCATTTACGACATCGACTTTGAATTCATCGAGGGCGTGAACCGCCATCCCCCAGGGCATGGCTTCAAAATGATCGATCACCTCACGCACAATGTTTACAAAGGGCGCATGGGCTATTGGGGCTCTTTTTATGAAAAGATTTTCAACTTCCGCGAAATTCGGTACTTCGACATCCAAGGCGAATACACCGGCCTGACCAGCCGAGCCATGACGGCGCCCGATGGCCTGATACGCATTCCACTCAACGAAGAGTCGGGGCAAAGAGGCGGGCAAATTGAAGAGTTTTTGATGCAGTTCAATGGCGAAGGCATTCAACACATTGCGCTGGCTTGTGACGACTTGCTTGCCAGCGTGGATGCGCTGGAAATGGCAGGCATCCCGCTGATGACAGCCCCCAACGACATTTACTACGAGATGCTGAATGAGCGCTTGCCCATGCACGGCGAACCTGTGGCTGAGTTGCAAGCCCGTGGCATTTTGTTGGATGGCTCGACGGCAAAGGGTGACAAACGTTTGCTCCTGCAGATTTTTTCGCAAACATTGCTCGGCCCCGTGTTCTTCGAATTCATTCAACGCAAAAATGACCAAGGCTTTGGCGAAGGCAATTTCAAAGCCTTGTTTGAGTCTTTAGAGCGGGATCAAATTCGTCGTGGGGCGATCAAAGTGTGAGTTGTGGGTAATGAGCGAAGCAGTGCTTCAAGGCCACTCGACCATCCAATCCCTACCTCCCCCGCAACGGCCTTAACAACTCCCCCAACCCATTGTGGTCAATCTCGCGCATCAGCGCGAGCAAGCGGCCCAACTCCCCTTTGGGAAACCCCTCGCGCGCGAACCAGTGCAAATAATTCCCTGGCAAGTCGGCCAGCAACTTGCCTTTGTGTTTGCCAAAAGGCATGGTCAGGGTGACCAGTTTGTGGATGTCTTCGGGATTCATGGTGCCTCCATCGTAGCAAGCATCACAGGGCCAACGGCTTGCCTGAAGTACCATGCCCGCAACCATTCAAGGAGATCGCCATGTTCAGTCACGTCATGCTCGGTGTCAACGACCTCGAAGCTTCGCGCAAGTTTTACGATGCCGTCTTGGGCACGCTGGGCTTGGGCCCGGGCGTTGCCAACAAGAGCCGTTATTTCTATCGCAGCCCCACCGGCACGTTTGCCATCACCACGCCCATCAACGGCCAACCGGCCACGCATGGCAATGGCAGCACCTTGGGCTTCTCGGTCAAGTCGGTGGAGCTGGTGGATGCCTTTCACGCGGCAGGCGTGGCCCATGGCGGCACCACCTGTGAAGACCCCCCGGGCTACCGCGAGGGGCCTGCAGGCAAGCTCTATTTGGCTTATTTGCGCGACCCCGATGGCAACAAACTGTGCGCGTTGCACCGACCCGGTTAATCCAGGGGCTTCTTGGGGATGACCAAGGGCGGTTGCTTGGGAACCGGATACTCGGGTATTCCTAATACCGGCGCCACCATCACCGGCGGCGGGGGCGGCGGGGGTGCCACCACCTTGGCTGGCGCTGGCGGTGGGGGCGGGCGATAGCCTGAGCTGCTGAACACTTCTGCCGTCGTGACAGGTTCGCGACCTTTGACCTCATAGAACTGCGCCATCAACTCCGGGTTGCTGCTGATCTTGGCCTCCAGCATGCCGTCGATGATGCCCATCAACTCCGGGCTGTCGGCCGCCCCCAGCCAGGCAGGTCGGTTGTTCTTGATCGCATCGAGTTGCTGTTTGGTACAACTGTTGCCATGTTTGCGCAGCCAGGCTTCTACCCTTTCCACACGCTGACCCACATCGTGCGTCTTCAAAGCCATGGTGCGAAACTCTGCCACCAGGCAGCCTTTTTTGTCCGGGTCACTTTGCGCATGGGCCACGCTCAGCATGCCGAAGGCCGCCGCAATGATTGCGTGAATGAGAGATCGTTGGGCTTGCATGCGTTTCATGAATGGAGGTTGACCTTTCATGATCGGTGCATCAAGTGATTTCTTGAGCAATGAAGGAGCACTTATTGCGATAACTTCTGGGCCATTCGCGTTTGCCAGCCTGGGCCCGTTGCGCGCCAACGCTGAATCACGTCCTCGGGTAGGCGAATGGTGATGAGCTGCTTGGGATTTTGGGAGCGAGGTCGGCCCCCTTTGTTCACGCGCCCGCGCGCCATCATGTCTTCGTTCAACTCGGGAAGCTCTGCGTACTCTTTGTCTTGCACGCGATGCGCATCCAACTTTTCCAAATCAGTGCCCAAGTAGCTTTTGGAGACGTTCTTGTTCGCGCGCATTGGCTTTCCTCATGCTAAAAATATGTCGAGTTTCAGATCGTTGTGTGTATCCGATCACGACACAACGGCCTTGCAACAAGCCAAAACAAATCATTCGTTTTTCACCGTAGTCAAACCGCAGATCTTCAAATTCAAATGTGGGCCCATCAAAAACGATTGCGGCGTCCATAAAGTCCAAGCCGCGCTCGAGCCATGTCGACATTCTTTTGCGAGGATCAAAGCTGATCAACACAGGTTAATGTAGTTACAAATACTTTAAAAGTAAAGTCCTCTCATGCTAAAAAAAGCTCGCCAATTTTTCTGGCAATCGGTGAAGATGCACAGGCTTGCAACAAAAAGGGCTCCCTCAGGAGCCCTTTTCAGATCAGCGCCGCTCTGTTCAAGCCGCCTGATAGCTTTCGATCTGGTCGAAGTTCATGTACTTGTAGATCTTGTCGCCATTGGCGTTGATCACGCCGATGTCGGCCATGTACTCTTCCTTGGACGGGATCTTGCCCAGGCGTGAGCAAATGGCAGCCAACTCGGCCGAGCCCAGGTACACGTTGGTGTTCTTGCCCAAGCGGTTGGGGAAGTTGCGTGTGCTGGTGGACATGACCGTGGCGCCTTCGCGCACTTGGGCCTGGTTGCCCATGCACAGCGAGCAGCCTGGCATTTCGGTGCGCGCACCGGCCATGCCGAACACGCCGTAGTGGCCTTCTTCGGTCAGTTGCTTGGCGTCCATCTTGGTGGGCGGGGCCACCCACAGCTTGACGGGAATGTCACGTTTGCCTTCGAGCAGCTTGGAGGCTGCGCGGAAGTGGCCAATGTTGGTCATGCAAGAGCCGATGAACACTTCGTCGATCTTGGCGCCAGCGACGTCGGACAGCGTCTTGACGTCATCGGGGTCGTTCGGGCAGGCCACGATGGGCTCGTGAATGTCGGCCAGGTCGATCTCGATCACGGCAGCATACTCGGCATCGGCATCGCCCTTGAGCAGTTGCGGGTTCTTCAGCCATGCCTCTTGCGCTTCAATGCGGCGCTGCAAGGTGCGCGCATCGGCATAGCCTTCAGCGATCATCCACTTCATCAGCGTGATGTTGCTGTTGATGTACTCGATGATGGGCTCTTTGTTCAGGTGCACGGTGCACCCCGCGGCAGAGCGTTCGGCGGAAGCGTCGGAGAGCTCGAATGCTTGCTCGACCTTCAGATCAGGCAGGCCTTCAATTTCCAGAATGCGGCCGGAGAAAATGTTTTTCTTGCCCTTCTTCTCCACCGTCAGCAAGCCTTGCTTGATGGCATACAGGGGAATGGCATTGACCAGGTCACGCAAGGTGACGCCAGGCTGCATCTGGCCTTTGAAGCGCACCAGCACCGACTCGGGCATGTCCAGCGGCATGACGCCGGTGGCCGCGGCAAACGCCACCAGGCCAGAACCAGCGGGGAAGCTGATGCCAATGGGGAAACGGGTGTGGCTGTCCCCGCCCGTGCCCACGGTGTCGGGCAACAAGAAGCGGTTGAGCCAGCTGTGAATCACGCCGTCACCGGGACGCAGCGCAATGCCGCCACGGTGGCTGATGAAGTCGGGCAGCTCGTGGTGCATCTTCACATCGACGGGCTTCGGATAAGCCGCGGTGTGGCAGAACGATTGCATGACGAGGTCGGCGCTGAAGCCCAGGCAGGCCAGGTCTTTCAGCTCGTCGCGGGTCATGGGGCCGGTGGTGTCTTGCGATCCCACCGAGGTCATCTTGGGTTCGCAATAAGTGCCAGGGCGAACGCCTTTGCCTTCGGGCAAACCGCAAGCACGGCCCACCATTTTTTGCGCCAGGCTGAAGCCCTTGCCGCTGTCGGCGGGGTCCAAGGGCAAGCGGAACAGAGTAGAAGGCGGCAGGCCCAGGGCTTCACGCGCCTTGCCGGTCAGGCCACGGCCAATGATCAGGGGAATGCGGCCACCGGCGCGAACTTCGTCAAACAGCACATCGCTCTTGACCTTGAACTCGGCAATCACTTTGCCGTCCTTGAGGGCCTTGCCTTCGTAGGGACGCAGCTCGATGACGTCGCCCATGTTCATCTGGTTCACGTCCAGCTCAATGGGCAGCGCGCCGGCATCTTCCATGGTGTTGTAGAAAATGGGCGCAATCTTGGTGCCCAGGCACACGCCACCAAAACGCTTGTTCGGCACGAAGGGAATGTCTTCGCCAGTGAACCACAGCACGCTGTTGGTGGCCGACTTGCGGCTCGAGCCCGTGCCCACCACGTCGCCCACATAGGCCACCAGGTTGCCGCGCGCGCGCAGGTCTTCGATGAATTTCACTGGGCCGCGCTTGCCATCTTCTTCAGGGGTGATGCCATCGCGCTTGTTCTT
This sequence comes from uncultured Bordetella sp., assembly GCA_964442645.1. Taxonomy (GTDB): domain Bacteria; phylum Pseudomonadota; class Gammaproteobacteria; order Burkholderiales; family Burkholderiaceae_C; genus Limnohabitans. Next base: position 5,342 of record CAYTZZ010000047.1, on the reverse strand, counting down.
CAGCATGGCCAAGGCATGCAAGGGAATGTCGGGACGGCTCCAGGCGTCGGGCGCGGGCGACAGGTCGTCGGTGTTGGTTTCGCCGGTCACCTTGAAAACGGTCAGTGTGATGCTCTTGGGCACTTCGGGACGGCTGGTGAACCACTCGGCATCGGCCCAGGACTGCAACACGGCTTTGGCATTGGCATTGCCTTTGTCGGCCTTGGCCTTGACGTCATGGAACTGATCGAACATCAGCAGGGTTTTCTTCAAAGCCTCTGCGGCCACGCCGCCGACTTGCGCATCGTCGAGCAAGTCAATCAAGGGGGTCAGGTTGTAACCGCCGAGCATGGTGCCCAGCAGTTCGGTGGCTTTTTCGCGGCTGATCAGCGCGCATTTTTCGCTGCCATGGGCCACAGCGGCCAGGTAGGAGGCTTTGACTTTGGCTGCATCGTCCACACCGGCAGGCACGCGGTGGGTGATCAGGTCCACCAAGGTGGCTTCTTCGCCTTGGGGCGGGTTCTTCAGCAACTCGATGAGTTCGGCGGTTTGCTGAGCCGACAAGGGCAGAGGCGGGATACCGAGCGCGGCACGCTCGGCCACATGGTCACGGTAAGCTTTCAACATGGTGAACACTCCTGTAAAGAAAATCAATTTTTCGCGACGTCGCGACCACCGTCCAGCAAGTTGATGGGGGGTGCGAGCTTCATGGCTTCGGCCACCGCCATTTGCGCGGGGCTTTGGCATTCGTCGGCCAGTCGCTGACCGAGCTTGCTGCTCATCAGCATGGATTTGTTGGACAGCTGAATCCAGAAGGCGCCGCCTTCGGGGTCTTCCAAACGAATCGCGCCCGTGCGGGAGGCCACCGGCGTCAAATGGAACCGGTGTTGTTGGATGGCCATGTAAAAACGGCCGGGCGACAGGGGATCAGCCGTCAGCACGACTTTCAGGCCCAATTCGCAAGGAATGGTTCCCAGGTGAACCTGCTCGGAAATGGCCATCAGGTCGGCCTCGAGTGGTGGTTGGGGCGGCACCTCTTTGTGCACCACTTTGGGATGGGCTGCGGGCTTGGCTGCGACAGGCTTGGCGGGGGCTGTCTTGGCTGCCGCTTTGGCTTTAGGTTTGGCTGCATCAGCAGTACCGCCTTGTGCTTGCGCAAAGAGGGATGTCAGTGCCAGCGACATAAACAAGATGAAAGTGCGCAAGTCGTTCTCCTGGGTGTTATTGGAAGAATTCTCGCACTTCGGCCGGCAAAACGCGACCGGTATCAAAGGCGCGCTGCAGCACCTGCCAAAAGAAGCGGTAGCTGGCGCGGTCATGCAACTGCCCGGCATGGCTGATGGGCGCCCAGTCGGCTTTGACAGCCGCCAGCAAAATCTCGCTGGCCAGCTCAATTTCATGCGCTTGGGGCGCCAAGGCCTCCAGAATCGGACGAATCTGCGCAGGATGAATGCTCCACATGCGCGTGAAGCCAAACTCGCGGGCTGCACGCCGGGCGGCCCGCGTCATCGCCTGGGTGTCACTGAACTCGGTCACCACACAATGCGAGGGCACTTTGCCATGGGCATGGCAGGCACTGGCAATTTCCAGCTTGGCACGCACCACCAGCGGATGCGTGAACTGTCCCTGCACGCCCAAGCCCTCGGAGGGAATGGCCCCGCCATGGGCAGAGACAAAATCCATGAGGCCAAAGCTCATGGACTGCACGCGCGGGTGCGCCGCAATGTCAAACGCGCGGTGAACCGCTGCGGGCGACTCGATCAGCACTTGCAATGGCAAATGCCCAGCGCCAGCTTGAACCAAGGCTTGCTCGGCCCGCTGCACGTCGGCCACCGACTCCACCTTGGGCACCATGATGTGGGTCAGCCGCTGGCCCGCACGCGAGGCGATGTAAGACACATCGGCCTCGAAGGCAGGATGGTCCACCGGATGCACACGCACGCCCACACGGGCTTGCGTTGCAGCGCCAAGCGCCAGCTCGGTGACCAGGGCCGCATGCTCGGCTTCGCCACCGACCGGGGCGCCATCTTCGCAATCGAGGGTGACGTCAAAAACGCACGCCCCGAACTCCTGCGTCATCTCGGCCTGCAACTGCAGGCTTTTGCGCATGCGCACTTCCACGCCACTGTAGTGGTCGCACACAGGCAAGTGCACGGCGCCCGCTTGGGCACCCAAGAGAACATCGCGCGGATGGGCCATCGGTCAGCGCGTGCAGCGATCAGAGCAGGTGGGCCACGCCCGCTTGCTCGTCTTGAAGCTCTTTCAGGGTCTTGTTGATGCAAGCCTGGCTGAACTCATCGATGGCCAGGCCTTCGATCACTTTGTACTCGCCGTTCTGGCAGGTCACAGGGAAACCGAATAGGGTGTCCTTGGGAATGCCATACCAGCCATCGGACGGAATGCCCATGGTGACCCACTTGCCGTTGGTGCCCAAGGCCCAGTCGCGCATGTGGTCGATGGCGGCGTTGGCGGCCGAGGCAGCCGACGACAGGCCACGCGCTTCAATGATGGCGGCGCCGCGCTTGCCCACGGTGGGCAGGAACACGGTTTCGTTCCACACCTGGTCGTTGATCATGTCCTTGACGGACTGACCACCGATGGTGGCGAAGCGGTAGTCGGCGTACATCGTGGGCGAGTGGTTGCCCCACACGCACAGTTTTTCGATGTCGGCCACGGCCTTGCCGGTCTTGGCAGCGATCTGGCTGGCGGCACGGTTGTGGTCCAGGCGCAGCATGGCGGTGAAGTTGCCGCGCTTGAGGTCCGGCGCGCTCTTCATGGCGATGTAGGCATTGGTGTTGGCGGGGTTGCCGACCACCAGCACCTTGACGTTGCGGCTGGCCACAGCGTTCAGGGCCTTGCCCTGGGCGGTAAAAATCTGGGCGTTGGCGGCCAGCAGGTCGGCACGCTCCATGCCGGGGCCACGGGGACGGGCCCCCACCAACAAAGCGTAGTCGGTGTCCTTGAAGGCGGTGTTGGCGTCGCTGTGCGCTTCCATGCCGGCCAGCAAGGGGAAGGCGCAATCTTCCAGCTCCATCATCACGCCCTTGAGGGCTTTCTGAGCTTTCTCGTCGGGGATCTCCAGCAATTGCAGGATCACCGGTTGGTCCTTGCCCAGCATTTCGCCCGAAGCGATGCGAAACAGCAGTGCGTAACCGATTTGACCCGCAGCGCCGGTGACGGCCACGCGAACAGGCTTTTTGCTCATGAGAAAACTCCAAAAAGTAATGAAAGAATGGGGCGAAGATCGACAAGTGTACCCTCGAAAACCCTGAGATGCACTGTCTTATGTCTTATAGAAGATATGATAGCGGGTTGACAACCACCTGACGCGCCATGCCTGCCCCCCACTCGCCTTTTCCCGACAGCTCGAGCCTTGGCAGCGATGCCAGCCTGGCATCGGGTCCGGTACCGGCGTTCAGCCCGTTGTACCAACAGATCAAGGGGCTCATTCTGCAAAGCTTGGAGAGCGGCGAGTGGCGACCGGGCGAAGCCATCCCCAGCGAAATGGACCTGGCCGCACGTTACCGTGTCAGCCAGGGCACAGTGCGCAAAGCCATCGACGAATTGGCTGCCGACAACCTGGTGGTGCGCCGCCAGGGCAAAGGGACGTTTGTAGCCACTCACTCTGAGCAGCAAGTCCAGTACCGTTTTCTCAAACTGGTGCCTGACCAAGGCAGTGCCCAGCAAGAAGGGCCCGCAGAACGCACCATTTTGGAATGCAAGCGCCTGCGCGCTCATTCGGAGGTGGCACGCGCGCTGGGACTGCGCAGTGGTGACCCCGTGCTGCAAGTGCGCCGTGTTCTGGCTTTTGCGGGCAAGCCCACCATCCTGGAAGACCTCTGGCTGCCGGGCGCGCCCTTCAAAGGTTTGACGGCCGAGCAACTGCGTGACCATCGCGGCGCCACTTATGCCTTGTATGAAACCGAGTTTGGCGTGCGCATGCTGCGTGCCGAAGAGCAAATTCGCGCTGTGCTGCCCGATGTAGAGCAGGCGCGCCTGTTGGGCGTCACTTTGGCGACGCCCTTGTTGAGTGTGGAACGCGTGGCTTTCACCTACAACGACACCCCTATGGAATTGCGGCGTGCGCTCTATCGCACAGACACGCACCACTACAAAAACACACTGAATTAAGGTTTCTTGAAACCCTCATGTCAGTTTGTCAGGTTGAAATAGAATTTCTCGCTGTTCGTGATCGACGACACTCCCGGTGTTTCCTCTAAGAAAGTGCTTATCCATGACCGAGCTCACCAAGAAGCGGCCTGAATTCCGCAACATCAATGCCCTGTCAGATTTACCGAGTTATCGGTTGCCGGCAGCGGGCATCGTTTCCATCTTGCACCGCATCAGCGGCGCGGTGATGTTTTTGTTGTTGCCCTTCATCATTTGGATGTTTGACACATCCGTGTCCTCTGAAATCTCCTTTGCCAAATTCAAGGCGGCCTTCAATGTGGGCCTGGGCTTTGCCCCCGGCTGGTTCATCAAGCTGTTGGCCCTGGCCCTGATCTGGGCTTACCTGCACCACCTGATCGCTGGCATGCGCCACGTCTACATGGACGTTCACCATGCCGTGAGCAAAGAGTTTGGCAAGTCTTCGGCCCTGTTCACCTTGGCGCTGAGCGTGGGCCTGACGGTCATCCTGGCCGCCAAGCTGTTTGGCCTGTACTGATTTTTGGGAGCGACAACATGTCCGTGAATTACGGTTCCAAGCGCATCGTCGTGGGTGCGCACTATGGCTTGCGTGACTGGCTGGCCCAGCGCGTGACAGGCGTCCTGATGGCGCTGTTCACCTTCGCTTTGCTGGCCCAAGTGCTGCTGACCAGCGGCGACATTGGCTACGACAAATGGGCAGGCATTTTCAGCGCCCAGTGGATGAAGGCTCTGACCTTTGCCCTGATCGTGGCCTTGATCTACCACGTGTGGATCGGCATGCGCGACATTTGGATGGACTACATCAAGCCCGTCGGCGCCCGTCTCGTTTTGCAAATTTTCACCATCGTCTGGCTCGTGGCCTGTGCCGGCTGGGCGATTCAGGTCCTCTGGAGGCTCTAACTCATGACAACCACAAGTTCCATCGCCCGTCGCAAGTTTGACGTGGTCATCGTCGGCGCCGGCGGCTCCGGCATGCGCGCGTCGCTGCAATTGGCTCGCGCTGGCCTGAACGTTGCCGTGCTCTCCAAAGTGTTCCCCACGCGCTCGCACACCGTGGCGGCGCAGGGCGGCATTGGCGCCTCTTTGGGCAACATGTCCGAAGACAACTGGCACTATCACTTCTACGACACCGTCAAGGGCTCCGACTGGCTCGGCGACCAGGACGCCATCGAATTCATGTGCCGCGAAGCCCCCAAGGTCGTGTACGACCTGGA
>CAYTZZ010000046.1:10132-16281 GCA_964442645.1 uncultured Bordetella sp. | reverse complement strand
TGCATCGCCTCCCTAGGTAGTTATCCACAGAAAATAGGCAAAACTCAAGACCTGACCCCATGAAAAAAACGCTCAGACATTTGGTGTTGATCCTGGGAGACCAGCTGGACGAGGCGTCCTCTGCCCTTTCAGATTTCGACCCCCAACAGGACGCCCTCTGGATGGCAGAAGTGGCCGAAGAATCCACAAACGTCCTTTCCGCCAAACAGCGAACCACGGTTTTCTTGAGTGCCATGCGTCACTTCGCAGCGCACATGCGTGACCAAGGCAGGCGCGTCTTCTACAGCGAATTGGATGCCCAGGACAACACTGGAACGCTGGCGGGCGAACTTAAGAAAGCCATCCAGCAACATCATCCTGAAAAACTCGTGATGACCGCCCCCGGCGAATGGCGTGTCCTGCAATCGTTGAGAGCGGTCGCGCGCGAGGCGCATTTGACGCTAGAAATTCGCGACGACACCCACTTCTTCAGCACAGTGCGCGATTTTGCGCAGCACGCTGAAGGACGCAAGCAGCTGCGACTCGAATTCTTCTACCGCGAGATGCGCCAAAAAACCGGCATCTTGATGGATGGCAAACAGCCCATTGGCGGCCAATGGAACTTCGACGCCGACAACCGAGCCAGCTTCGGCAAAAAAGGTCCGCCCCCTTTGCCCAAGCCCAGCCACTTTGCGCCGGATGAGATCACTCAAAAAGTCATTGATTTGGTCAACAGAAAAATGGCGAGCCATCCAGGCAGCGTCGGAGAATTCGGTTGGCCCGTCACCCGCGCGCAAGCGCTTCAAGCACTGTCGGAATTCATTGCCCACCGACTGCCTAGCTTTGGCCTGTACCAAGATGCCATGTGGGAGGGGGAGGTCTGGCTCTACCACTCCCATCTGTCCAGTGCCATGAACTTGAAACTGCTGAACCCACGCGAAGTCGTTGCGGCTGCCACAGAAGCACTGAAACAAGGTCATGCGCCGCTGCCTGCGGTCGAAGGATTTGTGCGGCAGATCTTGGGCTGGCGTGAGTATGTTCGCGGCATTTACTGGACCCACATGCCCGACTATGTCGCGCTGAACCAGATGCAAGCCCAGGAAGCCTTGCCTGCGTTTTTCTGGACAGGCGAGACCGACATGGCCTGCCTGCGCGATGCCATCCAGCAAACATTGAAACATGGCTACGCACACCACATCCAGCGCCTGATGGTCACCGGACTCTACGCCTTGTTGCTGGGCGTCAAGCCCCAAGAAGTGCATGCTTGGTACCTCGGGGTGTATGTCGATGCCATCGAATGGGTGGAACTGCCCAACACGCTGGGCATGAGCCAATTCGCCGATGGGGGCCTGATGGCCAGCAAGCCGTATGTGGCCAGCGGAAAATACATCGACCGCATGAGCAACCACTGCAAAGGCTGCAAATATGATCCGGCACAGTCGTTCGGCGACAAAGCCTGCCCCTTCACCACCTTGTACTGGGACTACCTGATTCGACACGCCGATGCCCTGGCGAAAAATCCTCGCATGACCATGCAGTTGAAAAATCTGTCGCGGCTCTCGGACGACAGCCGCCTGGCGATTACCGCGCAAGCCCAACAGCACCGTCAAGCCCAAAGCCCTTGCGTTCATTCAACTTCCGAATTCAGATAGCATCACATCCATGAATATTGCAATGGTTGGCGCAGGAATTGGCGGTCTCACGGCCGCTGCGTGTTTATTGAAAAACGGGCACCGTGTTCGCCTGTACGAACAAGCGGGAAACGTTCACGAAGTGGGCGCGGCGGTTCAAATGAGTGCCAATGCCGTGAAGGTGCTCTACCACTTGGGTTTGCGCGATGCGCTGGAGCGTGACGGGGTCAAGCCGCTGTCTTTTGAGTTCCGCCGCTTTGACACCGGCGAGCTGCTGCACGAAATTCGTTTGGGCGAAGACCATCAAACCCGCCATGGCCATCCTTATTACCAGATTCACCGGGTCGATTTGCATTCGGCCTTGCTGGCTGTCGTTCAAAGCTTGGACCCTCAAGCCATTCAACTCGGCGCCCGTGCCTCGCACGTGAGCGAAGATGCTTCCGGGGCCGCCATTCACTTTGTTGACGGCACCTCAGCGCATGCCGACCTGGTGATTGGCGCCGATGGCATCAAGTCGGTGGTGCGCCAGCATGTGGTGGACGCACAGCCGCCTGTGTTCACAGGACAAGTCGCCTGGCGACTGGCCATCCCCACCGAGCGGATTCCGGTCGAGCTGCGTCCGCCGATCGCTTCCACCATTTGGTGTGGACCGCAAAACCACGCAGTGATGTATTACATGCGGGCCGGTCGCGTGCTGAACTTCGTGGGTTGCGTCGAGCGCCCCTGGGAAGAAGAATCGTGGACCGCACGCAAACCCTGGACCGAGCTCGATCAAGACTATGCCGGCTGGCACCCGGTGGTGCGCGCAGTGATTGAGGCGGCTGACAAAGACCAGTGCTTTCGCTGGGCCTTGAACAACCGCCAGCCCGTCATGACCTGGACCACGCCCCACGTTGCCTTGTTGGGCGACGCGGTCCACCCCACCCTGCCCTACATGGCGCAAGGTGCCGCGATGGCCATTGAGGATGCTGCCGTGCTCAGCCGTGCGTTGTCCCTGGAACTGCCGCTTGCCGACGCACTGCGAGTTTATGAAAAGCACCGCGCACCGCGCGCGGCGCGTGTCGTGCACGAGTCCACCGAAATGGCCGACCTGTACCACATCTCGGATGCGCAAAAAATGAAGCAGGCCTTCAAGGATCGGAACATTGCGGCCTCGCGCAACAATTGGCTGTACCCATACGACCCAATGCAGGTTGACCTGATGTCGTCTTCTGTTTGACGACCACGCTGCGTGGCGCTTACTCGGCCTTGATGCCTTGTTCCTTGACCACGCGCGCCCAGCGCTCGGCATCCCGCTGAACCAGTTGTGCGAACTCTTGCGGCGTGCTCCCCCGCGGGTCCATGCCTTGCGAGAGAAACGCTTTTTTCACCTCATCGCTCAACAACAGCTGGTTGACTTCGCGGTTGATCATCTGAATCATTTCCGCGGGCGTTCCTTTGGGGGCAAAAATGCCAAACCACATGTCCACGTTGACATCGCCAAGGCGCTGCTCAGCCAAGGTGGGCAAGTCGGGCAACAAGGGATTGCGCTTGTTGCTGCCAATGGCCAAAGCGATCAGACGGCCTGAGCGGATGTGCGGCAGGGCCACGTGAATCGGCAGGAACATGGTGTCCACCTGCCCGCCCAAAAGGTCGGTCACGGCGGGGCCGGTTCCACGGTAGGGAATGTGGACCAAAAACAGCTTGGCCGTGTTTTTGAACATCTCCATCGACAAGTGATGGGGCGTCCCCACGCCGGGTGACGCATAGTTGATTTGCCCAGGCCGCTGCCGGGCGGCCTGCACCAAATCAGTCGCGGTCTTCATGCCTGATTGCGGGTGCGTCACCAACAGCAACTGCCCCCAACTGGTTTGCGACACAGGCTCCAGATCGGTCACGGGGTCAAAGTTCAACTGCGGGTACAAGCTGCGGTTCATCACCAGCGTGTTCACGCTGACCAACAAGGTCGAGCCATCGGGCGCAGCGCGCACCACGGCTTCGGTGCCAATGTTGCCCGAAGCACCTGCACGGTTCTCCACCACCACTGGGCGGTTCAAACGTTGCGAAAGCCTGGGGCCCAGGGTCCGCGCAATCAGGTCAATGCCTGTGCCTGGCGTGAAGGGCACCATCAAGCGCAAAGGTGTTGCGCTGGATTGCGCGTTGGCTTGCACACAAGATGCGCCGGCGATGAAAGCGAGAGTTTGTCTTCTGGAGATCATGTTATGGGGTCAGGTCTTGAGTTTTGCCTTTTTTCTGTGGATAACTATACGCCACGCGCCCTGTTTCAAGTTATCCACAGAAAAAAGGCAAAACTCAAGACCTGACCCCATGCACATGCATGCGCAACGCCGTGAGCGCAATCGCCTGCGCACGTGGCACCATGCTGCTGACTTTCAGCCACTCGTCGGCGGTGTGCACCTTGCCCCCCACTGGACCCGTTCCGCACAGGGTAGGGATGCCAGCCGCAGCGGTGAAACCAGAGTCGGCTGAGCCGCCGGTGTATTCGCCCGAAGTGCCAAAGCCAATGGCTGCGGCCGAATCCACATAGGCATCGAACAAACGCTTGCTGGCCTCGGATTGCACCAGCGGCAAAAAATAGCGCTGCTGGGTGATGTGCGCGCACGTGCCATGCACTTCGTTTTGCGCCATGATGGCGGCCAGTTTGGCTTTGACATCTTCCATGGCTTCAGAGGTTTTAAAGCGAACATCAATGGATGCCCGCGCCTGAGGTGCCACGGTGTTCACCGAGAGACCCCCTTGAATCAGCCCCACATTCACGGTGGTGCCACTGTCGTAGTTGGTCAGCTTGTGCATCTGAACCACCTTGCGACACAGCGCCTCAATGGCGCTGGCGCCCTCTTGATGGTTCACGCCCGAATGTGCCGAGATGCCGGTCACCTCGCAATCCACAAACATCGCGCCCTTGCGACCCGTGACCACATTGCCGCTGGGCCGCCCAGGCTCGGAGTTGAAGACAGCCAAAGCCTGAACCGCATTGGCCTCAATGAAGGGACGTGAAGCGGGCGAGGCGATTTCCTCATCGGCCGTGTACAAGCCCACCATGGGCGCTTCGATGCCGGCGCGCGCAAAGGCTGACAGCACAAAGGAATTGATGACCAAGCCGGCTTTCATGTCTGCCACACCGGGGCCATAGGCCATGTCATCCTCAATGCGGAAGGGGCGCAGTGCTGCCGTGCCCTCGCCAAAAACGGTGTCGCAGTGCCCCATGAGCACCACGGGCTTGCCATTGCCCGCCACACTGGCGCGCATGCAATTGCCCGCTTGCGCATTCGGATGAATATCGCATTGCACACCGTGGTGCTCCAGATGGTCGCGCAATTGCGCAATGACGGCGTCCACCCCCGACTTGTGGTAACTGCCCGAGTCGATGTCCACAATTCGTTGCAGCAGGTCCAGCATCTGCGGCTGGGAAGCCGCCAGAAAGTCCAGCACCTGTTGCTCACGCGGCGACAGGTCGGTGCTCATGGCTTGATCCCGGCTTCATCAATGACTTTGGCATACAAGGCAAACTGATCGTTGATGTGTGCGGCAAACTGGGTCGAATCCATCACATAGGGCTGCAATCCCACGGTCACCAAGCGCTTGCGCACTTCAGCATCGTTCAAGGCATTGGTGGCAGCGCGGGCGATTTTGGCAATCACGTCTTTGGGCGTGCCCGCTGGGGCGCACAAACCAAACCAGGCAGAAGCTTCATAGCCAGGCACACCGGACTCCGCCACCGTGGGCACCTGCGGCAAGGCAGCGAGTCGCTGTGGCGAAGTCACCGCCAAAAAGCGCAACTTGCCAGCATCGGCATGGGCTTGAATTTCATTGACATTGGCCAACACCGTCTGAACATGGCCAGCCAGCACCGCGTTGACCGCCGGTGCGCCGCCGGGGTAAGGCACATAGGTCATGCGCAGGTCAGCGGCACGCACCAGCATTTCAGCCGCGATGTGTTGTGCGCTTGCGGGGCCAAAGCTTGCATAGGAGATGGTGTCCGGCTTGGCTTTGACGGCGTCCACCCACTCCTTGAAGCTTCGCCAGGGTGCGCTGGCGTTCACGGCGACAGCCTGCGGCGAGTTGGTCAAAGCCGCCACGGGTTCAAACGCCTTCAAACCTGGGTAGGGCAAGGTGGCGCCGCGCAACTTGGCGTTGATCACGAAACTGTTGGCCATCAGCAAAAGCGTGTAGCCATCGGGCTGCGCCTGCGCCACCTGCTGGGTCCCGATCACTGTGCCGGCACCCGGCTTGTTCTCCACCACCACCGCTTGGCCGAGCTCGCGCGACATGAACTCGCCGATCAACCGGGCCTGCACATCGCCGGCACCGCCTGGGGGAAAAGGTACGACCAAACGCAATGGGCGGGCGGGAAAAGCTTGTGCCAGTGACTGGCCGCTGATCGCGCAGAGTGCAGTGGCCGCAAGAAGGTGTCGACGGTTCAGCATGCAATGACCTCGCTAGGTTGGGGGGAGTCAGGGGTCAGGTCTTGAGTTTTTTGATTTTTTTTTTTTTTAAATAAAAGGGGGGGAAAACAAAAAAAATTTAAAAAAAAAAAAA
>CAYTZZ010000046.1:0-10122 GCA_964442645.1 uncultured Bordetella sp. | reverse complement strand
CTGTGGATAACTTCAAGGGCGGATCACCAGAGAAAGTTATCCACAGAAAAAAGGCAAAACTCAAGACCTGACCCCATGCACAATTTACCGCAGAACGCCGGCGAAGTAAGTCGACAAGGCGTCATACCCATCCAGTGGCAAGACGTTGGCGACGTATTGGTCAGGGCGCACGACCACCAGACAACCTTTGTCGCGATCAATGCCACGCATCTCAAAAATATCGCCCACACCCTTGTGATCGACACAGAAGATTTTTTCGTGGTCTTGCAATCCCAGCCTGCCGGTTTGGGGCTTCAACAGTGAAGGCATCTTCTCATAAGCCAGTTGGTCGAAGGTTTGCTGGAACACGGCACGCAAGTCGATGATGGCATCGATGTCTTCCCCCTTGCGCGTGTGCTTGACGATGGGGGACTGCGGGCTGTTTTCCAACCAGTCAGCCAGCTTGTGGATGGCGGAACCCGCATCGGAGCTGTCGGATTTTTTAGCAAACGCATAGATGCGCCAGCGCGCGTCGGCCTGGGCCACATGGCCCAGTTGCATTTGTTTGGCATCGGACAAACGCACCACCGGTGCCGAATGAAAGCGCCGGCCAATGACCTCGCCTTTGGCAAGCGCCTGATGCGTCGGTTGCGCAAACAGATAGGACGTGTCGTACTGCACCGCCGTGCCTCCGGTGAACTCCAGGTTCTCCTTGAACTGGCGAATGATGCGCGGCTCCTCGCGCCCTTCACGCTCCGCCTGCGTGGTGGGCGCCGACATGATGCGCGACCATTTGTGGTCGGTCTCCACCAAGCGCTTGGCCTCGGTCAAGCGCTCTTTGGAATAGCTGCGCAGCAAGCGGGCATCGGCCCGACCTTGCAGCACATGCACCAGCTTCCAACCCAAATTGAAGGTGTCCTGCATGGAGACGTTCATGCCCTGCCCCGCTTTGGGCGAATGGGTGTGGCAGGCGTCCCCTGCCGTGAAGACGCGGGGGTTGCGGTCTTCGCCTTCGGGCACGTCATCGAACTTGTCGGTCAGGCTGTGCCCAATGTCGTAAATGGACCACCAGACCACCTCTTTGACATCCAGGCTGTAGGGCTTGATGATGCGGTTGGCGGCTGCAATGATGTCGTCCTGGTTCATTTTGCGGTTAGCCGCCTTCTCATCGGGACGCAGCTTGTCGAGCTCCACATACATGCGGAAGATGTAGCCCCCCTCACGCGGCAGCACCAGCACATTGCCTTCTTTGGCAGATGAGATCAGACACTTCTGGCGCACATCCGGAAAATCGGTGTTGGCCAGGATGTCCATCACCCCCCATGCCTGGTGGGCCGCGTCGCCGTGCAGCACGCCGCCAATGGCTTTGCGAACAGCCGAGTGCGCGCCGTCGCAGCCCACTACATAGTTGGCTCGCACTGTGCGAGTGCCGCCCCAATTCACGCCGGTGGCGTCTTTGAGGGTGACGGTCACCGGGTGGTCTTGGGTGGTGGGGTCGATCGTCAAGCCAACAATTTCCCAGCCGTAATCTGGTGCCAAGCGCGAGGGCGCGTTTTGCATCACCTCCAAAAACAGCTCATGCAAACGCGCCTGGTTGATCAGGATGTGGGGCATCTCCGAGCTGTCATCGGCCACGTCTTGCACCCGCCCAACGCGGTGAATGTGGTCGGGGTTTTGGGGGTCTGGCATCCAGAAGGCGGTCTGGTTCACCCAATAGGTTTCGCGCTTGACCTTGTCGGCAAACCCAAACGCCTGGAACATCTCCATGGTGCGGGTGTTGATGCCATCCGCCTTGCCCTTGATGATGTTGCTGGCCATGCGCTCGATGATCATGGTCTCGATCTCAGGGAATTGCGCCAACTGCGCGGCCAGGCACAAGCCGGCCGGCCCAGTGCCGGCGATCAGCACATCGACTTTTTCCGGCAAGGGCTCATGCAGGCCACGGTTGCGGCGGTTGGGCGCGGCGGGCTGGATGTCCGGGTTACCGCCTCTGAAACCATTTTTATAAAACTGCATCACGCGTCTCCGAATTCTGAAATCTCTGTCAAACCAAAATAATAACCACACTTATTAGTTGTGTCAATATCGTACGCATGCTTATTATTTGGTGCAAAAAAAAAGCGGCCGTGGCCTCCTTTTTTTATTCGGCCGTGATCCGATCATGGATTCTGCGAATGAACAGCCACACCAGCAAAGCCACCAAAGGCACGGTGGCCGCCGTGGTGATGTCCACCCCCCAGGGCCAGCCATGCCGATGCAAGCCTTCCACCACGTAATGCACCAAGCCCGTGATGTAGTAAGTGATGGCTGCCACCGACAAGCCCTCCACCGTGGACTGCAATTGCAATTGCAAGCCTTGGCGGCGGTTCATGGTGGCCAACAGTTCCTGGTTGCTTTGTTGCTGCTCGATTTCCACCCGCGTGCGCAACAAGTTGCTCATGCGCGAGACACGCTCGGACAAAGCCGTTTGGCGCCGAACCGCCCAATCGCAAGTGCTGCGGGCCGGTGAAAGGCGGCGCTCCATGAACTCGGCGATGGTTTGCAAGCCGCTGAGCCGTGACTCTCGTATGTCATGAATGCGGCGGTCGATCAACTCAAAGTAAGCGCGGCTGGCCGAAAAACGCGAATGCGTGGCCGCATACTGCCCCTCCACCTGCCCAGCCAGTCGCGTCAGGCGGTCCAGCAAGCCTGCCTCGTCTTCGCGTTTGGCGCTTCGAATGGCTTGCGCCAACTCGGCCAACTCGCGCTCGGCATCGGCCAGCACCGCGCCTGCTTCACGCGCGGCGGGCAGCCCCAACAAGGCCACCATGCGATAGGTTTCGATTTCCAGCAATTGCTGCACCAAACGTCCCAGCCGGCGCGGGGCCATGTTGCCAGCGAACAAGACCATGCGGGCAAACCCATCGGGGTGCATCTGGAAATCGGTGTGCACTTCGGCCAAGCCATCGGCCACGGTGGAGGCCACCAAAGACTCTTCACGCAAGCACTGCGACACCCACGCAGCGTCCATGTCGCGCACGGACATGGCCCACAAATGCAAGCGCACCAGGCACTCACCCGGCAATTGGTCCAGCCATTGTTGCGGCACGGCCTGCACAGCGGTCTGCGGCATGACGTTCGCAGGCCCCGCCGGCATTTCGCGCATGAAAGTCCAGGTCACAAATTCGGTGTGCAACTCCCAGCGCAGGCGCCAGCTCCCGAAGTCTGCGCGCAGGTGGGTGGAGTTCGCCGCGGGGGTGGGCAGGTGGTGGTCTCGCAGCAATTGCGCCAGATGGTTGCGGCTGGCCTCACGCCCGTTGCGGTCAGTCCACATGACGATGTGCGCGATGGCCATGGGCACTTGCAAGGCCTCGGGCGGCCTGGCGTGCACTTCGTTGTGCAGGGCGATTCGCTGGTCATGGTCTTGCATTGATGGCTCCGGTGGCGATCATAGCGTGCCTTAAGAAGTGCGCGCGCCAGAGGCAGAGGCATCGGCCGAGGTGGATGGCTCAAAGAAAAATTGTTGCACCGCATCGCGCGCTTTGTCGCGTTGGACGGCGGTGGGATGGTTCAATTCGCGCAGCGGACCGTTGAGCATCTTGCGGGCACGCACCAACTCAATCTCGCGCCAGGCCTCGGCCTTCTGATTGAGTTGCTGAATCAATGGCAAGTGGCTGCGCACATCCAGCCACGCCATGAACTTCTGCACCCCTTCATCGATGATGACCTCGGCTTGCACCATGGCCGAGCGGCGTTGCGTCTGGCCCTGGCTCACCACCTGTGACAAATCATCGACGGTGTACAAGTAGACGTCGCTCAAATCTTTGACCTGAGGCTCGATGTCGCGGGGAACCGCCAAGTCGACCATGAACATCGGCCGGTGGCTGCGTTTTTTCAAAGCCGACTCGACGGCACCCAAGCCAATCAGGGGCAAGGTGCTGGCGGTGCAGCTGATGACAATGTCGAACTCATGCAACCTGCGCGGCAAGTCGGCCAAAGCCATGGTCTCACCGCCATGGGCCTTGACCAAAGCCTCTGCGCGGTCCGCGCTGCGGTTGGCAATGGTGAGCGACAGCGGCGACTTGGCCGCGAAATGCGGCACGCACAAATCGATCATCTCACCCGCACCGACAAACAGCACATGGACTTGGCTCAAGTCTTCAAACAAACGGCCGGCCAAGCGAACCGCGGCGGCCGCCATGCTGACCGAGTGCGCGCCGATTTCGGTTTTGCCACGCACTTCCTTGGCCACCGCAAAGGAACGCTGAAACAATTGGTTGAGTGTGGTGCCCAGGGCACCGGCATCGCCGGCAATCCTGACGGCGTCTTTCATCTGTCCCAAAATTTGCGGCTCGCCCAGCACCATGGAGTCCAGGCCACTGGCCACTCGAAACGCATGCCGAGCCGATTCATCGCCGGTCAGGCCGTAGGTGTGCGCTTGCAAAACCTCGACTTGGGTGCGCCCTTCATGGGCCAGCCAAGCCAGCGTCTCGGGCACTTGAATTTGCTGGCCAGCGCAATAAATTTCTGTGCGATTGCAGGTCGACAAAATCGCGACCTCTTTGTGCGAAGAAAAAGAGCTGCGCAAGTCGCGCAAAGACTCGCCCAAGCGCTCGGTGGCAAACGCAAAGCGCTCCCGCAGTTCCAGCGGCGCAGTTTTGTGGTTGAGGCCGAGCGTCCAGACGGTCATTCAACTGGCCTTTTTCAGAGGCACCACGGTGCTTTGCTCGACTTGCTCAAGCGCTGGCCAGCGGGCCAGCACGGCTTGTTGAATGCCCTGCGCTGTCAGGCCGATTTGCTTCATCAAAGTGGCAGGGTCACCGTGCTCAATGAAGACATCGTCCATGCCCAGACACAACACAGGTGTTTGCAGCGACATGGCATGCAAGGCTTCCATGACGGCCGAGCCCGCGCCGCCCATCTTGCTGCCCTCTTCCAGGGTCACCAGGCCTTGGTGCGTTTGGGCCATCTCGCGCACCATGGCCACATCGAGGGGCTTGACCCAGCGCATGTTGACCACCGTGAGGTCCAGGGCTTGCGCCACTTTCAGGGCTTCGTAGAGCAAGGGGCCAAAGGCCAACAGGGCCAGCTTGCGCCCCTGGCGCCGGATTTCGGCCTTGCCCCAGGGCAAGGGCTCAAGGTCCATGGTGACAGGCTGCCCGACGCCCGCGCCGCGCGGATAGCGAACGGTGACAGGGTGGTCCTGTTGGTAAGCCGTCGTCAACAACTGACGGCACTCGTTTTCATCGGGCGGACAAATCACGCTCATGTTGGGAATGCAGCGCGTGAAAGAGCTGGTGTTTGAAATTGCCGATGAGCGCCTGCGCATGCACCAAAAGCCAGACAACCCGCACAAGGTGATCATCACCTACCCCAGCCAAAGCAGCCACACCCTGGGCTCGTTTGTGGCGGCAGAAATTTTCAACTGGCATGGCTGGTCGGTGACCTCCGGCCCCCATGTGAAGTTTGAAAATGTGCCGGAAATTTTGGCACACGAGTCCTTCGACCTGCTGGGCGTGACCCTGGCGGTGGAGCACGACCTGCTGCTGATTCACCAATTGATTTCCCGTTGCCGCAACGTCAGCAAAAACAAAAAATTGCTGGTGGTGGTGGGGGGCACGCAAGCGTTTCTGCGGCCCAATTTGGCGGAAGAAGTGAACGCCGATTTTGTGGCGACCAATGCAAGCCAGGCGCAGGCGATGAGTTTGTTGGTGAAGGCGGCTTAAGACATTTCATTTAGTGGAATCGAAAAGAGCTCCTTTCGCACGGCCATACATTTATTAGTACCATATAATTAATATTAAGCTGGTGAGGACAGCTTTAAAAAACCCTCGATTGCTCGAAAAACCACACTTCAGTGCGCGTTTTTGAAACGCCGATTGCGGATTATACCCAACTCATTTAACCTATAGGTTAATATTGAAAGTCTACGAATTCAGGTCTGGACGCCTTCGAATTGGTGCCGTTGTCAGCGAAAAAGATGGGCAAGACCATTGCCCACTCCTAGACGGGTTGGCCAATTTGGAAGCTGTGCAAGAGGCCCACAAGCAACGCTTGCTGGCACTGATTGAACTCGCAGCCCATGAAGGTCTTGATGCCCTGTCAATCGAACAATGCCATCTCATTGATAGAAATGAAAAAATTTACGAGTTCAGATCGGGTCGACTGAGGGTTCCCTTCTTCAAACTTGAAAGTGGCAAAGTCGTTTTATGCACCCATGTGTTTCTTAAGAAAACTCAAAAAACGCCCAAGACAGATGTGCTCAAAGCAGCGAGATGGAAAAAGACATACGAAAACGCAGGCGCAGTGGAATGGATGGAGTGACCCTATGAAAAGTTTCAAAGATCTCTACAAGCAATCGTACGACTCCCCAGTTTTTCTGAGCGAACAGTTGAAGCTCAACTTTCTCGCGGAAGTTCAACGAAAAATGCAATCACAAGGCGTGACGAGGTCTGCACTTGCCAAGCGTATAGGGTCAAGCCCTGCATACATCAGCAAACTTTTCAGTGGGCCTGCCAATATTTCAGCCGAAACCATGGCCAAGCTTGCCCATGCATTGGATGCAAAGGTTCACATCCATTTGGCAAGCAAGGATGCAAGCGTTCGGTGGTTTGATGTTTGGCAAAAATCTGCACCAGCACCTACCGTGCACAAGCACGAATGGACCGCTGAATTTTTTGTCAATATCAATGAAAGAACGATGAATGTCGAAGATTCTTCCCTTGCAGCTTAAGGACCTCATTTACCCCGCGATCTCTGTAGAAGCGGTGCCTATAGGTCAAGATGCGTATTCGAAGATCGCGCATTCCAATGAGTTCGATCCCGAAGCCATCAGCATAGGCTTTCGCTTTGAACATGAAGATGGCAGCGAAAGAGCTTCTGCTGGCATGAGCATCAACACAAAAGACTCTGGCGTTGGCGATGGCGCGCCGTACATCATCAAAGTCAAAGCGTTTGCCGTGTTCCAAGTGCCAATGCCCGAAGCCCATGACATCGGCGCATTGCGTGCGCGTCGCTACGCAGCGGCGGCGGCATTGATGGGCGCCATTCGAGAACAAATTGCCACCCTCACTTCTCGCGGCCCTTGGGGTACAGCATGGCTTCCTCTGGGCAATCTTGAGGCCATTGCGGAACCCCCGATGAAGCCTGTGAAACCAGCTTCAAAGAAAGCTGCTGCGGCAAAAAAGGCGAAGTGATTGACGCGGCCCCTTGGTCAGCCCGAAGCCAACCCCCTGCTCATCTTGTAAGCCCTGGCAATCAAACTCCCCGCCTCTTTGGACAAATAGTCCTTGTACGGCTTGATGCCCACCCTGCCCAAATCCAATCGATTGCCGTCCCAGCAGGACTGAATGGTGGCGCAGTTGTGCACCTTGCCACCGCTGTGGTGTTGTATCGCGTGGCACAGCTTGTCGAGTTGCTCGGTCTTCAAGTCAAAAAAGCGCCCATTCAGCGAAGCTGAAAACTCCGCAGCCCGTGCGCCATGCAGCAGGTCGGCTTCGCGCTTGGCGCCGACTTTCATGCCATGCAAACGAACGCGCGCCCAATGCGCGGGGCCGTGATCGCCATCGCGCTTGATTTTGAACTGCGCCAGCACGTGCTGCAGCAAGCCCGAGCGGTCGAATTCTGGGGTGGAGGGGATGCTGTCTAACTTCATGTCATTCGAGCTCAGGCTCAGTGTAGCCTCGGTCAATTGCAACAGGTCGGCCGCGTTGAATGCGGCGTTTATTTGACTTAATTACCGCATTTATTGCGGCAATTAAGTTGACTCTGCGGCGATTTAAGCATCTAATAACCGCATGAATAGCGGCGATAACCTCTACGTTTGGCAGCACCCTGACTGGCCCCAGTGGCGCTACCAGGCTGAAAGCCTGATGCCATTGCTGGCCCAAGTCCATCAAAGCTTGGGGCACTTGATGGGGCGCATGCGCGACCAAGGCATGCCCTCGCAAGACCACGCCAACCTTGAAGCGCTGACGACGGATGTGCTCAAAACAAGTGAAATCGAGGGCGAGCAATTTGACGCCGCCACCGTTCGCTCGTCCATCGCCAGAAGGCTGGGTGTCGACGTTGGGGCACTCACGCCTGCCGACCGTCACGTGGACGGTGTGGTGGAAATGATTCTTGACGCCACGAGCTTGCACGCCACGCCGCTCACAGCGGAAAGGCTGGCCGCTTGGCATGCGGCATTGTTTCCAACGCGCCGGAGTGGGTTGGCAAGCATTCGTGTGGGCACTTGGCGAGACGATGCAGAGGGCCCGATGCAAGTTGTCTCGGGTCCGATGCACCGACGGCGTGTCCATTACGAAGCGCCGCCCGCACAGCGGCTGCCTGCGGAGATCGCAGACTTTTTAATTTGGTTTGAAACCTATCAGGAAGTCGACTCCCTGATCAAAGCAGGCCTGGCCCACTTGTGGTTTGTGACCCTGCATCCGTTTGACGATGGCAATGGCCGGATTGCACGCGCCATTGGCGACATGGCCTTGGCCCGGGCAGACCAAAGCAAGCAACGCTTTTACAGCCTGTCTGCCCAGATTCAAAAGGAGCGCAAAGACTATTACGACT
The DNA here is from genome assembly GCA_964442645.1 of uncultured Bordetella sp. Taxonomy (GTDB): domain Bacteria; phylum Pseudomonadota; class Gammaproteobacteria; order Burkholderiales; family Burkholderiaceae_C; genus Limnohabitans. The sequence goes on along the minus strand of CAYTZZ010000046.1, from coordinate 1,602 downwards.
TGCTGGAGAAAACCCAAAAGGGAAACCTCGAAGCCACCGAGTGGCTGTCCTGGTTTTTATCCTGCTTGCTGCGCGCACTTCAAGAAGCCGATCAGGTCCTCACGCGTGTGTTGATGAAAGCCAACTTTTGGCGGCAGTGGGCGGGCACGCCGCTCAGCGAGCGACAGGTCAAAGTTCTCAATCGCATGCTCGATGGCTTCGATGGCAAGTTGTCCAACAAGAAGTGGGCCGCCATTGGCAAATGCTCATCGGACACCGCCCTCAGAGACATCAACGATCTGGTGGCGCGTGGGGTCCTGCGTCGCACGCAGATGGCGGGACGCAGCACGAGTTATGAACTCAACGCCAACGCCGACGGAGTTGAAAAGGGTTTTACAAGATAACGCCCTTAGTCTGCCTTGAGGACGGTCGTTTGATCTCGGTGAGCAGCCCGGCCTCGCACGCTGATCCGTCCGGCTCTCAGGCCAAATTCGTGAAAGACTTGCGTCATCGGGTCCCACCCCGCCTGCTCAATGGCGGGAGTGATGAACCGGGCGCGGATGTCGCTCTATGTGATATTATACAATTAAATTAATGTTTGATATTAAACCTTTATTATGCTATATTTCAGACCGTAATTTGGTGAAAAGTGCTAGGAATGACCGATTCGCAGCGGAAGCAGACATCTATAGCCGCCCTTTGACCGACGGTTACATTACTTGAGTCCATGCAAATTGCAAACGACCACTTACCGAGAAGCCAAATGAAATGACTAATGGCGAAACGTTCGATACTCTTGACCAAGCAATTCGGCAACGAGTCGCTGAGCACAACCTTGGCGACATTAGCCGCACTCTTGGTCTTAACCAGCAGGTAATTCTTGATCTCATTGACGAACCAAGTGATTGGTCGTTTGTCATCAAGCTCGCCGTTATTGTTGAGGCCGCACTTACTCAAGCTATTGCTAGTCGCCTAGACACAACTGAACTCCAACAACATTTGAACCGACTCTCAGTGGGTGGGCGGACAGGAAAGATACAGCTTGCATCAGACTTAGGGATGCTGGGGCCCAAGGCTGTTGCACGGCTTAAATCTATAGCATCTCTTAGAAACGTATTCGCTCATGATGTGTCGGTCATTGGGCTATCGCTCGGGGTATACGTTGAGTCTTTATCGAAACAAGAAAATTTGCGTTTGTTAGCGGTGCTCCTTGGCATCGATGGCAAAGATCAATCGGCATCCACGGCCGTAATTTCTTCGGAAACGGCACGTCACATCGTGTGGGTTGCCAGTGTTTTAAGTCTGCTCGATTTATCTCACGCATATAAAAGCAACGCAAATGCTCAACGATGGCGAGATGCGCGGCTATTAATCGGTGACGCCTTTCTTTCCCAGCGAGCAGGCGATCATCACAATTACATAGACAAGCTCAAAGAAGCGTTGGCTATTCTTCAGGAAATGTACGGGTCGGAATTTTTTCCACGCAACGATTCCAACCCGCCGATCGAGACGGCCCCCTCCTGAAAGTGGCGGATCGGTTAGCAATTGAGATGGACGACCGCAATCAGCCAATTCTGTTGAAAAACTCCCGATTTTTTAAAAATTGACCTGTGGCTTGCGTAT
>CAYTZZ010000045.1:0-16435 GCA_964442645.1 uncultured Bordetella sp. | reverse complement strand
ATGCCGGTTAGAGGTGGGAGCGTCCATCCCATTGAGCGAAGCGCGGCGATCTCTCGCCGGAGAAAGATCGCCGCGCTTCACTCGCGATGACGGGTCTAGGGGGTGTTGGTGATGCCACTGGCCACATGCCCAGCGGGCACATGGCGGGCGGCCGACTCGATGTGGCCGGTTTGATCGTCAAAGAAAAAATCCGGCTCGAATTCGCGCAGAAACTCGCCTTTTTCCAAGCCCCCGAGAAACATGGCCTCATCGACTTCCACGTTCCAGTTCATCAAGGTGCGAATGGCGCGCTCATGCGCGGGCGCGCTGCGTGCCGTGACCAAGGCGGTGCGAATGCGCATGCTGGGCGTGCCCTGGGTTTGCAAGCGGTGCAAGGCTTCCAGCAAGGGCTTGAAAGGGCCGGCGGACAAAGGCTGGCTGGCCTTGTCTTTCTCATGCTGCTGAAAGGCATTCAGCCCTTGCGCCTGGTACACCTGCTCGGCCTCGTCGGAAAACAGCACCGCATCGCCGTCAAAGGCAATGCGCACTTCGTTGGGGTGCGCGCCCGAGGCATGGGCTGAGTGGGGGTAGACCTGCGCGGCAGGAACGCCGGCGTCGAGTGCGGCGCGCACGTCACTGAGGTGGGTAGACAAAAACAGGTTGGCGTGCAGCGGTTTGAGGTAGCGCCAGGGCGCCTGGCCGCGCGTGAAGCTGCCGCGTTGAATGGGCAGGCCGTAGTGTTGCGCCGAGCGAAACACCCGCATGCCACTGACCGGGTCGTTGCGCGAAAGAATCACCACCTCGATGTGTTGCGCGCCCGCCTGGTTGAAGGCCAGAAGCTTTTTCACTAAGGAAAAAGCCACGCCGGGCTTGGCTGGTATCTCCAGCCGATCGAGTTGCAGCTTCATGTAGGCGCGGTCGTCGGCCTGCTCGAACACCTGGTTCTCTTCTTCAAAGTCGAACAGGGCACGCGAGGAAATCGCCACCACCAATTTGCCGTCCAAAGAGACGCCCATGCTTACCTCACCAGTTGGTTCAATTGAATGATGGGCAGCATGACCGAGAGCACGATCAGCATCACCATGGCGCCCATCACCACGATCAGCAAGGGCTCGAGGATGGTGGCCAATTGCAATGCGCGGCGCTGCACGTCGTTGCTCAGTTGCGTGGCGGCGCGTTGCAGCATTTCGGGCAATTGGCCGGTTTGCTCGCCCAAACGGGCGAACATGGGCAGCAGGCCGGGCAAGCTTTTCTTTTGCCCCAGAGCCGAGCCCAGGGGTGCGCCCTCGCGCACCAGCACCAGCGCCTCCAGCATGTCCGCGCGCATGGCCTGGTTGGACAAAGTTTCAGCAGCGGCCTGCAAGGCTTTCAAGATTGGCACGCCTGCGCTCACCAAGGTGGCCAGCGTGTTGGCAAAGCGTGCTGCGTTGTAGCCTCGCGCCAAGCGGCCGACCACGGGCAGACGCAGCCAGGCCGCGTCCCAGCGTTCTCGCAACAAAGGCTGTCGCAAGGCGAGTTTCAGCACCCACGATCCCAGCACCAGCAGCGACAGGCCCCAGGCCCAACCGGCCTGCACCCCATGGCTCAGGCTCAGCATGAACTGCGTCAGCCACGGCAAGCTGCGCTGGCTGGCGGTGAACACATGGGCCACCTGCGGCACCACCGAGGCCAACAGAAACAACACAATCAGCAAGGCCACGCCGCTCACGATGGCGGGGTAGAGCATGGCCGCCATCACTTTGCTGCGCAAGGTTTGCTGGGCTTCCAAATCATCGGCCAGGCGCGTCAACACGCCGCTGAGTTGCCCGCTTTGCTCGCCCGCACCGACCACGGCGCAGTAAATCGCCGAGAACTCTTTCGGGTGCTGTGACAATGCGGCGGCAAAAGACTGGCCGCCGTTGACCTCGGCCCGCAAGCTCGCCATCACGTCGCGCTGGCGCGGCGTGACGGCTTCGTCCACCAGGGCCGACAAGGCGCGCTCCAGTGGCAAGCCTGCTTGCGTGAGGCTGGCCAGCTGCCGCGTCCACACCGTCAAAGCCGCTGCAGAGAAAGCGCGGGTTTGGAAAACCACCGTGTTCAACCCCAGGCCTTGGGAATCGTTGGCCTTGACGGCATCGACCTGCAGCGGAATCAAGCCCTGGGCGCGCAGCATGCTGCGCACGGCGCGCGCCGAATCCCCTTCGAGCACGCCCTGCAGGTTTTTCCCCTGGGGGTTCATGGCTTGGTAGGTGAAGGCGGGCATGGTGTCGGCCGGGTCAATCGCGCGTGACGCGCAGCAACTCTTCGCGTGAGGTGATGCCTTGGGCCACCAAGCGCTCGCCATCTTCGCGCATCAGGGTCATGCCATGCGACAGGGCGCTGGCGCGCAAGTCGGCCTCTGAGGCTTGTGCGTGAATCTGCGCGCGCAGCGCATCATCGGTGGTGAGCAATTCAAAAATGCCTGTGCGGCCTTGGTAGCCAGTGCGATGGCAGTGCTCGCAACCTTCGCCATGGCAGTGGGTGCAGAGTTTGCGCACCAGTCGCTGTGCCAGCACGCCCAGCAAGGACGAGCTCAGCAAGAAGGGCTCGATGCCCATGTCCGTCAAGCGGGTGACGGCACTGGCGGCATCGTTGGTGTGCAAGGTGGCCAGCACCAGGTGGCCGGTCAAGGAGGCTTGAATGGCAATTTGCGCGGTCTCGAAATCGCGAATTTCGCCGATCATGATCACATCGGGGTCTTGGCGCAGGATGGCCCGCAGCGCTTTGGCAAACGTCAGGTCAATGCGCGGGTTCACCTGGGTTTGACCGACGCCGGCCAGCTCGTATTCCACCGGGTCTTCCACCGTCAGGATGTTGCGCGTGCTGGCATCGAGTCGTTGTAAGGCGGCGTAAAGCGTGGTCGATTTGCCGGAGCCCGTCGGGCCCGTGACCAACACAATGCCATGCGGCTGATCGATCAGGCTTTCAAAGCGCCGCAGCGTCTCGCCTTCCATGCCCACCGCTTCCAGCGTCAGCCGGCTTTCGGTTTTGTCGAGCAAGCGCAGCACGGCGCGCTCGCCGTGCGCACTGGGCAAGGTGGACACGCGCACGTCAATCGCGCGTTGGCCCAGGCGCAGCGAAATGCGGCCGTCTTGCGGCAAGCGCTTTTCGGCGATGTCCAGGCTGGCCATGATTTTCAGGCGCGAGATCAGGGCGGCATGCAAGGCGCGGTGCGGCTGCACCACTTCGCGCAAGCTGCCATCGACCCGAAAGCGCACACTGGAGTGGCGCTCGTAGGGCTCGATGTGAATGTCGCTCGCGCCATCGCGCGCGGCTTGCGTCAACAGCGCGTTCAAGAGGCGAATGATGGGCGCATCGTCGGCGGCTTCCAGCAGGTCTTCCACCGCGGGCAGCTCTTGCATCATGCGGCTCAGGTCGGCATCGCTTTGCACCTCGCTGACCACGGTGGCGGCGCTGGACTCGCCTTGGGCATAGGCATTGCTGATGCGCTCGGCCAGCGCGGCATCGTCCATCTGCTGGTAGCGCATGAAGCCTTCGCTGGCATACCGCCGTGTGACCTCGCTCCAGGCGCCTGGGGGCGGCGCCGAGCCAAACCACAGGGTCAAGGCCTGGCCGTCGTCCTCCAGCAGGAGCTGGTGGGTGCGGGCAAAGGCGTAAGGCAGAGGGTGGCGCATGTTTATTTGCGTTGCCAGGTGGGCGCGTTGGACGGCGTGGCTTTGGGCAGCGTTGTGGCCGGCGCCGCAGGCGTGGCCTGGCCCGGTGGGGGCAAGGCCACATTGTTCTCGACCGGCAACACGCCGGTGGGCGCCTTTTGCGCCTCTTGTTGCGCGCCCAGCATTTGCTGGTAGCGGCCACTCGAGAGCACCTCGGTGGCATTGGCGTCGCGCAGCACCACCGGGCGCAGGAACACCATCAAATTGGTTTTCTTGCGGGCCCGAGACTCGTTTCGGAACAAGGCGCCAAAAAATGGCAGGTCGCCGGCGCCGGGCACTTGCGCTTTGTTGCCGGTGTATTCATCGGACAGCAAGCCCCCCAGCACCACGATGGCGCCATCTTCCACCAACACATTGGACTCGATCGAGCGCTTGTTGGTGATCAGGCCCGAGGTGGCGCCCACAGAGGAGCTGTCCACACTCGACACTTCCTGGTAGATGGTCAGTTTGACGGTGCCGGTTTCGCTGATTTGTGGCTTGACCTTGAGGGTCAGGCCGACATCGCGACGCTCAATGGTTTGAAACGGGTTGACCGCGCCATTCGTGGTGTTGTTGTTGGTGTACTGGCCGGTGACGAAGGGCACGTTCTGGCCCACGACGATCTTGGCCTCTTCATTGTCCAAGGTCAGCAAGGTGGGAGTCGACAAAATATTGTTGTCGCCATTTTGTTGCAGGAAGTTGGCCAGCGAGCCCAGCACATACACGCCGTTGATGTTGCGCGCCGTGCCAATGTTGAGCCCTTGCCCCGGGGTGACCGAGCCACTGGCCCCTTGGGTGGCCAGGTTCAAGATGTTGTTGCCGCCCGCGCCAAAGTTGGTGCCCATGATGCCCACGGTGCCGCCATTGCTGCCCATGATGTTTTGCCACTGAATGCCAAATTGCGAGGCTTTGCTGGCATCGACTTCGGCGATCAGGCTTTCCACCAGCACTTGTGCGCGTCGGCCATCGAGTTGGTCAATCACGGCGCGCAATTGCCGGTATTGCGGCTCCGGCGCGGTGATGATCAAAGAATTGGTGGCGGTGTCGGCCTGAATCTGCCCCCCTGTGGGGCTGCCGGTGTTGCCGGAGATGGCGCTGCTGCCTGGCGTGGTGCCAGCGCCCATCGGTGTTGCGGGGGCGTTGGTGCCCAGGCCGCCGGGCAGGGTCACGCCCGCTCGGTTCTCGCCTGCCATGGCGGCGCGCAAGGTGGTCGCCAGCTTGGTGGCGTCCGCGTTCTTAAGGTAAACCACATGGATGTTGCCGCTGGCAGCCTGGCTGCTGGGACGATCGAGTTTCTCCACCAGGCTGCGCACCTGGGCCAAGCGCGTGGCGTTGGCAGCGCGCAAGATCAGGCTGTTGCTGCGCGGCTCGGCCACCAGCGTGGTTTTGTACAAGGTGTCGGCCACGCCGCCTTGCTGCGGAGCCTGCGCGGGCCCGACAGGGGCGGACTCCACCAGACGCAGCACCAGCGGCGCCAGGTCCGCGGCAATGGCATGCTGCAGTGGAATGACCTCGGCGTCAGAGGCATTGGCCACATCCAGCGAGGCAATGATGCGCCCTAGGCGCTGCAAATTGTCGGCATAGTCGGTGATCACCAGCGCGTTGCTGCCGGGGTTCACGTTCAGTGTGTTGTTGGGGCTGATCAGGGGTCGCAACACGGGAATCAGGTTGTTCGCGTTTTCATGTTGCAGCCTGAAAATTTGCGTGACCACTTGCCCGCCACCGCTGGCGCCACCCGTGGCGGCCACCGTGACGCTGCCACCCTGCAATTTGGCATCAGCTTCGGGCACCACTTTGAACAGGCCATTGACCTCGACCACGCTGAACGATTGCAAGCGCAGCGCTGCCAAGAACTGGCCCCAGGCCACGCCGGGGCTGACCGGCTTTTCGGTGCTCAGGTTCATCGTGCCTTTGACACGCGGGTCCACCACCAGGTTGCGCCCTGTCAGCGTGGCCAGTGTGCGAGCCACGGCCTCAATGTCTGCGTTCACAAAATTCAGCGTGACAGGTTCCGCTGCGCGCGTGGCTTGTGCCAGCAATGCAGGGCTTGAAAGTCCCAGGACGGCACACAGTGTGGCGGAAAGCCAGGCGGCGCGAGAAGAGAAAAGGTATGGCATGGTTATCCCAGTTTCAATAGGGCTTTGGGACCTTGGCGCGGGCCCAGCACGCTGAGCAAATGCGCCAACACGGGTTCGTCAGCGGGGTTGCTGGCTTGCGCCTCGCCCTGAAATTGAAGTCGATTGGCCACCCAGCTGCCTTGGCCTTGCAGTTGCAAGCGTCCTTCCAGGGTGGTCAATTCAAAGCGAGCTTGGGGCTGCGCTTGCAAGCGCACGCGGTAACTGCCCATGGGGCGCAAGGTGCTGAGCTGAGAGGACAGGTTGTCCAGTTGCAGGGACAACTCGCCCGCGAGTTGCAGGCCTTGCCCAGACCACGCCAGTTGGAAGGCCTTGCTTTGCAAGGTCAATTGCCCTTGGGGCTGCACTGTGTTCCACGGCGTGCCCAAGCCGGTCAGCAAATGGGCCGGCAGCGTGAAGGGGGTGTCGGAAATTTGCAGCGACAAAGCCATCCAGGATGGCGACATGCGCCAGGCCCAAGGCCGAGCGAGGCAACAATCGGCCTGCACCTGGAGCGTCCAGTCGCCGCGCCATTCCGGGCGCAGTTGCCAGCGCAAGCGAGACGGCAAAGCTTTTTCATGGGATGAACCCGGGCCCGCACTCAAAACAAGCTGCGCTGAACCGTCCCAAACGGAGCCTTGCGCCTCCAAAAGCAGCAAACGGCCTTGCGTGGCACGCGCCACCGCCGAACTGAGCCAAGCCGCGGGCAGGTTCAGCCCCAGGGTGAGCAGGCCGCCCAGCAGCACCCCCGCCATGGCCCAGCGCCAAGCCAGGCGCTGGGTTGCGAGGTGTAAGCGTGCGGTCGTTTTTGCCATGTCAGGGTTGACCGTTTCGAGAGGGCAGTTTCAAGACCATGGCGCCTTCCCACAGGCCCTCTGGCGTACGTTGCCACTGCGCGTCGACCACCCGCACTTGTGCGTTTTCGCGCGCACTTTGCAGCCAGGAAGCCAAGACCGTGGCCGAAGCCGCCTTGAAGCTCACGCTCACGCGTTCGTTCTGGGCCGTCATTTGCGCCGAGGGCATGATGCTGCGGGTCAGGGCTTGCAGCGATTTCAAGGCTTCGTCGCGTGAAAGCGGTGTGCGCTTTTGCATCGCTTGCGCTTGGGATTGCAAGGCGGCCATCTGCTGGCGTTGCTGTTCCAGCGCAGTCCATGCATTGGCATGGTCTTGCCAGACCGATAAAGCGGGCTTTAAAAACACCAACCAGACCAGCGCGCCCACGAGCAAAAACAGGGCCGTCTGCAGACCAGTTTTTTCGCGGGAACTCAGTGTCTGCCAACGTTCGCTCAGCCAGTGTTTCATGGGCGAGCCTCCCATGACAGAACCCAGTCCGCACCTTGCACACGCAGTTGGTAGCCTTGGCGGTTCAGCTTGGACAAAACTTGCGGGGCCACCTGATTCAACTGCACGCCTTGCACGGTGAGCGTTTGACCGTCATAGCGCAAGGCTTGTGGCGTGACATCGTTGGGCAATAAAGGGGCCAAGTGCGATAGCAACACGTCAAAGTCTTGGGGTGCAGAAGCACCGCTTTGCTGGCGCAATTGATTCACGCCCTGCTGCATTTGCCGCAGAGGGTCGACAACCACCTGAACGGCAGGAAAGGTTTGTTGCAAGATGTGTCGCGAGGCATCGGACAATTGCGCAGTGTGTTGACGCGTTTGCTGGGCCCAAATTTGCAAGCCCACCAGGTTAGCCAGTAGCAACAGCCCCAAGGCCCAGCGCGCGGGGCGCCACGCGGGCGCATGGCGCAATTGCTGCCAGGCTTGCAGGCCGAAGCGCCAGGTGCGCCGGTGCCGGTTTTGGGCCCATTCACCTTGCGCCAAGTCCCATGGGCTTTGGCAGGCTTGCAGCCAGCGCTGAGGTGCGGTTTGCAGTTGCGCCTCCTGCCCCGTCAGTTCACGCGCGAAAGTCATGGCCGCAGGTTCGGCCAGCAGGCGGCTGCCAGCTTGCCAATGGCGTGTGCCGGCGGGCCAGGCTGCGCGTGCAAACCCCAGAACCGCGTCGGCCAAGCAGGCCACAAGCTGCGGTTCATCCACGCTCTCCAGTGCATGAAACGAGACGTCGCCCGTGTCGGCGGGACAGAGCTCGGGCACGATGCGCTGAATCACCCAGCCAGACTCGGCCAAAGGCGCCAGGGCCTGGCGCAGCCAGGCTTTGTCGCAAGCCAACACGAGGGTCTCGCCTTGGGGCGCCTTGGGCGATGTCACCCAGTGCAGGCTTTCCACCTCCTGCAGCACCTGGTCTTCCAGCAGGCCTTGCAAGACCGCCACCCGCCGCTGCGCGGAAACCGGGGGCAGCGTCACCTTGTGCCAGGACAGCCGCTGCCAGGGCACGACGGCCACCACCTCGCCACCCACGCGGGGCAGCCGCTCAAGGACGCATTGCCCAGAGGACTGCACACTTTGGCCATCGATGCTCACGACGTACGTGATCTCGGTGCTTGGGGTGAGGGGCAGGGCAAGGATCAGCATGAGGAATTCATTGTAGAGAGCCTGGGACCCCACGCTCACGCCACAGCAGGCGGACATCCATGCCCTCGCGCTGCACCGTGGTTTTTTCCACCAGCAAGCTGCTGTCCAGCCGAATTTGACCGGTGATTTCGAAGAAGCGGCTGGCCACGCTGTGCCGTTCTTCCTGTAAGTTGCCGCTTTGCGCGCCCAGCACTTGGCGAACCTCTTCCAGCGTGCGCCAAGGCTGGTTGGCGCGGGCGCGCACCAGGCGCTGCGCCTGCGCCAGGTCCAGGCCTGGCACGCTGGCGAAAAGCACTTCGGCGCTGGCGGTGTTCAGGTTGACGGGCGTGCGTTCGGGCAACCAAACCACATGGCCTTGCAGCTTGGCCAGGGTGGGCGCCGACAAGCCCAGCCAAGCCAGTTGGCTGAGCCTTTGGGGTGGCAAGGGCGCCGCGGGCAGGGCTTGTTTGGGGGCGGCGCGGCTTTGGCGCAGCCCCTCGGCCAGGCTCAGAAGTTGTGCCTTTGGCAAGCCCAACACTTCCCACAGCTTTCCAAAGGCGGCCAGGTCGGCGGGAGAGAATTGCTCATTGTTCAGCAAATTGGCCACGTTCAGGCGGGACTGCAGGTCCACGATGTGGCCAGAGAGAAAAACTTGCAAAGCCAGGCTGTCCTCTGCGCTGCTGGCAAATCCTGGCTGAGATGACAAAAAGCTGGCCAAGCGGGCTTCTTGCAAAGGCAGGGCCCAAGGCTCTCCCAGATGGTCATGGTTGCTGGACTTGCTGTCTTCTCGCAAAATCAGGCGCGCCCAGTCCATGGCGCCATTGAGCAGCCAAGCCGATTGCTGGCGCTGGCGCTCGGCCGCCTCCACCTCATAGGTGCGCCATTGCTGCCAAAACGCGCCCGCGGCCAGAAAGGTGACCAGGGCCACCGTCAACATGGCGCTCAGCAAGGCCATGCCGCGCTCGTTGAGGGGGCGTGCAGCGCTGGTCATGAGCGTGGCGCAGAAAAGGTGGGCCGCACCCAGTCCAGGGTGAGCTCGCCACGGATGGGGGCCGTCGGGGGCAGCGTCAGCACCAGACGGATGCCATCGGGAATGCCTTGCGTGCTGGCACCCGCGGGCGCACCCGTGCTGGACAAGGGGTTGCTCCAGCTGTCGCTTCGAAAATAGAAAAGTTGCCACCGCGCCAGCGGAAAAAGCGGGGTTTCCTGAGCCCGCAAGGCCGCGCCAGCGTTTTGGCCCCATTGCGCCGCGTCTTGCCAGGCTTGCAGCAGGCTGGCGCGGTCGCGCACCGGTTGTGATTGCCAGCGCACCCACTGTGGCGCGCCGTCGTTGCGCAAGGTCCAACCCACGACCCACAGGCCGGCGTCGCTGCCATCGGCTTGCGGGATCGTGCTGCGACGCACGATGCGCAACACCCGCCCATCCCAATCGACCCCCTGGGCATCGGACGCGCCCGGCAGCAGGGTGGCGGCGTCCAGGTCGGTGCGCCATTGCGCCAGCGCGGTTTGCAGCACCGCGACCTCGTCCACGCGTTGCTGGCTGGCATCGCGCGTGCGCATCATGCTGTCCAGGCCGCGCCAACTGAGGCCGGCCATCAAGGCCAGGCCGACCAAGGCCACCAGCACCTCAATGAGGGTGAAGCCTCGCGCTTTGGCATGTGTCATTGGCGCCCCAATACCGTGGTGAGGCGCAACAAGGGCGTGCGCTGGTTGAACACTTGGGTATCGATGCGGCGAAACCCCGGGTTGGGCGTGCTTTGGACTTGCACGCGCACCTGAAACGCCACACTGCCTTGGGTGCAAGTTTGCTCGGACTCGCCCATGCCCGGCAATTGGCGCGACAGCCGCAGGGCATTGAGGGCGTTTTCGGCGCACATTTGGGCCAGCAGCATGTCCGATTGGCGCCTTGCGCTGTCGTTCAGGGCGCTGCTGGCCTTAAGGCCCGCCATCAAGGCCAGCGCCACAATGCCCAAGGCCACCAGCACCTCAATGAGCGTGAAGCCTCGGGGCTTGATGGGGGCAGGGGAGCGGCTCATGGCTGGGGTGCAAAAGGCCGCAAACCTTGGGTGCCGATCTGCACAGTGGCCTGTGCGTCGCGCTCATGCTGCAAGCGAAAACTTTGGGCGGGCAGAAGGGGTTCGGGGCCCAACACCAGCTCTGTGGGCACGGCCCGGGTTTGCGGATGCAGCCATTGCAGCCGCGGCTCGGGTAGCGTGACGCGGGGCAGACCGAGCACGGTGATGCCCTCCGGCGCCAGTTTGGCGCGCACCACCAGCCCTTGGCTGCGGGCCTGCGTTCGGGCTGATTCCAGCCAAGCCACCAGGCGCTGCGATTCTTCTTGAAGTTGTTGCTGGGGCGTGCTGCGCAGGGCCAGGGCCACGCCTGCGCTGCCCAAGGCCATCACGGTCAGGACCACCAGCAACTCCAGCAAAGTAAAGCCTTGCTGGCCCTTGGCCACGCCCCTGAGGCTCATGCCCTCACTGCCAACTGCCAATGTCGGCGTTGCGCCCCTCGCCACCGGTTTTGCCATCGGCGCCAAAGGACATGACATCAACCTCGCCTTTGAGGCCGGGGTTCAGGTACTGGTAAGGCCGCCCCCAGGGGTCGTTGGGCAGCTTGTCGAGGTAGGGTTTCCAGTTCAAGGGCGCCGGGCCGGTCGTGGGTTTGGCCATCAGGGCCTGCAAGCCTTGCTCAGCTGCTGGGTAACTTTGGTTGTCCAGGCGGTAGAGCTTGAGCGCTTGCATCAGGTTGTTGACATCGGTGCGTGCTGCGGTCACGCGAGCGTCGTCGGCACGGTCCAGCACATTGGGCACGATCAGGGCCGCCAAGACGCCAATGATGACCAGCACCACCATCAATTCAATGAGGGTGAAACCGCGCGCGCGCCGCTTGGCCTGGCGCAGGCGTGCACGGCAAAGGATCAGCTTGTTCATGAGGGGCTTTCAAAGAGCGAATGCTGTCGATGATAATCCTCCCATGATGACAGTTTCTACCTCTGGCAGGCCAACCGCGGGCGCCCTTTGGCGGGTACGGGTTGTGAGCCTGGCGATGGCAGCGTTGGCCGCCGCTTCGGTGGTGTTTTGGGGCCTGAAAATCAGCGCACCCACGCCGGTACAAGTGAGCACGGCTGCCCTCACCACGGCAGAGACTGAGGCCGTGGACTGGGCTGCTTCGGCGCGCGCACTGGGGGTCATCAAAAACAGCGAGGCCCCAACCGCGCGAGCCTTGAATGCACAGCGCTGGGTACTGACAGGTGTGGCGCGGGCGGGAACCGCCGAGGGCATGGCCTTGATTGCTGCAGAAGGGCAGCCCGCCAAGCCGTATCGTTTGAAATCACGACTGGAAGAAGGCTTGTTTCTGGTGGCTTTGGAGCCCCGGTTGGCGCATTTGGGGCCGACGCCTGAAGGCCCCGTCAGCATCAGCCTGACCTTGCCCAAATTGCGCGAGCCCTGAGCGCTTCAGCGCTGCAAAAACAGCCGGTACACCGGGTTCTGCGTCTCTTCCACGCAGGGGTAGCCCAAGGTTTCAAGGAATTGCTTGAAGGCCGCATTGTCGGCACGTGGCACCTGCAAGCCCACCAGAATGCGGCCATAGTCGGCGCCCTGGTTGCGGTAGTGGAACAGGCTGATGTTCCAGCCCGGTCGCATGGCCGAGAGGAATTTCATCAGCGCGCCGGGGCGCTCGGGAAACACAAAGCGCAACAAGCGCTCGTCCTGCGCCAAGGCAGAGGAGCCGCCCACCATGTGGCGAATATGCTCCTTGGCCAGTTCGTCATGCGTCAGGTCCAGGGCCTGAAAGCCATGCTTGCTGAAATGCGCGGCGATCTTGCCGCTTTCACCTTTGCTGGTGGTGGTCAGGCCGACAAACACATGGGCTTTGTCGGCGTCACTCATGCGGTAGTTGAACTCGGTCACATTGCGCGGGGACTTGCTGCCGCCAAAGGCTGGCAAGTCGCCAATCAGGGCGCAAAAGCGCTTGAAGCTGCCGCGCTCTTCGGGAATGGTCACGGCAAACAAGGCCTCGCGCTCTTCGCCGACTTCGGCGCGCTCGGCCACAAAGCGCAGCCGGTCAAAGTTCATGTTGGCGCCGCACAAAATGGCGGCATAAGTCTCGCCCTTGGTTTTGTGCTCGGCCACATACTGCTTAATGGCTGCCACCGCCAGTGCACCCGCCGGCTCCACGATGCTGCGGGTGTCCACAAACACGTCTTTGATGGCGGCGCAAACGGCGTCGGTGTCCACTGTCATGAATTCATCCACCAGTTGGCGCGAGATGCGGAAGGTTTCTTCGCCCACCAGTTTCACGGCCGTGCCGTCGGAGAACAAGCCCACATCGTTGAGCGTCACGCGCTTGCCCTTTTGCACCGACTGCATCATGGCGGACGAGTCGCTCATTTGCACGCCAATGACCTTGATCTCGGGTCGCACGGCTTTGATGTAGTTGGCCACGCCCGAAATCAGCCCGCCGCCGCCAATGGCCACAAACACCGCATGCAGCGGGCCCTGGTGCTGGCGCAGCATTTCCATGGCGATGGTGCCCTGGCCGGCGATCACGTCGGGGTCGTCAAAGGGGTGGACGAAGGTCAGGCCTTGCTTTTTTTCAAGCTCGACCGCGTGCAGGTAAGCATCGGAATAGCTGTCGCCATGCAGCACCACTTCGCCGCCCAGGGCTTTGACGGCCTCGATTTTCACGCCCGGTGTGGTCACGGGCATGACGATGATGGCCTGGGTGCCGAGCTTGTGGGCTCCCAGGGCCACGCCTTGGGCATGGTTGCCGGCGGAAGCGCAAATCACGCCCTTTTTCAGTTGCTCGGGGGAGAGTTGCGCCATCTTGTTGTAGGCGCCGCGCAGCTTGAAGCTGAAGACCGGCTGTTGGTCTTCCCGCTTGAGCAGCACTTTGTTGTGCAGGCGGCGGCTGAGGTTTTTGGCCGGCTCCAGCGGCGTTTCCTGCGCCACATCGTAGACCCGCGCGGTCAGGATTTTTTTAAGGTAGTCGGCGGGGTGGAGGGGGGCGGGGGGCTTGGGCATGAGGGGATTTTAGGGGACGGGGGAAATGAAAAACCCTGCTACGTTGCCGTAGCAGGGCTGCAAGGTTTTCATCCTTAACTTGCTAAGCAGATATTCGCCACCAAGAAGATTGACGACAAAGATTGGCGTGCGATAGAGAAAAGCATTGAACGATTTGACCGCTCGACTCTCAGTTCCTTTTGTCGTACCCATCGCATTTATGGATTTGATTAGCTAGGCACGCTTGCTTCACTATAAGCAGTCAAAAAAGCACTATTTGACGGGTCAAAAGTTCTATGTCGAGACTTTGGAGATGTGCGAAGAGGCTAATGCGGTGTGGAGTTGCCCCAAGCATAAGAACTATGCGCCCCATTCAGCCCGCCACCGTGCGGGCATTTTGTTCCTGGTGGAAAAACTGGTTTATTGGATAGTTACTTGAACCCGCTGAGATTGCATTGACGGCATGAGGTGAATTCGATAAATTTACAATAGTTTACAATAATTTACATATGGGTAGCTTTTTGACATCCAGTTTCCATTTCACCAATGCTGCTTCATTTTGCGCAGAGAGATCGCGCCTCTCACAATTACCAGTTGGATTCCTCGACGTGGAGTGGATAGGCGGTGGGCATCCCAATCAATGCTTCATTAATGCTCACTCGGCTCTGAGCTCGGCTGAAATGTCAATAGTCAGTGGATGGCTTGTAACCCCGCGGAGTCAAGACACCTTGTTTGCGCAACATTGGTGGAACTATGACAACGAAAAACAAAAATACGTCGATCGAACGCCTGACGTTGGATCAAACCCCATTTACATCGCAGACAGCGAAATTGCCCTATTTGTTGCAGAGCACAATTTAAAGCTCAAGAGCGGAGTCTGTTCCTCTGTTTTAGTTAATCTAGGTGGTTATTGGCTGATCTCAATGAACAACCTGCATCCTGTCCATGTGCACGACATCAAAATAGAAACTCTTTTCATGAATGACTGGAAATGACCCTTCTGTTCACTGATTAAGTCAAGTCCGAAGTAAAAAACCCTGCTGCGTTGCCGCAGCAGGGTTTCAAGGTTTTCATCCTTAACTAGCTTGCGCTAGTGGGGGGATTAGAAGCCAACTTTGATACCAAGAGCGGTACGGGTACGCTTGTTGTCGGTAGAGGTCACGCCAGTCAAACCGCTCACGAAACCGCCATCGTCAGCAATGTTCTCATAGCGAGCATACAGATCAGTCGTTTTGCTCAGCGCATGGGTCAGACCCAAGCTGGTCATGGTGGACTTGGTCCCGTTGGTGTCGTTCTTGGCGCTGGCAGTGGAAGCCAACAGGGTGTTGGCGCCCATCACGTACTTGGCGCTGAAACCGGTCGTGTTACGGGTGGTGGTGGAGTTGGTGGAGGCTTGCTGGTTAATGAAGTACAGGGTCAAAGCGCCCGTGGTGTAGTTACCACCCAAAGTTTTGGTTTCGTTGGTAGCTGTACCATCGGTGGTGGTGTAGGCGGTAGCGGTGGTGCCGTTAGCGTAGGCAGACACAGCAGAAGAGCCAACGCCAGCGCTATCTTGCTTGGTCACAGCGTAAGTCACGTTGACGGGACCTTGGTTGTAGTTCACGCTGTATTCGTTCACGCCACGGTAGTCGTAGTTACCGAAGGTGGTGCTGAAGTTGTTGGTAGCTGCCTTGCTGTTTTTGGCTACATTCAAAATGGTTGCGCTGAAACCATTGAAGGAAGGGGTGGTGTAGCGGACGCTATTGTCAAAGCGCACAGGAGATGCAGCCATTGCGTTTGCAGCATCCGTGGAATAAATGCCGCGGAAGCCAGAGCCGATGGCGGTGCCGAAGGGCTGGCCAGTCAAGTAGGCGGTCAATTGGGCGTTGTTCACAGCACCGGCGTCAATGGCACCGAAAGCACCAGCAATACCCGTACGGATCTCGCCGTTGCCAAAGGAGGATGCCGCAGCGACAGTACCGTCGGCGTTCTTAGCGCCAGTGTTACCGTTGTTGGACACGGTGTTCCAGTCGGTTTCAACGCGGAAGGAAGCCTTCAGACCGCCGCCAAGATTCTGAGCGCCACGGAAGTTGATTTGGCTGGTGTTGGCGCCGTTGTTGATGATGCCGGAGACGCTGGTGCCGTCGTACTTGATGCTGGCATAGCCAACGTCCATCACGCCGTCGATGCTGAATTGTGCGAAAGCAGAAGTGGCTGCCAGTGTAGCCAGTGCAACTAGGGATTTTTTCATTTCAAAGTTCTCCAAGGTTTAACAAAGGGCTCCGGTTCGTGGAACTGGTTTACCAGCTCCCCGGCTCCCCGGGCCAACCTCCGTTTTCGGGAAGTTGTTGCTATTGCACCAGACTCTGGGGTGGAACGCCAAGTGTTTCGTCAAAAAAACCGCTGGGACGTTGCAATCGTGCAACATTCATTGACCCCGGAAAATTCAACAAAATTGATTACAGATCAAGCACATGGGCGCCGCATGTGATCCAATCTCGACACCATGCCCACACCTCTTGATGCCATCCTCACCTTGGCCGATAACGCCTTGCGCACTGTCTTTGCCAGCCATCATCCCCAAAGGGCCTGCCCTCAGGGGCCGATTGCCGATGCCACCTTGTCTGAGAACGAGCGGCGTGAAGCAGCGGCCCTGATGCGTGTGAACCACGTCGGGGAGGTTTGTGCGCAGGCGCTTTACAACGCTCAAGCGTGGGCCACGCAAAATGCCGCATTGAAAGCGCACTTCATCGAAGCCAGCCAAGAAGAGACCGACCACTTGGCCTGGACGGAGCAGCGCCTGACAGAGCTGGGGGGGCGCACCAGCCTGCTCAACCCCTTTTGGTACGCAGGCGCCTTTGGCATTGGCTTGTTGGCCGGCAAATTAGGGGGCGATCGGGTCAGTCTGGGGTTTGTGGTGGAGACCGAGCGCCAAGTGGAAGCCCATTTACAATCGCACATGGACCTTTTGCCGCCAGGGGACTCCTCGTCCAGGGCCATCGTTCAACAAATGAAGGCTGACGAGGTCAGGCACGCTGTGGATGCGCAAAAAGCGGGGGCGGTGGAATTGCCCTCGCCCGTCAAGTCGGCCATGCGCATGGCGGCCAAGGTGATGACCATTGTGGCCCACCGGGTTTAAGAAAGCTCAGGCTTCCAGCAAATCGAAGCTGGTGGTGATGTCTGCGGTTTTGCCCAGCATGATGCTGGCCGAGCAGTATTTGTCGTGGCTCATGGCA
>CAYTZZ010000044.1:0-18925 GCA_964442645.1 uncultured Bordetella sp. | reverse complement strand
TTCCATTGGAAAAAATTCTACTTCCAGCTCCTACGCATTTAAGGGACGATTACCACACCATCTACGGCACGATTCGCTTTTTTGTACAGCTCCATGCCAAGAGACTTCCAAACTCACCATTTATCTGGCTTGGTGATGGAGGCATGTACAAGCTCAAAGAACCAGCTGACATCGAACAGGAAATGGAAGATGTCGAACTTGAGGCTACAGATGATGACGATGTTGAAGATGCAGCTTCAGAATTTGACGGCTGGATATACGCATTCAGTTTTCCAGCCTTGATACAAGAAAGCAGCCCTTTCCCAATCAAAATTGGCAAGACCATCAAGGATGTCGAAGATCGTGTGGCTTATCAATGCAAAGGTAGTGCAAGCTTTGACAATCCAGTTATTCTTGGCAGATGGCAAGTCCGTCGAGTTAGTTCAGTAGAGACCGCTGTTCACGCAACACTGAAAAGTAAGGGGAAGTGGCGCGAGAACGTGCCGGGCACAGAGTGGTTCAACACAACCATCAACGAGATCGAAACCATCGTTAATTTCATTCGCTCTTGAAATGAAGACATCTAAATTCATACTAATTAGCGTCTCCTTGGCAATAGCTGGGTGTGGATCTGATATGCCCATCAAGCGAATCAACAAAAATACAAACGAGTACGTCCTCAACAGAGACGATAAGACGCCGCTTGGAAATCTGCCAGACTTGAAGAAGCGAGTGCAAACGGATGCAGAAAATCACTGTGCATCTCAAGGCATGGCATTCGCTGAACGGTACTCAATAGACAAAGAGCGAGCTATCTTGGTGTGGCCTGAGACCACGCTTTATTTTGAATGTGTCACTCGAAATAAATAGATCACCATTTGATTCATCGCAAGAGAACTAGCTGTGGTACACCATCTGCACCAGACCAGACAATAGCATTTTGCTCAAATTGAGCCCCTAACTTTTTTGCGCTTTCGAGATTAAGACCATAGACCAAGAAACTTGGTTCTCCGGGCCACTGGTTGGACAGGTGCTGGCCTATACCCTCGTCAAACTTAAGGCCGCGTGTACTCAGCAATCGGGCCAATTCTTGCTGTCTTTCTTGATTTGCTTTATCCGTCAACTCTTTACTGTATGGATTGCAAGCTGTCAAAAATGCGCTGCAATCAACTCGATTGCATTTATGCGACACAAGCAGTTCATTACTAAAACTACCAATACGCAGCGTAAACCCCTGCAATCCAAGTATGCGGAACCCGGTTTCGTTATAGGCTTGGATCAAATCAGGTGGAATAGCAGAAGAAAAACTCAAAACTTTCTCCGTTGAAGTTAGTCAATACCATTTTGCACCAGCAAACTATCAGTATTCACTTGGCAACATGCCAACCCAGCGCGCCCCATCCCAACAAGCATATAGGTTGAATTGATCCAGTGGAAAGTCTGTGTAGTCCAGAGCCTGTGTGACCAATGACTGCCCATTGCCATCCTCAATCCTCACTATGCCACCGCGACCCTTGCGTTGAAACTTGAGCACAGTAAATGAGTTGTCTTGCACATCTACAGCGACAAGATGCAACCCATATAACTGCCCAAGCCAGTAGCACTCCGCCTCATCCATCAAATATTTCAAACCATCAGTGACTACAAACGTAGGCAATAGTCGGTAATAGTGCTCCGTGCCGATGAATTGGCCGAGATTGCCAATTAACTGTTCTGCCGACTGCTTCATGCTTGACTTGCAGTAGCTTTTGCCAACTGCTGCTGAGTCTTTTGAAGTCGCAACCGTAACGCTGCTTCTTTCGCTCTTTTTTGAGCGACTTTTGCTTGTTGCTTTATCGCATTGACTTGCTGCTGTGCAGGGTCAATAAATTCACATGCTCTCATTGCTGCTCTCCTCAACGATATTTATGACGTGTGCTGACACTTGGCCAGCACACAAGACAATTACTTGAGAAAACCACTACGCAACTGGCCTGACACAGCTTCAATCTGGGCGTCAAGCTCGCCTGCTAGTACCGCAGCATTGACAGCCTCCAGTGCTTCAATCAATGCATCAGCGTTTGCGACTTCGATTGCTGTCTTGCCCTTTGCAATCTCAATGACCTTTGCGCCGTAACGAACAGCAATGCAGACCTTGCCGTTTTCAGCCACGAACCACCAAGGCTTGATGCGAGTTGGCGCTGTCACCACTACACGCTCCCCATCAGCATTCGTGACAGTTTTCGTTTTAGTAGGCGCATACACACCGCCTTCACTTTGAGCTTTAGCAAGTTGAATTTGCTGAAACACCTTGCTGCTGAGCTTGTGCCTACGCTGCACAACTGGTGGTTGATTGGCTGGTTTTTTTGCTGCCACGAGCTTGAGACTTGCGAGTGTTGCCATTTGCGTTTCCTTGATTAAGTTGTTTAGGAAACATAAATTTATTTTCAAGACACACAATGGACAACCGAAAAGACTGTGACTGAATAGATGTGACTCAATCTTGCTGGCTTTTCATATCAGTCGAGATAAATAAATGTATCAAGCAAGGCAAAGGTTGGCACGCCGATTGTTACTGTGCTGCGAAATCCGTTCTGATGTGTGACGGTAAGCAAACGAACTTCTTGCTGTTCGCCTCGTCGCACTACCCAGCTGAAGGCTGGATGCCTAAAACGACGCTCCTCTGTAGCAGTCACGTTTGCGATGTTGTAACTGGTTGGTAGCGCAGCGATGCGTGAATGTAGGCTTATAAATTTGTAGGCTGAAAGTGAGTGGGATTGCCATACATAAACCCACAAGCACATCTACAGCGGCTCACGATATGGTCGTAGATGTGTTGCGCTAGGCGGCACGTAATAGGAGACAGCAGAACCTGCCTTCCTTGCACCAGCAAGTTGTGCGATATCGGTTGTAAACACCTCAGCAAAGTGTTCCGACATAGTCATGCCCGTAGCAGGGCATGGCTTGTTCTTCCTAGCAAAGATCAAAAAATACGAGAAGCATTCAAAAGCGAGCGCGAGTGAGCGTCAGGAATGCTTCGATGTTGATCGCACGAAGTGCGGTCATTAAGTTCTAGTACGCCACATCACTTTGCCCTTGATTGAATTCCAAATATTGGCGTACAGATCATCATCGTCTGTTTGTTCGAAAAATTCAGGAAGTAACTCTTGTAGGAAC
The DNA here is from genome assembly GCA_964442645.1 of uncultured Bordetella sp. GTDB lineage: Bacteria > Pseudomonadota > Gammaproteobacteria > Burkholderiales > Burkholderiaceae_C > Limnohabitans. Next base: position 15,790 of record CAYTZZ010000044.1, on the reverse strand, counting down.
GAATGGGGCTTCGTGTCATGAGTTTCATTTAGCAGTTTGCTGCCTTCTTGCCATCCATCACCAGCTTGTGATGTGAGTTGAGTTGAGTGATACGAGTTGGCACTTCCCGAGTAAAAAATATGCTGTTCTTGATGTATCAACGGCTCTCTGCATAGCTCTGCAATGACACGCATCTTGTAAGCGTATGCGATTGATTTCTCATGAAACAGGACATACCGCATGAACAAATAATGCTTCTTGATGTCCACATCAACAAGAGACATGTCAACAACGTACTGACGTCCATCACGATTCACGCCAGTAAACATTTTCGGTAGAACCGTTTCTTTTTCAAGCAAGGAGTTGAACCAGTGCACAAACTCCTGCATCAACTCGCCACTCAAGTCAGCAGGCGGCGTGTAGTGATTTTGGTCACTGCTCTCGATTAGCTTCAAGCCCTCATATCCAACAGAAATTCCCTCGCCACGAACCAACGGGATGAAGTTGCCACTCTGTTTAGCTTGAGGATCAAAAGGGTCGTTTGTATTTGCGGCACGAACAACAGCAAAGTGTCCAGTTCTTCCAGTGGATGCACAGTCAGCGGCAATGCCCGCGATGTTTGCAGGAACAGCGGCATCTCGTTCAGGCCATCTAGCGGCTCTCACAATAACCCACTCGGGGCCGTTATCGCCTACGAACCAAATGGAGGGATCAACATTAGGATTGCTCTGCCAAGACATGAGCTTCCTACCGCTATTCTCCAAGTCATTGCGTACAACTTGAACTGCAAAGTCCTGCAGTTCCCAATCCGTCATCTCAATTTTTTCATCGCTTACAAAAGCAACAGGATTTATTGGCTTACCAGTCAAGGCATCTAGCAAGCCCCAGTCAGCGACTACGCATGCCCACTCATTGCCCATCTTCTTCATTGGCATTAGGCAAGCATGGCCCTTGCAGCCGTTTGCAACAGACAACAAACCTTCGAGAGTGCCCGGCGATTGAACAACACCATCTACATCTTCGATACGCACATAAAAAAGCTGATTGCCAAGGCGAAACGAGAAGTGCTCTAAAAAAGGAGGACTGAGAGTAGCCTTCAGCCAGTTGATAGCTCCTTGGGCATGATTTTGAAGATGTGTGCCTGCGGCATTCCAGCAGTAACCAAAGTCATCTGTAAAACTGTCCATGTGTATTTTGTGCATTCTTATCGTGCTCCGGTTCGACAGGTGCCGTATCTTGTCATCTTAATCACTAAATACCTTTATGTTTAAAGCTCAATACAAATCACGCAGCCCTTACGAATCATGGAACACCCTAGGCATTTACACCAGCGAAGCCAATGCGATCTCAAGTGCCATGCTCAAGAAGAGGCGTGGTGCATTGATAGTTCGTGTCACCAACAAAACAGGCTATGTCGTCTACACCAACTGATTTGTAGTTTTAAACAACATTTAGACAAACGGCGATTGCCGGACTTCTTCAGTAGCCACTTGATCAACATCACGATGCTTTTCGAATAGCTCCTTGAGCTCTCGATAGTCAAGTGACTTGGCATGCATCAGGTTTTGGTCATAGCAGGGAAATTTCCCACGTGCAGCGTTCTCAGCCAAACACGCTGCTTGCCTCAAAAATCGACCTGTTGTGGCAGCAAGAACGTTTTTGGGAATTACTGCTTCTTTCTTTCTAAATGTTTTCGAGCGCATTTCGCTGGCGTAGGTTTCATTGACGCCCACATTCATGCCAATTTCCCATAACGGCATTGTTGGCTCATAGGCTCTTGCTTTAGCTACGGTCAATGTTTGCTGCATTACCGCATAGCGAGCCTTTACTCCAGTAAGCGCATAAAGTGGATCTGCCGGTGGCGCTTCGTCACTGTCCTCTCGCCTTGCTTTGTAGTACGTGATCATTTCACTGAACGTCTGCACCAGAACTGATCTATCCGCATCCAGCGGCACACTGATCACAACAGACAGTGGATTTCCCATCTCTGGTCTTGTTCTATCAAAGTAAGTGTCAAGTGCTTCAGCCATGTCGCGCTGTTGAGCATATTCACCCGACTGCATCACGTGCAGAACCTTGAGCTTTAGGTCAGACAAGGACTGTCCAAAAAGGCGCAAATTATTTTGATCTCGCCACTCGCTCAGGCTTTGCGTCCATACGTCCCCGAAGTTCTGTCTCGTCTCCCAAACCAATTCCGGTTCAGCCACTTCTGCAAAAAACTGCTCCCTGCTTGCCTGTCCTTGCATAACTCGACAAGCGAAGTTGTAGCTAGGACTTAGCCGCAAGAACTCGGGCCACAAGTCATAGCGACGGTCATCTGGCCTGCGCTCGCGCACAGAAGTCAGGTTGATATTGTCAATTCCCATACTTTATTAATTAACAACTAACTGAATTTAGATTATAGACTTTTTCAAGCATATGCCAAATCCGGACAATCCAAGTCATAGCAACAAGCTATACCCGCTCTTTAACAATTCGCAAGCAAAAGTCTTAAAACCTGCTTAAAAGCTCGTTTTATGCCCCCTTCGCATGTGTATCAATTGCACATATTGTGAGCGGTCGCTAACTATTCACGTTAGCACACTTCTTTAACAACTATTTTTCAACCGATCGCCTAGAGCAATCCCGCTCGAAAGCAACCAGTCACACCACAGGAGGTTTATATGACTGACAACACAACTATCGACACTCAAGCAGCACAAGCAATGAGCTTCACCGCCAACGTCGTTGGCAAGCAACAGACTGAGGTCATCGAGGCTGCGGAGCTTAAGTTCCGCAGCGACATGTTCATCAAGGACTTGGTGACCAAGGTCGCACAGTTCAACGAACTTGCTGCTCGTACTGACGCTTTTCTGTACGACCTTCTGCAAGACTGTTACGACACCTTTGTAGTGATCAGCAATCCCAGCAGCAACATCGCTTCAGTTGCCTGCGAGCAACTTGACAAGTACTGCACAAAGCATGGGATCACGGGTGGCAAAGACATTAAGTTGCTGAGCAAGTTCATGAACAGCGTGTTCAAAGGACTTGATCGCAGCAAGATCTCAACTTATAGCTACGTGATCAAGTACGGGATCAAGAACAGCGTTGCTAGCGGTTCACTTGCTGCCGAGATCAAGCGCATGGGTGGAATTCAGAAGATCAAGGAAGCCAGCTTCAAGGATGTCGCAGCCAAGACCAAAGCCAAGGTCGAAGATAACTTGCAGCAGGCACAAACGAAGGTCGGCAAGAGTTCGATGGGGATCGTGGACATTCCCAACGCAATTGGAGCGGTCAGTGACATCAAGTCTGGAGAGCAAGTGCTGCTTATCGCAATGATCAATGCCGAACGCAAGTTCGTCATCCAAGCAGCCACTAGCGACGCAACCGTCATCAAGTCTGCCATTCTTGCTGCTGCTAAGCCCAAGAAAACGAAGGAAAAGGCGCAGGAAGCTGAAAGCACCGACGACGCCACAACCACGGCAGATCAAGCAGAACTAGAAGCAGCTTAATTATCTAGGAGAAACAGCATGAAACTGAATCCAAACTTTAGCTCAACATACTCACCGAAGACACTGAATGACATCGTGTTCACGCAAAACCAGCAGCGCAATCACTTGCGTGATGTTGTAAGCGGTCGGAACCCGTTTCCGGACAGCGGCAAGAACGGCATCTTGCTTGTAGGCGACACAGGTTCTGGCAAAAGCACTCTTGCAAATCTACTACCAGACTGGATCGAAGTGGCTCGTGGTGGAGATGAGGCTTACCCTATCTATCACCAAATCACCTCCTCAAACGGCGGAGTTACGCTTTTGGAACAGATTGAGAATCGGGTAAAGCTAGTTTTGCTCGGGCAGAAGTTTCACTACATCGTTCTTGATGAGGTGGATTTGCTCTCTACGACAGCCATGGACAAACTTAAGAGCGTGATGAACATCGCTTACAAGTCCTGTATCTGGATCATGACAACAAACGACTATGGCCGAATTTCGGCGCCTGTCGTTAATCGCTGCCACACCTACTTTCTCAACCATGCGCCATCGACTGGGTGGCTTCCACTGTTTAATCGCATCCTTAGCGATCACGGCATCACCGACATCAGTGAAGCGGAAATGCTGGAGCAAATCGACATGTGCAATGGCAGTGGTCGCACAGTGATTGAAGCAGCGAAGCGCATCATCCTTGATCGCACGGAAGCAGTAACGAAGCCGACTTACCACCTCACTGCAAATGTAGTTTAAAACTACAAATCAGCCCACTAAGCAGCCCACGCTCTTGGTGGGCTTTTTTTCGTCTGCAATTTCAGCATGTTGCACAGAAAGTCATTGAGGTTGCCCGCGGCATGATTTAGACTACGCAAAACGCAGTACATTGTCAGACGACGTAGCAAAAAACAGCATGAAGCAACCCAAAGACGAAACCCTGTCAATCCGAACATCAGCGGGTATCAAATCCATGCTGAGAGCTGCCGCCGAGAAAGAGCACCGCTCTGTAGCTTCAATGATTGAAGTCCTTGTTATGGACTATGCACAAAAAAATGGCATTTTTCCTAATCAAAGCGTTGTGCCTGCGAATAAAAAGAACAAAGCATGAACGCAGTAGAAATTGAAGCCGCACTCTCGGATTTAGCCGAAGCAGAGTTTGACGCCGCCGAGTTTCCGTACCAGTTTCTGGCCGCCTTTGGCAACAAAGAGGTTGCCCTCAAAAAACTTCGCACTGGCCACAGTAATACCTCGGACCTGACCGGTGGTGTCCTGCTGCGCAACAACATCCACTTGGCCACCTGTGAAACGGGCTCGGTAAGTGCAACGCTCCAAGCCCTCAAAGCTAGTCCAGCCACTACCAAGGCCAAAGCCAAGTTCATCTTGGCCACAGATGGTCAATCGCTGGAAGCCGAAGAACTCATCTCAGGGGAAACGATTTCAACAGACTTCGTAGACTTCCCCAACCACTTCGGTTTTTTCCTGCCTCTTGCAGGTATCTCCACCATCAAGGAGATTAAGGACAACCCGATTGATGTCAGGGCCACAGGGCGCTTGAACAAGCTCTATGTGGAGTTGCTTCGTGAAAACCCAGACTGGGCAAAAGACCAGCGCCGGGCTGACATGAACCACTTCATGGCGCGACTGATTTTTTGCTTCTTCGCAGAAGACACTGGCATCTTTAACAGCACAGGACTTTTCAGCAAGACCGTTGAGCAGATGAGCGAGCGAGATGGCTCCAACACCCATGAGGTGCTGGAAACTGTCTTCAGGGCAATGAACATCAAAGCCAACGCGAGAGAGAGCGCTGAGCCAAGGTTGCCCAGCTGGGCCAATGTCTTCCCCTATGTGAACGGTGGACTGTTCTCTGGAAGCACTGAGGCTCCCAAGTTCACACGGATTGCGCGTACTTACCTCACACACGCCAGCAACCTGAACTGGAAAGAAATCAACCCCGACATTTTCGGCAGCATGATTCAGGCTGTTGCCGATGACGAGGAACGGGGCGAATTGGGGATGCACTACACCAGTGTCCCCAACATCTTGAAGGTCCTCAACCCACTGTTCCTTGATGACATACAGGCACAGCTGGAAAGCATTGGCGACAACAAAGTCAAGTTGCTCAACCTGCGCAAACGAATGGCTCGCATTCGAGTATTTGACCCTGCTTGCGGCTCTGGCAACTTCCTCGTCATTGCTTACAAGCAAATGCGAGAGATTGAGGCTGAAATCAATCGCCGCCGAGGTGAAGAGCATCTGCGCAGTGAAATCCCCCTGACCAATTTCAGGGGCATTGAGTTGCGCGATTTCCCAGCTGAAATCGCACGACTGGCACTCATCATTGCCGAGTTTCAGTGTGATGTTCTCTACCGTGGACAACAAGACGCACTGGCAGAGTTTTTGCCACTGAACACCGAAAACTGGATCGTTCGCGGCAATGCACTTAGCTTGGACTGGCTCAGCATATGCCCACCGACTGGAACAGGCGTGAGGGTTGTAAGTGATGACTTGTTCAACACACCGCTAGACCAGAAAGAAATTGACTTTGAAAACGAAGGTGGTGAAACCTACATATGTGGGAATCCACCATATTTGGGCAGCAGAGGACAAACAGAAGATCAAAAAGATGAAATGAAGGACATCTTTGATCACCGAGTGAAGAATTGGAAGTCACTTGACTATGTGGCTTGCTGGTTCATGAAAGCTGCTGACTACAGCAAGCAAGCCACTTGTGCTGCAGCCTTTGTGTCTACGAACTCAATATGTCAAGGAATGCAAGTTCCAATTTTGTGGCCACTGATTTATTCAACAGGAAACCACATTGCCTTTGCGCATACATCGTTTAAGTGGACTAACCTCGCCAGTCACAACGCTGGCGTCACTGTCGTGATTGTTGGGATTTCTAGAAACCCGCCGAAAAATCGCCGCCTATACAGCTTGAATGATGCAGATACAACTGCAATCAAGGAGGTTGCGAACATCAATGCTTATTTGGTGCCTGGAGCAAACATTGAAGTTGAGAAGGTTGCTAAACCAATATGCGAACAAGCAGAAATGACTTTCGGCAACACCCCCATAGATGGGGGGCATCTTCTTTTGACTAGTGATGAAGTACGTTCACTTGGTCTGAGCCCGCAACAAGAAGCTGTCTTTATTCGAAAGTTCCTTGGCTCTGCAGAATTTATACGCGGACTATCAAGATTTTGCTTGTGGATTGAGGATGAACATCTTGAAGAAGCGCTCGCGATTTCTTCAATTCGTAGCCGCATTGAAAGTGTCAAATTACTGCGGATCAATGGCGGCAAGACCGCCAATGACATTTCTGACAAGCCACACCAATTTCAAAGAACCAACATCGGTCTGCTCAATACCATCATTGTGCCGAGTGTCTCCTCAGAATCTAGGCCATACCTCCCAGTCGGATTACTACCGAAACAAACAGTTGTCTCAAACGCTGCCTTTGCTATGTTTGACTCTCCTGTTTGGAGCATATCTTTGATTGCCTCAAGACTCCATCTCGTTTGGGTTGGGACTGTTTGCGGCAAGCTCAAAACTGACTTTCGTTATTCAAACACTCTAGGCTGGAACACTTTTCCGGTACCCGTGTTAACTGAGCAAAATAAGGCTGACTTGTCCTCTTGTGCTGAAGCCATCTTGCTTGCGCGTGAAGCACACTTCCCAGCAACCATTGCCGATCTATACAACCCTGACACGATGCCTGAAAACCTGCAGATCGCACACGAGCGCAATGACGAGGTGATTGAGCGCATCTACATTGGTCGCCGCTTCAAGAACGATACCGAGCGACTGGAAAAACTGTTTGAGATGTACACCAAGATGACTGCTGACACTGGCGTCAAGAAGAAAGGCAAGAAAGCATGAACGCGCAGACTGGCAGTCCACTGAACGCCTACACGGTCCCTTCCGTATCCATCAAGACGGCACACACCGGCGCGACCAACAAAGCCAATGCGCTGGGTATGCGCACGATGCAGGAGCGCGCCTATGCCAAACGGGGTGAGCAATACCTTCTCATCAAGTCGCCACCGGCCTCTGGCAAGTCAAGAGCCCTGATGTTTGTGGCACTTGACAAACTCCACAACCAAGGCATCAAACAAGCAATCATCGTGGTTCCTGAGCGCTCCATCGGGAGCAGTTTTGCTGACGAGCCACTCACACAATTTGGCTTCTATTGGGACTGGCAGGTTGCACCCCAGTGGAACCTGTGCAACGCACCCGGCGCTGACGAAGCCAAGGTGGCCAAATCCAAAGTGGAGTCGGTCAAGAAATTCTTGACCTCTGACGACAAGGTTCTGGTCTGCACCCATGCGACCTTCCGGTTTGCGGTTGAAGAGCTGGGCATTCAGGCGTTTGACGACAGACTAATTGCAATTGACGAGTTCCACCACGTCTCCAGCAACCCCGACAGCATTCTGGGTACACAACTCACGGCGCTGATTGCTAGGGACAAAGTACATGTGGTGGCCATGACCGGTTCCTATTTCAGGGGTGACAGTGAAGCCGTTTTGTCTCCCGCTGATGAAGCCAAATTTGAGACGGTGACTTACACCTACTACGAGCAACTGAACGGCTACACGTGGCTGAAGTCGCTGGACATCGGCTATTTCTTCTACACCGGCCCATATGTGGAAGCCATCCACAAAGTGCTCAACCCTGCTCTCAAAACCATCGTTCACATTCCCAATGTGAACGCCCGTGAGAGCCTGAAAGACAAGCAACGAGAGGTTGATGAAATCCTTAACGGTCTGGGTGAGTGGGACCGCATGGACGACAGTACAGGTTTCCACCTCATCAAAACCCCTGAAGGCCGTGTCCTGAAAGTGGCTGACTTAGTGGATGACAGCGACCCAGCAAGGCGGACCAAAGTGCTGACCGCATTGAAGGACCCTGCTCAGAAGAACAACCGTGACCATGTGGACATCATCATCGCTCTGGGCATGGCCAAGGAAGGCTTTGACTGGATATGGTGTGAGCACGCTTTGACCGTGGGCTACCGCAGCAGCCTCACTGAAATTGTCCAAATCATTGGCCGCGCCACACGAGACGCACAAGGCAAGTCCACAGCACGATTCACCAACCTGATTGCTGAACCGGCGGCCACCCAAGAGCTGGTCACTGAAGCAGTCAACGACATGCTCAAAGCGATTTCAGCCAGTTTGCTGATGGAACAGGTGCTGGCACCTCGCTACGAGTTCACACCGAAAGACGCTGGCCCCAAAGAGGGATTTGACTATGGCCCCGAGGGCTACCAAGAAGGCAAGACCAACTTGGGCGTGAACGAGGCAACCGGCCAATACCATGTGGAAATCAACGGACTGGTGACACCACAAAGCCCAGAAGCATCCCGAATTTGCAAAGAAGATCTGAACGAGGTGGTGACTGACTTCCTTCAAGACAAAACCACCTTGGAACAAGGTCTGTTTGACAAGGAGAACATCGTTGCGCAAGACCTGACCCAGGTTCGGATGGGCAAGATTGTGCGAGATCGCTACCCCGATTTGAGTGAACAAGACCAAGAAGCCATTCGTCAGCACGCGATTGCGGCGATGAACCTGACACAGCAAGCCAAGCTGGAACTGTCCAAAGGTGCCACAAGCGATGACGAAACCGCTCAAGCCAACACGGCTTTGCTGGATGGTGTCCGCAAGTTCGTCAATGTCCGCGACCTTGACATTGAACTGATTGACCAAATCAACCCGTTTGAAGCTGCCTACTCGGTGTTGGCGAAGTCAATGGACGAAAAGCTGTTGCGCCAAGTCCAAACGGCGATTGAGGCGAAGAAAGCCACCATCTCAGAAGAAGAAGCGCTGGACTTGGCCAAGCGTGCCTTGCAGTTCAAGAATGAACGGGGGCGTTTGCCTGATGTGGAATCGGCTGACCCTTGGGAAAAGCGTATGGCATTGGGTGTCAAAGCACTCGCCAACTACCGTGCCGCCGCCAAAGCAAAGGAAAGTAATGGCTGACCTATCCGCAGACGAACTGCTTGACGCACTGGGTGTAGAAGTCACACCAGTTAAAACCTCATCGCTCACTCCATTTGAGGAACGGGTGATTGCTGGGTTTGAGGACGTCCTGCGCTTTTTTGAAGAACACAAGCGCTTGCCTTGCAATGCCGAAGGTCTGGACATCTTTGAACGGCTGTATGCCGTGAGACTTGAGCAATTGCGCAAGTTACCAGAGGCGATGGCCGTTCTGGCACCTCATGACACTCACGGCTTGCTCAAAGCAGGCGCGGCTGTCGCCAACATTGACAGCCTCAGCGAAGATGCGCTGTTGGCTGAACTGGGTGTGGAAGTTGAAACCAGTGCCACTGAGGACGACATCACGGTGTTGCGCCATGTTCGTTCTATGGCTGAACGGCGCGAAGCAGAAGAGATTGCCAACAGGACACCCTGCAAGGACTTCAAGGACTTCAAGCCTCTGTTTGAGCAGGCAGAGCGAGAGTTGAAGTCAGGCGACCGAACCGCCTTGCGCTTTGGACGCGATGCCAGCATTCAGTTGCACGACTTCTTTATTCTTGATGGCCAATTTGTCTATGTCGCTGAGGTGGGTGCAACCATCAAAATGGACACTGGCCACGATGACGCCCGCTTGAGAGTGGTCTTCGGCAACGGGACTGAAAGCAACCTGCTTTTGCGCTCACTTCAAAAGGCACTCTGGAAGGATGAGACAGGTCGCAGGCTCACAGCCGTCGATATGGGCCCCTTGTTTTCGGACAGCCAAGAGCAAGATGACATTGAGACTGGCATTATTTATGTCCTGCGCAGTCAGTCCAACCACCCCTATGTGGCTGAGCACCGTGAACTCATTCACAAGATTGGTGTGACAGGCGGCAAAGTAGAAACACGACTCTCAGGTGCCGACAAGGAAGCCACCTACTTGCTCGCAGGTGTTGAAGTGGTTGCCACCTACAAATTGCACAACATTAACCGGGTGCGAATGGAAAACCTGTTCCACAAAATTTTCAGCAGCGCCCAGATTGACATCACCATTGACGACCGATTCGGCAACCCTGTCAAACCTCGCGAGTGGTTCTTGGTTCCCCTACATGTGATTGATGAAGCTGTTCAGCGTTTCAAAGAAGGCACTATTTCTGACGTCGTCTACGATGTTAAGTCTGCCCAATTCGTCCGCCTCCAGTCTTCCGGTTTATAAATGGTTGTCGGCATTGCAGCAGCAGACATCGAAGATGATTAACTGGGAGGGCATGTGCCGACCACAACCAGTCATCAAGTATTTTGATCTGCATAATGGATATCAATTCACATTCGGATGTGGCGGATCGGCTCAATAGCTATTAAATTTTTCAAGACACTATGCGAATCCTTGGAATAAGAACTGCTCCTCAACAAATTAGGTATGCAATTGTGAATTCCGACAGTGGCGCTTGCTCACTTCTGAATGCGGGAGGTGAAAACCTCATAAGGAAACCCGCCCATGTAGAGGAGGTCGCTGCTCACTTGAACTGGGTTAAGGATGAATTGCACCGTGTTATCCGACAGAACCCTGGACTGGATGTAATTGCATTGAAAACTCCAGAGTTCCAGGGCAGCAAAACCAATGCATCGAGGTTTGGCGACTACTTAGACGCTGTTGTACTGCTTGTCGCTGCCGAAGCAGCGATACCCGTTGTCACCAAGCTCTACAGCCAAATGGCGACTCGCCGATCCGATGTTGCTAGACATGCCGAAGACCGAGTTGGTCGAACCGTAACCAACTGGAATGATCAAATGGCTGATGCTGTAGCGGTTGCATGGATTGCACAAAAATGAGCCTCTCTGGTGGAACGGTACTCTACAAATACGAACTTAAATATCGAGTCGGAGGAGGCCATTTTGGACAAGTCTGGTTGGCTAATGATCGAACGCTTTCAAAGGACGTCGCAGTAAAGATTCTTGACGAGAGCATGGCACCGGCCGCAGCTAGTCTCCGCGAGGCTCAAGTGGGAAACCGGCTAAACCATCAAAACGTCGTAAAAGTGCACTACGCAGACGTGGTGTCAAACGCCGGAAGTAAGCTCGTATTGATTGCGATGGACTATCACTCCTCGGGCTCGATCATGGGTCTAGTAAATCCGGGAAATTTCGTTGTAATGCCAAAGGCAATTGCCGGGACAATCGATGTGCTCAGAGGGCTTGAGTATCTTCATGAGCAGCACCTTTTTCACAACGATATCAAACCATCAAATATTCTGATTGGCGCTCGAAATGAAGCATTACTGACTGACTACGGAATTTCATGTCTATCACCTGGCCTTGCACCTACTGCAGCCCCCAATGCGTATGTACTCCACCGAGCTCCAGAAACAACTCTTACAAACACAATCTCGATAACAACTGACATCTACCAAGTGGGCCTTACCTTATTCCGCTTAGCCAACGGAATTGGACTGATTCGAGAGCAAAAAAATAAGCTGGGTGATGCGGAGTTCGAACGCCTAAAGACACTTGGAAAGGTTCCGGCGCATGAGGATTACATGCCATTTGTGAGCAATGAAATCCGTCGAATTATTTCTAAAGCGACACATCCAGACCCTAGCGAACGCTATCAGTCTGCGCTCGAAATGAGGCGAGCCCTCGAACGCATAAAGCAATACGGCTACTGGGATACTGAGCCAAGTGGCGAACTATTTGGAATGCTCGGACAAAACAAGTTCATGTATGTTATTGAAAAATCCAAGCATGGTTTATCCATGACTGCCTACAGAAAAAATTTGCAGTCTGGTAGAGCAACAAGGGTTTCGAAATACTGTTCCTCTGGCCTATCTCAAAAAGCCATAGACCAGCAGCTAAAGAGCTTTTTCCGTGCGGTCGTGAACGGAGAAATCTAGCCAAGTGATCCGATTAAAAGATGAAGGTGTGAGGTGCCGATAGGGGTCAAAAATCACCACCCAAAAAGCGTAAGTACTCCTCTCCAACTTTTTGCGCAGCAGGTTTTTTGTGAGCTACAACCCTTTTTCAGCGCAAGTGCACCGTTTTTAAAGCCCTACACGCAGCGTAAAAGCAAGCCCTGCTATCCAACTAGTCCAATGCGATCAAAACGCTTGTAGGGCTTGTGTGCAAGTCCGCTCAAAATCGTGGTACTTTAGCCACGAAATACAGCTAAATAACACTGAGCATAAATTACGCAAAACATGCTCAGTGCCGCTAAGTCGTTGAAATCATTGAGATCAATTTAGGGGCAAAAAGAGGTAGGAATTTTGCCCATACGAAAACATACTAAATGCACTTTTTCCACAACAGTGAAGGATGTGCAAATGACCAAGCAAGCCAAAACATTAAACGATCGCGAACTGCAACGTTTGCTGGATTTTGTAAAAACTACAAAGAGTGCTGTCCGTAACAGGGCAATCTTGCTGCTTACACATTTGGCAGGAATGCGAATTGGCGAAGTCGCTGCTGTTCGCGTTTGCGATGTGCTCGCGAGCGATGGCACAGTTCGCGAAGAAATTAACTTAAGTGCAGCCCAAACAAAGGGCAACAAAAGCCGCAGCGTTTTGCTCAGCGAACGTATGCAAGGAGAGCTTGCTGCATACATTCGCACAATCCGTGTACGCGACCCAAAGCAAGCATTGTTTGCAACACAGCGCAGCGCAGCGTTTACAGCGAACTCACTTACGCAGGTTGTAAACGGCATTTACAAGCAAGCTGGGTTTGACGGAGCAAGTAGTCACAGCGGACGCCGTGGGTTTTTGACAAACTTAGCAGAGAAAGGCGTAAGTGTTCGCGTAATGATGGCACTGGCAGGACACCGCAATATGGCGACAACGCAACGCTACATTGATCTGCGTCCCGGAGTGCTACGCAACGCTGTCGAATTGGTTTAAGTCATTAGTCGGGAAACTTTTGTATTATTTTTAATATCGACCAAATATCCAACTAGATTAGACTGGGCTTAATTCATCTTATGAAGCCCTGTCATGCTCAAAGAAATCACTACCGAGTGGAATGATCGCTACAACACAAACCCCTCTGCACAACCCGATGCAGCACAGCGACATGTAGTTGATGTATTGGCGATTCGGATAGTTGACGGTCACTTGCGAGGATCAAACTTTGATGGCATTTTCGAAGTTGCAGATATTCCACAGCCGTTTTCTGTTCATACGGGCAACTTGCGTATCGAAGTCAAAGTTGGCTGGTTTGGCATGAAGCCGAAAACAACTTGGTCGCACATCACTCTTGGCAATGAGTGGCAACTACTTCGCAACTACACAGGCAAAGTCGTTCACAACTTGGGTTAATTTCGAGCGTTATTGGCGCATCCCTGCAATAACAACCTGCCCGTGCAGCAAGTCTAGTGCTGCTGTCTGCCCATCAACTGTTACGGTGACATTGCGCCGCCAAGTTTTCACAGCAATCTTCACGACACCCTTTGCCGTTTCGGCCTTGTACTCAACATCAAAGCACGGCAACAGACTTTGATCGTTGTTGCTAGAACGTATGGTCGTGCGAAAAAGTTTGGCAACACTTGAAGGCAACGCCCATGCAGCATCAACGCCTTCAACGGCTTGTTTCGCTAATTTCTTGACAGTTGCTTTTGCAATATTGTTTTTCACATTCTTCAACTCAGGCAAATCTTGGGACAAGTCTGCACCAGCGTCCAGCTTTGCCATCACGTGTTGATAGAAGCCATGCTCGTTAAAGCACTCAATGCTTTTTTCAAAACTTGCATTTGCCCAATTGGTAAAGAGCTTTTCCAAAGCTTCGGTCGTGGCTTGAGGTGTTGTCATCGTGTATTCCTCAAGAATTAAGCTGCTGCGCCAGATGCAACTTGGGACAATTCATCACGTAGCTTGTCCGTTGCTGGTTTGTTAATCATCACCAGTGCCATGTTCAAGCCAGTGCTCATTTCCGCTAACTGCACGAGGTTGTCGTTAAACGTGCCGTTGATGATGCGAGCAATTTCGTCACCACTTGACCCATCGTTTTGCCCAGAGAACGTCTCAGCGTTTTGCATTGGCTGCATGTGGTTGTAGTACTTAGAAATCATCGTTGCACTTGTACGCACCTGCTGCTGCATTTGCTCAGCCGTTACGCCCTTGGCGACCAACTGCGTGATTGCATAGTGCCGCAAGCTGTACAGCGTTCGCTCTTCGCCCGTAATTGGGCAAGTCAGCAAATCCAACTCCACAAGCAAGTTCTTGAACTGCTTGGTAAGTTGGTTGGGCTGTTTTCCGTCTCGCATTCGGAACACACGCAGTGAATGACGCTCAGCTAGAACCTCTTCCAATGTCTTGCCTTCAAACTCAGGACTCATTGCCCGCAGCTTTTCCAAGTACAGCCAGCAGCTACGGTGCAGCACAGCACCCATCGGCTTGTTCTTCTTGACTGTTTTGCCCTTTTGGATGTGTGCGTACAAGACAGGCTCTTTGTTCTCGCCAATTTCTCGCATCTCGATGTGTCGCCACTCCAAGCCGTCCATTTCAGTGCCAGTACGCATGCCAGTAGCAGCAGCAAATGGCACGTAGACAGCCAGCAACTCCCGCAGGTGGAGGCTTGCGCCTTTACGGGCCTTTAAAACCCATTCAGGCAGGTGCGCCACGATGGTTTCAACTTCCTTTTGCGAAAAGTCTGGGCGACGACTGCCGACCTCGCCCGTGTTCTTCAACACAGGTTTTTGCATCGTGGTTAGATATCCACGTTCGACTCCGTAATCAAGAACCAAACTCATGGCAGCGTTGTGGTTCAGTTGGGCGCTATGGCTCAACTCTCGCCCAACCAGCAACCTGCGCCACTCGCAAAAGTCTGCGAACACTTTTTGCGTGATGCAGTCAATGTTGTAGGGGCCAAAGAACGGGATAAGGTAATTGTTAAGGGCAGAGATGTAGTCGTTATTGCTGCCGCGCTTGGTTTTATCAGCTGCGACTTTGATCTCCAAGTTCTTCAGCACCACCTCAGCAACAGCCTTGAATTTCTTGGAGACTACGGGGTAGCCTTTCTTAGCCAGCACCTTTGCATCAGCCCAAAATTCTTCTGCAATCTCCGTTGCTTTTTCCAAGTCCGATTCGCCTGTAGCCTTGCGTATCCAACCACTCAAGCCAGCCACCTTGAAGTGCGCTTGCCAACGCTCGCTGTCAGCCCTTCGCACTAGTCGAATAGCATTTTTCTTTAGGACTACAGTTTCAGCTGCTTTTTCTCGCATGCCCGCAGTTTATTGCCTGGTGCGGCTTAGCGTCAACCAAAATTAAACCGTGTAATAACCGTGCAATGCAAATAAAAATAAAAAAAGCACTTAGGCTTTCGCGTAAGTGCTTGATTTAACTTATAAAAAGTGGTGGTGGAGTATAGCAGCACCGCAAACACTCATCCCGAAGGTGTGAGGCTTGT
>CAYTZZ010000043.1:0-19677 GCA_964442645.1 uncultured Bordetella sp. | reverse complement strand
CCAGCATGATGCTGGCCGAGCAGTATTTGTCGTGGCTCATGGCAATGGCCCGCTCCACTGCGGAGGCTGGAACGCCTTTAGCGGTCACCGTGAAGTGCATGTGAATCTTGGTAAAGACCTTGGGGTCCACCTCAGCACGCTCACTTGTGAGCTTCACACTGCACCCGCGCACATCGTGACGACCTCTTTTTAAAATCAGCACCACGTCGTAGGCCGTGCAACCGCCGGTGCCTGCCAGCATCGTTTCCATGGGGCGTGGTGCCAGATTTTGGCCGCCGTTTTCAGGACGCACAGCGTCCGGGGCGCCATCCATGGCCAAAATATGGCCACTGCCGGTTTCGGCAACAAACCCCATGCCTGAGCGCGTGCCACTCGCGCCGGTCCAGCTCACTGTGCATTCCATTTTTTCGTCCTACGTTGGCGAGGGGAAATATCCCTCTGTGTTGCGATGCAGCAAAAAATTGTATACATTGATGACATGCCTTGTATCTCAAGGCGCCGATTGTCTCCTCCACCCTCCTGAAAAGGTGGATTCAACCCCGAGCTTCACGGCTCGGGGTTTTTTTCTGGGTGCGACGGCTTTGCAACATGCCCACATTCATCTCGCCCGTGAGCGTTGAGGCATAAAACTTTTCGATCATATCGACCGATGTTCGGGCGTTGCGCGCCAATGTCAGCATGTCTATGCCTTGGCCGTACAACAACCGAAAAGTGATGGCGGTATGCCGCAGACAATACAGTGACCTTGGCTGTCCGTGATTGTCACAAAGCTCAAGCCCTGACTCCCGCAAAACCCATTTAAGCCAAAAATTCAAAATGGCCAAGGCATGATCACGATCGGGTTCATCTTTTAAAAAAACATAGTCTTCAGGCCCTGCCTTACCGACTTTGGTCGCTCTCAGTCTCAGTGCTTCATAGACCCGCACAGCAGGTTGCAAAGAAACAATCGGTTTGTCATGTTTTTTGGTGACCGGTAAGGTAAGGCGCAAATAAGCGTGCTGCGTTCTCATCACATTGACGTGCTTGTGCTTCAGCCATTTGATATCACTGGGGCGAACAAAACTGTTCACCATAAAAATCAAAAGCCAATAAAAGTCATCTTGCAGCACGCGGTACCTGTCGCTGACCCAAAACCTGTGGCGGGGGCTCGTGCTGGCTTTCAAGGCGGGGGCTTTGTTTTTTAACCTGATCAACCGCTTGGAAGTGCGTAGCAACTTTTTGTACTCATCCAAACTAAAAGTTGATCTGGGTTTGTGATCAATTTGGATGCGCGGCAAATCGGGGATCTCATGTATCCACTTCATCCTCTTTGCCAATCGGAACACCTTGCGCACGATCACTAAATACTGCGAAACAGTGGTGGAAGATGAATGTTCATCCAGCAAGCGGCGCATCAGAAGATGGATATGACTGCCATCGACTTGGTCAACCCTGATCATCCCTAGGACCGGCAGGATGTGTTTATCCAATCTGTTTCGGATGATG
Organism: uncultured Bordetella sp.; assembly: GCA_964442645.1. Classification (GTDB taxonomy): domain Bacteria; phylum Pseudomonadota; class Gammaproteobacteria; order Burkholderiales; family Burkholderiaceae_C; genus Limnohabitans. The sequence goes on along the minus strand of CAYTZZ010000043.1, from coordinate 18,192 downwards.
TGCAATGACGCTTGCGAGAAAACCCCTAACGCCACGCGCTGCATTTCCTCTTCCATCAGCAAGTCTGAAATTTGGGCAAAGTTGGGCGGTACTTCTTGAGCCGTTTTTCTTGGGGCAGCGGGCAGCGCATGTATCGAAGGATCAAAACCATTGGCAAGCCGATGAAAAAGCTCAGGACCAATGATGAAGAAACATGTTTTGTCCCCATTGAAAACGGCAATGGGCTCCACCGCGAAGAGTGATTCCAAGTTAGGCAATAACGCCTGGACTCTTTCAATGCTGATGGCGCAAAAGTTTTGCGTCAAAAAATCAGGTGCAGGTGGGGACGCCATTGGTTGGCCAGTCTAGAATTTTCAATTTATTTAACATTTAAATAAATTTAAATTTACGATAACCATGTTTTTTTAGTACTTTTTTGGAGCAAATGAAATGTAAAGTCATATGTACTAATGTAAATTTGAATTTAAGTCTTTGATTAATTTATATTTTTAAAGAACACTGTGCAAATTGATCCGTAGTTGCACTGGCTGCCCTGGCTGCCACTTCTGCTTTCGCACAATTCAGCATCGACGGCAACATGGACGTTGGTTACCAGTCCATCAATTACAAAGGCAACACCGTTACCGGCATCGGCAACAACGGCGCCAACACCAGCCAAATCAACTTCCGTGGCACCAACGACCTGGGCGGCGGCTTGAAGGCCTCCTTCCGCGTTGAAACCGACTGGAACACCGTGTCCAACAAAGGCAACACTGGCTCTGTCTCTTCTCCTGTTACTTTGGGTGAAGAAACTGTTGCTGCTGCTTCTAGCTTCGGCAACGGCGAAATCCGCGCTGGCATTGCTGGCGGCTTCGGCTCTATCAACGCAGGCGCTGTGAACTACAACACCCTGGGCACCTACTTGACCGGTCAACCTTTCGGCACCGCCATTGGTTCGGGTTTCCGTACCCTGTACGTGAACGATGCTCAAAGCACCTCGCAAGTCCGCTCTGACAACTCTTTGATGTACGTTTCGCCTTCTTTCAGTGGCTTGAACGTTTCCGTTTACTACGCTGGCAAGCAAACCAAAGCTGCTCAAACCACCGCTACGGCAACTGCCTCCGCTGTGAAATCCACCAGCTTCGGTGGCCTGGGCGCATATGACATGCAAGGTACTACTGAGTTGGGCATGAACTATGTCAACGGTCCTTTGGCAGCTTCTTACTCCAGCCTGAAGCAAGATTACAAAGATGTTGGCACCGGCACCACCGAGTCCACAGTGAACACCCTGGGTGTTAACTACGCCATGGGCGCTACCAAACTCTATTTCTTGAACCAAACCAACAAAACCGACACCGGTTCGACGAACAACCGCGTGACCACAGTGTCCATCATGCACACCATGGGTGCAGTTGACCTGATGGCACAAGTTGGTGGTCTTGAGAATGCAGCTGGCCTGAAGTCCAACATGACGGGCTTGGGTGCCAACTACAACCTGAGCAAAACCACCAACCTGTACTTCCGCTCTGAGTCCATTGACGACAAAGCTGGTTCCGTGCAAGCTGCTTTGACTCCCGCGACCATCAAGGGCAGCGACACCAAGTGGGCTCGTACCGCTGTTGGTATCAAAGTTGGCTTCTAATCCCCCCACTAGCGCAAGCTAGTTAAGGATGAAAACCTTGAAACCCTGCTACGGCAACGTAGCAGGGTTTTTTGCTTGGACAAGAATAAATCAGCAGCGCCCTGTTGCTGGTTGATGGGCGTTTCGTATTCTTCAAAAAATGGACGCCACACAAAAGGCTCCCCGGCTGGTTGAACAGGTGGAAATACGCCTGTCGCAGCTTCAGTGACAACTGGCATGCATGACCTGGCCAATCTCAACGACTTGCCGAATTGGTAAATGGTAAAGAGTCTTGGCACCGTACGCTTGACCAATCCTCTCAGCTACGCGACCATCCCGCGATGATGGCGCGTAGTCACAGGGCATCATGCAATGTCCTTGCGCTGACAATAGTCACGGCTGAGCAGCAGAGGCGCCCACCGCTAGTTATACGGGCTACGTTTTGTGCCATTTGAAAAAAATCTGTGTTTGTAAAAACATGACTATTCTTGTGCGCCCACGGAGTCACCCGTGTTTTTGTCGGCCCTGTTGAATTTCAACAAATCATGCGCTTGCAGTTAAGCTTGTGCCTGGGAGGCCCACGTCATGGAAACCAAGTGGTTGGAAGATTTCGTCAGTCTGGTCGAAACGCGCAGCTTCAGTCGCTCGGCGCAACTGCGCCATGTCACGCAGCCTGCGTTTTCCAGGCGCATTCAGTCGCTGGAAGCCTGGGCCGGGGCCGATCTGGTAGACCGATCTTCCTACCCGATGCGGCTCACGCCTGCGGGGGAAACCTTGTACCCCCAGGCGTTGGAGATGTTGCAGGCCTTGCAAGGCACGCGCGCCATGTTGCGCACCCATGCCTCAGCAGGCCAAGACGTCATCGAGTTCGCCATTCCGCACACGCTGGCGTTCACCTTTTTTCCGGCCTGGGTGTCGGGGCTTCGAGAAGGCTTTGGGCCATTGAAAAGCCGCCTCATGGCCTTGAATGTGCACGATGCCGTCTTGCGCCTGATTGAGGGCAGTTGTGACTTGCTGATTGCCTACCACCATGCCTCGCAGCCCCTGGCCTTGGATGCCGAGCACTATGAAGTCACCAGCCTGGGGCAGGAGGTCTTGGCACCCTATTCGGCGCCCAATGAGCGCGGGGCGCCCCAGTTCATGTTGCCGGGCACTCGTGAGCATCCCTTGCCTTACTTGGGCTACGCGCCAGGCGCCTACCTTGGGCAAACGGTGGACCAGCTTTTGAAAAACGCCTCGGGTCCGGTCTACCTGGAGCGGGTCTATGAAACCGACATGTCCGAAGGCCTCAAAGCCATGGCATTGCAGGCGCATGGCGTGGCTTTCTTGCCGCAAAGTGCCGTGCGGCGTGATGTGGAGGAGGGGCGCCTGGTGCAAGCCGTGCCGCAGACCCTGGCAACCGACTGGCACGCCCCTCTGCAAATCTTGGCCTGCCGCGCCAAGCCGACGCTGCGGCATCCCACCAAACCCCTGGTGGACGCCTTGTGGCAGTTTTTGACCTCCAAAAATCCAGCCCAAGGGATTGTTCCCAGTGGCAAACCCCTCACACCTGGGTAAGATGGCGGTCATTCGTATTCAGTTTTATCCAACAGGAGTGATTGCCATGAAAAAGCAGTGGATGGTTTTGGCCTTGTCGGCCTTGTCAGTGGGCACCGTATGGGCACAAGCTTCAGACACATTGGCCAAAGTGAAGGCCTCTGGCACGGTCACCATGGGCGTGCGCGACTCATCCGGTGCCTTGTCCTACACCTTGGGCGATGGCAAATATGCGGGCTACCATGTCGAGGTCTGCCACCGCATCTTGGACAATCTGGAAAAAGCCGCCGGCAAGAAACTCGACATCAAGTACCTGCCGGTCACGTCCCAAAACCGCATTCCGCTGGTGCAAAACGGCACGGTGGACATCGAGTGCGGCTCCACCACCAACAACGCCACGCGCCAAAAAGACGTGGCCTTCGCGCTGACCACCTATGTGGAAGAAGTGCGCATTGCGGTCAAGGCCAACTCGGGCATCACCAGCATCAACCAGTTGAATGGCAAGAACGTCGTGACCACCACCGGCACCACCTCGGTCCAGCACTTGCGCAAGCATGAGCGCGCCAACGGCGTCGATTTCAAGGAAGTGTTTGGCAAAGACCATGCCGAAAGCTTCTTGCTGCTGGAAGCAGGCCGTGCCGATGCGTTTGTCATGGACGGTCAAATTTTGGCGGGCAACATCGCCCTGGCCAAGAACCCCGCCGATTTCAAAATTGTGGGCGAAGTGCTGTCGGTCGAGCCGATTGCCATCATGTTGCGCAAGGACGACCCGGCCTTCAAGAAACTGGCCGATGACACCATTCGCGATTTGGCCAAATCGGGCGAGCTTGCCAAAATTTACGACAAGTGGTTTGTGCAGCCCATTCCCCCGAAAAATACCCGCGTCGGCTTGCCTGCCAGCGACACCACCAAGGCTGCTTGGGCCACCCCCAATGACAAGCCGATGGAAGAGTACGCCAAGAAGTAAGCCATGGCTTTGGAATGGCAGGTTTTCCTGCAAGACGACGGCGGCGGACGCACCTACCTGTCCTGGATGATCGACGCCTGGGGGTGGACGCTGTCGGTTGCCGTCTGCGCCTGGTTTGTGGCCATGATTGCGGGCACGGTCATGGGGGTCTTGCGCACCTTGCAGGACAACCCGTGGCTGCTGCGCTTGGCCAATGTCTGGGTGGAGTTGTTCCGCAACATTCCCTTGCTGGTGCAAATTTTCTTGTGGTACTTTGTGCTGCCCAAGCTGATTCCACCGATGCAGCAGCTGCCAGGCTTTTTGTTGGTGGTGATTGCCCTGGGTTTGTTCACCTCGGCGCGCATTGCCGAGCAGTTGCGCGCGGGTATCCAGGCCATGCCGCGCGGCCAGCGCTATGCGGCCATGGCGATGGGCTTCACCACGTTTCAAACCTACCGCTATGTGCTGTTGCCCATGGCGTTTCGCATCATCCTGCCACCGCTGACCAGCGAGTCCATGAACTTGCTGAAAAATTCTTCGGTGGCCTTTGCGGTGTCGATTGCCGAGCTCACCATGTTTGCCATGCAGGCCCAGGAAGAAACCTCGCGCGGCATTGAAATTTACCTGGCCGTGACCTTGCTGTATGCGGTGTCGGCGTTTGCCGTCAACCGTTTGATGGCCTGGGTGGAGCGCCGTGTGCAAATACCGGGCTTCATTGTGGCGGGTGGCACGGGCGGGGGCCACTGATGGGACTCGACCTCTCGTTTCTCAGCTGGGACCTGCTGACCAAGTTCATTCTGAAAGGCTTTGCCTTCAGTGTGCAGCTGACGGTGGTGGCCACGCTCGGGGGCATCGCCTTGGGCACGGTGTTGGCGCTGATGCGCTTGTCGGGGCGCAAACTGCTGGCGTTGCCGGCCACCGCCTATGTCAACGGCATGCGCTCGGTGCCACTGGTAATGGTCATCCTGTGGTTCTTTTTGCTGATCCCGTTTTTGATTGGCAAGTCCATTGGGGCGGAATGGTCGGCCGTCATCACCTTCATTGCGTTTGAGGCGGCGTATTTCAGCGAGATCATGCGTGCGGGCATTCAGTCCATTCCGCGCGGGCAAGTCATGGCTGGGCAAGCCCTGGGCATGACCTATGCGCAGAACATGCGCTTGATTGTCTTGCCCCAGGCGTTTCGCAACATGCTGCCGGTGCTGCTCACGCAAACCATCATCCTGTTTCAAGACACCTCGCTGGTCTATGCCATTGGCGCTTATGACTTGCTCAAGGGCTTCGTCACGGCCGGCAAGATTTATGGCCGCCCTGAAGAGGCCTATCTGCTGGCTGCCGTGGTTTATTTCATCATTTGCTTCAGCTTGTCGACCCTGGTGCGTCGCTTGCAAGCCAAGATAGCCATCATCCGCTGAACGGACCTCGCCATGATTGAATTGAAAAACGTTTCCAAATGGTACGGCCCGGTGCAGGTGCTGACCGATTGCTCCACCAACATTGCCAAGGGCGAGGTGGTGGTGGTGTGTGGGCCCTCCGGCTCGGGCAAGTCCACGCTGATCAAGACCATCAATGCGCTGGAGCCGTTTCAGAAGGGCGAGATTTTTGTCGACGGCATCGCGGTGCACGATGTTGCCACCGACCTGCCCAAACTGCGCAGCCGCGTGGGCATGGTGTTTCAGCACTTTGAGTTGTTCCCGCATTTGACCGTTACCGAAAACCTCACCATCGCGCAAGTGAAGGTGCTGGGACGCACACCGGATGAAGCCCATCAGCACGGCCTGCGCTACCTGGAGCGCGTGGGCTTGATGGCGCACAAAGACAAATTCCCCGGCCAGCTCTCCGGTGGGCAACAACAGCGCGTGGCCATTGCGCGCGCCTTGAGCATGGACCCCATCGTCATGCTGTTCGACGAACCCACCTCCGCCCTCGACCCGGAAATGGTGGGCGAGGTGCTCGATGTGATGGTCGGCTTGGCCAACGAAGGCATGACCATGATGTGCGTGACCCACGAAATGGGCTTCGCCCGCAAGGTCAGCGACCGCGTGATCTTCATGGACGTGGGCGGCAAAATTTTGGAAGACTGCTCGCGTGACGAGTTTTTCAACCATCCGGAAAACCGCCAGCCGCGCACCAAAGAGTTTCTCGCCAAAATCCTGCAACACTGACCGTCGTTGCGAGGCCCGCAGGGCCGCGGCAATCTCTCTGCGACAAGAGACCGCCGCGCTGCGCTCGCGGTGACGGAGCGCGGGGGATGACGGATAATTTCTCCATGACCTTACAAATCACCCTCACGCGGCCAGACGACTGGCACCTGCATGTGCGCGATGGCGCAGCGCTTCATACTGTGGTGCCGCACACCGCCGCCCAATTTGGCCGTGCGGTCATCATGCCCAACCTGAAACCGCCCATCACCACGGCGGCGCAGGCCCTGGCTTACAAGCAACGCATCCTGGCAGCCGTTCCCTCGGGCGTGCAGTTTGAGCCCTTGATGACGCTGTACCTCACCGACAACCTGCCCCCTGACGAAATTGCCCGCGCCAAAGACGCTGGCGTGGTGGCCTTGAAGCTGTACCCCGCCGGCGCCACCACCAACAGCGATGCCGGTGTCACCGACATTCGCAAAACGGCGAAAACGCTGGAGGCCATGCAACGCCATGGCCTGAAGCTGTTGGTGCATGGTGAAGTCACCAGCCCCGACATCGATTTGTTTGACCGCGAGGCGGTGTTCATTGACACCCAGTTGATCCCTTTGCGCCGCGATTTCCCCGAGCTGAAAATCGTGTTCGAGCACATCACCACCCAAGAGGCAGCCCAGTACGTCGCGTCCAGCGATCGCTTTGTGGGCGCCACCATCACTGCCCACCACCTGCTGTACAACCGCAATGCCATCTTCATCGGTGGCGTGCGCCCCCACTACTACTGCTTGCCGGTGCTCAAGCGCGAAACGCATCGCCAGGCGCTGGTGCAAGCGGCCACCAGTGGCAGCCCCCAATTCTTTTTGGGCACAGACAGCGCGCCGCACCCGGCCCACCTGAAAGAGCACGCCACAGGCTGCGCGGGCTGTTACACCGCCCATGCGGCCCTGGAGATGTACGCCGAAGCCTTTGACAACGCCGGCGCGCTGGACAAACTGGAAGCTTTCGCCAGTTTCAACGGCCCGGACTTCTATGACCTGCCTCGCAACCAGGGCCAGGTCACGCTGCAACGCCAAAATTGGACACCCCCCGAGGCCTTTGCTTTTGGCGAGGCCGAACTCAAACCCTTGCGCGCGGGTGAAGCGCTGCCATGGCAAATGGTGGCCTGAGCCCGCAGTCTGGCGAGGTGGCGCCTGAACTGGATGGGGCAACGCCTTGGTTCGCCCCCTGGTGGCCTTGGATCGCGCCCGCTTGGGCGCATTGGCAGCTACATGGCCAGGTGGCAGCCGCCTTGAATGCTTTGCCTTCCCGGGCGCCTGTCGAATTTGTGGCGCAGTCCGAGTTGCCTGCCGGCCAGGCCTACGAAGACTTCATCTACGCCCAGGGCCGAGTGCCGACCCGCGACAACCTGCATGATTTTTTCAACGGCTGCTGTTGGCACCGTTTTCCTCAGACCAAGCTGCGGCTCAATCAATTGCAGGGTGAGGAGATACAGCGCATGGGGGTGCACGCGACGCGCGGGCCGGTCCGTGATGCCTTGACCTTGTTCGATGAAAACGTGGCGCTGCTGCAAGCCCCTGATGAACTATGGCAAGCCCTGGAAGGACGTGACTGGCATCAGGTGTTTGTGACTTTGCGCCCCCTCTGGCAAGAAGTGCGCTGGGTGGTGTTTGGCCATGCGCTGTTGGAAAAATTGGTGCAACCCTACAAATCGATCACGGCGCATGTTTACCGCGTGGCCCCCGAGGTGGCGGCGGGCGACCAAGCTTTGGACGCATGGTTGGCGGCCACCTTGACGCCTCAGCATTTGGCGACCAAACCTTATCAGCCCCTGCCCGTGATGGGTATCCCCGGCTGGTGCCTGGCCAACGAAGACCCTTCGTATTACGCCGACCGCGAGGTGTTCCGTCCCCGCCGCTGAGCCGCGCTATCCCTGACAAGTTTCAGGGGTAAGCCTGGCAAGGCTTGATTTTTGCCATGGCGCCCCTACCATTCGCCTCAACGGCTCCGCGGTTGGGGCTGTTCAAAGGAACCCATGAAACGCATTTTTCTCTTCGTTCTGACCAACCTGGCTGTCATGGTGGTGTTGGGCGTGGTAGCCAGCTTGCTGGGCGTGAATCGTTTTCTCACGGCCAATGGCCTGAATTTGTCGGCCCTGCTGGGCTTCTCGCTCATCATGGGCTTTGGCGGCGCCATCATCTCGCTGCTGATGAGCAAGCCCATGGCCAAATGGAGCACGGGTGCGCAAGTCATCACCACGCCGCAAAACCAGGACGAGGCCTGGATTGTGGACACGGTGCGCCGCTTGTCTGAAAAGGCTGGCATCGGCATGCCGGAAGTGGCCATTTACGAAGGCGAGCCCAATGCGTTTGCCACCGGCGCCTTTCGGGACTCGGCCTTGGTGGCGGTGTCCACCGGCTTGCTGCAGGGCATGACGCGCGAAGAGGTTGAAGCCGTGCTGGGCCATGAAATTGCGCACATTGCCAACGGCGACATGGTGACCCTGACCCTGATACAGGGCGTGTTGAACACCTTTGTGGTGTTCCTCAGCCGCGTGGTGGGCTATTTTGTAGACAGCGCCTTGCGCAAAAACGACGAAGAAAACACAGGCCCAGGCATGGGCTACTACATCACCAGCATCGTGCTCGACATCGTGCTGGGCTTTGTCGCCAGCATGATCGTGGCCTGGTTCAGCCGCCAGCGCGAGTTCCGCGCCGATGCCGGCTCGGCACAGTTGCTGGGCCGCAAGCAGCCCATGGTGAACGCTTTGGGCCGTTTGGGCCAAATGCAAGCTGGCGCTTTGCCCAGCAGTGTGGCGGCCATGGGCATCACGGGCGACTTGGGCAAGCTGTTTGCGTCGCATCCCCCGTTGGAAGAGCGCATCGCCGCTTTGCAAGCCGCGTAATCTGCCCTGACGTCGTCGCGAGCGCAGCGCGGCGATCTCTCTCCGCAGAGGGATTGCCGCGGCCCTGACGGGCCTCGCAATGACGGGTATTTAGCGTTGGATAAGAGCGCGGGCCACGGCTTCACCTACCTTGATGCCATCCACCCCCGCTGACAAAATGCCGCCTGCGTAACCCGCGCCTTCGCCGGCCGGAAACAGCCCACGCACGCCGGGGCTTTGGAAGTCCCCATCACGTTGTATGCGCAAGGGCGAGGAAGTGCGTGTCTCCACGCCCGTCAGCACCGCATCGGGCAAGTCAAAGCCTTTGATCTTTCGGCCAAACACGGGCAAGGCCTCGCGCAGCGCTTCGACGGCGTAGCTGGGCAAGGCGCTGTCCAGACTCACCATCTTCACGCCTGGCTTGTACGAGGGCTCGACCGAGCCCAAAGCGGTCGATGCGCGGCGCGCCAGAAAGTCGCCGACCCGTTGGCCAGGCGCTTCATAGGTGCTGCCGCCCAGCACATAAGCCTGCGATTCCAGTTGCCTTTGCAACACAATGCCCGACAACGGGTGAAAGCCGCCGGGGGCATCGCTGACATCGTGACGGATCGCTGGCGTGTGGCTGAGCTGCGAGGCCTCGGCCAGGGGCGCAAACGCGGCTTCCAGCGCCGCCGGATCGGTGGGGTAGTCGCGGGGGTCGATGCCCACCACCATGCCTGCGTTGGCATTGCGCTCGTTGCGCGAATACTGGCTCATGCCATTGGTCACCACCCGGCCGGACTCGGAGGTGGCGGCCACCACGGTGCCACCCGGGCACATGCAAAAACTGTAGGCCGTGCGGCCATTGCTGGCGTGGTGCACGAGCTTGTAATCGGCGGCGCCCAGCAAGGGATGGCCGGCGTGCCGACCCCAGCGGGCTTGGTCGATCAAGCCTTGCGGGTGCTCAATGCGAAAGCCCACCGAGAACGGCTTGGCCTCCATCGGCACCTGGTGGTGGTGCAGCATGGCGAAGGTGTCGCGCGAGCTGTGTCCCAGGGCCAGCACCACATGCCGTGCGGGCAGGGTGTAGCGGGTTTGTTGGGCTTGGTCAAACACTTCCAGGGCGGCCAGGTGCTGCAAGCCATCGGGGCCGGTTTCCAGCTGGACATCGACCACCCTTTGCTCAAAGCGCACTTCGCCACCGAGGGCGATGATTTGCGCGCGCAGGTTTTCCACCACCTTCACCAATTTGAAGGTGCCGATGTGGGGGTGGGCGGCGTACAAAATTTCTTCTGGCGCACCGGCTTGCACAAACTCTTGCATCACCTTGCGGCCCAGGTGGCGCGGGTCTTTGATCTGGCTGTACAGCTTGCCATCGGAAAACGTGCCGGCGCCGCCTTCGCCGAACTGCACATTGCTCTCCGGGTGGAGCTCGCGCTTGCGCCACAGGCCCCAGGTGTCCTGGGTGCGTTGGCGCACGGTTTTGCCGCGTTCCAGAACAATTGGCTTGAAGCCCATTTGTGCCAGCACCAGCGCCGCAAAAATGCCGCAGGGCCCAAAGCCCACCACCACGGGACGTTCGTCGCTGCGGGTGGGCCAATCGCCCGGGGCGTGGGTGGGCGCCTGCCATGCCATGTCGGGCGTGGCTTGGACATGCGGGTTGGCGGCGTGCTTGTGCAGCAACTGTGTTTCTTGCGCCGGGTTGGCCAGGGTCACATCGACGATGTAGACCACTTGCAGCTGGGCTTTGCGCGCATCAAAGCTGCGCTTGAAAACCTGCCACTGCTGCACGTCTTGGGGGGTGATGCCCAGCGCGCTGCAAATTTTGTCGAACAGCGAGGGCGGCGCCAGGGGCGGGGGCGTGGCCTCGTCGGGGGGATCGAAGGCGGCGTCGAGGGGAAGCTTGAGTTCTGAGAGTCGGATCATGGCGGCGAGGGCCCGTGTTCATCAGGCGAGGCTGCGGTAGAGTCGTGATTATGGCCTCTTCCGTTGTTCTTCAGGGCATGCCGCCTGTGCTCTCGCCGGCCACCCGCTTGGTCATTCTGGGCAGTTTCCCGGGGGTGGCCTCGCTGCGGGCGCAGCAGTATTACGGCCATCCGCAAAATCAGTTTTGGCGTTTGTTGGCCATGCTTTTGACGGACGATCCCACGGCGCTGCTGCAAGCGCCTTATGCGGATCGCCTCAGCTGGCTGCTGGCACAAGGCCTCGGCGTGTGGGATGTGTACGCTTCATGCGAGCGCGAAGGCAGCCTGGACAGCGCCATTCGTGCGCCGGTGTTGAACGATCTGGCGTCGCTGCGCATTCAATGCCCGCAACTCGCGGCGCTGGCTCACAACGGCGGCGAAAGCTTTCGCCATGCGCGCCACACCCAGGCCTTGGGGCTGCCGGTTTACCGCTTGCCCTCCAGCAGTCCTGCCAATGCTTCCTGGTCGTTTGAGCGCAAGCTGGGCGCCTGGCGCGAGGTGCTGCAACACGCGGGATGCCTGACCCGGCGATAATCCCCCTCGTGAAGCACGCCAGACCGTCGCTGGTGCAAGCCGCAAGGCCCAGGCCGAAAGGCATGGGGTGGAAACACCGCACTGGAGGAACGTCCGGACTGCACAGGACAGCGCAGGAGGTAACACCTCTCCACCGTGAGGTGAGGATCAGAGCAACAGAGACGAGTCGCAGCGGGCAACCGCTGCGGGTGAAACGGGCAATCTCTGCGCGCAGCAATACCAAGTAGGCCAGCGTTGATGTGGTTCCGCAGAGTTGGCGGGTAGGTAGCACCGAGCCGTGTGGGTGACCCACGGCCCAGATTAATGGCGGTCACATGGGGGCAACCCCATGCACAGAATCCGGCGTATCGGCGGGCTTCACACTTTTTTCGCGCGGGGGTCTGTCAGACCATCTCGCGCAGGCGCTCCACATGGGCCGTCAACGAGCGCATGGCCACCGGCCACAGGCGCGGCGGCACATCGTCGTAGGCGCGCTCCACCCACTCTTGCATGCTGCCGTCGGGCAGCGCGCGCATGACGCCCAGAATTTTGGCTTCGCGCTGCAGGCGGTGCTTTTTGAGGCGTTGAATCACGTCGGCGGCGTCATAGGCGCCGGGTTCCACATTGCCCAGCACGTAGCCATGTGCGGGCAGGATGAAGTCGATGCTGTCTTGGGCACAAGCTTGCAACAGTTTGTCCAGCGACTCCAGGTAGTCGCTCATGTGGCCATCGGGTGGGTCGATCACGGTGGTGCTGCCATTGAGCACATGGTCGCCGCTGAACAGCAAGCCGTCTTCTTCCAGCAACAGGCACAGGTGGTTGGCGGCGTGGCCTGGCGTGTGGATCACGCGCAGGGTGTGGCTGTGTTGCGGGCCTTGCAAGACCAGCTTTTCGCCATCGGCCAGCTCACGGTCAGGCACAAAGTGGCTGTTGGGTCGGGCGGTGGGTTGCGATGGCAAGCCCAGGATGGGGGGCTTGTGGCCATGCTGCTCACACAGGGCTTGCAGAGGCTTTGCGCCGGGCGAGTGGTCGGAATGCGAGTGGGTGCAGACAATCATGCGGATGTTGCCGCCGGCGGCGCGCCACAGCTTTTCCTGGTGTTCCGGGGCCACTGGGCCGGGGTCGATGGCGATGTAGCCTGTGTCGGGATCGCCGACCAGGTAGCTGTTGGTGCCGGGGCCGGTCATCACGCTGGGGTTGGGGGCGGTCAGGCGCTGCAGGTTTTTCAGCAGCGCCACGGGGTGATCGCTTTGCCAGTCCAGGGTGTGGGCAATCTGGCCGTCGGGGCAGGTCAGGGCCAGCTCGCCAAACGGGGCTTCGTGCTCCATGTAGCGTTCCTCGTGGCCGTTGAGCAGGCCGGCGCGCGGGCAGCTGGTGAACCAAGGCTGTTCGCTGGCGCAGGCTTGCAGCACAGCGTCCACGGTGGCGTAGGCCTGGAGCTTTTCCAGGGTGCGGATGGTCGGGAAGATGATGAAAAACTGGCCGTCTTTGTGGCGGGCCAGGGCATCGGCAGGGCGCACCCACACCGGTTCGAACTGCTCGGACTCGTCGGCCACCGGGGTTTGGCCTTCGGGCATGCGCGCCACCAGGAAGGGGACATCGAAGCGGCGCGGCAGGTCGCGGTCGGTGATCCAGTGGGCCAACACATAGACCTGATCGGCGGCCAGGGTCATCTGGCGCGCCTGGCATTGGGCCGTCAGCGGCGCTGTGCGGTCGAGCTGCGCGACGTCCTGGTCGGTGGCCATCTCGCCGTTGGCATGGCGTGCCAGCAGAATGCCCAGCTCTTCAAAACTTTCGCGGATGGCGGCGATGGCGCGCGTCAGATCCAGGTCGCTTTGGGTGGGGCGGCGCTGGGCGGCTGCGTGGGTGGCAGCGTCTGCATCTGAGGCGTCAATGCCGCCGCCGGGGAACACATAGGCGCCAGGGGCGAAGCTGGCCGTCATGGAGCGGCGTGTCATCAGCACTTCCAGGCCTTGGGGGCCATCGCGCAGCAACAAGACGGTGGCAGCAGGTCGCGGCGCCACAGGCGGGCGCGGGGTGTGCAGGAGTTGTGTTTTTCTAACCATGATGGATTATGGGCATGTTGGCGAAGTTATCCACAGGAAAAGAGCAAAACTCAAGACCTGACCCCCTTTTTTACTCAGGCGTTACGTCGAGGGCGACGAGGATGCGGGCGACCATGTTGTAGCTGGCGATGGTGGTGGTGAGTTCGACCAGCTCGGTGGTGTTGAAGTGGGTTTGGAGTTGTTCGAACAGGGCGGGGTCGACTTTGACGTCGAGGGTCATTTGTGCGGCGAATTGGACGATCAGACGTTCGATGGGGCCCAGGCCGGCTTGGTTGATGGGTTGGCGGGGGTTGGCCTTGACCGCCTGGGCCAGGGCGTCGAGTTCGGATTGTTGGCCGCCGGCGGCCAGGAATTCGGGGGCGTGGTGGTGGTATTCGTAGTGCGCGCCCGTCAGCAGGGCCACGGTGCAGATGGCCAGTTCGCGTTGTTTGGCGCTGGCGCTCAGGTCGCGGCGCACGTTTTTCATGAAGATGTTCCAGCCGCGCGCAATCGGCTCGCTCCACAGCAGCACATGGTCCAGGTTCAAAAGTTTGCCGCCGCGGCGGGTGCGGATGGCCTCGACCAGGTCGGTGGGTTGGGGTTTCAGCTCGGCTTGCCAGTGGGGAATGCGCATGGGAAGGTCCTTTAAAAAAAGCAAGCTTAGCGGGGCTGGGCGACGCGTGCTGCCTGTTCGGTGACACAAGGCGTGGCGCAGGCCCGATAATCAGGGCATGCGAATCCGCTTTACCAAGATGCAAGGCGCCGGCAACGACTTTGTGGTGCTCGACGAGACCCAGGGCCGCTTGAATTTGACGACGGCGCAATACCGGTTTTTGGCCGATCGCCACTTTGGCGTGGGCGCCGACCAGATCCTGAGCGTGCGCGCTGCGCCCACGCCGCAGGTCGATTTTGAATATGTCATTCACAACGCCGATGGCGGCGAGGTCGAGCACTGCGGCAACGGTGCGCGTTGTTTCGTGCGATTCGTGCGCGAGCAAGGCCTGACCGACAAAAGCTCGGTCAAGGTGAAAGTGCATGGGGGCGTGATCGAGTTGCATGCCTTGGCTGATGGCCGCGTCACCGTGGACATGGGCGCCCCTGTTTTTGACTTGCCGCAGATTCCCTTCGACCCTGCCCATGCCCAACGCGTGGCCTCAGCCACCACGGGCTGGGACACCTGGCAACTGAATTTGCCCCACCAGCAAAACGTCGAGGTGGCGGTGGTGTCCATGGGCAACCCCCACGCCGTGACCCGTGTGGACGATGTCGACACGGCGCCCGTGTTGACGCAAGGGCCGCTGATTGAACTCCACCCCGCTTTCCCACGCCGCGTGAATGCCGGCTTTGTGCAAGTGCTGTCCCGCCACAGTGTGAAGCTGCGTGTGTTCGAGCGCGGTGCGGGTGAAACCCTGGCCTGTGGCACAGGGGCCTGTGCCGCCGTGGTGGCGGGCATTCGCCAAGGCTGGCTGGACGCACGCGTGGACGTGCAAGCCCTGGGCGGACAATTGACCATCGAATGGGCCGGCCTGGGCCAGTCTGTGCGCATGACCGGCCCCGCCACCACTGTTTTTCAAGGTGAAATCGAGATCCCCGAATGAACTCCCATGCCATGAACCCTATTACCGAAGACGACATCGCCAATTTCCTGGTGAACACGCCCGACTTTTTTGCGCGCCATGCCGAACTGCTGTCGGCCGTGCGCCTGACCAGCCCGCACGGCCAACGTGCCGTCAGCTTGCAAGAGCGTCAGGCCGAAATGCTGCGCGAAAAAATTCGGGCGCTGGAAATGCGCATGATGGACATGATTCGCAATGGCAACGACAACGCCATCCTGGCCGATCGTTTGCACCGTTGGTCGCAAAGCCTGTTGCAAACCCGCGATGCGCGGGATTTGCCGGGTTTGATGGCGGATCAGATCCAGTCGCAGTTCATGGTGCCGCAGGTCGCCCTCAAAGTGTGGCAAGTCAACGAAGCTTTCTCCATCGAGCCGTTTGCCCAAGGGGTCAGCGACGATGTGAAATCGTTTGCCACCTCGCTGTCTGCGCCGTATTGCGGCGTGAACTCGGGCTTTGAAGCCGCCCAGTGGCTGGCCGAACCTGCGGCCGCGCAGTCGCTGGCCATGGTGGCTTTGCGCGTGGTGCCGACCACCCCGCAAGAGGGCGAGGCGGCCCCTGCGCCAGCCATGGGCCTCTTGGTGCTGGCCTCGCCCGATGCACAGCGTTACCACGCCGGCATGGGCACGGATTTCCTGGAGCGCATTGGCGAGTTGGCCGGCGCGGCCCTGTCCCGTCTGCAGTAAAAACGCAGCCATGGGCACGCAAACTGCTGCGCCCGATCCGCTGGTCGCGCGGTACCTGGCCCATGTGCAATTCGAAAAGCGCTTGGCCGAGCGCACCCTGTCGCTCTACACCCTCGATCTGGAAAAGCTCGCGCAGAACGCGCGCCAAGGGGGCCTGGACCTGCTGCAGGTGCAACCCGCCCACATTCGGCGCTGGGTGGCGCAAATGCACAGCGCGGGGCGCACCGGGAGAGGCATTGCCCTGATTCTTTCGGGCTGGCGCGGCTTCTATGCCTGGGCCGCGCGCGAAGGCTTGCTGCCCAGCAACCCGGTGCTGGGCATTCGCGCACCCAAAGCAGCCAAGCCCCTGCCCAAAGCCCTGAGCGTGGACCAGGCGGTGCAGTTGGCCGAACACCACAACAGCGACAGCGATCCCTGGCTGGAAGCCCGTGATGTGGCCTTGGTTGAACTGCTCTATAGCAGTGGCCTGCGGGTCGGTGAACTGGTGGGGCTGGATGTGCAGCCCAGCGCCACAGCCCGCGGATGGATTGATGCCCACGAGGCCATGGCCCATGTGCTGGGCAAAGGCAGCAAACGGCGCAGCGTGCCCGTGGGCGCGCAGGCCCTGCAGGCTTTGAAGCAATGGCTGGCCGTGCGCGATCAGGGCGTACCCGCCAGCGCCGAGGCGCCTGAAGCCTTGTTTGTGGGGCGTCATGGCACCCGCTTGTCTGCGCAGTCGGTGTGGCAACGCCTGCGCCGCCGTGGCTTGCAAGCGGGCGTGGCGGTGCCGTTGCATCCGCACATGCTGCGCCATTCTTTTGCCAGCCATGTGCTGCAGTCCAGTGGTGACTTGCGTGCGGTGCAAGAGTTGTTGGGGCATGCCAACATCAGCACCACCCAGGTCTACACCCGGCTGGATTTCCAGCACCTGGCCAAGGTCTACGACGCCGCGCACCCCCGGGCCCGCAAAAAGTAAGTGAGGGACAATCCTTCCCATGAAGACATTGAAATTGAAGCCTGGGAAAGAACGTTCGGCGCTGCGCCGGCATCCCTGGATTTTTGACAGCGCCATCGCCAAGGGCGGCGGCGATGTGGGTGAAACCGTGCGGGTGGAGTCTGACACTGGCCAGTTTTTGGGCTGGGCCTCGTTCAGCCCCACCTCCAAAATCCGCGCCCGAATTTGGAGTTTCGACGAAGCCGAGCGGATCGAGGCAGCCTTCTTCGAGCGCGCCATTGCCAAGGCGGTCGTTGCCCGCCGGCGTTTCGACATTCAAAGCGACGGCATGCGCCTGATTCACGGCGAGGCCGATGGCTTGCCCGGCCTGATTGTGGACCGCTATGCCGACACCTTGGTGGCGCAGTTCCTCTCCAGCGGCACCGAGCGCTGGAAATCTGTGCTGGCCGACGCCCTGCTGGCCCAAACCGGGTGCACCCGGCTCTATGAGCGCTCGGATTCGGGGGTGCGTTCGCTCGAGGGTTTGCCGGCGGCCACTGGCTGGCTGCGCCGCGGCGCGGCGGACTCTGAAAGCACCGAACTGACGATCCAGGAACACGACTGGCAATTGACTTTGGACATTGCGCAAGGTCACAAAACCGGGTTTTACCTGGACCAGCGCGACAGCCGCCAAAAATTTGCCGATTACGCGCGCCGCCTGGGTTTCGAGCGCGTGCTCAACTGCTATTGCTACACCGGTGGTTTTTCCATCGCAGCGCTGGCGGGCATGCGTGCTGGCGGCAGCCTGGGGCGGGGCGGGCATGTCACCTCGATTGACTCTTCGGGTCCGGCCATTGAGCGCGCCCAGGCGCATGTGCGCCTGAACGGCTTTGACCCGGCGCAGGCCGAATTTCTGGATGCCGATGTCAACGGCAGCCTGCGCCGCTTTCACCAGGAAGGCCGCACCTTTGACGCCATCATCCTGGACCCCCCCAAATTCGCGCCAACCGCGGCCCATGCCGACCGTGCGGCCCGGGCTTACAAAGACATCAACCGCCTGGCCTTCAAGGTTCTGGAGCCGGGTGGGGTGCTGTTCACTTACAGCTGCTCGGGCGGCATTGGGGCCGAGCTGTTCCACAAAATTGTGGCCTCGGCCGGCACCGATGCGGGCGTGGATGGCTTCATCAGCGAGCGCATGCAGGGGGCGCCTGACCATCCCATGACCATCACTTTCCCCGAGGGGGAGTACCTCAAGGGCTTGGTCGTCGTCAAAAAATAGCCGTCATTGCGAGGCCCGCAGGGCTGCGGCAATCTCTCTGCGGCGTAAGATCGCCGCGCTTCGCTCAATGGGATGGACGCTCCCACCTCTAACCGGCATCTA
>CAYTZZ010000042.1:0-19682 GCA_964442645.1 uncultured Bordetella sp. | reverse complement strand
CGGTTAGAGGTGGGAGCGTCCATCCCATTGAGCGCAGCGCGGCGATCTTTCTCCGGCGCAAGATTGCCGCGGCCCTTCGGGCCTCGCAATGACGGGGTTGGGTTAAGCGCCAGCCACTTTCATGCGGTTGATCAGCACCGAGCCGATGGTCTTGGCGCCGTAGTTGTAGGTGTCGGCGCCCACGGCCTCCAGGCCCTTGAACATTTTCGGCAAATTGCCGGCGATCGTGATCTCTTGCACCGGGTAAGCGATCTCGCCTTTTTCCACCCAAAAGCCACTGGCGCCACGGGAGTAGTCGCCGGTGACGTAGTTCACGCCCTGCCCCATCAACTCGGTCACAAAGAGGCCCGTGCCCAGCTTTTGCAGCATGGCCTTCAAGTCGTCTTGTGCTTGGGTTTGGCGCGAGGTCAGCACCAGGTTGTGCGAGCCCCCCGCGTTGCCCGTGGTGGCCATGCCCAGCTTGCGTGCGGAATAGCTGCTCAGAAAATAGCCCTGCACACGTCCGCCCTTCACCACTTGGCGCGCGCGCGTGATGACCCCTTCTTCGTCGAAGGGAGAGCTGCCTTTGCCGCGCATCACGAAGGGATCTTCCAACACATCGATGTGGCTCGGGAACACCCTCTTGCCCATGGAGTCCAACAAAAAACTGCTCTTGCGGTACAGGGAGCCACCGCTGACCGCTTGCACAAAATGGCCCAACAAGCCCGCTGCCAAGGTCGACTCGAACAACACCGGGCATTCGCGGGTGGTGATCTTGCGCGCTTTCAGGCGGCTCAAGGCGCGCTCGGCCGCATAGCGGCCCACCGCCTCAGGCGAGGCCAGTTCGTCAGGCGCGCGCATCGAGCTGTACCAGGCGTCGCGCTGCATGTCGTCGCCTTTGCCCGCAATGGGCGCCACCGACAGGCTGTGGCGAGAGCTGGCATAGCCGCCACGGAAGCCTCGCGTGTGGGCGCTGAAAAAATGGCTTTGCTGGGCCGACACGGCAGCGCCTTCGCTGTTGGTGATGCGGCGGTCGGTCTTGAGGGCGGCGGCTTCACAACGCAGGGCGAGCTTGGCAGCTTCTTCGCTGGTCAATGCCCAGGGGTGAAACAGGTCCAGGTCCGGATGGTGCTGGGCAATGTCTTGCGCCTCGGGCAAGCCGGCCGCCGGGTCTTCCGCCGTGAAGCGTGCAATGTCGTATGCCGCTTGCACTGTGCGCTCAATGGCGTCCCGCGAAAAATCAGAAGTGCTGGCGTTGCCACGCCGATTGCCGATGTACACCGTCACGCCCAGGGATTTGTCGCGGTTACGCTCCACGGTCTCCAAGGCGCCCTTGCGCACCGACACGCTCAAACCACAGCCTTCAGAGGCTTCTGCGCCCGCATCCGTTGCACCCAACCTCTTGGCATGCGCCAAGGACAGGTCGACCAGCTCCTCGAAAAAAGGACGGCTGTAACTGAACCCTTGCAAAGGGGCTGAAGAAGCTTGTGCGGGAGTGGATTTGGCGGTTTTCATGTGCCGGCTATGATACTTGCCACCCTGTGAGCGGTTTGACCGCTCTGAGATTCACCCCAAGATGTCTAGAAAACCCAAAAAAGGCTACTTTGTCCGTGGCGTGTTCGTGGCCGAAGGCAGCGAGCTCGATCTGGCCTACAAGCGCGAGCTCAAAGGCACAGACACGGCCAGCAAAACCGACCTGAAACGCGAAAGCGACGAGCGCCAACAGCTTGGCGAAGACCTGCTGACGCTGCGCGCCGATCTGAGCCAACGCCTGCTGGACCAAGGCCACCTGAACGAGAAGCTGATGGACGCCGTGGCCGAGGCCAAGCGCATCACCAACTTTGAAGGCCGGCGCCGCCAAATGCAATTCATCGGCAAGCTGATGCGCAAACTCGACGAGGAAGACATCGAGGCCATTCGCGAAGCCCTGCGCGCGCAACACAGTGGCAGCGCCAAAGAAACCCTGGCCCTGCACCAGGCCGAGCATTGGCGCGACCGCCTGCTGCAAAGCGACGATGCGGTGGCCGAATGGATGGCTGCCTACCCGGCCACCGACAGCCAGCAACTGCGCGCCATGGTGCGCCAGGCACGCAAAGACAACACGGCCGACAAGACCACCGAGTCCCAAGGCCTCGCGCCCCGACAGGGCCGCTCCTACCGAGAAATTTTCCAACTGGTGAAGCAAACCCTTCAAGAAGCCGAGAACGCGCATGAGTGACACGCCCCTGCCCACCCCCGACCCGCGCTGCGACCCGGTCAAGGTCGGCATCGTGTCCATCAGCGACCGCGCGTCCAGTGGTACCTACGAAGACAAAGGCCTGCCCGCCCTGCGCGACTGGCTGGGCCAGGCCTTGCTGAACCCCCTGAGCTTCGAGGCGCGCCTGATTCCCGACGAACAGGCGTTGATCAGCGAAACGCTGATCGCCTTGGCCGATCTGGGTTGCGCATTGATCCTGACCACCGGCGGCACCGGCCCGGCCTTGCGCGATGTCACGCCCGAAGCCACGCTGGCCGTGGCCGACAAGGAGATGCCCGGCTTTGGCGAGCAAATGCGCCAGATCAGCTTGCGTTTTGTGCCCACGGCCATTTTGTCGCGCCAAGTGGCGGTGATTCGAGGCCAAAGCCTGATCATCAACCTGCCAGGCCAGCCCAAATCGATCCAGGAGACCCTGGGCGGCTTGCGCAACGCCGAAGGCCAGCAGGTGGTGGACGGTATTTTTGCAGCGGTGCCCTACTGCATCGACCTGATTGGCGGGCCTTACATGGAAACACGCGACGCCTTCTGCAAAGCGTTCCGCCCCAAAACCGCCCAGCGCCCACCCCGCCCATAACACCGTCATTGCGAGGCCCCTTGGGGCCGCGGCAACCCCTCCGTCATTGCGAGGCCCCTTGGGGCCGCGGCAATCTCCCTGCGGCGCAAGATCGCCGCGCTGCGCTCGCGATGACGTGCTTCGTTGGCGATGACGGGGTTATTTGCCCAGGAGCTGGTTCAGCTTCTCGGCCTCGAATTGCTCTTGTTTGGCCGCATCTTGCGGCACGCAGTCGGCGCCTTGCTGCGACAGGCTTTCCAAGGCTTTCCAAAGCAAGGCAATCTGGTGCTCTTGCGAGGAGGCGTTGTCAATCAAGCCGCGCATGGCTTGGCTCAAGGGGTCATCGTCCTGGGTGATGCCGTAGGCGTTGAACTTGCGCGTGCCCGCAGACACATCGGCGCTTTCGCCTTCCTTGGCAGGAATGATGCGCGCAGGAATGCCCACAGCCGTCGCACCCGCAGGCACCGGCTTGATGACCACGGCATTGCTGCCGATCTTGGCCCCATCGCCCACCACAAAGCCTCCCAGCACTTTGGCGCCGGCGCTGACCACCACATCGCGCCCCAGGGTGGGATGGCGCTTGGTGCCTTTGTACAAAGAGGTGCCACCCAAAGTCACGCCTTGGTAAATCGTGCAACCGTCGCCAATTTCGGCGGTCTCGCCCACCACCACGCCCATGGCGTGGTCGAAAAACACGCGGTCGCCAATCTTGGCACCGGGGTGAATTTCAATGCCGGTGAGCCAGCGTGACAGGTGCGAGATGAAGCGCCCCAACCACTTGAAGCCCATCTGCCAGCAGACATGGGCCATGCGGTGCATCCAGATGGCGTGCAAGCCGGGGTAACAGGTCAGCACCTCCCAGCGGCTGCGGGCGGCCGGGTCCCTGTCCAAAATGCACTGAATATCGGATCGCAAACGGGCAAACATGGGGGAAGTCTAGCCTTTTTGGCGGTTGGCCACGCTCATCTGCTTGGCAACACCGCGCAGGATGTGGACTTCTTCCTGGGTCAGCTGCGCCCGGTTGAACAATTGCTGCAGGCGTGGCATCAGTTTTTTGGGGGCCGCCGGGTCCAGAAACCCAATCTCGGTCAAGGACGCTTCCCAGTGCCCCAGCATGCCCGCCACCTGCTGGGCGTCGGCCAGGTGGGGCTCGGGCGTGGCCGATTGAACCTCGTAGCCGCCCAGCGCCAGACGCCACTCGTAGGCCAACACTTGCACCGCGCTGGCCAGGTTCAATGAGCCAAACTGCGGGTTGGTGGGAATGCTCAGGGCCACATGGCAGCGGTACACGTCTTCGTTGCGCATGCCAAAGCGCTCCGAGCCAAACAGAAAGCCCACCCCTTCGGGCCGAGGTTGCTGTGCCAGCAGCGCCTCGAAATGCGGGCGCGGAGTAGAGGTGGGCGGGCCAAAGTCGCGCGGCGTCATGGCGGTGGCGCACAAATGCGTCAGCCCGTCCAGCGCCTCGTCCAGGGTGTCCACAATGCGGGCCTGGTTCAGCACATCCAGCGCACCGCTGGCGCGCTGGATGGTTTCCTCGCGGCGCAACACGTTGTCCCAACGGGGCGCGACCAGCACCAACTCGTCAAAGCCCATGACTTTCATGGCACGGGCGGCGCCGCCCACATTGCCGGCGTGGCTGGTCTGAATCAGGATAAAGCGGGTCTTCATGGCAACAGGCGTAAAATAGCCCCTATTGTCGCCGCCCGCATCGACGGGGGGTTCCCTCTTGCTCTTACCGCCAGGGCGAGCGCCTCTCAGGTGCTGGCCGGGCCCACAATCCATGTCGTCCACACTCCACCCCATGCTCAACGTGGCCATCAAGGCCGCCCGCGCCGCTGGCGCCATCATCAACCGCGCTGCGCTCGATGTGGAGTCGGTCCGGGTCTCGCAAAAGCAGTCGAACGACTTTGTCACCGAAGTCGACCAGGCCAGCGAGAACGCCATTATCGAGACCCTGCTGACGGCTTACCCCGACCACGGCATCCTGGCCGAAGAGTCGGGCAGCACGCGCGGCAACCCCAATGCAGAAGCCATCTGGATCATCGACCCGCTGGACGGCACCACCAACTTCATTCACGGCTTCCCGGTCTACTGCGTCAGCATTGCGCTGCAAGTCAAAGGCCGCCTGGAGCAAGCCGTGGTGTACGACCCGACCCGCAACGACTTGTTCACCGCCACCCGTGGCCGTGGCGCCTTCATGAACGAGCGCCGCATCCGCGTGGGCAAGCGCACCCGCTTGCAAGAGTGCCTGCTGTCCACCGGCTTTCCCTTCCGCCCGGAAGACGACTTCAACACCTACCTGCGCCTGATGGGCGACATGATGCAACGCACCGCCGGCCTGCGCCGCCCGGGCGCGGCCGCGCTCGACCTGGCCTATGTGGCCGCGGGCTTCAGCGATGGCTTTTTCGAGCTCGGCCTGCAGCCCTGGGACATGGCCGCTGGCGCCTTGCTGATCACCGAAGCCGGCGGGCTGGTGGGCAATTTCACCGGCGAAGCCGACTTCCTGCAACACCGCGAGTGCCTGGCCGGCAACCCGCGCATTTATGCGCAAATGGTGGCCGTGCTGCAAAAATATTCGAAGTTCGCCGGCGTGCAAGACAAAGCCGCCGTGGTGCAAGCCGTGGCCGAATTGCAAGCGCAAGCCGGCACCGACCCGGTCGCACCGCTGTAACAGGTACCGCCACCCTCCTCTCTGGCGCTGCAACGGCATGGCAACCGCAGACCTCTCTCAGCACACCCCCATGATGGCCCAGTACTTGGCCATCAAGGCCGAGTTTCCCAGCACGCTGGTGTTCTACCGCATGGGCGATTTTTACGAGCTGTTTTTTGGCGATGCCGAAAAAGCCGCCCGCCTGTTGGACATCACCCTGACCCAGCGGGGCCAGTCTGCGGGCCAGCCGGTGGTGATGGCGGGCGTGCCGTTTCACTCGGTTGAAAATTACCTGGCGCGGCTGATTCGCCATGGCGAATCGGTGGCCATTTGCGAGCAAGTGGGCGAGGTCAGCGGCAAAGGGCCGGTGGAGCGCAAGGTGGTCCGGGTGGTCACGCCCGGCACCCTGACCGACAGCGAATTGCTCACCGACAAAAGCGAATCCTTTTTGCTGGCCGTGCATGCCAGCAGCCGTGCGGCACGTGCCGGCGGTTGCGGCCTGGCGTGGCTGAGCCTGACACAAGGCGAGCTCCACCTGGCCGAGTGCGCCTCCGATGAGTTGGCCAACTGGCTGGCGCGCATTGCGCCCAGCGAAGTCGTCTTCAGCGCGGAATTGCCCGAAGATCTGCGCGCCTTGCTGCAAGGCCCGCACAGCCTGACCGAACGTCCCGCCTTTCAATTCGATGCTGCATTGGGCTTGCGCAAACTCTTGGCGCAATTGCAAACCACCAGCCTCAGTGCCTGGCAAGCGCAAGATTTCGCACAAGCCCACGCCGCCGCCGCCGCTTTGCTGGGCTATGCCGAGCACACCCAAGGCCGCAGCTTGAGCCATGTGCAAAGCCTGCACGTGGAACGCGACGACCGCCTGATTGAATTGCCCGCGGCCACGCGCCGCAACCTTGAGCTGACGCAAACCCTGCGCGGCGAAGACAGCCCCACGTTGTTTTCCTTGCTGGACACCTGCATGACCGGGATGGGCAGCCGCACACTCAAGCAATGGCTGCTGGAGCCCCAGCGCGACCGCACCCAAGCCCTGCAACGCCTGGAAGCCATCGCCGCCTTGCAAGGACTGCAAGGCCACGGCCCCTGGCGCAACCTGCGCGAAAACTTGAAGGGCATGGGCGATGTACAACGCATCAGCGCGCGCATCGCGCTGCGCCAGGTGCGCCCGCGTGAGTTGGTCGCATTGGGCCTGTCGTTGAACAAGTCTTTGCAGGTGCAGGCCTTGGTGCCCGAGAGCCCCTGGCTGGACAGCTTGGCCAACGACCTGCAAGCGCCGCCCGACTGCGCCGAACTGCTGGGCCGCGCGCTGTTGCCCGAGCCAGCGGCCTTGGTGCGCGATGGCGGCGTGATCGGCCACGGCTTTGACGCCGAGCTCGATGAGCTGCGGGCCATTCAAAACAACTGCGATGACTTCTTGCTGGACCTGGAAGTGCGAGAGCGCGCCCGCACCGGCATTGCCAACTTGCGGGTGCAGTACAACAAGGTGCACGGCTTTTACATCGAAGTCACCCAAGGCCAGCTTGACCGCGTGCCTGAGGACTACCGGCGACGCCAAACGCTGAAGAACGCCGAGCGCTTCATCACCCCCGAGCTCAAGGCCTTTGAAGACAAGGCCTTGTCTGCCCAAGAGCGCGGCTTGGCCCGTGAAAAATGGTTGTACGAACAACTGCTTGATTCGCTGCAAGCCTTTGTGCCGGCCCTGGGGCGGGTGGCCCGCGCGCTGGCCACCCTGGACGCCCTGTGCGCCCTGGCCGAGCGCTCGCTCACGCTGAATTGGTGCGCCCCGCAATTTGTGAAAACACCTTGCATTGAGATTCAAGCAGGGCGCCATCCCGTGGTGGAAGCTCGGCTGGCCGAAACCAGTGGCGGCAACTTCATTGCCAATGACACGCAGTTGGGGCCGACGCAACGCATGCAAGTCATCACCGGCCCCAACATGGGCGGCAAGTCCACTTACATGCGTCAGGTCGCCTTGATTGTGTTGCTGGCCTCTGTCGGCAGCCATGTGCCGGCGCAAACGTGTCGACTCGGCCCCATGGATGCCATTCACACCCGCATTGGCGCGGCCGATGACCTGGCCAACGCCCAATCCACCTTCATGCTGGAGATGACCGAGGCCGCGCAAATTTTGCACGCTGCCACGCCGCACAGCCTGGTGCTGATGGATGAAATCGGGCGTGGCACCTCCACCTTCGATGGCCTGGCCTTGGCCTCGGGCATTGCCACGCATTTGCATGACAAGACCCAGGCCTTCACCTTGTTTGCCACGCACTACTTCGAGTTGACGGAATTTCCTGCCAACCACCGCGCAGCCCTCAACGTCCATGTCAGCGCCACCGAAGGTGGCAACGACATTGTGTTTCTGCATGAAATCCAGCCGGGTCCTGCCAGCCGAAGCTACGGCATCCAGGTGGCGCGCTTGGCGGGCATGCCTACGCCGGTGCTCAACCACGCGCGCCACGCTCTGAGCGCGCTCGAAGCCAATGCAGACGCCTCGCGCACGCAGGTGGACCTGTTTGCCCCACCGCCCGAGGCGGCGCACGCCGGCCCCACACCGCTGGAGGCCCGACTTTCTCAAATTGACCCCGACGCCCTCAGCCCCCGCGAAGCGTTGGACGCCCTTTACTCTCTGAAAAAACTGCTATGACGTACTGTGTAGGCATCAAACTCAAAGCTGGTCTGGTCTTCTTGTCCGACTCCCGGACCAATGCGGGGCTGGACCAGATCAGCACGTTTCGCAAGATGATCGTCTACGAAAAGCCGGGCGATCGTTTCATGGTCCTGCTGTCGGCAGGCAATTTGAGCATTTCGCAATCGGTGCGGGAAATTTTGCAAGTGGAGCAACTCAAGGAAACGCCCGAGAGCGAGCCCATCACCATCTGGAATGCGCAAAGCATGTTCGATGCAGCGCGTGTCCTGGGTTCCGCTGTTCGCCATGTGCATGAGCGCGATGCCGCTTCTTTGAAAGCCTCTGGCGTGGACTTCAACGTCTCGCTCATCTTTGGCGGCCAGATCAAAGGCGAAGGCATGCGCCTGTTCCAGGTGTATTCGGCGGGCAACTTCATTGAGGCCACTTCTGAAACGCCCTACTTCCAAGTGGGCGAGTCCAAATACGGCAAGCCGGTGCTGGACCGCGTGCTGACACCGCAAACCCCTTTGAACGA
This sequence comes from uncultured Bordetella sp., assembly GCA_964442645.1. Taxonomy (GTDB): domain Bacteria; phylum Pseudomonadota; class Gammaproteobacteria; order Burkholderiales; family Burkholderiaceae_C; genus Limnohabitans. The sequence continues at coordinate 11,076 of CAYTZZ010000042.1, read as the reverse complement.
AGCCGCCAAGTGTGCCCTGGTGTCCATGGACTCCACCCTCAAATCCAACCTGTCGGTGGGCTTGCCGCTGGACATGGTGGTCTACCAGGCTGACCAGCTGCAAAGCGACCAGGTGCTGTGCATCGACGACAGCAACGCCTATTTCAAAATGCTGCGCAACAGCTGGGGGCAAAAGCTGCGCGAGGTGTTTGACGAACTGGAAGACCCGATGTGGCATGGCGAGGCCACCGATGTGCCGATCCTGACCCCCGAAGCCCAATCGCGCGCCCTGAAAAAGATCGCCACGCCCGACGAGAAATTGATCTGAGCTTGTGAGCGCCCACGCCCCGCTGCTGATTTTTGCGCACGCCAACAGCTTTCCTGCCAGCACCTATGGCAAGCTGTTCGCGGCCTTGCAAGGCCGTGGCCTGGCCGTGCAGGCCATCCCCATGCTGGGTCACGATCCGGACTATCCCGTCACCAACAACTGGCCGCACCTGGTGCAGCAGTTGGTGGACTTTGCACTGCCGCACATTCGCAACCACACAGGCTCGGTGTATTGGGTTGGCCATTCCTTGGGGGGATTTCTCAGCCTGATGGCGGCAGCGCTTCACCCAGGGTTGGCACAGGGCGTGGTCTTGGTGGACGCGCCCATCGTGGGTGGCTGGCGCGCCAGCTTGCTGGGCATCGGCAAGCGCACGGCCTTGATTGGCAGCTTCTCCCCTGGAGCGGTCAGCCGCAAGCGCGTGCAAAGCTGGGAAGACGAAGCCGCTGCCCTGCGGCATTTCCAAGGCAAGAAAAACTTTGCCCGTTGGGACCCCGAGGTCCTGGCCGACTACATTCATCACGGCACCCATGATGAAATGACGGCGCGTGGCATACGCCGCGTGCTGAGCTTTCAGCGTGACATCGAAACACGCATTTACAACACCTTGCCCGACCACCTGGACCGCTTGTTCAAGAAGCATCCTCTCCAGTGCCCTGTGAGCTTTATTGGCGGTCGCCATTCGCGTGAAATGCGCCAAGCGGGTCAAGCCTTGACCGAGAAGCTCACGCAAGGCCGCATGCTGATGCTCGACGGGGGCCATCTGGTCCCCATGGAAAAGCCCCTGGTGACGGCGGCCGCCATTGAGACCGCGGTGTTGAACCTCGACAGCCTCAAGCCGACCATCTGATCCAACCGCCCCAGGAAGTGATCAGCACCACACAGCCAAAGGCGATGCGGTACCAGGCAAAGGGCACAAAGCTGTGCGAGGCGATGTAACGCAGCAGCCAGCGCACGCACACCCAGGCGCTCAAAAAAGAAAACAGCAAACCCACCAAAAACACGGGCAAGTCGGCCATGCTGAGCAAGGCGCGTTCCTTGTAAAGGCTGTAGGCGCCGGCACCGATCAAGGTGGGGATGGCCAGGTAAAAGGAAAAATCGGTGGCGGCCTTGCGGCTCAAGCCCAGCAGCATGCCGCCGATGATGGTGGCGCCACTGCGGCTGGTGCCCGGCACCATGGCCAAGCATTGCACCAGGCCCACCTTGAAGGCATCCTTGGGCGTCATGGACTCGACGTTCTGAATGCGCGCACGGTCGTTCGGATGCTCATCGGGCTTGCGACGACTGCCCCAGCCCTCCACCCACAAGATGATGAAGCCGCCCAGAATGAAGGTGCTGGCCACCACCGTGGGCGTGAACAAATGCGATTTGATGAATTTGCCAAACAACAGGCCCAGCACCACCGCGGGCAAAAAGGCAATCAAGACATTGAGAGCAAAGCGCCGCGCCATGCGTTGCGTGGGCAAGGCCACAATGGTGCCGGCAATCTTGTGCCAATACACAATGACCACCGCCAAAATGGCGCCTGTCTGAATGGCGATGTCGAAAACCTTGGCCTTTTCGTCTTCAAACCCCAGCAAGGCGCCGGCCAGGATCAGATGGCCGGTGGATGAGATGGGCAAAAACTCGGTCAGCCCTTCGACCACACCCATCACGGCGGCCTTCAACAACACAATGAAATCCACACCTGCTCCGCAGATCCAAAAATGACAATTATCGCGCTTCGCGCCGCGGTATCGGGAGGACGCCCTAAAATGTCAGCCATGAGTTCGTCCCCCGCATCTTCCCAGCCAGCAGCAGACGCTGCCGAAGCGCACAAGCCCAGCCATTTTTTGCGCCAGATCATCGAGAGCGACCTGGCAAACAACCGCTATGCCAGTCGGCGTTGGGGCGGCTCACCGGGCGATGCACAACACCACGCCAAGGGCGAGCCCGACCCTGCCAAAATTCGCACCCGCTTTCCGCCCGAGCCCAATGGCTACCTGCATGTGGGCCACGCCAAAAGCATCTGCATCAACTTTGGCTTGGCCCGAGACTATGGTGGCGTCTGCCACATGCGCTTTGACGACACCAACCCGGAAAAAGAAGACACCGAGTACGTCAACGCCATTCTGGATGCCGTGCAATGGCTGGGCTTCGATTGGGACAGTCACTACAACGGCCAGACCACGACCCACCTGTACCAGGCCAGCGATTACTTCGACTTCATGTACCGCGCCGCCGAAACCTTGATCGAGCGCGGCCATGCCTATGTGGATGAGCAATCTGCCGAAGAAATGCGCCTGAACCGCGGCGACTTCTCCACGCCTGGGAAAGACAGCCCGTTTCGCACGCGCACGCCGGCCGAGAACCTGGCGCGCTTTCGTGCCATGCGCGACGGCGAACTGGCCGATGGCGCTGCCGTGCTGCGTGCCAAGATCGACATGGCCTCGCCCAACATCAACTTGCGCGACCCGGCCATCTACCGCATTCGTCGGGCCACGCATCACCACACGGGCGACCGCTGGTGCATCTACCCGATGTACACCTTTGCGCACCCGATCGAGGACGCGCTGGAACAAATCACGCACAGCATTTGCACCCTGGAGTTTGAAGACCAGCGCCCGTTCTATGACTGGTTGCTCGAGCGCCTGACCGAGGCCGGCTTGCTGCAAGCGCCGCCGCCGCGCCAGTATGAATTTGCCCGCCTCAACCTGACCTATGTGGTCACCAGCAAGCGCAAGCTGGCGCAACTGGTCAACGAGCAGCGTGTCAGTGGCTGGGACGACCCGCGCATGCCCACCATCGTGGGCTTGCGTCGCCGCGGCTACACACCGGCCAGCCTGCAGTTGTTTGCCGAGCGCATTGGCGTGACCAAGAGCGACAGCTGGATCGACTACAGCACGCTTGAAGGCTGCTTGCGCGAGGACCTTGAAGCCCAGGCCGCGCGCGCCATGGCCGTACTGGAGCCGGTCAAGCTGGTGCTGACCAACTGGGACGAAGTGATGGGCGCCGGCGTGACCGACACCTGCAGCGCCCCGGTGCATCCGCACCACCCCGAGCGCGGCCAGCGCAGCTTCCAAATTGGCCGTGAAGTCTGGATCGAACGCACCGACTATGAAGAAACGCCCCCCAAGGGCTTCTTCCGGCTGTTCCCCGGCAACAAGGTGCGCTTGAAATACGGCCACGTGATCGAATGCACCGGCGCCGAAAAAGACGCACAAGGCCAGGTCACCCAGGTCTTGGCCAAGCTGATTCCCGACACCAAAAGTGGCACACCGGGCGCGGACAGCGTCAAGGTCAAGGGTGTCATCACCTGGGTAGGCGCCGACGATGGCGTAGCCGCCGAGGTTCGCCTGTACGAGCGCTTGTTCACCGACCCGCAGCCCGATGCAGGCGGCAAAGACTTTCTTGCCTGCCTCAACCCCGACAGCTTGCGCGTGGTCACGGCGTATGTGGAGCCTTCACTGGCGCAATGCAGTGCCGACAGCCGTTTTCAATTCGAACGCCACGGCTACTTTGTGTCGGATCGCATCGACCATGTGCCCGGCAGTCAACCCGTGTTCAACAAGGCCACGGGGCTGAAGGACTCCTGGGGCAAATAAAGCTTACTGAACCGGGCCTTTGAGCGCGGCAGGAATCGGCAAGGGCATCACGGCAATGCCCTCCTCTTGCAGCGATTCGGTTTCTTCGCGGCTGGCCTGACCGCGGATGTTGCGCTCTTGCGATTCGCCATAGTGAATCTTGCGCGCCTCGTCAGCAAATTTTTCACCCACGTCTTCGGTGTTGGCCATCACGTGCTGGACCATTTGCAGCCAGGCCGCTTGCAATTGCTGGGGCGCCAGACTGGCCACCTCTTGGGATGCGGGTGCGCTACCTTCTGAGACGGCAGGGGTTGCCAGTTCGCGCTCTTGTGACTTGTCACCGCGTGCAGTGGCCAGGTTCAGCCGAGGTGCACTGAGCTTCTTGGTGATGTCGCGATCGCCGCACAAAGGGCACTCCACCAAGCCACGGGACAGTTGGCCCTGGAAGTCTTCTTCCGAGGCAAACCAGCCTTCAAAGGCATGCGAATGGGTGCACTGCAGGTCCAGGACTTTCATGGCTTGAATTATGGCCCAGGAAGAGATTTCAGCGCATCAAGCCCAGGACAAGTCCCAAGTGCCGGCCAGGACGTTTTGCAACCACAGGGCCCCCGTCAACGTCTTGGCATCGGTCACTTGGCCCTGACGACACCAGTCCATCAATTCTTGGGGCGTGGCGGTGAACACCTCCAGAAATTCCTCGTCGTCGAGTTGTCGGGGCCCAGCCTGCAAACCGCGCGCAAACCAGATCTCGATGAACTCGGTGGAATAGCTGATCACCGGGTGCAACACGCCTGCCCGCGCCCACTCGCGTGCGGTGTAGCCGGTTTCCTCGAGCAACTCTCTGCGCGCGCAGCTTAAAGGTTCCTCGCCTGGGTCCAACTTGCCGGCCGGGAACTCGATCATCACTTGCTGGACGGGGTAACGGAATTGGCGCTCCAGCACCACGCGGCCATCGTCGAGCATGGGAATCACCATCACCGCGCCCGGGTGCACCACATACTCACGCGTGGCCTCGCGCCCATTGGGCAAGCGCACCGTGTCGCGAAAGGCATGAAGAAAATGGCCCTGAAGGAGCTCTACCCTGTGCAGGCGTTGCTCGATCAGGGCCTTGTCATCCATGACGGATGAAGACGACGTCTCAGCTGCCCAGTGACTGCACGATGGCCTGGGCGCACAGCGCCATCAGCCCACCCGGCACCAGGCCCAGAATCAGGATCAGTGCGCCATTGATGGACAGCACTACACGCACATCGGCACCGGCCGACACGGTGGTGGCGGTCAGCGGCTTGTCGAAGTACATGACCTTGATGACGCGCAAGTAGTAGAAGGCGCCAATCAGCGACATCATCACGGCAAAGATGGCCAGGGCCACAGCGCCAGTCTGGCCTGAAGCCACCAGGGCCTGCAACACCGACAGCTTGGCATAGAAGCCCACCAGCGGGGGTACGCCGGCCAGCGAGAACAGGCACACGGCCATCACGCCAGCGTACAAGGGGCTGCGCTGGTTCAGGCCAGCCAGGTCTGCAATTTCTTCGCTCTCGAAGCCTTCGCGGGCCAGCAGCAAAATGACGCCGAAGCTGGCCAGCGTGGTCAGCACATAGGTGATGACATAGAACATGGCCGAGCTGTAGGCATTGGCGGCCGAGGCGGTGTTGCCATTGACCACGCCCGACAGCAAGCCGATCAGCACAAAGCCCATTTGCGAAATGGTCGAGAACGCCAGCATGCGCTTGAGGTTGGTCTGCGCAATGGCGGCCAGGTTGCCCACCAGCAGCGATGCCACCGAGAGCACCATCAGCATCTGTTGCCAGTCGATGGCCAGGGGCAGCAAGCCGTCCACCAGAAGGCGCATGGTCATGGCGAAAGCGGCCAGCTTGGGCGCACCGCCAATCAGCAGGGTGACCGCGGTGGGCGCGCCCTGGTACACATCGGGAATCCACATGTGGAAAGGCACCACGCCGAGCTTGAACGCCAGACCGCAGACCACGAACACCAGGCCCAAGACCAGTACTTGGTGCTTGACCTGGCCTGAGGCCACCACTTGGAACACGGTGTTGATGTCCAGCGAGCCCGTGGCGCCGTAGAGCATCGACAGGCCATACAGCAAAAAGCCGCTGGCCATGGCGCCGAGCACGAAGTACTTCATGGCGGCTTCCGTGGCCACGCCATTGTCACGGCGCAAGGCCACCAGCGCATAGCTGGACAGGGTCAGCAATTCCAGGCCGAGGTACAGCACCAAAAAGTTGTTGCCCGAAATCATGACGAACATGCCCAGCAAGGAGAACAAGCTCAGGGTGAACAGTTCGCCGCCGCGCAGCATGTCACGGTCTGCCGCATAAGGGCGGCCGTAGACCAAGGTGGCCATCATGGCGATGGCCGCAAAGCATTTGAGCCAGTTGCCCATGGGGTCGGACACCACCATGTTGCCAAAGCTGTACACCGTGGCACCGGTGCTGGCGTACAGGCCCTGCAACAGCGCCACAGCAGCCAGGGTCAGCAATGACAGGCCATAGGTCACTGTGCGGGTGGGGGTTTTCACGCCCAGATCAACCAGCGCAATCACGCAAGCCATCACCAGCAGCAAAATTTCAGGGTAAGCCGTCACCCAACTCAGGTTGTCAATCATCTTCTTATCCCTCTTATTTGGGCAGCTTGGACTGAGCCACGTGGTTCAGCAACTCAGCCACCGAGGCATCCATCACGTCGGTGAAAGGCTTGGGGTCAATGCCCATGGCCAACACCGCCAGCGCCAGCAAAGACAGCATCAGGAACTCGCGGCCGTTGATGTCCTCGAGTTCGCGCACATGGTCGTTGGCCACCGGGCCAAGGTAGACCCGCTTGACCATCCACAAGGTGTAGGCGGCGCCAAAAATCAAGGCGGAGGCCGCGGCCGCGCCCAACCAGAAGTTGGCTTGGATGGCGCCCAGAATGACCATCCATTCGCCGACAAAACCCGCGGTGCCCGGCAGGCCACAGTTCGCCATGGCGAACAACAAGGCAAAGGCCGCAAACTTGGGCATGGTGTTGACCACGCCGCCGTAACTGGCAATTTCACGCGAATGCACCCGGTCGTACAGCACGCCGATGCACAAGAACATGGCGCCCGACACAAAGCCGTGGGCAATCATCTGCACCAGGCCGCCGGCCACGCCCAGGTCATTGAAAATGAAGAAGCCCAAGGTGACAAAGCCCATGTGCGCCACCGACGAGTAGGCCACCAGCTTTTTCATGTCCTGCTGCACCAGTGCCACCAGGCCCACATAAATCACGGCGATGAGCGACAAGGCAATCATCAGCCAGGCCCACTCGCGCGCCGCATCAGGGGCGATGGGCATGGAGAAGCGCAAGAAGCCATAGGCGCCCAGCTTCAGCATGATGGCGGCCAGCACGGCCGAGCCACCCGTGGGCGCCTCCACGTGCACATCGGGCAACCAGGTGTGCACCGGCCACATCGGGACCTTCACGGCAAACGCCGCAAAGAAGGCGAAGAACAGCAAGGTTTGAACCGTGCCCGGCAGGGGCAGCTTGTGCCAGGTGGCCAGGTCAAAGCTGCCAGCCGACTGGATGTAGAGGTAGATCAGCGCCACCAGCATCAGCAGCGAGCCCAGCAAGGTGTAAAGGAAGAACTTGAAGGCTGCGTAAATCTTGTTCGGCCCGCCCCAGATACCGATGATCAGGTACATCGGGATCAGCGTGGCCTCAAAGAACACATAGAACAGCATGGCGTCGGCGGCAGTGAACACGCCAATCATCAAGCCACTCAAAATCAGGAAGGCGCCCATGTACTGGTTCACGCGCTCGGTGATCACTTCCCAACCGGCGATCACCACGATGACGGTGATGAAGGCGGTCAGCAACACGAACCACAGCGACAGGCCGTCCACGCCCAAGTGGTAGAACACATTGAAGCGCTCGATCCACTCGGATTTTTCAACGAACTGCAAGGCCGCGCTGCCGTTGTCGAAACGGCTGTACAGCGGCAGGGTGACCAGGAAGCTGACGACCGACCCGATCAGGGCCAGCCAGCGCACGGCTTTTGCATGCTCGTCACGCCCCAGGGCCAGCAGCACGGCACCGAAGACAATCGGTGTCCAGATGGCAAGGCTTAACAATCCCATTTGTTTTCTCTCTGTTCAGTGTCGGGTGATCTTGCGGTCAGCCCAGTTCAAGGATTCAGCCAGACGAACCAGGTCATCAGCAGGAACACGCCCAGGATCATCACCAAGGCATAGTGGTAGAGGTAGCCCGACTGGAAGTGGCGAGCAATGCCCGACACCCAGCCCACCAGTTTCCAGGAGCCGTTGACCAGGCCACCATCGATGATGGCTTGGTCGCCGCCCTTCCACAGGCCCAGGCCCAAACCGCGTGCGGCGCGGGCCAGAATGTTTTCGTTGATCCAGTCCATGTAGTACTTGTTTTCCAACAAGGTGTAGACGGGCTGGAACGCGCGCTTGATCGCGGCCGGCACAGCCGGGTTGATCATGTACATGTAGTACGACACCACCACGCCACCCAACGCCAGCCAGAACGGCAAGGTGGAGAAGGCATGCATGGCCATGGCCACGGGACCATGGAAAGCCTCGCCCAGCTCTTTCATCACATGGTGACGCTCGGCGTCCACAAAGATGGCATCTTTGAAGAAGGCGCCAAACAACATGGGGTCGATGGTCATGTAGCCAATCACCACGGACGGGATCGCCAGCAGCACCAGCGGCACCGTCACCACCCAGGGCGACTCATGCGGGCTGTGATCGCCGTGGTGGCCGTGGTCGTCGTGCCCATGGCCGTCATGGTGGGCCTCCGGGTTTTGGTCATAGCGCTCTTTGCCATGGAACACCAGGAAGTACATGCGGAAGGAATAGAAGGCCGTGACGAACACCCCGGCCATCACCGCCAGGTACGCAAAGCCAGCGCCCGGCAGGTGGCTTTCGGCCACCGCTTCAATGATGCTGTCCTTGGAGTAAAAGCCAGAGAAGAACGGTGTGCCAATCAAGGCCAGCGAACCCAGCAAGGACGTGATCCAGGTGATGGGCATGTGCTTGCGCACGCCGCCCATCCAGCGAATGTCCTGGTTGTGGTGCATGCCCATGATGACCGAGCCTGCGCCCAAGAACAACAGGGCCTTGAAGAAAGCGTGCGTCATCAGGTGGAACACCGCCACCGAGTAGGCCGAGGCGCCCAGGGCCACGGTCATGTAGCCCAGCTGCGACAAGGTGGAATACGCCACCACGCGCTTGATGTCGTTTTGAATGATGCCCAGAAAGCCCATGAACAGCGCCGTGATCGCACCGATCACCAGCACAAAGTTCAACGCGGTGTCGCTGAGCTCATAGAAGGGCGACATGCGGGCCACCATGAAGATGCCGGCCGTCACCATGGTGGCGGCGTGAATCAGGGCCGAGATGGGGGTGGGGCCTTCCATGGAGTCAGGCAGCCACACATGCAAGGGGAACTGCGCGCTCTTGCCCATGGCGCCGATGAACAAGCAAATGCAGATCACGGTCACCAGCATCCAGTCGGTGCCGGGGAAGCTCAGCTTGCCCAGCTCGCCGGCTTTGGCAAAGGCTTCAGCATAGTTCAGCGTGCCACCGTAGGCGGCAATCAGGCCAATGCCCAAAATGAAGCCGAAGTCGCCCACGCGGTTCACCAGGAAGGCTTTCATGTTGGCAAAGATGGCGCTGGGCTTGTTGAACCAGAAACCGATCAACAGATAAGACACCAGGCCCACGGCTTCCCAACCGAAGAACAGTTGCAGCATGTTGTTGCTCATCACCAGCATCAACATGGAGAAGGTGAACAGGGAGATGTAGCCAAAGAAGCGGTTGTAGCCTTCGTCTTCCTCCATGTAGCCAATGGTGTACAGGTGCACCATGAGCGAGACGAAGGTGACAACGCACATCATCATGGCGGTCAGGCCATCGACCAGGAAGCCGATTTCCATCTTCAAGCCACCGACCACCATCCAGGTGTACAGGGTTTCGTTGAAGCGCGCGCCGTCGACCACGACGCTTTGCAAGGTCAGCGCAGACAGCACAAAGGCGATGAACACGCCCAGGATGGTGAAGGTGTGGCTGAGCTTGCGGCCCAGCCAGTTGCCGCCCAGCTGGGTTCCGAACACGCCGGCCAGAACCGCGCCCGCCAGCGGGGCCATCGGAACCGCCAACAAAGTGGATGCTTGTAATGTTTGACTCATGGCTCAGCCCTTGAGGGTGTTGAGTTCGTCCACATTGATGCTGGACCGGTTGCGGAACAGCAGCACCAAGATGGCCAGGCCGATGGCCGACTCGGCGGCAGCGACCGTCAGAATGAAGAACACGAAGACCTGGCCCTGGATGTCTCCCAGGTAGTGCGAGAAGGCCACGAAGTTCATGTTGACCGCCAGCAGCATCAATTCGATGGCCATCAGCAACACGATGAGGTTTTTGCGGTTCAGAAAAATGCCTGTGACCGACAGCGCAAACAGCACCGCGCCCAAGGTCAGGTAATGGCCGAGCGTGACACTCATGCTTGTTTCTCCTCAGCGGCGACCGGCGCAGGCGCGGAACGCACGGGGTCCATCTTGACGATTTCAACGCGGTCACGCGCTTTCACGCGAACCTGTTGCGACGGATCCTGGAACTTGCTGTCCTTGCGCTGGCGCAGGGTCAGGGCAATGGCCGCGACGATGGCGACGAGCAAAATCACAGCGGCAATTTCCACTGGGTACAGGTACTGCGTGTACAAGGCAATGCCCAAGTCTTTGGTGTTGGACACTTGGGCCGCAACCGCGCCCACGGCTTGCGCAGCCACCGGCGGCTCGCTCACGCGGAAGCCCCCGAGCAACACAGCGGCCAGCTCCAGGGCGACCACCGCTCCCAGCGTGGCCGCCAGCGGAAAGTTTTTCCAGAAGCCTTGGCGAATCGTGTCCAGGTTGATGTCCAGCATCATCACCACGAACAAGAACAACACCATCACCGCGCCTACATAGACGAGGACCAGGGTGATCGAGAGAAATTCGGCCTTGAGCAGCATCCAGACGCCCGAGGCCTGGAAAAACGCCAGCACCAGGTAAAGGGCGGCGTGCACAGGGTTGCGTGCCGTGATCACCCGGAAGGCTGCAAACAGCAGCACCGCCGAGAACACGTAGAAAAGAGCTGATTTGATGTCCATGATGGTTTCGCGTTCGGCGGCTTTCAGCGGTATTTCGCGTCCGCTGCCTTGTTGGCAGCA
>CAYTZZ010000041.1:0-20201 GCA_964442645.1 uncultured Bordetella sp. | reverse complement strand
CACGCGCGGCCTGAATGTTTACACCACGGTGCGGGCCGACGACCAAGAGGTGGCTTACCAAGCCCTGCGTCGCGGCATCATGGACTATGAGTTGCGGCAGAACTACCGCGGCCCCGAGCGCTTCATCAACCTGCCGACCGACCCGCGCGAGCTCGAAGACGCGATTGACGATGCCCTGATCGACCAAGGCGACAAGGGCGACTTGCTGGCCGCGGTGGTGCTCGAAGCCACGCCGCGCAAAGTGCGCGCCATGCGCCAAAACAGCGAGGTGCTGGAGATCACTGGCGATGGCCTCAAACCCGTGCAATCGGGCTTGTCCGACAAAGCACCGCCCAATATCAAGCTGCGGCCCGGCGCCCTCATTCGTGTCGTCAAGACCCCGAAGAACACCTGGGAAATCACGCAGCTGCCCGAGGTCGAAGGTGCGTTTGTCGCCATCGACCCGCGCGATGGCGCCATTCGCTCGCTGGTCGGCGGCTTTGACTTCAACAAGAACAAGTTCAACCACGTGACCCAAGCCTGGCGCCAGCCGGGCTCGAGCTTCAAGCCCTTCATTTACTCGGCGGCCTTGGAAAAAGGCTTCACGCCCTCGACCATCGTCAACGATGCGCCGCTGTTCTTCGATGCCAGCGTCACCGGCAGCCAGCCTTGGGAGCCCAAGAACTACGACGGCAAATTTGAAGGCGCCATGACGCTGCGCACCGCCTTGGCCAAATCGAAAAACATGGTGTCGATCCGCGTCTTGCAAGCGGTGGGGGCGCAAAACGCGCAGCAGTGGATCACCCGTTTTGGCTTTGATGCCGAACGCCACCCGCCCTACCTGACCATGGCGCTGGGCGCGGGCTCGGTCACGCCCTTGCAAATGGTGGTGGGTTATTCGGTGTTTGCCAATGGCGGCTACCGCGTCAACCCGTATTTGATTCAAAAGGTCACCGACCCGATGGGCAAGGTCTTGTCACAGTACACCCCCATCGAGCAAGAAGAGTCGGCGCGTGCCATCGATCCGCGCAACGCCTTTGTGATGTCGCAACTGTTGCAAGAAGTCACCCGCTCCGGCACGGCGGCGCGTGCGCAAAGCCTGTTGAAGCGCCCCGACCTGTATGGCAAAACCGGCACCACCAACGACGCCATGGACGCCTGGTTTGCGGGTTACCAGCCGACCCTGGCGGCGGTGACCTGGATTGGCTACGACACCCCGCGCAAGCTGGGGGACCGCGAAACAGGCGGCGGCCTGAGCCTTCCCGTCTGGATCAGCTACATGCAGCACGCCTTGCAAGGCGTGAGCGTGAGCGAGCCCACCGCGCCACCTGGCCTGGTGCATGAAGGCAACGACTGGTATTACAAAGAGTTTCCGCGCGGCGGTGGCGTCACCAGCCTGGGCACGGGCGCTGGCGCACAAAGTGGCACCAGCGATTTGCCGGCGGCCGATGAAAAACGCAAAATTCTCGACTTGTTCAAGAACTGAAGGGCAAGGCCAGCCCCGCCTGGGCGCTGGCATCTTCGCGCAGCCGACCCCAGAACTCGCCCTGACCCTTGGTGTCTTGCCACAGCGCGCCATCAAAACGGAAGTGGTAGCCCCCGGTGCGGCTGGCCAGCCAGACCTCGTGCAAGGGCTTTTGCAGGTTGATCACGATCTGTGAGCGGTTGGGAAACGTCAGGGTGATCATGCCCCCCACCCGCTGGTTGTCGATGTCCGCCTCGGTCTCGTCGTTGAATTGGTCGCACTGCTGTTCCACCGTGCGCAACAAAGCTTCGGCGAGGTTCATGAATTCGGTATCGGTCATGGGGGGAGGGGTCGTACAATTTCAGGATGGTGGCTCAAATTCTAGTCAGGTCCTTTGTCCTTGTGCCCTGCATGGCTGCCTTGCTGTCGGGGTGCGGCCAAAAAGGCGGCCTTTACCTGCCCCAGGAACCCGAAGCACAGCAGCGTGCGACCTTGCCGCAAATTCTCACCCCCAGCTTGCCCGGCACGTCCAAAGACACGCCGCCGACATCGCCCCCTTCTTCTCGCTGAACCGCATGAACACTTCTACTTTGCCCGGTGCACCGCACCTGGCCTACCAAGGCCCGGACCTGATGCTCGAGGGCGTGCGCCTGTCGGACCTCGCGGCCACGCACGGCACGCCCCTGTTCGTCTACTCCAAAGCGGCCATGCTGTCGGCCTTGGCAGCCTACCAACGCGGCTTTGCCGGTCGCAAGGCGCGTGTTCACTACGCCATGAAAGCCAACAGCTCGCTGGCGGTGCTGCAAGTGTTTGCCCAAGCCGGTTGCGGCTTTGACATCGTGTCCGCCGGAGAGCTCGACCGCGTGATCGCCGCGGGCGGCAACCCGGCCTGGGTGATTTTTTCGGGGGTGGGCAAGACGCGCGCCGAAATGCGCCGCGCCCTCGAATTGGGCATCCTGTGCTTCAACGTGGAAAGCGAAGCTGAGCTGGAAGTGCTGAACGAGGTGGCGCAAAGCCTGGGCCAGCGCGCGCGCATCAGCATTCGCGTCAACCCCAATGTGGACGCCAAGACCCATCCCTACATTTCCACGGGCCTCAAAGGGAACAAGTTCGGCGTGGCCCATGAGCGCGCCTTGGCGGTCTACCAACGCGCAGCCAGCCTGTCCGGCCTGGAAGTGGTGGGCATCGATTGCCACATTGGCTCGCAAATCACCACCACCAGCCCTTACCTGGACGCGATGGATCGCGTGCTCGACCTGGTGCAAGCCATCGAGGCGGCGGGCATCCCGCTGCGCCACATCGACTTTGGCGGCGGCCTGGGCATCGACTACAACGGCGACACCCCACCCGCTGCCGATGCCCTGTGGGCCCAATTGCTGGCCAAGTTGGATGCGCGCGGCTACGGCCAGCGCGAGCTGATGATTGAGCCCGGCCGCTCCCTGGTGGGCAACGCCGGCGTGTGTTTGAGTGAAGTGCAATACCTCAAGCCTGGCGAGCAAAAAAACTTCTGCATCATCGATGCCGCCATGAACGACTTGCCGCGCCCTGCCATGTACGAGGCGTTTCACCAGATCGTGCCTTTGCGCCTCAATAGCGCGGCACCCGAAACGGTGTATGACGTGGTGGGCCCGGTCTGCGAAAGTGGCGATTGGCTGGGCCGCGATCGCGCCCTGCGGGTGCAAGGCGGTGACCTGCTGGCCGTGCTGTCGGCCGGCGCCTACTGCATGAGCATGTCCAGCAACTACAACACCCGCGGCCGTGCCGCCGAAGTGCTGGTGGACGGCACGCAAGCACACCTGATTCGCCGCCGCGAAAGCCACGCGGACCAGATGCAGTTCGAACAACTGGTTTGAGCGTCAGCGCTGCAAACGCTTGTGGCGCGCATGCCAGACGCGCCAGCCCAACAACACGCCCAGAACGGCGGCATACACCGCCACTTCGGCGAAGTCTTGCTTGCCCGCACGCATCCAGTAAAAGTGCAAGATAGCCAACGCGGCAACCGCATACACCGCGCGGTGCAAAGCTTGCCAGCGCTTGGCGCCTAGCCAGCGCTGGGCGCGCTGAAACGAGGTGGCCGCCAGCAACAACAGCAACACCGTGGCGGCAAAGCCCACCAGGATGAAGGGCCGCTTGGCAATGTCCTTGGCGATATCGGGCAGCTCCAGGCCCATGTCCAGCCAGGCGTAGCACAACAGGTGCAGCGTGGCATAGGCAAACACATTGAGGCCCAGCAGGCGGCGAAACCGCGCCAGCGCAGGCGTGCGGGTGATCACCCGCAAGGGCGTCACGGCCAGCACCAGGCACAAGGCGCGCAAGGTCCAGTCGCCCGTGCCGCGAATCAAGGCCTCTGCAGGGTTGGGGCCCAAGCGATCCTGAAAGGCCGCGAAGAACAGCCACAGGAAGGGCAGCGCACACAGCAGTGCCAGCACCCCTTTGGCCTGTGGTCGCAGCAGCCAGGCGCGCATGCTCAGAAGTTTTTGCGCAAGTCCATGCCAGCGTACAAAGAGGCCACCTGCGCCTCATAGCCATTGAACATCAGCGTCTTGCGCTTCTTGCTCAACAAACCGTCCTCACCCAGGCGCCGCTCGGTGGCCTGGCTCCAACGCGGGTGGTCCACATTGGGATTCACATTCGAGTAAAAACCGTATTCGTTGGCGGCGGCCTTGTTCCAGGCGGTGGCCGGTTGCTGTTCGGTGAAGCGGATTTTCACCAGGCTCTTGGCATTCTTGAAGCCGTACTTCCAGGGCACCACCAAGCGCACCGGCGCGCCATTTTGTTTGGGCAGCACTTCGCCATACATGCCAAAGCACAACAGGGTGAGCGGGTGCATGGCCTCGTCCAGGCGCAAGCCCTCTTCATAGGGCCAGTCCAGGACGCGCGAGCCCACAAACGGCATGGTCTTGGGGTCGGCCAGAGTCTGGAACGACACATATTTGGCACTGCCCAGCGGCTCCACCTTGCGGATCAACTCGGCCAGCGAGTAGCCCACCCACGGCACCACCATGGACCAGCCCTCGACGCAACGCATGCGGTAAATGCGCTCTTCCATGGGGCTGAGCTTGAGCAAATCGGCCAAGTCCCAGCGCCCCGGCTTCTTCACCAAGCCTTCGATGTCGATGGCCCAGGGGTCGGTTTTCAAGGTGTGGGCGTTGCGCGCCGGATCGGCCTTGTCGGTGCCAAATTCGTAGAAGTTGTTGTAGGTGCTAGCGTCCTGGTAGGCCGTGATTTTTTCCATCACCGCCGCGCCGCTCACCGTGGAAACTTTGCCAGGCAAAGGCGCCAACTTGCCAGGGCGGGCCGTGGCGCCTTGCGCCATGGCTTCACGCGAAGCCCAGGCCGCCAAACTCGCCCCTGCCGCCCCCGTGGCCAGGTGCTGCATGAAAGCACGCCGCTGCTGGTACACACGCTGAGGCGTGATCTCGCTGGCGTGGGGATGAACGAAACCGTTGTCTGAGGAACGAAAAAACATGCCCGACCTTTCGCGCCGCACGCTGCGGCGCCAGTCGGACATTATCAGAGGAAGCGAAAGGCGCTGTGGACGCCAGGGCTTAACGCAGGCCGGCGATGTAGTCGGCCACGGCCTTGATTTCGCGGTCGTTCAACTTGGAGGCGACTTGCGTCATTTGAAGGCTGTTGAGGCGAACGCCGTCACGGAAGGCAGTCAACTGTGCTGCCGTGTAGTCGGCGTGCTGACCGCTCAAGCGCGGGTATTGGGACGGAATGCCAGCGCCGTTGGGGCTGTGGCAACCTGCACAGGCGGCGATTTGGCGATCGGCAATGCCACCGCGGTAAATGCGCTCACCCAAGGCCACCAGATTTTTGTCGCTGGAAGTGCCGGGCGCCGCTTTTTGGGTCGACAGCCACGCGGCAATGTTTTTCATGTCCTCGTCGCTCAGAGCGGCAACCATGCCCATCATGATGGGGTTGGCGCGCTTGCCCGACTTGAACTCTTGCAATTGCTTGTTGAGGTATTCGGGGTGCTGCTGCGCCAATTTCGGGTTGGCAGGCACCATGGAATTGCCATCGGGCCCGTGGCAAGCCGCGCAGACGGGCGCGTAACTGGCCGCGCCCTTGGCAGGGTCGGCCTTGGCAGCCGCTTTGGGCGCTTCGGCGTGGGCGGAGAAAACGGGGGCGGCCAAAGAGGCGGCAAGCAACAAAGAGGCAAACAGCTTCATATCAGTGATTGGTTGATTTGCGCAAAACTGAGGGATTCTACAATGCTGGACCAGGGCCGTCCCTGACAACCCCCCTACAAGAGCCCACGCATGACCCGCCCCGACCCCTCTCTCCCCTCTGAAACCGACCCGGCAGAGCAGGCACGCCATGCCCTGGGCTGGATGCACACGGCACGTTTTCTCACCACGGCGGCACAGTTGCACCACCTGCCCGCCTACGCCCTGCCGGAAATTGCCTTCGTGGGCCGCTCCAACGCGGGCAAGTCCACCGCCATCAACACCCTGACCCAGCAAAAGCGCCTGGCGTTTGCCTCCAAAACCCCCGGGCGCACACAGCACATCAACCTGTTTGCGCTGGGCCGGCAAGGCCAGACCGATGCCGTGTTGGCCGACTTGCCGGGCTACGGTTACGCCGCCGTGCCCAAGCAGGACAAAATTCGCTGGCAGCAGGTCATGGCCAATTACCTGGTGTCGCGGGAAAACCTGTGCGGCATTGTGCTGATGTGTGACCCCCGCCGCGGCATGACCGAGCTCGACGAAATCTTGCTCGACATGATCCGCCCGCGAGTGGAAGAAGGCCTGAACTTTCTGGTGCTCTTGACCAAGGCCGACAAACTCAACAAAACCGAGGCCGCCAAAGCCTTGTCGATCATCCGCTTGCAAGCGGGCGGCGGAACGGTGCAATTGTTTTCTGCCTTGAAAAAGCAGGGCCTGGAAGAAGCCGCCTTGCAACTTTGGAACTGGACCCATCCCGAAAGCACGCCATGACAGAGAACCTTGCTCACGACCTGCCCCATGGCATCACCCTGAATTGCCGGGTCAGTGGCGAGCGAGGCCGTCCCGTGCTGATGTTCCTGCACGGTTTTCCCGAGGCGGCCTTCGTCTGGGATCCCCTCTTGGCCCATTTCTCGCGCCCTGAAAACGGCGGCTACCGTTGCGTGGCCCCCAATTTGCGCGGCTACGAGCAATCCAGCGCGCCCACCGATGTCAGCGCCTACCGCGCCAAACACCTGGTGCAAGACATCCTGGCTCTGTGCGAAGCAGAGTCGCCCAACCAACCCTTGGCGGCCCTCGTCGCCCACGACTGGGGCGGCGCCGTGGCCTGGGGCTTTGCCAACCAGCATCCTGCGCGCTTGCGGCAGTTGGCCATCATCAACTCGCCCCACCCCGGCACCTTTTTGCGCGAGTTGCAAAACAGCCCCGAGCAACAGGCCGCCAGTGCCTACATGAATTTTTTGATCCGACCGGATGCCGAGACCCTGCTGGCCGAAGACGACTTTCGGCGGCTCTGGCCGTTTTTCACCAACATGGGCGCGGCCGACGGGTCCCATGCCTGGCTCACCGACGCGGTCAAAGACCAGTACCGTGCGGTCTGGTCCCAGGGCCTCACCGGCGGGCTGAACTATTACCGTGCGTCGCCCTTGCGGCCCCCACGCCCTGAAGACCCGGCGGCGGCCAAGATCAGCCTGCCTGAAGCGATGTTGCGGGTCGACGTGCCCACCTTGGTCATCTGGGCCTTGAAAGACATTGCCCTGCCGCCTGGGCTGATCGAGGGCCTGGAGGCCTATGTGCCGCAAATGCAACTGCAAACCGTGCCCGAAGGCACGCACTGGGTGGTGCATGAACAGCCCGAGCGCGTGATCGGCTGGCTGCAAGACTTTCTGGCCCAGCCTCAGTCTTCGTAAACCGATGGCTCACCGGGTGGGCGGCTTTTGAAGCGCTGGTGCACCCAAAAATACTGGGCCGGCATGGCGTCAATCCAGCCCTGCAAGCGACGGTTCATCTCTGCGGTGTCGGCCTCGATGCTGTCCCCCGGAAAATCGGTCCAGGCCGGCATCACTTCCACCTCGTAACCTTCTGGGGTCATGCGCGTGACCACGGGCACCACCCGTGCTCGGCCCAGCCGAGCAAAGCGCGACAGCGAGGGCACGGTGGCGGCCGACACACCATAGAACGGCACGAAGATGGACTCTTCCGTGCCAAAGTTCATGTCTGGCAACAAATACAAAATTTCGCCCTGACGCAAGGCATTCACGATGGCCTTCACGCCGTCCTGGCGGCGGAACAGCCGACCTTGGCCGTAGCGCTGACGGCCCTGCTCCACCCACGCATCCACGGCCGGGTTGGACTGTTGGGTGTAGATGGTGGTGAAACGCTGGGGCAAAGCATGGGTCAAAGCGGTCCAGCCCACATCGAGCCCGACAAAATGCGGCGCGAAGACCACGGTGGGCAAGCCGGATTGCAGCGCGGCGACGTCGCCAACCAAGCGCACACGCTGCAAAAGTTGAGCCTCTGTGCCTTGCCACAGCCAACTGCGGTCCAGCCAGGCTTGGGCGAAATGCACAAACACTTGTTGTGCTAAGCGCGCGCGCTCTGCTTGCGACCACAGAGGGAAACACAAACGCAAGTTGGTCAAGACCACGCGACGGCGGGCGCCCACAACCAGGAACAGCAAGCGCCCCAGCAAGGCACCTAAAGCACGCAACCAGGGCAAGGGCAAATGCCGCAGCCCCCCCAGCAATGCCAAGCCTGGATGTCGCACGCTCAGCGCTCCTCGCGCGGTTGTTTGGCCCGCGCGTAGCCCCAGAGGTATTGACCGGGCGCGTGCAACACCATGCGCTCCACGGCGCGGTTCATCCCGGCCGCCATCTGTTCGAGGGTGGCCGCAGGGTCTTGGAAGGACGGCTCCTCCAGCGGGGCCATGTGCAGGCAAAACTGTCCCCTTGGCAAACGCTCGCACCATGTCAACAAAATCAAGGCGCCGGTCTGCTGCGCCAACTTGGGCAGCAAGGTCATGGTGTACACATCTCGCCCAAAAAAAGGCGCCCACACGCCTTGCCCTTGCGGTGGCACCTGGTCGGGCAGGATGGCGGTGTAACCGCCGGCGCGCAGGGCACGAATCAGGGTACGCACACCTGCCAGCGAGGTGGGCGCGGCCTCCAGAAAAGGCCGTTGCCGCGAGGACATCACCACGGGCTTGAGCCACTCTTTTCTTGGCGGACGAAACAAGGCCACCATCGGGCCATGCGTGGGACCGAAACGCTCTGTCAGCGCTTGGGCGCCAATTTCCCAGCAGCCGATGTGCGGGGACAACACAATGACCCCTTTGCCGGCTTTCAAACCTGCCTCCATGTGCTCAGCGCCGTCCCACGCCATCCGGCTCAGGACCTGGGAGCTGTGCGGGCGCATCCAGACCCAAGGCAACTCGGCCACCATGCAACCCGCAGCGGTCACCGCCGGGCGAACGTCGGACCATGACAGCCCCGCAGCCTGGGCATTCGCCAAAAACTGCCGCCGGTAACTTGGGGACAAGGCCCAGACCAGCCAGCCCAGGGCGCCGCCCAGCACCTGCATCCAGGTCAGCGGGATTCGGGACAAGAGACGAAAAAGGGTCAACATCGTGCAAGTTTGGCTACAATTCAGATTGTCGCCGAGTTAATGAAGCAACTTGCAGGGCGACAAACGCGAGATGTCTCGCGGCGGCAGGTGAGCAAAAGCTCCCGGCCCACTGCTAAAGCGTTCGCCGGACTCCATCCTGGGTTGGCAACGCGTCAACCTTAAACCACATGGAGTCATCTCATGGCGAACGACTATCTCTTCACCTCTGAATCGGTCTCTGAAGGCCATCCCGACAAGGTCGCTGACCAAATCTCGGATGCCATCCTGGATGCCATCTTCGCGCAAGACCCGCGCAGCCGCGTGGCCGCCGAAACCCTGTGCAACACCGGCCTGGTGGTGCTCGCGGGTGAAATCACCACCAATGCGCATGTTGACTACATCCAGGTCGCGCGCGACACCATCAAGCGCATCGGCTACGACAACACCGAATACGGCATCGACTACAAAGGCTGCGCCGTCATGGTCTGCTACGACAAGCAGTCCAACGACATCGCCCAGGGCGTGGACCATGCGTCCGACGACCACCTCAACACCGGTGCCGGCGACCAGGGCCTGATGTTCGGCTACGCCTGCAGCGAAACCCCCGAGCTGATGCCTGCGCCCATTTACTACGCACACCGCCTGGTCGAGCGCCAAGCGCAGTTGCGCAAAGACGGCCGCCTGCCCTTCCTGCGCCCCGACGCCAAGAGCCAGGTCACCATGCGCTACGTGGACGGCAAGCCGCACAGCATCGACACCGTGGTGCTGTCCAGCCAGCATGCGCCTGAAATGAGCTTGGGCGACAAGATGAAGCCCGAGTTCTACGAAGCCGTGATTGAAGAAATCATCAAGCCCGTGCTCCCCAAAGAATGGCTGCAGGACACGAAATACCTGATCAACCCCACCGGCCGTTTCGTCGTGGGCGGCCCGCAGGGTGACTGTGGCCTGACCGGCCGCAAAATCATTGTGGACACCTACGGTGGCGCTTGCCCTCACGGTGGTGGTGCCTTCTCCGGCAAAGACCCCTCCAAAGTGGACCGCTCGGCCGCTTACGCCGCACGCTATGTGGCCAAGAACATCGTGGCGGCTGGCCTGGCCAAGCAGTGCCAGATTCAGGTGGCTTACGCCATCGGCGTGGCACGTCCGATGAACATCACCGTCAACACCCATGGCACGGGCGTCATCGCCGACGACAAAATCGCGGCCCTGGTGCATGAGCACTTCGACCTGCGCCCGAAAGGCATCATCCAGATGCTGGACCTGCTGCGCCCGATCTACCAAAAGACCGCCGCTTATGGCCACTTCGGCCGTGAAGAGCCGGAATTCGCTTGGGAAAAGACGGACAAGGCGGCTGCGCTGAAGGCGGCGGCCGGCGTTTAATCGGCAAACAAGGCTTGCAGGGTCGCCAGGACGGCGTTCAGCGTCTTGGCCGGCACTGCGCCTTGGCGCTTGATCAAGCGCAGCTTGTCCACGGTGCGAAGCTGATCCAACACAATCAACCCCTTGGTGCCTGCGTGCGTCACCGGGACTCTGAAAGGTGCGGTAAAACCTTTGGAGGTCATGGGTGCCACCATCACCGTGCGAAGGTGGTCGTTCAATTCAGCAGGCGACACCACCACGCAGGGGCGAGATTTTTGAATCTCGCTGCCCACCGTTGGGTCCAGGTTCACCAACCAGATTTCGCCGCGCTTCACCAATCCAACTCCGCGTCATCGGCGTTGCCAAACTCTCCTAAAAGCAAAGCGTCTTGCTCTTGGGCTGCCAATTGGGCTGCGGCCTCTGCCCAACCCATGCGCTGTGACTGCACAGGTTTGCGAAGAATGATGGCGCCATTCACCACCTCGATGCTTGCCGTTGACAGGCCTTCCAGGCCGGCTTGCGCCAACAAAGGCTTGGGCAACACCACCCCCTTGCTGTTTCCAATGGTTCGAATTGCAATTTCCATCGATCACTCCGTTGCAACAATGTTATTCCCATGTACCAGCACCGTCAAGCACAGTGATGGGAAAAACCATCTTTTCATTTCAGGGTTTTCACCAGCCCCCTTGAAACCCGGCACAAATGCCTTATCATTAGCACTCGTTGGAGTTGAGTGCTAACAGCTCTGTTGGTATCAGCACCACAAGTTAACTAACGCTAACTTCTTAAGTTGGCGTTTTGTTTTCCACCCTTTGATCCTTACTTCATTTGGAGAAGCCATGAAACTTCGTCCCCTGCACGATCGCGTGATCGTCAAGCGCACCGACAGCGAAACCAAAACCGCCTCTGGCATCGTCATTCCCGACGCCGCCGCCGAGAAGCCCGACCAGGGCGAGATCCTGGCTGTGGGCCCCGGCAAAAAGAACGACAAGGGCGAGCTCAGCCCCATGGGCGTCAAGGTCGGTGACCGCGTCCTGTTCGGCAAGTACAGCGGCCAGACCGTCAAGGTCGACGGCGAGGAACTCCTCGTCATGAAAGAAGAAGACCTGTTCGCGGTCGTCGAGTCCAAGTAATTCAAGACATTAGGAGCTATTCAAATGGCAGCAAAAGACGTGATTTTTGGCGGCGAAGCCCGCGCCCGCATGGTCGAGGGTGTGAACATCCTGGCCAACGCAGTGAAAGTGACCCTGGGCCCCAAAGGCCGCAACGTGGTGCTCGAGCGCTCTTTCGGCGCCCCCACCGTGACCAAGGACGGCGTGTCCGTGGCCAAGGAAATCGAGCTCAAGGACAAGCTGCAGAACATGGGCGCGCAGATGGTCAAGGAAGTCGCTTCCAAGACCTCTGACAACGCTGGCGACGGCACCACCACCGCCACCGTGCTGGCTCAGTCCATCGTGCGCGAAGGCATGAAGTACGTGGCCGCTGGCATGAACCCCATGGACCTCAAGCGCGGCATCGACAAGGCTGTGTCAGCCCTGATCGAGCAGCTGAAGAAGGCCTCCAAGCCCACCACCACCTCCAAAGAGATCGCCCAAGTCGGCTCCATCTCTGCCAACAGCGACACCAGCATCGGTGACATCATCGCCAAGGCCATGGACAAAGTGGGCAAAGAGGGCGTCATCACCGTGGAAGACGGCAAGTCGCTGGACAACGAGCTCGACATCGTCGAAGGCATGCAGTTCGACCGTGGCTACCTGTCGCCCTACTTCATCAACAACCCCGAGAAGCAAGCCGCACTGCTGGACAACCCCTTCGTGCTGCTGTTCGACAAGAAAATCAGCAACATCCGCGACCTGCTGCCCACGCTGGAGCAAGTGGCCAAGGCTGGCCGTCCGCTGCTGATCATTGCCGAAGAAGTCGAGGGCGAAGCCCTGGCAACGTTGGTGGTCAACACCATCCGCGGCATCCTGAAGGTTGTGGCTGTCAAGGCCCCTGGCTTCGGCGACCGCCGCAAAGCCATGCTGGAAGACATCGCCATCCTGACCGGCGGCAAGGTCATCGCTGAAGAAGTCGGCCTGACGCTTGAGAAAGTCACCCTGGCTGACCTCGGCCAAGCCAAGCGCGTCGAAGTGGGCAAAGAAAACACCACCATCATCGACGGCGCCGGCGCTGCAGGCGACATCGAAGCCCGCGTCAAGCAAATCCGCGTGCAAATCGAAGAAGCCACCAGCGACTATGACCGCGAGAAGCTGCAAGAGCGCGTGGCCAAGCTGGCCGGCGGCGTGGCCGTGATCAAGGTGGGTGCTGCCACCGAAGTCGAAATGAAAGAGAAGAAAGCCCGCGTGGAAGACGCATTGCACGCCACCCGCGCTGCCGTGGAAGAAGGCATCGTTGCTGGCGGCGGCGTGGCCCTGCTGCGCGCCCGTCAAGCAGCTGGCACCATCAAAGGCGACAACGCTGACCAAGAAGCTGGCATCCGCCTGGTGTTGAAAGCCATCGAAGCGCCCCTGCGCGAGATCGTGTACAACGCCGGTGGCGAGCCCAGCGTGGTCGTCAACGCCGTCCTGGGTGGCAAAGGCAACTACGGCTTCAACGCCGCCAACGACACCTATGGCGACATGATCGAAATGGGTATCCTGGACCCCACCAAAGTGACCCGCACCGCGCTGCAAAACGCAGCCTCCGTGGCCAGCCTGATGCTGACCACCGAGTGCATGGTCGCCGAAGCCCCCAAAGACGAGGCACCCGCACCCGCGATGCCCGACATGGGCGGCATGGGTGGCATGGGCATGTAATTCCCCCCCGGGGTCAGGTCTTGAGTTTTGCCTGCCCCCTGTGGATAACTTGCCCCACTCTCTTGAAAACCCGCTCTCGAGCGGGTTTTTTTACGCCTGTTGTGATGGTGGGTGAATAGATCACCAGCGGTTCTCTTTTCTTTTCAGGTCACACCGCCCATGCTGGCGGCATGACACGACCCCTTCGCATTGAATTTCCGGGCGCCATCTACCACGTCACCAGCCGTGGCGATCGGCGCGAGTCCATTTTTGAAAACGCCCAAGACGAGCGCTTGCTGCTCTATGTTCTGGAAAACGCCTTGGAGCGTTTTTCTGCCCATGTGATGGCGTGGTGCTTCATGCGCAACCACTATCATCTGGTGCTGCAAACCCGCGAAGCCAACTTGTCGCGGCTGATGCGCCACATCAATGGCACCTACACCCAGCGCAGCAACCATCGCCACGGCAAAGTGGGCCATGTGTTTCAGGGGCGCTTTCACGCGGTTCTGATCGACCGCGATGCCTACCTCTTAGAAGCCTGTCGCTATGTGGACCTCAACCCCGTGCGGGCTGGCCTGGTCAATGACCCGGCGGATTGGCATGCGTCCAGTTACCGATCACACGTTGGCTTGAGTGCTGCACCTGCGTGGCTGAACAGCCATGCGCTATTGACGCAACTGACGGGGCAGCGCGAATTGGCCAGCCCCTTGCATTTGGCGAAGGCGCGCCATGCCTACCGCGAGTGGGTGGCCGCTGGCCAGGGTGTGACCCTTTGGAAAGATGCGCTGCAACAGCAAGTGTTTCTGGGGGACAGACATTTCATTCAATCGGCGCAGAAAAAAGCGACGCCGTTGCGCATGAGCGCGCGTGAAGTGCCGAGCGAACAACGCGCCACGCCCTTGTCACTCGATGAATGGCTGCTGGGGTGCGCCACGCAAGAGGAAGCCATCGCGTGTGCCTACCTGCATTCTCATTGGACCATGACGACGATTGCCAAGGAGGTGGGGTTGTCGGTGTCGCGCGTGAGCCGGATCATTCGGCAATACGAAGAAAGCCAAGCAGCCGCCCAGACGAAGTTATCCACAGAAAAAAGGCAAAACTCAAGACCTGACCCTCTGCAAGAGCGCAGCGGTGGAGGGGTCTAGGGTATCGAGGTGGCCGGTGGTGAGGCGCTGGCGGAGGTCTTTGGCGAGGACTTTGCCGAGTTCGACGCCCCATTGGTCGAAGCTGTTGATGCCCCAAATGGCGCCGCTGACGAAGACGCGGTGTTCGTGCAGGGCGATGAGCGCGCCCAGGCTGGCGGGGTCGAGCCGCTCCAGCAGCAAGAAGGTGCTGGGGCGATTGCCTGGGAATTCGCGGTGACCACCTGCATCGGCTTTGCCTTGCAAGAGCGCCTGGGCCTGTGCCAAAGCGTTGGCCAGCAATTGCTCATGGTGTTCGGCCAAGCCATGCTGCGGTTCGCGCACAGCGATGAATTCCACAGGCACGATGTCGGTCCCCTGATGCAGCATCTGAAAGAAAGCATGTTGACCGTTGGTGCCCGGCTCGCCCCACAGCACCGCAGACGTGCCATAAGGCAAGGCACGGCCTGCATGGTCCACCCGCTTGCCATTGCTTTCCATTTCCAGCTGTTGCAGATACGCGGGGAAGCGCCGCAAGCCACTGTGGTACGGCGCAATGCAGCGGCTGGCGTAACCCAAGCCATTGCGGTACCAGACATCCAACAAGCCCAAGCGCAAAGGCAAATTGGCCGCAGGCGCTGCATGCAGGAAATGCTGGTCCATGGCATGCCCGCCCGCCAAGAAGGAGCGGAAGCCCTCGGCGCCAATGGCGATGGCCAACGGCAGGCCGATGGCCGACCACAAGGAGTAACGCCCGCCCACCCAGTCCCAAAAGCCAAAGCAAGTGTGAATGCCAAAGGCGGCCGCCTCGGCCACATTCGTGGTCAAGGCCACAAAGTGGCGAGCCACTTCGCCGCCTTGCTGCCCCAAAAACCACGACCGCGCTGAACGCGCATTGGTCATGGTCTCGATCGTGGTGAAGGTTTTGGAAGCAATCAGAAACAGTGTTCGCGAAGCCGACAAGCCTTGCAACACCTCGTCCAACTCATGACCATCGACATTGGACACAAAATGAAAGCGCTTGCCTTTCAATGCATAAGGGCGCAAGGCCTGCACCGCCATCTGCGGCCCCAGGTCGGAGCCGCCGATGCCAATGTGAACCACATCGGTGATGGCGGGATCGTCACGCACCTGTTCGGCAAACTGCAGCATGGCGTCCAAGGTGGACTGAACCTCTCTCAGTGAGGCATGCAGTTCAACCGGCAGGCCTTGCGCGGACGGTTGCCGCAACAGCCAGTGCATCACCTGACGCTGCTCCGTGCCATTGACCACGGCACCTGCGAACATGGCATCACGCTGAGCCAGCACGCCAGTTTCCACGGCCAGCTGTTGCAACTGCACTTCCAGCGCAGGCGTCCAGTGGTGCTTGGACAAGTCAGCATACACATGCGGCGCGGCCTGGCTGAAGGCGGCCACCCGTGTGGGGTCCTGCGCCAGCGCAGCACGCACATCCAGCGATCGCATGGCAGTGGCTTGCGAACACAGCGCATCCCACGAAGCTGCTTGGTCCAGTCGAAGAAAGGCTGGCATGTTCAGCCTCTCAGGCTTTCATCAAGCCTTCGAGCTTGACGGCATCGACGCAGAACGCGCGAATGCCCTCGGCCAGTTTTTCGGTGGCCATGGCGTCTTCGTTCAGCGCGTAGCGAAAGCCCGCTTCGTCGTAGCTGACCACTTTCAGGTCAAGCGAACGTGCGGCGGCAGGATCCAGAGCACGCGTCAGCGGCGCCTCTGTGACCGCCAGTTGCGCCAGCAAGTCCGGACTGATGGTCAACAAATCGCACCCGGCCAAGGCCGTGATCTGACCCACATTGCGAAAGCTCGCGCCCATCACCTCGGTGGCAATGCCGTGCTTCTTGTAGTACTGGTAAATCTGGCGCACCGACTTCACGCCCGGATCGTTGGCGCCCGCCTGCGCCGCTTCATCCCAGGCCGCGCCGACAGACTTTTTATACCAGTCGTAAATGCGGCCGACAAACGGCGAAATCAGTTGCACCTTGGCCTGACCGCAGGCCACGGCCTGGCAGAACGCAAACAGCAAGGTCAGGTTGGTGCGAATGCCCTCGCGCTCCAATTCGGCCGCCGCCTGAATGCCTTCCCAGGTCGAAGCAATTTTGATCAGCACCCGCTCGCGCGCGACACCCTCGGCCTGGTACAGCGCCATGATGCGTCGCGCACGCGCCACCGTGGCCGCCGTGTCAAAGCTCAGGCGTGCATCCACTTCGGTGGACACACGGCCTGGAATCAGGGACAAAATTTCACAGCCAAAACGCACCAGCAGGCGGTCGATCACTTCGTCCATGGGCAGATGGCCAAAGCGCGCCACAGCGTCTTTCAAAAGCGGCTGGTACTCAGGCTTTTGCACCGCCTTGAGGATCAGCGAGGGGTTGGTCGTGGCGTCTTGCGGCTGAAACTGCGCGAGTTGCTTGAAGTCGCCGGTGTCGGCCACCACGGTGGTGAATTGTTTGAGAGCGTCGAGTTGGTTCATGACCTGATTATCCTGTGCCCTGTGCCGTCACGAACAGCGTAGCAGACAACACAAAGAAACTAAGTTACACTTATAAATGTCATTATATGTAACATTGATACATCATGAGCTTTGACCTTGTCCTCTTCGGCGGCACCGGCGACCTGGCCTGGCGCAAACTGGTGCCGGCCTTGTTTCAAGCCTTCCGCCATGGCACCTTGCCCGAGGGCGGGCGCATCATTGGCGTGGGACGCGACACGCTGGACGATGCCCGCTACCGCGCCCTGATCCAGGAACGCTTTCACCAGGTCGAAGGCGACAAGCGCCCGCAAGCAGCACAAGAGTTCGAGCGCTTTGCGCAAATGCTGCATTACGTGCGCGCCGACCTGTCCAAAGCCGAAGACTACGTCCACATTCGCGAATGTTTGCAAGCCCGCCACGCCGACACCGTGGTGCTCTATGTGGCCACCGCGCCCGCCTTGTTCATCCCGGTGGTCGAGCAACTGGCCGCGGCCGGCCTGAACGATGCGCGCACCCGCATCGTGCTGGAAAAGCCGCTGGGCCACGACCTGCCCAGCCACCGCGCCATCAACGCCGCGGTTCGCCGCTGCTTCAGCGAGCGTCAGGTGTTTCGCATCGACCATTACCTGGGCAAGCCCTCGGTGCAAAACCTGTTTGCCCTGCGCTTTGGCAACGCCTTGTTCGAGCCCTTGTGGCGCCGCGAGACCATTGCCAACATCCAGATTTTGATCGCCGAAGAATTGGGCGTGGAAAAGCGTGGCGCCTTCTACGACCAGACCGGCGCCCTGCGCGACATGGTGCAAAACCACGCCTTGCAATTGCTCTGTGCCCTGGCCATGGAGCCGCCCATCAATGCGCACGCCGATGCCATTCGCGATGAGAAGCTCAAGGTGCTGCGCTCGCTCAAGCCCTGGACCCCGCAGACCCTGGAAAACCATGTGGTGCGTGGCCAGTACACCGCAGGCCGCATCGGCGGCCAGGACGTGCCGGGCTACCGCGAAGAAAGCGGCGTGCAGCCGCACAGCGGCACCGAAACCTTTGTCTCCTTGCGTGCAGAAATCGCCAACTGGCGCTGGGCCGGCGTGCCTTTTTACATCCGCACCGGCAAGCGCCTGGCGCAACGCGATGCCCGCATCGTGGTGAATTTCCGGCCGGCACCGCACAGCATTTTTCAAACGCCCACGGGCTGCGTGAACCAACTGGTCATCAAGCTGCAACCGCAAGACGGCCTGGAGCTGCACTTGCTGTCACAGGCCGAGTCGCGTGGCCAGAGCAACGCCATCAGCCTGGCCCCAGTCCAGCTCGACCTGGACTTTGACAAACGCTTTGGCGCGGGCCGCGTGGGGGCTTACGAGCGCTTGCTGTTGGACGCCATCGATGGCCGCCTGAACCTGTTTGTGCGCAGCGACGAACAAGAAGAGGCCTGGCAATGGGTCGAGCCCTTGCTGGACCACTGGCGCAAAGACGCGCAAGGGCCACGGCCCTACGCCGCGGGCACCTGGGGACCGAGCGCCAGCAGCGCCAGCAGCGCCATGATTGCGCGCGACGGGCATTGCTGGAACGAAGAGGCCTGAGTTTTTTCATCGGAGCACTGCCATGCTGGAACGCATCAAAGCCTGCCTGCCCTCTTTGCCCCCTGCAGAGCAGCGTGTTGGCAAACTGGTGCTGAGCGACCCGCGCAGCTTTGCCAACTTGCCCGTGAGCGAGTTGGCCGAGCGGGCCCATGTGAGCAAACCCACGGTGGTGCGCTTTTGCCGCAGCATTGGCTATGACGGCCTGTCCGACTTCAAGCTCAAGCTGGTCGGCAGCGTCAGCGAGGGCGTGCCCTTTGTGCACCGCAGTGTCGATGCCGACGACAAGATCAACGATGTGGTGGTCAAGGTCATCGACAACGCGGTCGCCGCCTTTCTCAAATACCGCAACGACGCGAGCACGCCGGCCATCGACCGCGCCGCCGAGGCGCTGGTCGAGGCGCATCGCCAAGGCAAGCGCGTGGAGTTCTATGGGGTCGGCAACTCGGGCATCGTGGCGCAAGATGCGCAGCACAAGTTTTTTCGGCTGGGGCTCAACAGCATTGCCTACAGCGATGGCCACATGCAGGTCATGAGCGCCACACTGCTGGGCCCCGGCGACTGCGCCGTGATTGTGTCCAACTCAGGGCGCACCCGCGACCTGATGGACGCCTGCGACATTGCGCGCCGCAAAGGCGCGTCCACCCTGGTCATCACTGCCAGCGGCTCGCCCTTGGCCTCGGCGGGCCATGTGCATCTTGCGGCTGATCATCCCGAGGGCTTCGACCGTTACAGCCCCATGGTCTCACGCTTGCTGCACCTGTTGATCATCGACATTCTGGCCACCCGCGTGGCCTTGCGCATTGGCGCGCAGCTGCAGCCGCAGCTCAAGGAAATCAAAAATAACCTGCGCAACAAGCGGTATACCTGAACGCGCTAAAGTCGCGCCATGAAAAAAGTTCTGGTTCTGGGTGGGTCCGGTTTCGTCGGTCGTCACCTGTGTGAGGCGCTCAATCGCCGCGGCATTCAAGTGACCGTGCCCACCCGCCGGCTGCCGGCGCGGTCGGTGCAAATGCTGCCCTTCGTCACCGTGGTGCGTGCCAATGTGCACGATGCCGACAGCTTGCGCCAACTGATCGCAGGCCACGATGCGGTGGTCAACCTGGTGGCCGTGTTGCATGGCGATGAAGCGCGCTTCGAGCAATTGCATGTCACGCTGCCCACCACGGTGGCCCACGCCTGCCTGGCGGCCGGTGTGCGGCGGCTGGTGCATGTCAGCGCGCTGGGCGCCGATTTGCAAGGCCCCTCGATGTACCAGCGCAGCAAGGCCCAAGGCGAGCGTGCGCTGCAATCGCTGGCGAGTGCGCAAGGCTTGGCGTTGACCCTGCTTCGCCCCAGTGTCATTTTTGGCAAAGACGATGACTTCATCAATTTATTCGCCAAACTGCAAAAAGTGTTTCCCTTGATGCCTTTGGCAGGTGCCCACACCCGCTTTCAGCCGGTGTCGGTGCAGGACGTGGCACGCGCCCTCATGGCCACGCTGGACAACCCCCGCACGGCCGGCCAGGTCTATGAGCTCGGCGGCCCCGAGGTGCTCACCCTGGCGCAACTGGTGCAGCACGCCGGCCGCTGGGCTGGGTGCGCGCGTCCCATCTTTCCCTTGCCCCACGCCGTGGCTTACCTGCAAGCCCTGGCCATGGAATGGGCACCCGGCGAACCCTTGATGAGCCGCGACAACCTGGCTTCCATGCAAACCGACAACGTGTTGAGTGGGAGCCTGCCTGGGTTGGCGGAATTGGGGTTGGGGCGGGGTGAGAGCTTGAGTACGGCCTTTCCTCTCCCCTAAAGTCATCCCGCCCCGTCGTTGCGAGGCCCGCAGGGCCGCGGCAATCTCTCGCAGGAGAGAGATCGCCGCGCTTCGCTCAATGGGATGGACGCTCCCACCTCTAACCGG
>CAYTZZ010000040.1:0-21324 GCA_964442645.1 uncultured Bordetella sp. | reverse complement strand
CGGGACGGCTTTCGGCCCAACGTCGGCATCATCTTGCTCAACCAGAGGAAACAGGTGTTCTGGGGCAAGCGCATCCGAACCCACAGCTGGCAGTTTCCGCAAGGCGGCATCGACCGGGGCGAAAGCCCGGAGCAAGCGATGTACCGCGAACTGCACGAAGAAGTGGGGCTCCAGCCGGAGCATGTGCGCATTGTGGCCCGCACCCGTGACTGGTTGCGCTATGAGGTGCCAGACCGCTACATCCGACGGGATGCGCGAGGTCACTACAAGGGACAGAAACAAATCTGGTACCTGTTGCAGCTTGTCGCGCAGGACTGGAATTTGAACCTGCGCGCCACCAACCACCCCGAGTTCGACGCCTGGCGTTGGAACGACTACTGGGTGCCACTGGACGTGGTGGTGGAATTCAAGCGCGGGGTCTATGAAATGGCTCTGACGGAATTGGCCCGCTATCTGCCACGCCAGGACCATCGCAACCGCTATTTGCGAGGCGGGCCGCGCTCACGCGAAGCCGAGGCCGAATCAGGCGACCACGCGCCTGGCATGGGCCTGGTGCGTGCGCCTCATGAGCTGGAGTTGCCGCCCGGTGCCAGCTTCGAGCCCGACCCTCAAACACCGTTTCGACATCCCTGAACAGCGCCATCGCGAGCGCGGTAACGTCAGCGCAGCGCGGCGATCTCTCCCCGGAGAGGGATTGCCGCGGCCCTACGGGCCTCGCAATGACGGTGTCAGCGGGAGAGCACGAGGTTGTCGCGGTGCACCATCTCGGGCTCGGCGACGTAGCCCAGCAGGGCCTCGAATTCGGTGGAGGGCTTGCGGCAGAGCAAGCGCGCCTCGGCGCTGGCGTAGTTGGCCAGGCCGCGTGCAATTTCCTGGCCGCTGGCGTCGCGAATGGCAATCACCTCGCCCCGCGAAAACTCGCCCTCGACGGCCACCATGCCAATAGGCAGCAGGCTTTTGCCTTCGTCACGCACTTTGGCCACGGCCCCTTCATCGAGGGTGATGCTGCCGCGCAGTTGCAAGTGATCGGCCATCCATTGCTTGCGCGCTTGCTGCTTTTGCGTCTGCGCCACCAGCAAGGTGCCAATGGCTTCGCCTTGGGCCAAGCGCAACAAGGCGTCGGACTCTCGGCCCCAGGCAATCACCGTGGAGGCGCCTGAACCGGCGGCACGCTTGGCCGCCAAGATCTTGGTGATCATGCCGCCTTTGCCCAGACTGGAGCCGGCGCCACCAGCCATGGCCTCCAGCGCCGGGTCGCCCGCGCGGGCTTCGTGAATGAAGGTGGCGTTAGGGTCACGGCGAGGGTCGGCGCTGTACAAGCCCTTCTGATCGGTCAGGATGACCAAGGCATCAGCCTCGACCAAGTTGGCCACCAGCGCCCCCAGAGTGTCGTTGTCACCGAACTTGATTTCGTCGTTGACCACGGTGTCGTTTTCATTGATGACCGGCAGCACGCCGTGTTGCAGCAGGGTCAACAAGGTCGAGCGGGCGTTCAGGTAACGCTCACGGTCGGCCAGGTCGGCATGCGTGAGCAAGACCTGCGCGCTGCACAAGCCGTTTTCGCGCAGCTTGGTCTCGTACATCTGGGCCAGGCCCATCTGGCCCACCGCTGCAGCGGCTTGCAAGGCGTGAATTTCATGCGGCCGGGTGCGCCAGCCCAGGCGCTTCATGCCCTCGGCAATCGCGCCACTGGACACCATGATGACCTCGCGCCCCGGCTGGCCATGCACACCGGCCACCAGTTGGGCCATCTGGCGGCACCATTCGCCAATGGCGGCCTCGTCCAGGCCTCGGCCTTCGTTGGTCACCAGGCTGGAGCCAACTTTGATGACGATGCGACGGGCGTCGCGCAACACAGTGGAGTGACCCATGCGAAATCCGCCAGAAATTAGGAGGTGCCCGGCTCGGTGAAGCGCGGGTCGATGTCGATCGGCGGCTGTTCGAGCACCTGCTGCGCCTTGACGTGCTGGTAGATGGCTTGCACCAAGGGCTCGCAGCCCTCGCGCGTCAACGCAGAAATTTCGAACACCGGCCCTTTGAACTTGTAGCGCTTCAAAAAATCTTTGACGCGCGCTACGCGCTCATCGGCTGGCACCATGTCGAGCTTGTTCAGCACCAGCCAACGCGGTTTGTTGTACAGCTCGGCATCGTATTTTTTCAATTCGGCCACGATGGCCTTGGCCTGGGCGGCCGGGTCCACGCTGTCGTCAAAGGGCGCCAGGTCGACCAAATGCAGCAGCAAACGGGTGCGCTGCAAGTGCCGCAGGAATTGCAAGCCCAGGCCTGCACCTTCGGAGGCGCCTTCAATCAGCCCGGGCACGTCGGCCACCACAAAACTCTGGCTGGGACCCACACGCACCACGCCCAAATTGGGGTGCAAGGTGGTGAAGGGATAGTCGGCAATCTTGGGTCGGGCGTTGGAAATGGCCGAAATCAGGGTGGACTTGCCCGCATTGGGCATGCCCAACAAGCCGACATCGGCCAGCACCTTGAGCTCCAGCTTCAGGCTGCGCCGCTCGCCCGGATGGCCGGGTGTTTTTTGGCGCGGCGCACGGTTGATGGCGCTCTTGAAGCGCATGTTGCCAAAGCCGCCGTCACCGCCCTTGGCGATCATGACCAGCTCGTTGGGCACCAGCAGTTCATGCAGCACCTCGCCGGTTTCTGCATCGGCAATGATGGTGCCCACGGGCATGCGCAAGGTGATGTCATCGCCGGCGGCGCCAAACATGTCGGAGCCCATGCCATGTTGCCCGCGGCGGGCCTCATGGCGGCGTGAGAAGCGGAAGTCCACCAGGGTGTTCAAGGCCACATCGGCCACGGCATAGACGTGACCACCACGGCCGCCGTCGCCCCCGTTGGGGCCGCCGAACTCTTTGTACTTCTCGTGGCGAAACGAGACGCAGCCATTGCCCCCATCGCCTGCGGCAATGTCGATAAAGGCTTCGTCAACGAATTTCATGGGGGTATCTTAATGGGGATCCAAAAACAAAGCCCCGACTTGCGGGGCTTTGTCGGGTCGGTGAAACCAGCCTCAGACCGGGGTCACGTTGACCGTGTGCTTGTTCAGCGAGCCTTTGACCGCAAAGGACACCTGACCGTCCACCAGGGCGAACAGGGTGTGGTCCTTGCCGATGCCGACGTTCACGCCTGCATGGAACTTGGTGCCACGTTGGCGCACGATGATCGAGCCTGCGCTGATCTGTTCGCCACCAAAAGCCTTGACGCCCAGCATCTTGGGCTTGGAGTCACGACCGTTTCGCGTAGAGCCGCCGCCTTTTTTCTGTGCCATGTCAAATGCTCCTCAATCAGGCTTGGATCGAAGCAATCTGCAGCTCGGTGAACTGCTGACGATGCCCCTGGCGTTTTTGATAGTGCTTGCGACGGCGCATTTTGAAAATGCGCACTTTGTCGTGCTTGCCATGCGCCACCACAGTGGCTTTGACGGATGCACCGGACACCAAGGGGGTGCCAACCTTGATTTCGGCGCCGTTTCCGACGGCCAGAACCTGGTCGATCACAATCTCTTGGCCAACGTCCGCAGCAATCTGTTCTACTTTAATTTTTTCGCCAGCAGCAACACGATACTGTTTGCCACCGGTTTTTATGACCGCGTACATAAGGACCTCTTAGGAAGGATGGTTCAAAGAAAACTTTGAATTTCTGCAGACCAACTTCCGCAGAACCCATGATTCTAGCACTTTTCCAATCCAACGCAAATCAGCCGCACCCAGCCCAGGGGAGCACATGGCTGGCTCCCTATAATCGACTTGCTTACCAACGGGCCACTGACCTTGACCACCTCCAACAGCACCGCTGCCGCCCTTGCCCTGATCGCCCCCGACATGGCGGAGGTCGACCGCGTCATTGCCCAAAGGCTCAACTCAGGCGTTCCCCTGGTGGGCGAGGTCTCCTCGTACATCATTTCGGCCGGCGGCAAACGCCTGCGCCCGGCCCTGCTGCTGCTGATGGCAGGGGCCATCGGCTATGCCGACCCGCAGCGCTTTAACATGGCGGCCGTGGTGGAGTTCATCCACACCGCCACCCTGCTGCACGACGACGTGGTGGACGAGTCCACCCTGCGCCGAGGCCGTGCCACCGCCAATGTGTCCTTTGGCAACCCCGCCAGCGTGCTGGTGGGCGACTTTTTGTACTCGCGCGCCTTTCAAATGATGGTGGACTGCGGGATCATGCGCGTCATGGACATCCTGGCCGACGCCACCAATGTGATCGCCGAAGGCGAGGTCCTGCAGCTGATGAACATGCACGATGCCAGCCTGGACGAGGCCGGCTACCTGCGGGTGATTCGCTCAAAAACAGCCAAATTGTTTGAAGCCAGTGCCCGCCTGCCGGCCGTCCTGGCCCACAGCGATGCGGCCCTGGAAGAAGCCTGCGCCCAATATGGCCAGGCCCTGGGCACCGCCTTCCAGGTGATTGACGACGTGCTGGACTATGAAGGCGACAGCGCCGAGCTGGGCAAAAACCTGGGCGACGATTTGCGCGAAGGCAAAACCACCCTGCCCCTGATCATTGCCATGCAACGTTGCTCGCCCCAGGAGCGAGCCATCTTGCAGCGCGCCATTGAAGAAGGCAACACCGAAGAGCTCGAGCCCATTGTCAACATCGTGCGCAACACAGGTGCCATGCAAGCCACACGCGCCGCTGCGAGCATGGAAGCCCAACGCGCCATCGCCGCCCTTTCGGCTCTGCCCGACAGTCCCTACCGACAGGCCTTGATGGCTTTGGCCGAACAATTGCTCGACCGCCGCACCTGAGCCCAAGGGCTGGCATGGCCAAGAAAGAGCACGTCAGCGAAACCCCGGCCACCGCCATTTTGCGGTCCCAAGGGGTTGAGTTCACCGAACACCCCTACGATTACGAGCCCCATGGCGGCGCCTTGCGCAGCGCCAGCGAGTTGGGGGTCGACCCGTTTTGCGTCGTCAAAACCCTGATCATGCAAGACCAGGATGCCAAGCCACTGGTGGTGCTGATGCATGGGAATTGCAAGGTCTCCACCAAGAACCTGGCACGCCAAATTGGCGCGAAGTCGGTGGCCCCTTGCGAGCCCGAAGTCGCCCAACGCCACAGTGGCTATTTGGTCGGCGGCACATCGCCTTTTGGGACGCGGCGCAGCATGCCGGTGTACATCGAGTCGTCGATCCTGGCTTTGCCCCGCATTTACATCAATGGGGGGCGACGCGGGTTTCTGGTGTCACTCAAACCCGAGGTGTGCACCCAGTTGCTGGGTGCACACCCGGTGGCATGTGCCCTGACAGACGCTGCCTAGAGCCTGCGCCTTACTCGGCCGCCAGAATCAGCAGGGCGCCCATGGCCGCCGTGCTGCCAGACAGCGTCAAACGGCCGTCGCGGGGCATGGGTTGGCCCTCGGTGGCAGGCGGCGCGTCGTAGCCCAGCTTGGGACGGCGGGCATCGAGCACGCGAGCCGGCCCCATGTCGCGCTGCAGGCTTTGGGTGAACTCCGCCAGGGTTCCCTTCACCTCAAAACGGCGCACCTGGTCGCCCGGCTTCAACAGCACGGCTTCCACTTTGTCGAGCAGGTCCTGCGACCACTTGGCGCGCCAGGCCTCCCGTGCCGAGCGGCTGACCCAGCGGCTGGCGTGGCGCGTCAGGCGCGGCGGGCAAGCCACCAGCATCCAACAGGTGGCCACCCCATTCACGCGCATGGGCAGCAATTGTTGCAAGGCGAACTCTGCGTCATCCAGAACCACGATCATTTTGTCCATGTTGTCATTCTCCTTAGTGTGTCAATGAAGGGGCTTAAGCAGCGGAGGAAGTGGTTTTTTCAGCAGATTCGCGGCGCAGGGTCCACCAACCCAAACCGAGAACGCCCGTGATGGCCACGACATAGGTCGCAATGCGCGCCACGGTCGGCATCCAGCCGGAAGCGTCAAACAAGGGGTCGAGCAGCGGCTCTTCGATGATCATCTTGGCCGCCGTGAACGCCAGCACGGCAGCGCCCAGGGTGATGATGATGGGGAAGCGTTCGACCAGTCGCAGCACCACGGAGCTGCCCAAGACCATGATGGGCACACTGATCAGCAGGCCCAACACCACCAGGTCCATCGAGCCGTGGGCGGCACCAGCCACGCCCAGCACATTGTCAATGCCCATGAGGGCGTCCGCGACCACAATGGTCTTCATGGCACCCCAGAAGGTGCTGGCCACAGGGCCGTCGTGCGAACCATCGCCTGTGTCGGCCAACAGCTTGTAGGCCACCCACAGCAAGCCCAGGCCGCCCACCAGCATCAGGCCTGGAATTTTGAGCAGCCAGACCACGCACAAGGTCATGACGGTTCGCACAGCGATGGCACCCACGGTTCCCCACAGGATGGCGCGCTTTTGCAATTGAGGTGAAAGGTTTCGCGCGGCGAGCGCGATGACGATGGCGTTGTCGCCCGCCAGCACAAGGTCGATCAAAACGATCGCCAGCAGGGCAGACCACCAAGAAGCAGATAAAAATTCCACGAGCAAACTCCAGGTTGACATCAATCTCAACCCAAACGGACACGCGCAGTGGAACTCTAGGAGGTACAGCGACCTGCCTTCAAGCGAACACTTCGACGTGCCCCAATGGGCAACGGATCGAAGGTCTTGCTCGGCATGGCGTGATGAAATATGCCCAACAGGCCGGAAGTTTTTACTTCGTAGTGACGACCTGTTAATACCAAAGACAGTGACGCTTTTGCGCCTCCCTGTACTGTCTTTAGCGGGAGCTACTCCCCTTCAAGGCTGTAATCTATCAGGGAGTCTTTTCCGTAGGAAACCTAGGGCTATTGGAGCGGCTGGCTCAAGCCCCCACGGCGGGCCTGCCCCGCAAGCGTTGAACCAGCCAGGCGCCCACAGGCCACAACAGGATGATGAAGGTGCCTGCGGCCAGCCACATGGCAATTGGGCGGGTGAAAAACACCAGCGGGTCGCCATCGGACTTGATCAGGGAGGTCACAAAGTTTTCCTCCATCATGGTGCCCAGCACCACCCCCAAAATGGCGGGAGCGACCGGGAAGCCATTTTCCTCAAGCACGAAGGCGGCCACGCCGAAGAACAGAATCAACACCACGCCCCAGACCGAATTGTTGATGGCAAACGAGCCCACGATACAGAACAGCAAAATCGTGGGCATAAGCAAATTGCGCGCGACACGCAAAATTTTGGTGGCCACACGCACGGTCAGCCACCCCAGCGGAATCATGATGATGTTGGCCAGAATGAACACCAGAAAAATCGCATAAATATTCTCTGGGTTGTTGACGAAAATCATCGGCCCCGGGTTCATGTTTTTCAGGTAGAGCACGCCAATGGCAATCGCGGTGATGGAGTCGCCAGGGATACCAAACACAATGGCTGGGATCCAGGCCCCTGCCAGGGAAGAGTTGTTGGCCGCGCCTGATTCCACAATGCCTTCGACGTGGCCGGTGCCAAACTTCTCGGGCTCTTTGGAAAACTTCTTGCTCATGGCATAGCTCATCCACGAGGCCATGTCGGCACCCGAGCCCGGCTGAATGCCAATGATGGTGCCCAAGGCACTGCCGCGCACCAAAGGCCAACGGTACTTCTTGAGCAAGTCCCACATACCGGAAAAAATATTGCCCACTCTCTCGGTTGCAATCACTGCTGGCGGATCCATGTTGGTGATGTAGCGCAACAGCTCTGAGATGGCAAACATACCCACCATCATGGGGATCAATTCGACGCCACTCATCAATTGCTCCAAGCCCATGGTGAAGCGGGGGTGGCCGGCTGGATTCTCCAAGCCAATACACGCCACGAGCAATCCCAGGATCAAGGAAATGCCCGCTTTCAAAACGCTGGCGTTTCCGATGAACACCGCGCCGGCCAAGCCCAGCACCACCAGCCAAAAATACTCGAAGGACGAAAACTTAAGCGCGACGTCGGCCAGCGCAGGGGAAAAGAAAATCATCACAATGGTGCCAAACAAGCCCCCAATGGCTGAAAACACCAGGCCAGCGCCAAGGGCCATCTCTGCCTGCCCTTTCAAAGTCATCTGATAGGACTCATCGGTGTAAGCCGCGGAAGCCGGCGTTCCAGGTATTCGCAACAGCGCGCCTGGAATATCGCCCGAGAAAATGGCCATGGCTGTCGCGGTCACGATCGCGGCGACGGCAGGCACAGGAGGCATGAAAAAAGTGATCGGCACCAACAGCGCCGTGGCCATGGTGGCAGTCAGCCCAGGAATACAACCGACAAACAAGCCAAAAAGGGCCGAACACAAAATCACCAACAGCACATAGGGGTCAAACACCAAGCCAATGGCTTGCATCATCACAGCGTAAGTCATGGTCTGTTCTCCTTACCACTGGATGGGCAGCAAGATGCCCCAAGGCAAAGGCACGCGCAGGCCTTTGTAAAAAATGGTGTGCACCACCAAGGTCACCACCACCGCCACCGGCACGATGAGCTTGGGCTTGACTTCCAAGGCCCAGAACATGGCGCACAACACCAAAATGGCCGTGAGGATGAAACCCAAGCCGTTCGACACCAAGATGTAGAACAGCAAGCAGCCCACGGTGATCAAGAAGTTGCGCAGGTGAAACCACGACTGCATCCAGGCGCCGAACTGCAGCCATTGCTGGCGGTTTTGACCGCGCAAGCCTTTGATGATCAAGGCAATGGCGCAACCGGCCAACAACAACGCCAGCAATCCAGGAAATGCCGAAGGTCCAATGTTTTGCCCAGGGATATTGGGAAAACTGGAAACGTTGAACAGGATCGCCAGTGCCAGCGCCAGCAAGGCGGCTCCACTGATGGCGTCATTGAATTTCATGGCATGCTCTGAGGGTTGCACACAGAACGAAGCCCCTGGAGAGGGGCTTCGTCTGTAGGGTTTGCAAGAAAATTACTTGGCCAGGCCGAGAGACTTCATGACGTTGCCCATGTCGGCATCGCCCTTGGCCATGAATTGCTCAAAGCCCTTGCTGTCAGCGTAGATCACGCCAAAGCCACGGCCGGCCATGAAGTTTTGGTAATCCTTGCTGTCGTAAATTTTCTTCAAGGCAGCGCCCAGTTTGGCCTGCACATCGGCTGGCAAGCCCTTGGGGCCGGCAATGCCGCGCCATGCGCCAATAGTCCAGTCGCTACCGGTCGCCGCTTTGAGGGTCGGCACGTTGGGATACAAGGCAGAAGGTTGGCTGGCCATCACTGCCAAGGGGCGGGCCTTGCCGGCGTCAATCAGCGCACGCGCTTCAGGCAAGGAGCAGGTGACCATTTCAATGCCGCCTGCTGCCAAGTCGTTCATGGCGGGTGCTGCGCCGTTGGAAGGCACCCAAGGCACAGCAGAGTTTTCCAGCTTGAGGTCTTTCAGCATGCCGGCCAGCGCCAGGTGCCAAATGCCGCCTTGGCCTGTGCCCGAAGCCTTGAACTTGCCAGGATTGGCACGCACCGCTTTGATCAGGTCGTCCAGGTTCTTGTAGGGTGCGTCGGCACGCACCGTGACACCGGCGGGGTCAATGTTGAACAGTGCCAAGGGCGTGTAATCGCGCGGGGTCAGTTGCGTCAGGCCCGCCCAGTGCATCATGGAAATTTCCACGGTGATCATGCCCAGGGTGTAGCCATCGGGTGCGGCAGATGCGATGGCCGAGTGGCCCACCACGCCGTTGCCGCCGGTACGGTTCACCACGTTGACCGGTTGACCCAATTCTTTTTCGAGCAAGGTGCCCACAATTCGCGCCGTGGCGTCGGTGCCGCCACCGGCCCCCCAGGGCACCACCATCGTGATGGGACGGTTGGGGTAATCGCTTTGGGCCGAAGCGCCAAAAGCCAGGGCAGCTGCCACAGCCGCAAAGGTACGGATCAGATTTCTGCGAATCATGGAATGTCTCCTGAAAAGGGGTCAACAAAATTTGAAGTGATTAGAGGACGATCAAGAGTCTTTCGCTGTAACCCCAGCGACAGAAGCCTCACCGCAATCAGACAAGGAAGTTAACAAGACATGCATGTCATCTGTGCGAGGTGAAACCCTAGCCGGCTGCGATTTTCGCTACGATACCCCTTGACGCATCCAACGCCCTTGAAAGCTTTCTCATGCCCATCCGCAATCCCGACGAATTGACCCAGGCTGTCTTGAACGAGATGGCGCGTGCACAAGACCCTCGCACGCGCGACATTCTCAGTGCCCTGGTGCGTCACTTGCACGGCTTTGTCCGTGAGGTCCATCTGACGGAGCCCGAGTTTCACCAGGCCATTGGCTTGATCGCCCGGCTGGGCCAACTCACCAACGCCTCTCACAATGAAGTCGCCCTGGCTGCTGGCTCCCTGGGCGTGTCTTCATTGGTGTGCTTGCAAAACAACGGCAACAAAGGGCAAACGGAAACCACCGCCAATTTGATGGGGCCCTTCTGGCGCATGCATTCCCCCGTCACCCCCCAGGGCGGCTCCATTGTTCGCTCGCCCACGCCAGGCATCCCCGTGTTTGCCCAAGTGCGGGTACTCGACGCCCAAGGCCAAGCCGTGGCAGATGCCGAGGTAGACGTTTGGCAATGCTCCGCCGATGGCTACTATGAAAATCAGGATCCCGAACAAGCCGACATGAACCTGCGCGGCAAATTCACCACCGATGCGCAAGGCAGGGTGCGCTTTCGCAGCGTCAAACCCATTGGCTACCCGATTCCGGTCAGCGGGCCCGTCGGCACCTTGGT
This sequence comes from uncultured Bordetella sp., assembly GCA_964442645.1. Lineage (GTDB taxonomy): Bacteria > Pseudomonadota > Gammaproteobacteria > Burkholderiales > Burkholderiaceae_C > Limnohabitans. Next base: position 10,654 of record CAYTZZ010000040.1, on the reverse strand, counting down.
CAAGACCCTGGGGCGGCACAACATGCGCCCCGCGCACATTCATTTCATGATCTGCAAGCCGGGGTACAAGACACAGTTTTCTCAGGTGTATTCCAGCGATGACCCGCACCTGGAAACCGATGTGCAGTTTGGCGTGACAGAAGCATTGATCGGGCGTTATACCCTGCACGAAACGGGCCCTGCACCCGCAACTGATGTGCAAGGCCCCTGGTACACCCTGAACTATGAATTTGTGATCGAGCCCGGCGAGAGCCGGCTGCCACCGCCACCGATCACCGGCAAGGCCCAAGGCGCCCGCCCCGAACGCGTGGTCCTCACCCGCAGAAATTGATGCATATCAAGTGAGTGACTGCAAACTTTGGCGGTCCTGCTTGCAGGTTAACCCTGAGACAAGTTTCAAGCAACTCCCCCTAAACTTCTGGCTTGGCCATCAAGAAGGGGCACACCATGAAGTCATTTAACCTGCTGCGGATTGTCTGGCCGTCATTTCTGATCACCATTGCGCAGGTGGGCGTGCTGTTCACCTTCATTGACCCCTCGGAAATTCTCTGGCTGTCAGAGACCTACGAGTTGAGCCGACAAGGCGTTTACACCTTCTGCTTTTTCTTGTGCTGGGCCATGGTCAGCGCCGCATGTGCCTTGACGCTGTACCTTGCCCAACCGCCCCAAGCCTCCGAGTGGCAGTGGCATCCGCACCGCTGAGGCGCCCTAGGCCGCTCAGGCCTCTTCTCTGATCACCCTCACCTGGCTGTGCTTGTCCAGCACAGTTTCGAAGTAACGTTGCGTGCCATAAGCAATGGCAGAGAGCAGCGCAGCCGTGCCCACCATCAAGCTGAAGATCAGTGCAAACACGGTGAACCAGTTGCTGCGGCCCGCAGGATCTTCCGGGCTGGCGTCAGGATTGAAGCGCTGGTTCCATGCCTGTGGCGTTGACAAGCCATACACGATCGCTTGCAGGCAGCAAGCGGCAATGTGCACGCCAAAAATAGGCAGCAGCACCCAACTCAAGGGGTCGTCCAGCCCAAACGCTTCAACACGCTCTAGGCCCCACACCCCCAGGGCTGTAGGAATGGGCATGAGCCAAGCCAGCGTGTCGTGTTTGCCCATCAGGTAAAAACGGTGCCCGCCCAGGGGCCCAGTCAAAAAGGTCAACCAGGTGGCCAGTGTTTTGGATTTCATAAAGCTTTCATCGGCCCGGTTTGTCCCAAGAGGAAGAGGCGCGCATCAAGCGCTCGAGGTCGCGCTTCATGCCGGCCACCACCTTGGCATCTTGGGGATAAGGGAAGCGCATCATCCAGTGGCCCATGGGATCGACCAAGTAAAGGTGCTCTTCCAGCGCCTGACCGGACGCAGGCGTGAGCCATTGCGCCAGGCTGTCTGCCGGCACCCTCAGCACTGTGGCGCCTTCAATCGATTGCAGCAAACTCGGCGCAGGCGGGGCCGGGTCGGTGATGAGCCAGACACGATCGACACGGTCACTGTCCTTGTTGAGCAACTTGTGCAATTGGCGTTGCACAAACAGCACACGCTCGCATGCTTCGGCACAACGGCCCGAACCCACCGCCACCAACAGCCATTGCCCTTTGAGTTGCTCCAGTGGCAGGGCCTTGCCCTGTAAATCGGTGCCGGACCAAGCAGGCAGTGCCCGCTGCGGCTCGATCAACTCGCCATGGTGCATTCGGCCGGCCGGTCGAATCACGTAATAGGTGAAATACGACAACAGCACAGGGGCGGCGCACACCAGCACCAACAAAATCAGCGACCAGCGACCGCGCCGCGTGCGCGCGGCACCGTCAGGCATGCTGGTCTCGGGTTTGGGCAAATCGTAAACCGTCAAACCTACGGGTTTGAGGTCATGCGAGGCAGAGGGGTCAGTCATGGGACAGTTTTTTCCAGACCTGGAACCAGGCGAACAACAGCAGTGAAAGAAGCGACAGCGCAAACCACTGGAAAGCGTAACCTCGATTTTTATCGGAGCCCGACAGCGCCTGTGGCCACTCGCGCAACAAACCGTCGGACGCGGCGTCTGTTTGTTGCAGCGTAGCCACCAAGGGCAAGCCGGTTTGCAAGCGAAACGCCTCAAAATCCACATTGTGCCTCAGGGCCGAAAACCCCTCTGTGCCGGGACCTGCGGGGCCCAGCTCCATGAGCTTGGAAGGCGGAGGCACCACCCTTGCCTGAACCGTCACCGGCCCCTGCGGCGTCGCGACCGGCGGCAGCCAATCGCTGCGCACACGGTCGCGCGCCACCCAGCCACGCTGCACCCACAACACAGCACCATTGGGCAACTGAAGTGGGGTCAGCACATAAAAGCCAGCCTGGCCTTGCATGGTTCGGTTGTCCAGGTAAACCGTGAAGCGAGGCAACCACAGCCCCTGAACTTCGACCCGGCGCTGCAGCCATTCTGAGGGCGCCGGCTCGGTACCCCAATCGGCATTGCGCAAGACGGGTTCTTGCTGGCGCGACAGGATCATGTCATGCACTGCCTCTTTGGCGTGGGCCCGCTCAAGTTGCCAAAACCCCAAGCGTGCCGTGATCCCCGCGACCAGCAAAGAGGCCGCCAGCAAGCCCCACCAGACGGCAGAAAAGAGTGCGCCACCCGAGCGGCGAGGCAAATCTTTGACAGCGCCGTCCTGCACGCTCATGGTTGCAGCCCTGATTGCAAGGATAATGACATCATGAAACTGTGGATCGTACTGGCTTTCGTGGGCATTGTGGGCAGCTTGCTGGCCGCTGGCTTTTTCATGGTCCGAGGCGGGCCTGCTGAACAGGACAAGGCGCAGCGCATGGCCAGCGCCCTGGCTTGGCGCATTGGCTTGTCTGTGGCCCTCTTTGTTTGCCTGATCCTGGCTTACGCCATGGGCTGGATCAAACCCACAGGCATACCGCTAGGCGCATGAAAAAACCGCCCCGAGGGGCGGTTTTTTGTGAGGCTGCCATTCAGAGCCAGTACACCAGAACGTACAGGCCAAGCCACACCACGTCCACGAAGTGCCAATACCAAGCGGCACCTTCAAAGCCAAAGTGGCTGTCGGCCGAGAAGTGGCCTTTTTGCAAACGCAAGGTGATGATCAACAACATCAACATGCCCAGGAACACGTGGAAGCCGTGAAAGCCTGTCAACATGAAGAAGGTCGAGCCATAGATACCCGAGGTCAGCTTGAGGTTCAGGTCTGAGTAGGCATGTGCATACTCGTAGCCTTGGCAGAACAAGAACACAATGCCCAACAACACCGTCAGCCACATGAAGGTGATGGTCTTGCCACGGTTGTTTTCACGCAAAGCGTGGTGCGCAATCGTGATGGTCACGCCCGAGCTCAACAGCAAGGCCGTGTTGATCGTGGGCAACCAAAAGGGGCCCATGGTGGTGAACGGCTCGATGGTGCCCGCCGGAGAGGCTGTGGCACCCGCCAAGGTGCTGGGCCACGCCGCTTTGAAGTCGGCCCAGATGAGGCTGTTGGCTTCGTTGCCCAGCGCAGGAACCGAGTGGACACGTGCCCACCACAAAGCACCGAAGAAAGCGGCGAAGAACATCACTTCCGAGAAAATGAACCAGCTCATGCTCCAACGGAACGAGCTGTCAATGCGATCGCCGTATTGGCCTTGCAGGCTTTCATCGATGGCATCGCCAAACCACTGATAGAGCGTGGTCAGCCAAATGATCATGCCCAGCAGCAAGGAGTACTTGCCCCAGTCGGTGTCGTTGACCCACTGGCCAGCACCCAAGATGACAAAGAACAATCCCAGGGCTGCCATGGCCGGATGCCTGGACGGCGCGGGCACATAGTAATAAGGCGTGGTGCCGTGCGTGTTGGCGCTCATTGCGTTTTCTCCTACTTAACTCGAGACAATCGTGACCACCAGGGCCAGGACTAAGACAAACAACAAACCTGAAATCACACCCACAATGACCACTTGCAAAGGGGTGACCATGGCCAGGTCTTGACGGTGTTCGGCGCCCTTGCGGATGCCGAAAAAAGACCACGCGACCATGACAAAGGCGCGCAGCAAGGAATGGCTTTGGGTGGGTGTGGATTGATCGCTCATGAGCCCACCCCGACTTCAAAGAAGGTGTACGACAGCGTGATGGTGGTCACGTCCTTGGACAATTTGGGGTTGATGTAGAACATCACCGGCCATTGCTTCTTTTCACCTGGAGCCAAGGTGTACTGGTTGAAACAGAAACACTCGACCTTGTTGAAGTGAGAAGCGGCCTGCTGCGGCGCATAGCTGGGAATGGCCTGCGCAGACATGGTGCGGTCTTGGATGTTTTGGAACTCGAACATCACCGTGGTGAGCTCGCCCGGGTGCACCCTCAATGAGCGGGTTTGGGGGGCGAAGTGCCAAGGGCCACGCACATTGGTGTCGAACTCGACGGTGATCAGCCGGGAAGTGTCCACCTGGGTATTGGCAGGCATGCTCGAGCGGCCATTCATCGAGGTCTTGGACTCGCGCTCACTCAAAGACAGCACATTGACGCCAGACCACTCGCAAAAGGCCTGGTACAAAGGCACCAGCAAATAGCCAAAAGCGAACATGCCAGCGCTGACCACCAGCAGCTTGCGCATCAACTGAAGGTTGGACTGCATCATGAGCGCAGCAACACCAGTTTCAACACCAAAGCACAGGCAAACGACAACGCAACTCCCGCCAGAATCAAGGCCAAGCGTAAATTCTGACGGCGTTGCGCGTTCGTCATGTCAGGGCGCCCTTAGCCAATGACCTTGGTGGCTTCTGCGTTCAATTTGGGCGGATTTTCAAAGGTATGGTGAGGTGCTGGCGAAGGCACTTCCCACTCCAAACCTTCGGCACCTTCCCAGGGGCGCTGAGGCGCCTTCTCACCCACGCCGCGCATGCAAGGCAGGACGATGAACAGGAAGAAGTAAACCTGGGCAAAACCGAAGAAGAAGGCACCGACCGAGGCCAGGGCATTGAAGTCGGCGAATTGCATGGGGTAGTCGGCATAGCGACGGGGCATGCCAGCCAAACCCAGGAAGTGCATCGGGAAGAAGGTGACGTTGAAGGAAATCAAGGTCAACCAGAAATGGAGCTTGCCGCGGGACTCGCTGTACATCACCCCAGACCACTTGGGAATCCAGTAGTAGAAACCGGCAAACATGGCGAACAAGGAGCCTGCCACCAGCACATAGTGGAAGTGCGCCACCACGTAGTAGCCGTCTTGCAGCTGCAGATCAATCGGGGCCATGGAGAGAATCAGGCCGGTGAAGCCACCCATGGTGAACACGAAGATGAAGCCCACAGCGAACAGCATGGGGGTTTCAAAGGTCATCGAGCCACGCCACATGGTGGCCACCCAGTTGAACACCTTCACGCCCGTCGGCACGGAAATCAACATGGTGGCGTACATGAAGAACAGCTGGCCGGTCACCGGCATGCCGGTGGTGTACATGTGGTGCGCCCACACGATGAAGGACAGAATGGCGATAGAAGCCGTGGCATACACCATGGAGGAATAGCCGAACAGCTGCTTGCGCGCGAAGGCCGGGATGATCTGGCTGACGATGCCGAAGGCCGGCAAAATCATGATGTAAACCTCGGGGTGACCGAAGAACCAGAAGATGTGCTGGAACATGATGGGGTCACCACCACCGGCCGGGTTGAAGAACGTCGTACCGAAGTGACGGTCAGTCAGTGTCATGGTGATGGCGCCAGCCAGCACGGGCATCACGGCAATCAGCAAAAAAGCGGTGATCAGCCAGGTCCATACGAACATGGGCATCTTCATGAGCGTCATGCCCGGTGCGCGCATGTTCAGAATGGTCACGATGATGTTGATCGAGCCCATGATGGACGAGGCACCCAGGATGTGCAGGGCAAAAATGCCGGCGTCCATGGAGGGGCCCATTTGCATGGTCAGCGGTGCGTAAAAGGTCCAGCCTGCAGCGGGCGCGCCACCGGGCATGAAGAAGGACGAGGCCAACATGGCGGCGGCAGGAATCATCAGCCAGAAGCTGAAGTTGTTCATCCGCGCAAAAGCCATGTCAGAGGCGCCGATTTGCAGCGGAATCATCCAGTTCGCGAAGCCCACAAAGGCCGGCATGATGGCGCCGAACACCATGATCAGGCCGTGCATCGTGGTCAATTGGTTGAACAACTCGGGGTTGACAACTTGCAAGCCAGGCTGGAACAGCTCGGCACGAATGCCCAGCGCCAGCACACCACCAAACATCAGCATGGTGAAGGCGAACAGCAGGTACAACGTGCCAATGTCTTTGTGGTTGGTGGCGTACACCCAACGACGCCAGCCATGGGGATGGTGGTGGTCGTCGTGGCCATGCAAGTCAGCCACATTTCCGTGGGGAGGGAGAACAGCACTCATGGTTTACCTCGGTCTTTCAACGCAATTCACTTCTGAACGGGGGCTGCAGCTTGAGCAACTTGCTCGGTACCAGCAGCAGCCGTCTTTTTGTCTTCAGCAGCAGGGGCCTGAGACTTTTTCTTTTGCACCCAAGCCGTGAAATCAGCTTCGGAGAGAACTTTCACATGAATGGGCATGTAGGCATGCTCTTTGCCGCACAGTTCTTGGCACTGGCCGTAGAAATCGCCGGTGCGCTCAGCGCGGAAATGGGTGTCGCGCACGAAGCCCGGAATGGCGTCTTGCTTGATGCCAAATGAGGGCACGGCAAAGGCGTGGATCACGTCAGAGCTGGTGGTGATGATGCGAATCTTTTTGCCCACCGGCACCACCAGGGGGTTATCAACCTTCAGCAAATAGTCATCGGGCGTGGCGCCCTTGGCACCTGAGTTGGACAGGATGCGGTGCTCGTTGTCCAGGGACGAAATGTAAGCGATACCCTCGCCTTCGCCCTTGAGGTAATCGTAGCCCCAGCGCCACTGGTAACCCGTAGCCTTGATGGTCAGATCAGCGTTGGACGTGTCTTTTTGGGCAATCACGGTCTTGGTCGCGGGAATCGCCATGAGGATCACGATGATGAATGGCACCAGAGTCCAGGCAATTTCAACCTTGACCGACTCATGGAAGGTGGCAGGCTTGTGGCCCAGCGACTTGCGGTGCTTCCAGATCGAATAAAACATGACGCCAAAAACGGCCACAAAAATGACCAGGCAAATGATCATCATGAACCAGTGCAGGTAGATTTGCTCTTCGGCAAGCTTGGTCGCAGGCACGTGCAGGTTCAACTGGCGCACAGAGGGGCCACCTGGCAGGTCATTCACGGCATAAGCTGCCGCAGACGACAACCCAGCAAACGCCGCGGCGCAGCGGTAAGCAATTTTGTTCCAATGTTGGCTAAGCATATTCACTTTTAAATCCTTGAAAATCAGTGCTGGCGATGACCCACCGGTCTCAACGGAATTTGGACTGAGGAACGATCTTGAGTTCGCCAGGCTGGGTTCCCAGGTAGTTCGCAATCATCTTGAGTTCGGCCAAGGAGAACTGTTTGGCCACGCCCCCCATGATGGCGTTGTCACGACCCCAGGTTGTGGTGTTCTCAGCCTTGTAGGACTTGAGCGCGACATACAAGTAGTCGCGGTGCTGTCCTGCAATTTTGGGGAAATCAGGCGTGGTCGGCTTGCTGTAGTTGGCGCCGTGGCAACCTACGCACCCCCCCTTGGTCAGCAATTCGGCCACTTTGGCCGGGGGCGCTGCCAACTGCTCGGGGGCGGGCGCCGATTTGCCATGGCCTTCATAGTAGGCAGCCACATCGGCAGCGTCTTGCTCAGACAAGCCCTTTGCCACGCTGCGCATGGTGAGATGCTTACGCTCACCTGACTTGTAAGCCATGAGTGCGTTGTAAATGTATTTGGCACCCTGCCCCGAAATCATGGGCACCTTGTGAACTTCAGGAAAGCTGGCTTGGTAGCCCGGAATGCCGTGGCATCCAATGCACATGGCAATCTTTTTTTCGCCTGCCAGGGGGTCACCTTTCAGGTCTTGCGCCTGTGACGTCTGGACCACCGTACCCGCAAGCAGCGCTGCCGTGAAGACAATAGATTTGAAACTCATGGGAAGGAATCTGGAAATTAGATTTTTGATTGATTTAGATCAGAAATTATACACAGTGTCATGTGCAGTTAATCGATAGACCAGCGCGCTGAATCATGGCTGTCAACGCGCATCGACAAGGCGTCCTGAAGGTCGGCGGTCTCCATGCCAAATTTGACCCACAATCGGGGCCTTGCCCAAAGCGTTTTAGCCACCGAAACCCCAACCCATGATTGGCACACTCTTTCATCAATACAACGCACTCACCAAACCGCGCGTCATTCAACTGATTGTTTTTTGCGCGCTGATTGGCATGGTGTTGGCCGTTCCCGGGCTGCCCAGCGCGCAAGAATGGCAATTGATGGCCTTGGCAAGCCTGGGCATCTGGTTGGTGGCAGGTGCTGCGGCAGCTTTCAATTGCCTGGTTGAAAAGAGCATCGACGCCAAAATGCGCAGAACGGCCTGGCGTCCGACCGCGCGTGGCCAGTTATCCGATTGGCAAGCGCTTGCGTTTTCTATCACGCTCTGCGCCCTGGGCTCGGTCTTGCTGTATGTCTGGGTCAACCCGCTGACGATGTGGCTGACATTTGCCACCTTTGTGGGTTACGCCATCGTCTACACCCTGGTGCTCAAACCGCGGACGCCACAAAACATTGTCATCGGCGGCGCATCAGGGGCCATGCCGCCCGTGCTGGGCTGGGCTGCCATGACCGGGGAAGTGGGAGCCGAGGCCGCCATTCTGTTTTTGATCATTTTTCTGTGGACGCCGCCGCACTTTTGGGCGCTGGCCCTGTACCGCGTGGAAGATTACCGACAGTCTGGCCTGCCCATGCTGCCCGTCACGCATGGCAATGACTTCACGCGGCTGCACATTTTTTTATACACCCTGCTGCTGGCCGCGGCCTGCCTGATGCCGTTCGCCTTCGGCATGAGCTCCTGGATCTACCTCATTTGCGCGGTCGTGCTCAGCATTGGCTTCATTGCCTACGCGGTGGCCCTGATGCGCAAGTACTCTGATGCCTTGGCCCGAAAAACCTTTCGCTTTTCATTGATCCACCTGACGGCGCTCTTTGCGGCTTTTTTACTGGATCACTACGCGCTTTGACAAATCCAAGGGCTCAGCGGGCCTCAAAAACCAACGTAGCGCACAAAATTTTCATTGGGCTCACGGACCGACTTCACGTGATTGGCCACAAACGTCTCGTCAGGGTAGCCCATGGCGATGCAGATCATGATGTTCTGATCGTCCGGAATGCCGGCGTGCTCGCGCACCACGCTGGACTGCATGATGCCCTGTCCATTGATCACACAGCCTAGGCCGCGCTCCCAAGCCGCCAGAACGATGGCATGCGAAAAAGCTCCCAGGTCGAATTGGCTGATGGCCGCGGGCTCCAATTTTTTGTCATAGGTCAGGACCAACGACACTGGCGCGTCAAATTGGCGAAACCCACGCATGACCCAGTCGGTGCGCTTGGCCTTGTCATCACGGGCGATCCCCATGGCCTCAAACAACTGGACAGCAATGTCCACCTGGCGCTTGCGGTGTTGGCCCTCATACGCCTCCTTCATGGGGAAGTCCCGCTTTGCCGGCACACCCTTCATCATGTTGGTCATGTTGCCATGCCGGATGCGCTCCAGCGGCTCTCCGGCCACGACGTGAACATACCAGGGCTGCGTGTTCATGGAAGACGGCGCCCACTTGGCCACTTCGATGATTTCATCAATCAGCGCTTGCGGAACTGCTTTGTTTTGAAAGCCGCGAATGCTTTTGCGTGCTTTGATGAGATCTGAGAAGTTCATGGCAATCGAGGGCGTTGGCGGTTGAAAATGGAATGGTTTCAGTTTATTCTGAATCTACGCCCCGCGGGGAGGTGCAGTCAGTTTGGATTGGCTACGCTATAATTTACGGTTGGACACTTCGGGGTGTAGCTTAGCCTGGTAGAGCGCTACGTTCGGGACGTAGAGGCCGGAGGTTCGAATCCTCTCACCCCGACCATTCAGGTCAAAATGAAACCCACAGCCTTTTCGGGTCTGTGGGTTTTTTGTTTCTGGGTCTGTCCGCTCACAGCCCTCAGGGTGCTTCAAACCCAACTCCACTCTCCTTCCGCTCTTCTGAACGCTTTTGTAGCAAACATTTTGGTTAGCTACTCGGGCTGGGAAAGATGTGGGCGAGGTTGTGGGTCAAGCGTCAATTTTCTTTACGCTTGCTTGTGGCTGTTCGACGGCTAGGTTTTGAACCGCGGCTGAGCGTGAGGGGTAGCGTGCGCTAGACTTGTTGATCAGGTTAGCTACAGCTGCTGGGCTGGGTGGCGCTTTCTTTGCGGCGACAGGGACATCACCTGCTTTTCTTTGCCACCTTGATATCACCGCCAATTATCTCAACTCCAACGACATCACCTAACTCAACATAGCCGGGCACTCCTTGGGCAACTGATAGGTCTGAGTAGACAGCCTTCATAGAGAAAGCTCCTTCGCTTTCAACATAAAAGTGAAACACCAGCTGCTCACCTGTCTTTAACGGTCGGTCCATGTATGGGCGGAAGACTCCTTTACCTTCAGTGTTCTGGAATCCAACTTCAAGTTGTTCGACAGATCGCGAGTCAACATTCTTTACTCTTACTTTGACTTGGGGAGGTAATCGTCCCTTAAATGCGTAGGAGCTGGAAGTAGAATTTTTTCCAATGGAAA
>CAYTZZ010000039.1:0-22640 GCA_964442645.1 uncultured Bordetella sp. | reverse complement strand
GCGGCGTTCATCATGATGAACATGTATTCGAGGCCACGGTTTTCCTGGCCCACCAAATAGCCCACCGCGCCACCGTGGTCGCCGTACTGCAACACGGCGGTGGGGCTGGCCTTGATACCCATCTTGTGCTCGATGCTGACGCAGTGCACATCGTTGCGCGCGCCAAGAGAGCCATCCTTGTTCACCATGAACTTGGGCACCACAAACAGGCTGATGCCCTTCACGCCTTCGGGCGCGCCGCTGACGCGGGCCAGCACCAGGTGCACGATGTTTTGCGCCATGTCGTGCTCACCGTAGGTGATGAAGATCTTGGTGCCAAACACTTTGTAAGTGCCATCAGGCTGCGGCTCGGCGCGCGAGCGCACCATGGACAAGTCGGAGCCGGCTTGCGGCTCGGTCAGGTTCATGGTGCCGGTCCACTCACCGCTGATCAGCTTTTCCAGATAGATGGCCTTGAGCTCGTCGCTGCCCGCCGTCAACAGCGCTTCAATCGCGCCATCGGTCAGCAAGGGGCACAGGGCAAAACTCAGGTTGGCCGCATTGAGGATTTCGCCGCAAGCCGCGCCAATGGCCTTGGGCAGGCCTTGGCCGCCAAACTCTGCCGGGTGCTGCAAGCTTTGCCAGCCGCCTTCGCAGTACTGCTTGTAGGCCTCTTTGAAACCCGGCGTCGTGGTGACCACACCGTCTTTCCAGCTCGACGGGTTTTTGTCGCCTTCCCAGTTCAACGGGGCGACCATGCCCTCATTGAATTTGGCGCATTCCTCGAGTACCGCCTGCGCGGTTTCCAGGCCTGCATCCTCAAAGCCGGGAATGGTGGCAATTTCATCGATGTTGGCGAGATGCTGCAAATTGAACAGCATGTCTTTGACGGGTGCGGTAAAGCTCATGGCATATCCTCAATCAAACGGTCACTCAGAGTTTGCCAACCAGCTCGGGCACGGCGGCAAACAGATCGGCTTCCAGTCCGTAGTCGGCCACGCTGAAGATCGGCGCTTCCGGGTCTTTGTTGATCGCCACGATCACTTTGGAGTCCTTCATGCCGGCCAAGTGCTGAATCGCACCACTGATGCCGCAGGCCACATAGAGTTGCGGCGCCACGATCTTGCCGGTCTGGCCCACCTGCCAGTCGTTGGGGGCATAGCCCGCATCGACCGCGGCACGGCTGGCACCAAGTGCGGCGCCCAGCTTGTCGGCCAGCGGCGTCATCACTTCATTGAATTTCTCAGAGCTGCCCAGGGCGCGGCCACCGGACACAATGATCTTGGCGGCGGTCAACTCGGGACGGTCGCTCTTGGCGATTTCGCTGCCCAGGAAGCTGCTCTTGCCACTGTCGGCCACGGCAGCGGCGCTTTCCACGGCGGCGCTGCCACCGGTGGCGGCAGCCGCATCAAAGCCGGTGGTGCGCACCGTGATGACCTTGGTGGCATCGGTGGACTGCACGGTGGCAATGGCATTGCCCGCGTAGATGGGGCGCTCGAAGGTGTCGGAGCTGTCCACGCGGGTAATGTCAGAAATCTGGCCCACATCCAGCTTGGCCGCGACGCGCGGCGCCACGTTCTTGCCACCGGCGGTGGCGGGGAACAGGATGTGGCTGTAATTCGAAGCGATGGCCAGCACTTGGGCAGCCACGTTCTCGGCCAGGCCATGCGCCAGCGCATCGCTGTCGGCATGGATCACCTTGCTCACGCCAGCGATTTGGGCAGCGGCTTGGGCGGCGGCGCCAGCGTTGTGGCCCGCCACCAGCACATGCACATCACCGCCACAGGCCAGCGCGGCGGTCACGGTGTTGAGGGTTGCGCCTTTGATGGACGCATGGTCGTGTTCAGCAATCACGAGAGAAGTCATGTCAATTCATCCTTGGCTTAAATCACTTTGGCGTCGTTCTTGAGCTTGTCCACCAGGGTGGCCACATCGGGCACCTTGATGCCAGCGCTGCGCTTGGGCGGCTCGGTGACCTTGAGGGTCTTGATGCGCGGGGCCACGTTCACGCCGAGGTCTTCGGGCTTGAAGGTGTCGAGCTGCTTCTTCTTGGCCTTCATGATGTTGGGCAAGGTCACATAGCGCGGCTCGTTCAGGCGCAAGTCGGTGGTGATGATGGCGGGCATGGACAGCGACAGGGTCTCCAGGCCGCCGTCCACTTCGCGCGTCACCTTGGCTTTGCCATCGGCCACTTCCACTTTGGAGGCAAAGGTGGCTTGCGGCAGGTCGGCCAGTGCGGCCAGCATCTGGCCGGTCTGGTTGCAGTCGTCGTCAATCGCTTGCTTGCCCAGAATCACCAAGCCCGGCTGCTCTTTGTCGATCAGCGCTTTGAGCAGCTTGGCCACCGCCAAAGGCTGCAGCTCTTCGGCCGTCTCCACCAGAATGGCGCGGTCGGCGCCGATGGCCATGGCCGTGCGCAAGGTTTCCTGGCATTGCGTGACACCACAAGACACCGCGATCACCTCGGTGGCCACGCCCTTCTCTTTCAGTCGCACCGCCTCTTCCACGGCAATTTCGTCGAAGGGGTTCATGCTCATCTTCACGTTGGCGATATCCACGCCTGTGTTGTCCGATTTGACGCGCACTTTGACGTTGTAGTCGACCACGCGTTTGACAGGTACCAAGACCTTCATGGGTTAGCTCCAAAGTTTAAAAATAAGGACCATCGGTCAGAACGCAAAGCCCTAATTGACGTTTACGTAAACGTCAATTCTAGAACAAGTCCGGGATTTTTGCGAACGACCGTGCTTTTTTCTGGTTCTGCCCTCTAGTGTAGAGGGAGATGCCGCTGTTTTGCCGGGGGATTGCCCGAACCTTCGGGGAGCCATGAGTTTGCTGACCGCTTGGTCGGTTAATTCGGGAAAGTCATGAGGGAGACAAGCTCGAATTCCCTATACATTTCTAGGCTTATTGCCTTTACTGGAGTTTTCATGAAACGTTTCATCCTGTCCACCCTGGCCCTCGCAGGCGCCTTTGCCGCCCAGGCCCAAACCGTGCTGACGGTTTCCAGCTGGGTGGGCCCCACCCACACCCTGTCGCTGGCTCAAAAAGAGTGGTGCGATGTGCTGGAACAAAAGACCAGCGGCAAAGTGAAGTGCAACATCCTGCCGCGCGCACCCACGGCCGCGCCGGGCACGTATGACGCCGTCAAGAATGGCCTGGTCGATGTCTCTTTCACCGTTCACGGCTACACACCGGGCCGCTTCCTGTACACCCAGATGGCGGAATTCCCTTTCCTGGGCAATTCGGCCGAATCGCTGTCGGTTGCCTTCAACAAGGTGGCCAGCAAGTACCCGCAATTCACGGCAGAACACCAAGGCGTGAAGGTGCTGGCTTTCTTTACCCATGGCCCCGGCATCGTTTTCAACACCAAGCGTGAAATCACCAAGGTGGACGACCTCTCCGGCCTGAAATTCCGCGTGGGCGGCGGCATGGTCAATGAGATTACCAAGTCCCTCAACATGAACGTCACACTCAAGCCCGCCCCCGACTCTTATGAGTTGTTGTCGGGTGGCGTGATGGACGGCACCTTGTTCCCGGCCGAATCCACCGAGTCGTTCCGCATTGACAAAGTGATTCGCTACGCCACCACCTTCCCCGGCGGCCTGTACAACACCAGTTTCGTCTTCATGATCAACCCGGCCAAGTACGACAAGCTCGGTCCCGAGGAAAAGAAGGTCATTGACTCGATGTCTGGTGAGTACGTGGCACGCCTGTTCGGCCGTGGCTGGGACAAAGTGGACCGCCGCGCCTTTGGCCTGATGCAGGCCAACAATGTGACCGTCACCAAGGCGGACGCCAAGTTTGTGGCGGACATCAAAGCCAAGACCTCATCGCTGGAGTCCAAGTGGGCTGCTGATGCAGAAGCCAAGGGCTTGAAGAACGCTGCCAAGGTGCTGGCCGAGTTCCGCGCAGAAATCGCCAAGCAAGAAAAGTAAACTACGGGCTTGCGACTGGACGGCCTCCGCGTGAGGCCGTTTTTTCTGGCGCGACGCGCCAGCCCTTGAGGATTTTTATTTTGAAGAAACTGCTCGAACACTTGTGTGGGGCGCTTTGCGCACTTGCATTGTTTGCCATCATGACGCTGACCTTCTTTGACGTGGGTGGTCGCAAGTTGCTCAGCCACTCCATTCCAGGCTCCCTGGAGCTGACCGAATTGCTGATGGTGGTGGTGATCTTTGCCTCGCTGCCCTTGGTTTCCAACCGTGGCGAACATGTGGTGTTTGACTCGCTCGACAGTGTCTGGTCCGAGTGGGTGTTGAAGCTGCAAAATGTGTTGGTGCACCTGGTGTGTGCCGCTTGCATGCTGGGTTTGGCCATGCTGATGTGGCAAACCGGTAGCCAGATTTTGGAAACAGGCGAAACCACGGCACAGCTCAAAATTCTGAAGGCGCCCTTCATTTATGGCATGAGCTTGCTGTGCGGCATCACGGGCATCTTGCATTTGGGATTGATGATCAAACCCCCTGCGGCCCTCCAAGAAGGCGAAGGAGTCGCACTGTGATTGAAGCACTCATAGGCTTTATCGCGATTTTTGTCCTCGCGCTGTTGCGCGTCCCCTTGGCCTTCTCCATGGGCCTGGTGGGACTGTGTGGCATTGGCCTCACCATCAGCTGGCAGGCGGCGTTTGCGGGCGTGGCCCAAGTGGTCTACGAAACCGGTTTTGCCTACACCTTGTCGGTCATCCCCTTGTTCATTTTGATGGGCAACTTTGTGGCACGCGCTGGCTTGGCGCATGAGTTGTTTCAAGCGGCCTATGCCTTCATTGGCCACTTCCGCGGCGGCCTGGCCCATGCCACGGTGGCGGCTTGCGCAGGCTTTGGCGCCATTTGCGGCTCGTCGATTGCCACCGCCGCCACCATGAGCAAGGTGGCCTATCCCTCCATGAAGCGACTGGGCTACAGCGACGAGTTGTCCACCGGCGTCATGGCCGCAGGCGGAACGCTGGGCATCATGATTCCGCCCTCTACCATCATGGTGATCTACGGCATCATCACCGAAACCAACATCGGCAAGCTGTTTGCCGCCGGCGTCATTCCGGGCGTGCTCACCGCCTTGCTGATGATGCTGGGCATTGTGCTGATGACCCGACACGACCCTGAGCACGCTCCTGCGGGGGAGCGCACCTCCTGGCCCGACCGCTGGCGCGCCCTGCGTGGCATCTGGGGCGTGGCCCTGTTGGTGGTGGTGGTGCTGGGGGGGATTTACGGCGGCTTGTTCACCGCCACGGAAGGGGCCGGTTTTGGCGCGTTCGGTGCCTTTTTGTTTGCCCTGGCTCGCCGCCGCCTCACCTGGCTGTCGCTCTACCAAATTCTGGTGGAGTCGGCCCGCACCACGGCCATGTTGTTCACCTTGCTGATTGCCGCCTCCATCTTCGCCAACTTCGTGAACTACACCACGATGCCGACAGACCTGAAGGAGTGGATCACCCACCTGGGCTTGTCCCCCACCATGATTGTGGTGGCCATGATGGGCATCTACATTTTGTTGGGCACGGTCATGGAAGAGCTCACCATGGTGCTGCTGACCATCCCCTTGTTCTTTCCCATCGTCACTTCTCTGGGCTTTGACCCTGTGTGGTTTGGCGTTTTGATTGTGATGATTGTGCAGATCGGCCTGATCTCGCCGCCGGTAGGCATGAATCTGTTTGTGCTGAACTCTTTGCTGCCTGGGGTAAGCCTGGGCCAAATCTTCCGCGGTTGCTGGCCGTTCGTAGCCATCATGGTCGGCGTACTGGGCTTGCTGGTGACCTTCCCTGGGCTTAGCCTCTGGTTGCCCTCGTTGATGAATTGATCACACCCCTGGCGCCCCGGACTGGTGGCGCCAGTCGGTGGGGGGCGAAGTGATCATCACATGCGCGCTGCGCAAGGCATTCAGAATGGCCACGTTGACCGCAGAGCGCACATTCAACTGCCCGTTGTCGGGGTCGTTGATCCAGAAAGCCACGGTGAACTCCAGGCCATCGTTGCCCAGCAAGGCCAGATGGGCTGCAGGGGCGGGGTCGTGCAGCACACGCTTGCAACTCAGCGCAGCCTCGCACAACAACTTTTGCAGGTGGGGCACGTCGCTGTCGTAAGACACGGTGACCGTGCAGGTCAGCAGGATTTTGGAGTCCACCAGCGACAGGTTTTCAACGCGCTGCGTGATCAATGCCTCATTGGGCACGATGGCTTCGCGGCCATTGGCTGCGCGAATTTGTGTGTAGCGGGTTTTGATGTCGGTGATCTTGCCTTCAAAGCCATCGATCTTCACATGGTCGCCAATGCGCAAGGAACGCTCGAGCAAGATGACAAAGCCGCTGACGTAATTGGCCGCCAGCTTCTGCAAGCCAAAACCCAAACCGACGCCCAAGGCACCGCCCAGCACCGACAAGGCCGTCAGGTCCACGCCCACCGCAGACAACACGAACAACAAGCCCAGCAGCAGCAGCAGGGCGCGCAAGGCATTGGCAGCCACCTTGCGCATGGACAAGTCTTGAACGGTTTGCGCCAGCACCTTGCGCTCGATCGTGGCCGATAGCCACAGGGCCAACACCAGCACCAGCGAGGACGACAACACGCCCTCGAGCAGCGTGCGCAAATCCAGATGGGTTTTGCCAAACGACAAATGAATGGCCTCGAGCTCGGCCAGCACAATGGGCAGGCCACCCGTGATCCACAGCACGGCCAGCAGCCACGCCCCCCAAGAGAAGCCGCGCTCGATCAGGCGCACGCCTTGCGATTGCGGGAACACCGCTGACATCACGCGGGCCAGCAAGCGAATGGCGGCCAGCGACAACAGCACCGGCATGGCCACTTTTAGCACCGATGCGCCGGCGTAGTGCTGCGTCCAGGCCAATTTGGCGCCATAAGTCAGCACCAGGGCCAGCGAGGGAAACATCAAGCCATCCCAAAGCGAACGGCCAAACCATACCGAGTCGGGGCGGGCGCCCTGCCCTAGCCAGCGCGACGCCCACCAAGCCAGGCCCAAGGCCAGCAGCAGCAACCCCAGCTCGGGCAACACGCCCGGACTGCGAAGGTCTTGCAAAAGTTGCAGCAATTCGCTCATGGTCACAAATCCGCCAAGGCGCGCAAATGCGCCTCCACGCTGCGCGCCAGCGCGCTCAGGTTGTAGCCGCCTTCCAGGCAAGACACAATGCGCCCGCCCGAATGTTTCTTGGCCACCTCGCGAATGCGCCAAGTGATCCAACTGTAGTCCGCTTCGGTCAGGCCGAGTTGCCCCATGTCGTCTTCGCGGTGCGCGTCAAAGCCCGCGCTGATGAAAATCAACTCGGGCCGGTGCGCCTCCAGACGGGGAATCCAAAAGGTTTCCACCAACTCGCGAATTTCCATGCCACGGGTGTACGCCGGCACAGGTACATTCACCATGTTGGGCGCTGGATTCTCTGCGCCGTTGTAGGGATAGAAAGGGTGCTGAAAAAAACTGACCATCAGCACCCGGTCATCGCCCGCCAGTATGTCCTCTGTGCCATTGCCATGGTGAACATCGAAGTCGACCACGGCCACGCGCTTCAGGCCATGCCTGTCCAGCGCATGCTTGGCTGCGATGGCCACGTTGTTGAAAAAGCAAAAGCCCATGGCCTGCTTGCGCGTGGCGTGATGGCCCGGCGGGCGGGTGGCGCAAAACGCGTTCTCGAGCTCGCCTTCGATGACCGCATCGGTGGCGGCAATGGCGGCGCCCGCGGAGTGCAAGGCCGCATCCCAGGTGTGCAGGTTCAACGAGGTGTCGGGGTCCACTGACAAAAGCTCGGGGCCGCCAGCCATCAGGTCTTCGCGCAACCGGTCACTCAGGCCACGCAAAGCGGCCACATGCATGCGGTCATGGGCCAGCTCGATGTCACTCACCGCGGCGGGGGCGGCCTCCATGGGCGTGAGCCCCAAGCTGACGCCAGAAATCAGCAAACGGTCTTGGATGGCGTCCAACCGCTGAGGGCACTCGGGATGCCCGTGGCCCATGTCGTGCTGCCAGCACGTTGGATGTGTGTAGTACCCAGTCCTGCTCATGCAATCAGCTTACCATGGGCTTGTGCAAGATTTGCATACACTTGCACACAGTCTGACGGGAATCAAGGTGAAATTTGTGTTGCGAAAAAACCTGGGCTTGTGGCTTCTGATGGCAAGCATGGCGTCAACGGTTTTGTCAGCTTGGACTCCTGCGGCCATGGCCAACAACAAGGCCAACGCTGCCACGCCGCGCAAACCCAAAACCCCTACGGGCCCTCCCTTCGGCGAGCGTGCCGACGCCATGGCCTTGGCCGACACCTTGGCGCAGCGCCATGCCTTGCCCAAGACATGGGTTCGCAAGCAACTGAGCCAGGCCCGCGAAATCAGCAACGTCCCTAAATTGGTCTTGCCTCCGCCTGTAGGCGTACCCAAGAATTGGACTGCTTACCACGATCGTTTTGTGGAACCGCGACGCATCGAGGCCGGCCGGGCGTTTTGGGAAACCCACCGCGCCGCATTGGCTCGCGCAGAAGCACAGTTCGGCGTGCCTGCCGCCATGATTGTGGGCATCATCGGCGTGGAAACCTACTATGGTCGGCACATGGGCAACTACCGTGTCATTGACGCCCTGACCACCTTGGCCTTGAATTTTCCGGCGGAGCATCCGCGTGCGGCCGAACGGCAAAAGTTCTTTCAGGATGAGTTGGGCCACTTGCTGGTGCAAATGCGCAAGTCTCCCAAAATGACTTTTTCCGGTAGCTACGCGGGCGCCATGGGCTGGCCCCAATTCATGCCCTCGAGTTGGGCACGGTTTGCGGTGGACTTCGATGGCGACAGCCGCATCGACCTGATCAACAGCCCCGTTGACGCCATTGGTTCGGTGGCGCGCTACTTCCAGGCCTTCGGCTGGAAAACAGGCATGCCCACGCATTACGCGGTGAACCTGGACAGCCCAGACTTGCAAAAAGAGGTTTTGCTCGCGCCCGACATCTTGCCGAGCTTCAGCGCAACACGCTTTCAAGAACTGGGCGCACAGCTTGGGCCTGAAGCACAAGCCCACCTGGGTCCATTGGCCCTGGTGGAGTTGCAAAATGGTGAGCAGCCGGCGTCTTATGTGGCGGGGACTGAGAATTTTTATGTGGTGACGCGCTACAACTGGAGCAGCTATTACGCGATGGCGGTGATCAAGCTGGGGGAGGCGATCAAAGCCACCCGTCCCTAAAGCGTCATTGCGAGGCCCCAAAGGGGCCGCGGCAACCCCAAGCCGGAGAAAAATGACACCCCCGCCCCTGGTGAAACATCATTCAAAGTCAACCGACGGCAATTTCAAATCCAGCCAAAGCGTCAACAGCCTTGTACCGGTCGTTGCGATGGTACAAGCTGCCAATGGCATCCATTCAGGCAATCCCAAAGAAGCCAATAAAGCGTAAACAACCGCCCCCAACAGCGCACAAAGAGCGTAGGGCCGGTGATCCCTGAAGAGGCTGGGAATTTCATTGCAAACCATGTCTTTCAAGACGCCACCAAAGGTTCCGGTGATGACGCCCATCATGATGGCCACAGCAGGTGGCTGCCCCATGCTCCAGGACAAGTGCAGCCCCGTCGTGCAAAACAATCCCAATCCAAGCGCATCCGGAATGGACAACAGTTTTTCACTGCTCTCCAAATGGTGTTGCTTGAAAAAAGTAGCGCAGGCCACACACAACAGCAAGATGCCCAACAACACTTCTTGATGCTCCACCCAGAAAAAAGGGCGCCGATCGATCAGCACATCCCGCAAGGTTCCGCCGCCAAAGGCAGCCAGAAAGCCGCAGACGCAAATGCCCACAATGTCCATGCGCTTGCGAATGGCCCCCCATACCCCTGAAACAGCGAATGCAGCGGTGCCCACATATTCCAACGCGACCAGCGTATGTTGTCGGATCGATTCAATGTTGCTCACAGCACGACCCTTTGTGGCGTTACTCGGGTTGCAAGTTGATGGCCTTGGCGATCGCACGGTAGCGTGTGATGTTGTCGCCGTAAACCTTGTTCATGGCGGTCAGCGGCTGGGGACGAGGCACCACCATGGCCTGCGCTTCCAGTGAAGCGCGCACCGCGAGATCGTTGGCCACTTCACTCAAAGCTTTGTGCAATGCTTGGACGACAGCTTCAGGGGTGTCCTTGCGCACGAAATAGCCTGACCACATCTCGAACACAAACCCCTTGAGTGCTTTGCTTTCGTTGAGCGTCGGCGCTTTTTTGAACATGGCTTGGCGCTCAGAGGAAAGAACGCCCACGACCTTCAACTTGCCCTCATCTACCAACTGGCCATGGCTCTTGCCAAAGGGCGTCATGAAAATATCCACCAGTCCCCCCATGAGGTCCTGTTGTGCAGGCGCGCCGCCTTTGTAAGGCACGTGCGTCATCGTGATGCCCGTTTGCTTGGACATGTGTTCGCCCAGCAGGTGGTACATGGACCCTGGCCCCACGCTGGCATAGGTCATCGGTGTGCCCGCATCCGCGGCTTTTTTGGCATAAGCGATGAGCTCATCGCCATTGTTCACGGGCAGGTCCTTGCGCGCGAGCACCGCCATGGGATTGATGGTGATCATTTGGACCAAGCGGAACTCTTCGCTCTTGTACTTCACGGCGGAGTTAGACAAGGGCGCCAGAATCAGTTCGTTAGGGCCCCCTTGAAAAATGATGTGACCATCAGCGGCTGCATTGAGCACCTTTTGCGCCGCAATGGCGCCGCCCGCACCGCCCAAGTTCTCCACGATCACGGGTTGACCCAAATGCTTGGCCAGGGTCACATTCAAGGTTCGTGCGATCACATCCGACACCCCGCCTGCGGGATAGGGCACCATCAGAGTGACCGGTTTGGCGGGGAATGTTTGGGCAAGGGCTGATACAGCGAGCAGCAGGCCAACGACCGTGCCGCCAAAGAGTTTCAGAGAGAACTTCATCAATGTCTGCTTTGTGGATAGGAAATATCCAGCAGATGCTAAGCGTACTAATTTATGCTGTTCAATGCATTTTTATTCATTTTATGATGATTGAAAATGCATGAATGACTGGCTTACCTTGAAATCATCTTCATTGACTGCTCAACTTGCGGCTGCAAAGCCTGCGCCAAGGCCTGGTCTGTGAATCCCGTGCGCAAGCGGCGGTAAAGAATATCTTCCGCATGGCAAGCTGCCTCATCTTGCACGGCGCTTTGAACGATTTTTTGAAGCTGGTCTTCGCTCCACTGTCCTTGCGTCAGCCAGGCATTGTCCAGCACGGGATTGGGGCTGAGCCTCAGTTGCGCCGTGCTGCATGGCATGGCCTTGGGCAGCATGCCATGCGCGATCGCTGCATCCAGCGCGTCTTGCGCCATGCGGCGATACGTGGTCCATTTGCCGCCCACCACACGCAAGCTGCGAGCCGACAAGCGTTCCACAAGATGCGCCCGGGACAATTGTGAGGAATTCTTGCCAGTTTTGGACGTGTGCACCAAGGGTCGGTAGCCCACAAAACTGGCGGTAACTTGGTGCGCCTCCAGCGGCTTTTGAAGCACTTGGCTGGCCGTTTTCAGTAACCATGCAATGTCATCTTGCGGTGCCTGGTGACCATAGTCAGGCCGGGGCACACTGACATCGGTGGTGCCAATCAAGGTATGCCCCAACCAAGGCAATAGGTAGAGCACACGGCCGTCTGGCGTTTTAGGCAACAAGACACCACTGGAGAGGCCAATGTCTTTCAAGACTATGTGGCTGCCGCGCGAGACAGCCACCCGCTCCCCACTCCAAGCACCGGTTGCAACAATGGTGCAACGGGCACGCAAGGTGTGCTGAGCGCCCGTGTCCTTTCGGGACAGAAGGATCAAGTCAGCCCCATCATCGGCTTGGCCCTTGATCTCGGCACGGCAGTAGTTCATCAACACGGCGCCGCGCGCTCTGGCACTGCGCGCAATGGATTGCGCCAATCGGGCATCGTCAAAAAGCCCGTCGTGGTACTGAATGCCGTGAGCGTGGGCTTTCAAGGCGCCCACTTGCGCGCGGATTTCCTTGGATGAAATGTAATGAGAGCGGCCGACGTTGTGCCTTCCAGCCAGCAGGTCATAAAGCTTGAGCCCGCTGCCGTAAAAAGCCGCATGCGCCAGGCCATCGCAAGGAATCACAAAGGGCAACACCTGGGCCACATGGGGTGCATTTGCCAGCACCGTGGCACGTTCAGCCAGCGCTTCCTTGACCAACGAAAAATCCATTTGCTGCAAATAGCGCACGCCGCCATGCAACATTTTGGATGAGCGAGAGCTCGCACCGCTGGCAAAGTCTTCCGCTTCTGCCAAAACAACGCTGTAGCCACGCGCAGCGGCGTCCAGCGCTGTTCCCAAACCTGTGGCACCGCCGCCCACAACGCAAAGGTCCCACGTCGCTTGGCCTTGCAGGGCTTGCCACGTAGAGTCGCGGCGCCAGCCTTGGGTGCTGGATGAGGTTACGCTGGTGAGGTAGGAGATCATCTTGTCAATGAACAAATCAATGCTGAAAGATCACTGAGATTAACCGTTCTGAGCTCTGCAAAGAGATTGCAAATCTTTGTCACGAATGAAGCCACACTGTCCGCTGCCACTGCCAGTGCTTGCTCGACACTGAGCTTGAAGGTTGGGGTCTTTGATAAAACCACATTGACCATTTTGGGAAAACGCTGGTGCCACGAAGACGATGGTGAGCAAAAGCAATTTGAAAAGTCGCAGACGCATCCAATCTCCAGACCCACCTTCCCTGCTGAAAGGCTGGTGCAGGCTCATGTGAGAACTTCGGATCCATGTACCCGCAGGATAGCGCCCATGCTCGTCCTCAAAGACGCCGGACACCACAAAAATTTCCTCACCGCCATAGTGCCTGTGGGGCTTGAAATCTCTTCACCCAAGTCGTGGGGGTGCGTCTGAAACTTGGTGCCTGGCTGGTAGCGAACCACCGTCGTGGCTTTGGCAAGCTCTTCACCGACACGCTCCAGCATGCGCCGCTCAACGCCGGTTTCGGGGCTGGGCGTCCAGGGCAAGTCGGGGTGGTGAATCACGACCCGTTGCGAGAGATCAGCGTGAAGGTTCATGGTTTTTACATTTTGCCGTCACAGGCTCTTTCAAAGTCTCAGGCGCCAACTCCGAAACACTCTGAAAATGGCTAAGGTACACCCGACCGCTCAAGTGCGCAAGAAACGCCGTTGCTTGCAGTCGGTCCATGACCGGGCCTTTGACTTCACTCAGGTGCAATCGCATGCCAGCCTCCGCCAATCGCTGGTTGATGGCTTCCAAACTCTCCAACGCGCTGGCGTCGATGTCGTTGATGGCCGAGCACTGAAGCACCAGGTGCTGAAGCTGCGGCCGCTCGGCCACCAATGCATTGACACGATCTTCCAGCACGCGGGCATTGGCAAAGTAAAGGCTCTCGTCCACGCGCAAGCTGGCCAAGCGCGGGCTGACCTGCACCTTATGGCGCAATACGTTTCTGAAATGCTCGGTGCCGGGCACCAATCCGACCTCGGCGATGTGCGGTCGGCTGGTTTTATAGAGGTACAACAAGAGAGAAAGGGCTACCCCTGCGACCAAACCCTCTTCCACGCCGGCAGCCAAAGTCACCAGGAGGGTCACCACCACAGCCGCGAAGTCTGTTCGCGAGTAGGCCCAAGTGCTTCGCAGGATGCTCAGGTCCACCAGCGACAGCACTGCCACCACAATGGTGGCAGAGAGCGTGGCTTGTGGCACAAAATAAAGCGCCGGCGTGAGCAGCAAAGCCGCCACCAAGATGCCCACCGCGGTAAAGACGCCTGCCGCTGGCGTTTGCGCTCCGGCATCGAAGTTCACCACCGAACGGGCAAACCCGCCGGTCACGGGGAATCCGCCCGTGAAGGCCGCGCCCAAGTTGCTCGCCCCAAGCGCCACCAACTCTCGGTCTGGAACAATGCGCTGGCGTCGTTTGGCGGCCAACGTCTGCCCGACCGAAACTGACTCCACAAAGCCGACCACGCTGATCAACAGTGCGGGCATGGCCAGCGACTTCCACAATGGCATGTCCCACTGAGGCCAAGTCAAAGGCGGCAAGCCTGCAGGCACGTTGCCCACAATTTTGACGCCAGCCAGGTGCCATTCAAAATGCCAAGTGACCAACGCTGTCACGGCAATGCCAGCCACCGGCCCTGCCTTGGCCAACACATCGGCCAAGCGCACAGGCAAGCCCAAGGACAGCAACCCGGGCTTGAGCCCTCGCCTTGCCCAAAACAAGAAAGCCACCGTGCTCAATCCCAGACCCGCCGTGATGGCATGGACCTGCCCCAACTGTTGGACCAAGGCCCCGACCAACTCAAAAAAATTGTGTCCCTCGGCTTTGATGCCCAAAATCACTTTGAGCTGACCGGCTGCAATCAACAGGGCCGAAGCAGTGATGAACCCCGAAATGACAGGATGGCTCAGGAAGCTTGCCAAAAAGCCCAAGCGCAACAAGCCCATGACGAGCAACATGGCGCCCGACAGGAATGCCAAAGTGATGGCCACGCCCCAGTACGAGGGCGAGCCAACAACCGCAAGCTCACCGATGGCCGTGGCCGTCATGAGCGACACCACGGCCACGGGCCCCACGGCCAATACTCGGCTGGTGCCAAAAATCGCGTACAGCAACAAGGGCGCAATGCTGGCGTACAAACCCACTTCAGGCGGCAAACCCGCCAACGAGGCATACGCCAAGCTTTGGGGAATGAGCATGATGGTCACGATCAGCGCGGCCACCAGATCGCTGACCAGCGTCTCGCGATCGTAGTGGCGGGCCCAATCCAGCATGGGAAGAAAAGCGCCTAAGCCGCTGACGCGCGCTTCTTTCATGGCATCAAACGGCGGACACGGTGCGGCGGCCCAGCCGATCCATCCATTCGAACACCAGCATGCCCGCGAGCATCGCAACGACAAAGACGGCGGCCTTGCTCTGCCCGGCAGCCATGCTCACGATGCCAGGGCCTGGGCAAAACCCAGCCAGCCCCCAGCCGGCGCCAAACAACAAGGCCCCCAGAATCAGCCGCTTGTCGACATCACTCGAAGTCGGCAAGTGCAAGGCTCCGCCCAAGAAATTGCTGGTGCGCTTTTTGGCAGTGCCAAAGGCAAAAAAACCGACGGCGATCGCGCCGCCCATGACCATTGCAAGGGACGGATCCCATGACCCTGTCAGGTCAAGAAAGCCAATGACCTTGCCGGGATCGGTCATGCCAGAAATCAGCAAGCCCCAGCCAAACAGCAGGCCGACGATGAATTCACTCAAACGATGTGTGGTGGTACGGGTCATGACGATTCCTTCAAAACAGGTGACGCATCACATAGACCATGCCGAAGCCAGCGGCCATGAAACTGCCTGTGGCCACCAAAGAGCGCGGTGACAGACGAGACAGCCCACAAACGCCGTGACCACTGGTGCAGCCTGAACCCAGGCGGGTGCCAAAGCCCACCAGCAAACCCGCGATGACCACCAACGCATAACTCGCGTCAATGCGCGGGGCGCTCAGCAGGTCGGGCGGCGCCACCCAGGAGAGTGTGGCCGGGGCAGCAAGCATGCCCAGCATGAACGCCACACGCCAACCGGCCTCGGAGGGCTTGAGCGTCAACAAGCCGCCCAGAATGCCGCTGATGCCCAGAATGCGGCCGTTCACCAAAATAAACAGCGCCGAGGCCAGGCCCAGCAAGATGCCACCGGCCAAAGAGGCCCAGGGCGTGAAGTGACTCCAATCGATGGTCATAGATAGCTCCTCTGATAGTAAAAATCAGCTGTCCTGCTGGCGGGGCTCGCTGCAAAAATGGTGGTACAAGGTCTGGATAACGGCCATGGCCTCAGCGCTGTTCACGCTGTAGTAAATGCCCTTGCCTTCTCGCCGTGTGCTCACCAATTGCTCGTCTCGCAGCACGGTCAATTGCTGCGACAAGGTGGGCTGCACGATGCCCAGCAATTGCTCCAGCTCGCCCACCCGTTTTTCGCCTTGTGACAGCTGACACAAGATCATCAGCCGGTCCGGATTGGACAACACTTTCATCAAGTTGCAGGCCCGGCTGGCAGCCAGACGCATGTCGCTCAGCTCGAATGTCACATTGCTCATCTCGAACACCTCCTTACGCTTCTTAGCCAATAGTCTATTGACATACAATCTATTTGTCAATATACTATTAAAAACTTAATTGAAAGAGTGTCCATGAACAGTGCAGCCCCCACCCTCGCCAAGCCCCAAGTTGAAGGCTTTTTTGACAAGGCCACCTGGACCGTGACCTATGTGGTGCACAACGGCCCCGGCTCTGACTGCGCCATCATTGACTCTGTGTTGGACTACGACCCGAAATCAGGTCGCACCCGCACGATTGCAGCAGACAAGCTGATTGCGTTCGTGAAGGCGCATCAATTGACCACGAAGTGGATCCTGGAAACACACGCCCATGCCGACCACCTGAGCGCCGCGCCCTACCTCAAAAAACACCTGGGTGGTCAGATCGCCATCGGGGACCAAATCACGCGCGTGCAAAAGGTGTTCAAAGGGATCTTCAACCTTGAGCCCGAGTTCAAACAAGATGGCTCGCAGTTCGATGTGCTGCTCAAAGACGACGAAGCTTTCCAAATTGGCGAGCTGACCGCCAAAGTCTTGGCGGTCCCTGGCCACACCCCCGCTTGCGTGGCTTACCAAGTGGGCGATGCCGTCTTCGTGGGTGACACCTTGTTCATGCCCGATGTCGGCACCGCACGTTGCGACTTTCCGGGTGGCGACGCCAAAACCTTGTACGCCTCCACCCGCAAGCTTTTGGCACTGCCAGCGCAAACGCGCTTGTTCATGTGCCACGACTACCCGCCCAGCGACCGCCCCATTGCCTTTGAGACCACCGTGGCCGAGCAGCGTGCCAAGAACATCCACGTGCACGACGGCGTGAGCGAGGCGCAGTTCGTGGAGATGCGCACCAAGCGCGATGCGACACTGGAAATGCCCGTGCTGATTCTGCCGGCTGTGCAGATCAATATTCGCGCGGGGGAAATGCCGCCCAAAGAGGCCAATGGCATCGCATACGCCAAGATTCCCCTCAACGCACTTTGAATTGACTGTCAGACCAACCCCTTAAAGATACGGGCTTTGGGAGAAAAACATGAATACTGTGCATTTGGTTTGCCCGCATTGCAACACCACCAACCGTGTCCCTGCGGATAAGTTGCAGGCCGTGCTGAGTTGTGGAAAATGTCAAGGGGTTTTGTTGGACGATCACCCAAACACCCTGGATGAAGCCGCCTTCCATGCGCAACTGAGCAAGAGCGACTTGCCTTTGGTCGTGGACTTTTGGGCGCCTTGGTGTGGGCCGTGCCGCATGATGGCCCCCGCCTTCGAAAAAGTCGCCCAAGATATGCGAGGTCGCGCCAGGTTCATCAAGGTCAACACCGAAGATGAGCCTTCGCTGGCGGCTCGCTACAACATTCGCAGCATTCCGACCTTGGCGGTATTTGCGGGGGGACGTGAATTGACCCGACAGCCTGGCGCCATGCCAACCCCTGACTTGATGCGCTGGGTGAGCGCCGCCTTGGCCAAGGGCTGAGGCCAACGATCGGAACTTGAACAAGAAGCTCAGATCAGCGTCTTAAATCGTGTCGGTTGTGTCTTGTTTTTTCAGGGGGCAAGTGTTCAAACCGAACAAGGTGTAAGCACCGCAAAAGCTGAACACGCCCGTGGCCAAAACCACGACGCCCAGCCAGCCCCAGGCCCCAATTTGTCCCGTTGCCGCCAAAGCGATCAGGGCAAGGCCTGCAACGATGCGAAGAACACGGTCAATTCCGCCAACATTCTTTGTCATGATCAATGACCTCCATCAGGTGAATGAAAACAAGCAATCCATCAAGCTTGGGCCGGATCAAATGCATCCCAAGCAGCGATGGCCTCGGAGGCATACATCAAGGCGGGGCCGCCGCCCATGTAGACGCAGACTGCCAGCATTTCCTCAAACTCTGCGCGCGTGCATGCCAGTCGATGCAGTGCTTTGACATGAAAGCCAATGCAACCTGAACAGTGTTGTGTGATACCGATGGCCAGGGCCATCAGTTCCTTGTGTTTTTCGCTCACGGCCCCCGATGCCATGGCCGACTTGGCGAGTTGCCCAAAGCCTTGCATGGCCTCGGATTGAGATTTTCGCAAAGTCGCCATGGACTTGCTGATGTTTTGAATCAGGGTGGGATGGTCAAAAGAACTCATGGGTCTCTCCTAGGTCATCAACGTTCTGCGCAGGGCAGGTCAAGAAATACGGCCAATCGCGCAGCTCACGAACGATTTGGCGTTGGCCACGCCAGCACTCAGCCCGTGCAGCGTGCCGCGCTCGGGGTACCCCATGGCACGCAACTTGTCAGCGACTTGAAGGCGCGTAGCTTCTGTACCCTCGTACTTCACCAACTGCTGGTCCATGTCAACCTCCGCATTCGTGACGCCAGGCAATTCAGCCAAGCCTTTCAGGATCGAGCGGGCGCATCCGCCGCATTTGAGGTTTTCAATTTCAATCTGCATTTGTTCAGCCATCTCGGTACCCTCCAGTGGTATGCCTTTTGGATAAATTTCACATCGGCATGGGAGAAGTATCCTGCGGCGCTTCGAAAATCAATATGATCTAGGTCATATGAAACAGATGATTCTCCCGCCGCCACTCAAGGCCCTTCTTCCTGCGGACATTCAATGCCACTGCGAAGGTGCCTTTTTCAAGAAGAATGATCGGGTCTTCCTTGCGGGCAAGAAACCTGCGTGGATGTTTTATGTGGTGTCTGGTGAGTTGATTCTGGAGCGAACGGGTTTGCACGGAGAGTCGGTTGTGCTGCAGCGAATCCGCCAAGGCTTCATCAGCGAGGCCAGCTTGAAGGTGGCGGCCTACCATTGCGACGCCATCGCGATGGTGGACACCACCGTCATTCAAATTCCGGTGAAAGCGCTCTCGCAGTCTTTAGAGCATGACCCCGCGTTCGCCAGCAGATGGATCAGCATGCTCAACCAAGAGGTCCGACGGCTTCGCTTGCACCTTGAGCGGCTCAGCATGAAATCCATCCGGGAGCGGATCCTTCATCTGATTGAAACCGAAGGCCAAGCGGGGCAATACGCTGCGCCTTCGGGCCTTAAAACACTTGCCGGCGAATTGGGCGTGACCCACGAGGCCTTGTACAGGGCCGTGGCGAATTTGGAATCGGAGAAGGTTCTGCGTCGGGAAAATAATCAACTCATCGTGTGCAGGTAACCACAAGGCTTTCATGGCATGGCCAGCCGCCTGCCCGCACCAATGCAAGCAAGCGTCCATGCTCGATACCTTTGCTTACTTGCAATGATTGTGCAACTTCCATTTTTCTTCGTGACCCATCGCTTTGGCAAAGTCGGGCACCTGACAACGCTGCACCTCGGCCGGATCAACTGGCGCCGTTTGTTGTGTCGGTGCTGCTGGCAGGTCATTCACTTGCGTGGGGGCCGTTTGGTATACCCATTGCGCAACGGCGAACACTGAAGCGACAAAAGCCATCAGAATCACTGCCTGACTCAGGGACATCCGTGGAATTTGATCCGGTGGAATTTCGCAAACGCCACCAGGACACAACTGGGCTTTTTCCTTGTTCAAGCTGTTGTAAATCTGGCAACCGATGCAAATGCCAAATGCCGTCTCGAAGAAAAGCAAAATCAGGCACAACGAACACACGATCAGGTTGACGGGACCAATGACGTTGTTGAGCACCACCAGATACAACATGGTCACCGCCAAAACGAAGCCGATGCCCCAAGCAAAGCGCTTTTGCGGCGCACCGGTCCATTCTGGCAATTGCTTGCGCACCATCCACTCGCCCAGAATCATGATGGGGGCAAGCCGTGGGTTGACGAAGACACGGATCGTGAACTCGATCAGAAAGCCAACCACAAACACACGGGTGGGCTGGAAGTTACCGATGAGCCAAGCGTTCATGAAACTGACCATGGCCAGGAAAAACAGGATTCCTGCTGCGGCTCTTACCGCCCGCTCGTTGAGAACGGGAACCGCGTATTCGGCGCGAACTTGGCCAAACTCGAAAATCTTTGATGCCATGGGTAGACCTTTTGACAGGAAGTATCACCCATTCGACGCAAAGGGCATATGACAATGATCATAGGCCCGAACGCTTGTGTCATTCTGAGGCGCTCTGCATAAGCCCATGCAGCAACCAGCCCACGACGCCACCCACCAGTTGCGCCAGCATGAACGCCGGGACATCTGCCGGGGAGATGCCCGCGAAGGTGTTGGACATCATCCGTCCGAAAGCCGCCGCCGGATTGGCAAAGGACGTGCTGGCGGTGAACCAATACGCGGCGCCAATGTAGCAGGCCACGAGGGCCGATGCCTTGCCCTCTGGCGAGCGCAAGATCACGAACAACAAGCCCGCGGTGGCCACAACTTCGGCAAACCATTGTGCTGCCCCCGTTCTGACTTTTTCAGACCATTGCCATATCTCCAGCCCAAACATCGCATGGGCAACCCATGCACCCAGCGCGGCCCCCACCCATTGCGCCAGCACATAGCCAGGCAAGAGGGGTGGCGCCAAATCCTTGCGGTAGACCATCACCATGGACACAACAGGATTGAAATGCGCGCCACTGACAGGCCCCAGGGTTTCAATCAAGACGTACAGGGCGAACACCGTTGCCAGCGTGTTGGCCAGCAGGGCCACGGCGGTGTTGCCCCCCGCCAGCTGCTCGCCCATGATGCCCGAGCCGATCACGGCGCACAGCAAAGCGGCTGTGCCGACAAGCTCCGAAAAGTAGCGACGCCAAGCACTCATTGCTGGGCCAGCTCTCGTGCCGTTTTCTCCAACGTCATCTTGCCAAGGCTGGCCAGCGGGAGGTTCACAAAAATTTCCAGGCGCTTGCTAATCATGTGCAGCGTCTGCATGAACGCTTTGCGCTTGTGATCGTCGTCCGCATCGCCCGCTGAAGGGTCGGCATAGCCCCAGTGCGCCGTCGCAGGCTGTCCCGGCCAAAACGGACACACCTCACCGGCGGCGTTGTCACAGACGGTGATCACCAGGTCCATGTGGGGCGCATCTGGCTTGGCAAACTCGTCCCAGCTTTTGCTGTACAGCCCTTCGGTGGAGATGCCCGCCTTGGTCAGCGTCTCCAGGGCCAGAGGATGGGGCTTTTGGTTCTCGCGAGGGCTGCTGCCCGCAGAATAGGCCTGGAAACGGCCTTGGCCCAAGTGGTTCAGCATGGCCTCGGCCAGGATGCTGCGGGCCGAGTTGTGGGTGCACAGGAACAGGACGTTCAAAGCTTGGGTATTTGTGGTCATGGTGTTCATTTCAGCAGCAAGAGGTTGCGGTGGCGTCGAGGCAGTCTTCAGCGCCTTGGCAGCAGTTCTCGGTGAGGTAAGCGAGCAGGCCATTCATCTGGCCAAACGCCACGCGGTAGATCAGGTTGCGTCCGTTTCGCTCCTGACTGATCAGGCCGGCGTTCATCAACTCTTTCAGGTGGAAAGACAAGGTGGCATTGGGCACGCTCAAGGCCTCCCCCAAGGCACCGGGCGTGGCGCCCGCCGGTCCTGCGGTTACCAGGCGGCGAAACACCTGAAGGCGGTTGGCTTGCGCGAGTGCGGCCAGTGCTTTGACAACATCTTTTTCTTCCATGTTTCTATTTTAATGGAAATATATGACAAAACGGTGACGTACGCCCTCCTCCCACACATGCCTTCAAAGTGCGCCTTGCTTCAAACCACAGGCACGTCATCCCAATCGGTGGTGTAGTTGGGTGATTTGCGCTCTTGCCGCATCTGCCAGCCCTGGTAAGCCCCTTGCGTGGACACCTTGATGGCGCCCCGCCCGTAGCGCGCATTCAAATGGTCCAGCGCCTGCATCAGCTTGCTGTGGCCTGGGGGCGAAGCCTCGAGCCAATCGCCTTGCTGATGTGTCACCGGGCTGAGCTCACTCAGCATGACCCCGGCCTTCTTGTACTGGTAGCCCTCGCGGAACATTCGCTCGCACAGGGCGTCGGCCCAACGGTTGACCACCAGCGTGTCATGGGTGGGTTGTGGCAAGGGAACCGCCAGGCTGGGCGAGTACTGCGGCAGGTCTTTACGGAAACGGTTGGTCTGCAAAAACACTTGAATGACGGCCGCCTGGCTGTTTTGGGCGCGCAGTTTGGCGCAGGCATTGGCCACGAAAGTGGACAGCGCATCTTTCAACACCGGCAAGTCTGTGACCATGCTGGCAAACGATCGGCTGGCGATGATTTGCTGCTTGTCGGCTGACACCTCCTCGAGTTGGATGCACGGCGTTTCTTGCAACTCCCTTTGCGTTTTTTCCATGACGACGCCAAACTCGGCGCGCAAGCTGGGAATGTGCGCTTCTCGCAAATCCAACACGGTTTGCACGCCGTGCGCCAGCAGACGCTGCGTCAATTTGCGCCCCACACCCCAAACCTCGCTGACGGGAATGCGTTTCAGCAAGGCGGTTTTTTGCGCATCGTTCAAATCGTTGTAGTTGAAGACGCCTTGCGACCGGGGGTGCTTCTTGGCCACGTGGTTGGCCAGCTTGGCCAGGGTCTTGGTGGGGCCGATGCCCACACACACCGGCATGCCGGTCCACATCCTCACGCGCTCGCGCATGGCGTAACTCACCTCGCGCAGGTTTGGCGTGCCCGTGAGGTCGACGAAGCTTTCGTCGATTAAGAGGTACCATCGCCAGTGTTGCATTTCATGTAAGGGGAAAACAC
>CAYTZZ010000038.1:0-26229 GCA_964442645.1 uncultured Bordetella sp. | reverse complement strand
GGGTGGTACTGGGGGCTTACTTTTTCGGCGCCCGCTACATGAGTAACCCCCGGGTCCCTCCCTCAGCCCCCGTCTCCATCTGCCCCGTCAAAGCCAGAGAAATGTCACCTTCAAAACATAGGGTTACCCCCAAAAACGCACGGTCGTGCTAAAAACGGAGCTTCCACTGGAGACGTTCACATGGATTTAGCCTTTACCCCCGAAGAAGAAGCCTTCCGCCAGGAAGTCCGCGCCTGGGTGCGTGCCAACCTGCCCCAAGAAACCGCCCACAAAGTTCACAATGCCCTGCGCCAGACCCGCGAGGACATGCAGAACTGGGCCAAGATCCTTGGCAAAAAAGGCTGGCTCACTTACGCCTGGCCCAAGCAATTCGGTGGCCCCGGCTGGAACGCGGTGCAAAAGCATTTGTTCGAAGAGGAATGTGCCTTGGCGGGCGCGCCGCGCATCGTGCCCTTTGGTCCCGTGATGGTGGCCCCTGTGATCATGGCCTTCGGCAATGCCGAGCAGCAGCAGCGTTTCCTGCCCGGCATTGCCAGCGGCGAAGTGTGGTGGAGCCAGGGTTACAGCGAGCCGGGTTCGGGCTCGGACCTGGCCTCGCTCAAGACCCGTGCCGAGCGCGTGGGCAACAAATACATCGTCAACGGCCAAAAGACCTGGACCACCCTGGGCCAGTTCGGCGAGTGGATCTTCTGCCTGGTGCGCACCAGCAACGAAGGCAAGCCGCAAACCGGCATTTCCTTCCTCTTGATCGACATGAAGTCGCCCGGCGTCACCGTGCGCCCCATCAAATTGCTGGATGGCGAGTGCGAGGTCAACGAGGTGTGGTTCGACAACGTCGAAGTGCCTGCTGAAAACCTGATCGGCGAAGAAAACAAAGGCTGGACCTACGCCAAACACTTGCTGGCCCACGAGCGCACCAACATCGCCGACGTCAACCGCGCCAAGCGCGAGCTCGAGCGTTTGAAGCGCATCGCCAAGGCCGAAGGCGTTTACGACGATGTTCGCTTCCGCGATGAAATCGCCAAGCTCGAAGTCGATGTGGTGGCGCTGGAAATGCTGGTGTTGCGCGTCTTGTCGGCTGAAAAGTCGGGCAAGCAGTCGCTGGATATTGCCGGCTTGCTGAAAATTCGCGGCAGTGAAATGCAGCAGCGCTACACCGAGCTGATGATGCTCGCCGGTGGCCCCTACAGCTTGCCCTTCATCCAGGAAGCCATGGAGGCGGGCTGGCAAGGCGACCAAATTGGCGCCTTGCACTGCGCGCCCTTGGCCAGCTCGTATTTCAACATGCGCAAGACCACGATCTATGGCGGCTCGAACGAAGTTCAGCGCAACATCGTCGCGCAAACCGTTCTCGGCTAAGCCCTGAGAAACTGAAAGGAACAATCATGGATTTCAATTTCTCTGACGACCAGGAACAACTGCGCGACGCCGTTCGCAAGTGGGTGGACAAGGGCTATGACTTCGAGCGCCGTCGCAGCATCGTGGCGCACGGCGGCTTTTCGCGTGAGGCCTACACCGAGCTGGCCGAGCTGGGCCTGACCGGCTTGTACATTCCGGAAGCTTTGGGTGGCTTGGGCATGGGCCCGGTCGAAGGCATGGTGGTCATGGAAGAGCTGGGGCGTGGCATCGTTTTGGAGCCGCTGACCCAGGCGCTGATTGCAGGCACCATGCTGTCCTACTACGCCGGCCAAGACCTGCAAGAAGCCTGGTGCGCCAAAGTGGCAGGCGGCGAAGCCCTGGTGGTGCTGGCCGCACAAGAGCGCAAAGCCCGTTACGACCTGTCGGTGTGCAACACCGTGGCCCAAAAGCAGGGCAATGGCTGGACCCTGAGCGGCGCCAAGAGCGTGGTGCCTGCCGGTGACCTGGCCGATGCCTTCATCGTGCCCGCCCAAGCCGACGGCAAGCTGGCCCTGTTCCTGGTGGAGCGCACGGCCAGCGGCGTGACCACGCATGGCTACCTGACGCAAGATGGCAGCCGCGGCGCCGAGCTCAAACTCGCCGGCGCCCCCGCCGCTATGCTCACGCTCAAAGGCCAAGAGGCTTTGGAACATGCCACGGACATCGGCATTGCCGCCTTGTGCGCCGAGGCAGTAGGCGTGATGGAAAAAACCTTGGCCATCACCGTCGATTACATGAACACCCGCAAGCAGTTTGGCGTGGTCATCAGCAGCTTCCAGGCCTTGCGCCATCGCGTGGCCGACATGAAGATGCAGCTGGAATTGGGCCGCTCCATGAGCTACTACGCCAGCCTCAAGCTCAATGCGCCCACCGATGAGCGCCGCGCGGCCATGAGCCGTGCCAAGTTCCAGATCGGCAATTCCATGCGCTTTGTTGGCCAACAAGCCGTGCAGCTGCATGGCGGCATTGGGGTGACCGACGAGTACATCGTCAGCCACTACTTCAAGAAATTGACGCAGATGGAAATGAGCTTTGGCGACACCTTGCACCATTTGGGCGAGGTGTCTGCGCGCATGCAAGACACCGCAGGCGTTTTCGCCTGAGGTTTGCGCTGGGTCGCTTCGGTTCGACTCAGATCGGCTCGAAGCGGCGCCGCGTGACGCCCTGCACCGTCACGGTTTCTGCAAACATGGCCGCAGGCCGGACCCACAAGCCGTGTTGGCCATACAGCGCGCGGTAAAGCGTCATCGGTTCCAGCGTTTCACTGTGGCGCACGGTGCCCAGCACTTCGTACTCGCCGCCTTTGTAATGGCGGTAACGGCCGGGCGGCGTTTCAATCAGGGGTGGCAAATCGGTGTCGTCCATGGTGGCAAGCATAAATCAGCAGGAGGCGTTGGATCATGAACACATCTTCTCGTTTGCGTGTGGCGGTGATTGGCCTGGGGTGGTGGGGCCAGACCGTGGTGCGCTACCTCCATCAGGCACGCAACATCGAGCTGCTGTGTGCGACCGACCTGAACACCGAGTCGGCGACCCGTTTCACCCAAGCCGAGGGCATTGCGCTGGCGCCCAGCTTTGAAGCCGTGTTGGCCGATCCGCGCGTTGAGGGGGTGGTGTTGTGCACGCCGCACAGCATGCACACCGAACAAATCGTGGCGGCCGCGCAAGCGGGTAAGCATGTGTTTTGCGAAAAGCCCCTGACCCTCACGCGCGCCGATGCCTTGCGTGCGGTGGCCGCGGTGAACCAACACGGGCGCGTGCTGGCCGTGGGCCATGAGCGCCGCTTTGAAGCGCCGATTCAACGCGCCATGGCCATGATCCATTCCGGCGAGTTGGGCAAGCCCCTGCAGATGGAAGCGAATTTCAGCCAGGACAAATTTTTGGGCATGGATCCGAACAACTGGCGCCTGTCTGCCGCAGAAGCGCCGGCGGGCCCGATGACGGCCACCGGCATCCATTTGCTGGACCTCTCCATGGGCGTGTTTGGCCAAGCGGAAACCGTGTTTGCCAGCGTGAAACAGTTGGGCAGCCATTTGGTCAACGGGGATACCCTGGCCATTCTGGCCACCTACAAAGGCGGTGGCCACGCGCTCATCAGCGCCATTTTGGCGACGCCTTTTGTCGGGCGCTTTGCGGTGTATGGCAGCCAGGGCTGGGTGGAAGTTCGCGACAACAGCCATCCGGAAGCTTCTACCGGCTGGGTGCTCACGTCTTGCGTGCGTGGCCAGGAGCCGCGCACCGAAGTGTTCGAGGCCCATCCGGCCGTGCTGGCGAATTTGGAGGCTTTCGCCGATGCGGCTTTGGGCGGACCGGCTTACTCCGTGCCGCAGGCGCAAATGATTGCCAACATTTCTGCGCTGGAAGCCGTGGTCAAGTCCACCCGCAGTGGCCGTGTGGAAGCCGTCGAAGGCTAAGCTCGCTCGTCATTGCGAGGCCCAACGGGCCGCGGCAATCCCTTGCGGCAAGGGATCGCCGCGCTTCGCTCACGATGACGTTGGCCCAGAGATCGCCGCGCTTCGATGACGGGATCGGGTCAAGCGGTGTGGGTTTTCACGAACTGGGTCAGCAAACGCGCATAGTCTTCGGGACGTTGCATCGGGCTGATGTGACCGCAGGGGTCCAGCACTTCCAGCTGGCTGCCAGGAATCAGCGCTGCCATGGAGCCCATTTCATCGGGCGAAGCCGCGCCGTCTTGTGCGCCGGCCAGTAGCATCACCGGGATTCGAATGCGGTGCAATTCGCCTTGCAGCTTGAGGCCCAGAATGGCTTTGACGCAGGCCGTGTAGCCGTCGGCCGAGGTGCCGCCCACAATCTGGCGCATCATGGCCATGCCTTGCGGGTCGGCCTGACGGGCGTCGGCGGTGAACCAACGCTCCAGGGTGGATTCAATCAGCCCCTTCATGCCTTGGGCCGCCAACACCCCCAGGCGCTGGTTCCAACCGGCGCTGCCCGCTTCGTCGATGCGGGCGCGGCAGTTGCAAGCCATCAGGCCGGCCAGACGCTCAGGGTGGTTCAAGGCCAGGGTCAAGCCGGTCATGCCGCCCAGGGACACACCGGCCACAAAGGCACGAGGGATATGGCAGGCGTCCATCACCGCCAGCAGGTCGTTGCCCAGGTCATCGAGGGTGGCGACGGCGCTGCCGGCCTTGCTTTGGCCGTGGCCGCGGCTGTCATAGCGAACCACGCGCAAATGCGGCGTCAGCAGGGGCAGCACGCGGTCCCACATGCGCATGTCGGTGGCCAGGGAGTTGGAAAGCACCATGACCGGGGCCTGATCCGGGCCCTCCACGGTGTAGGCAATGCGGCTGGCGTCGGGGCGGTCGATGTGGTGTGTCTGACTCATGGTTTACCCATAGGTGTGAAGAATGTGATACCCAATGCGTGCTGGGCAAGGTATCATTTTATTGATCTTTGGATAAACAAGTGCTGGGGTAAACGATGAATCAACGAAGCGCGGTTCGCTCGGTCGGGGTGGTGGGTTTGGGCATCATGGGGTCCTCGATTGCCGCCAACCTGCAAAAAGGGGGCTTCCAGGTCCATGGGGTTGAAGTACATGCCAGCACACGGCGTCGCATGGCACCTTTGCTCAGCAGCGTGAGCGCCCAAGTGGGTGACCTGGTGACGGCTGGGGTGCAACACATCGTGACATCGTTGCCCTCGAGCACTGCGCTGATGGCTGTGTGCCAGGCCCTGGTGCAGGCCCGCCTGCAGCAAACCGGGCGCCAGCGCCGGCTGGTGCTGGCCGAGGCCAGCACGTTTTCCTTGAAAGACAAGCAGGCCGCGCGTGAACTGTTGGCGCAGGCCGACATTGAGATGATTGACGCGCCTTTGTCTGGCACAGGTGCCCAAGCCAGGACCAAAGACCTGACGGTGTACGCCAGCGGCGACGCCAAAGCCATCCAATCGATGATGCCGGTGTTCAAAGGCTTTTCGCGCGCCCAGTTTTCAGTGGGAGAGTTCGGCAACGGCATGAAGATGAAACTGGTGGCCAACCTGTTGGTGGCCATCCACAATGTGTCCGCGGCGGAAGCCATTTTGTTTGGCAAGAAGCTGGGCCTGGCGCCCCAAAAAGTGGTGGACGTGGTGGCCGACGGTGCTGGTGGCTCGCGCATGTTCCAGGTTCGCGGCCCCATGATGGCCACGCGCACCTGGCAGCAGGCCACCATGAAAAACGAGGTGTGGCAAAAGGACATGACCCTGATCCACGACGCCTTGCACGAACTTTCCTTGCCTGCGCCCCTGTTTGCAGCCTGCATTCCGATTTACCATGCAGCCATGTCGCAAGGGCATCAGCTGCATGACACGGCTGCGGTTTATGCTGTGCTGGAAAAATTTGCTGGAGAAGCCTGATGTCCGACCCCCAACAACAAGCCCAACGCGCGCTGCGCAACGCATTGGGCGCGTTTCCCACCGGGGTGACTGTCATCACGGCCTGTGACGACGCGCGCGACAGCTTGGTCGGCTTGACGGTGAACAGCTTCAGCTCGGTCTCCCTCGACCCCGCTTTGGTGCTGTGGTCCTTGTCGTGCAAATCGCCCAACCTGAGCGTGTTTGCGCCGGGGCGTGCGCATGTCATCCATGTGCTGGCCGACACCCAGAAAGACATGGCCTACCAGTTTGCCAACCCGCGCGCCGACAAGTATGCGGGTGTTGACTACCAGCTCACTGAGGCTTTCCCGGCGCCGGTGATCGAAGCTTGCACGGCGCGCTTCTTTTGCGAAGTGCACCAGGTGCTGGATGGCGGGGACCACCACATCATTCTGGCCCGCGTGCTGCGTTACGACACCCGCGACGTGCCGCCCCTGCTGTTTGCCAAAGGCCAGATGATGAGCCTGGACACCTGCACCGCCGCCTGAGCGGACAAAGGCGCGCACATGGCAGAACGGCTGATTCGCGGCGCCAAAATTCACTACCGCGTGTTCGGTGAACAGGGACCCTGGCTGGCGTTGGTCACAGGCGGGCGCCGTGGCTTTGCCGAATTCATTCCCTTTGCAGAAAAGTTGGCGGCCAAAGGCCTGCGCGTGGTGCTGCACGACCGGCGCAACACCGGTGCCTCTGATGTGATCATCGACGGCACCGATGGCGAAGAAGAAATCTGGGCCGATGACCTGGCCGAACTGATGACGCAACTCGGGGCCTTGCCCGCTTTCATTGGCGGCACCTCTTCTGGCGCACGTTTGTCCATGTTGTTCTACCAACGCCATCCGGCCGCGGTGCGCGGGCTCTTGCTGATGCGCATCACCGGCGGCGATTTCGCAGCCGGGCGCTTGCCCGAAAACTATTACGGCCAATTCATCCGGGCCGCGCGCGAAGGCGGCATGCAGGCGGTGTGCGCCACCGAGCAATACCGCGAGCGTATCCAGGCCAACCCGAACAACTTGCCGCGCTTGCTGGCCATGGACCCGGCGCGCTACATCGCGGTCATGAGCCATTGGCTGGACATTTTCTTGAAGGGCCCGCGCAAGCCCGTGCTGGGCATGACCGAGGAGGCCATGCGGGCCATTCGCGTGCCGACCCTGGTGGTGCCAGGCAACGACAAAACCCACGATGCGGCGGGCGGCCGCGCCGCCGCTGCCCTCATCCCGGGCAGCGTTTTGTTCGAGTTGCCAATTGAAGACCAGGATGTGCCCGTCTTGCCGTTCTCGGCCTGGGCCGAGCACGAGCCCACGCTGGCCCAATTGTTTGCCGATTTCATCCAGGGCTGAGAGGGTGGGACAATACGTCCATGCACCCCAAAGCCCTGTTAGACGCCTGCTCCGAACTGGTCCGGCTGATTCTCAAGTTTGACCACCCCGCCGATGCGGTGGTTTCCAAGTTTTTCCGCGACCACCGCAGGACCTATGCCTTCGGCCCGCGCGAGCGCGCCTCGCTGGCCGAGACGGTCTACAACGTGTTGCGCTTCAAGCTGCGCTACGACCATTTCGCGCCCTCGGGCTCGGGCCCGAAAGAGCGCCGCCTGGCCATCCTGGGCTTTGCGCAGCATTTGCAAGACAGCGCGGCGGGCAAACCCGGCGCACTGGATTTTTTAAAAGATGCGCTCTTCCCCAACGAGCGCACCTGGCTGGACAACTGTTTGCAAATCCAAACCGCCGACTTGCTCGAACGCCATCGGCACAACCTGCCCGAGTGGCTGGTGCAACCTCTGAAGGCGCAACTGGGCCAAGACGGTGGGCAAGAATTTTGGGCGCTGGTGGACAGCTTTCAGCACAGTGCCACGCTGGACCTGCGCGTCAACACGTTCACCGACAAGCGCGCCGATGTGCAAAAAGAGCTGAAGCTCGCGGGCCTGAGTTCGCAGCCGACGCCGTATTCACCCTGGGGATTGCGCATCCAGGGCAAGCCGTCCTTGACCAAGCTGGACGCCTTCGCCCGCGGCGCCATCGAAGTGCAGGATGAGGGCTCGCAGCTGTTGTCGCTCCTGGTCGACGCCAAGCGCGGCGAGATGGTGGTGGATTTTTGTGCCGGTGCCGGCGGCAAAACCCTGGCCCTGGGTGCCGCCATGCGCAGCACGGGCCGCCTCTATGCCTTTGACACCTCTGCCCACCGCCTGGAGGCCTTGAAGCCGCGTTTGGCGCGCAGCAAACTCTCCAATGTGCACCCGGCGGCCATTGCCCACGAGCGCGATGAGCGCATCAAGCGCCTGTCCGGCAAGATTGACCGCGTGCTGGTCGATGCCCCATGTTCCGGCTTGGGCACGCTGCGGCGCAACCCCGACCTGAAATGGCGGCAGTCGCCCCAGGCCGTGGTGGAACTGGTGCAAAAGCAAACCGCCATTCTGGCCAGCGCAGCGCGCTTGGTGAAGTCGGGCGGCCGCCTGGTCTACGCCACCTGCAGCGTCTTGCCCGAAGAAAACGAGCAGATTGCCGCGGCTTTCTCGGCCGCGCATCCCGGCTTCAAGCCGGTGCCTGTGGCCAGCTTGCTGGAAGAGCTGAAAGTCGCCAACGCCGCGCAACTGTGCACATCCGATGGGCTTTACCTGCGTTTGTGGCCGCATCGCCACGGAACCGATGGCTTCTTTGCGTCGGTTTGGATTGCCGGGTAAAATGGTCGGGTTCTCGAGAGAACACTTTTGAGTTAAAGGTTGCACATGTTTGTACTGAATCTGCCCTGGGTGGATGCGCTTTTGAATTGGTTGGCCTACGGCTTGTGGGATTTGAGCGCTTGGCAAATCGTTCTATACACCCTGGCGACCACCCACATCACCATTGCGGGCGTCACCATTTACCTGCACCGCCACCAGGCCCACCGTTCGCTGGACCTGCATTGGCTGCCTTCGCATTTCTTTCGCCTGTGGCTGTGGTTGGGCACTGGCATGCAAACCAAGGCCTGGGCCGCCATTCACCGCAAGCACCACGCCAAATGCGAAACCGCGGAAGACCCCCACAGCCCGCAAACCCGGGGTTTGAAAACTGTGTTTTGGCAAGGAGCTGAGTTGTACCGTGCCGAGGCCAACAATGCCGAAACCCTCGCCAAGTACGGTCATGGCACGCCTGACGATTGGGTGGAGCGCAACGTCTACAGCCGCTTCCCCTGGCAAGGCGTGGGCCTGATGCTGATCATCAACCTGGCCCTTTTTGGCGCCCTGGGCTTGACGGTGTGGGCCGTGCAGATGCTGTGGATCCCCGTTACTGCTGCCGGCATCATCAACGGCGTGGGCCACTTTTGGGGCTATCGCAACTTCGAGGCGCCCGACGCCAGCACCAACATTTCGCCCTGGGGCATCATCATCGGGGGCGAAGAGTTGCACAACAACCACCACACCTATCCCACCTCGGCCAAGCTGTCGGTCAAGCCCTACGAGTTCGACATCGGCTGGCTCTACATCCGCGTTCTGGAAACCCTGGGCCTGGCCCATGTGAAAAAAACGCCGCCCAAGCTGGCCTTTGGCGACATCCAGCCTGTGGCCAACGAAAAAACCCTGGAGGCGGTCATTGCCAACCGCTATGAGGTGATGGCCCATTACGCCCGCCAACTGCGCCTGGCCTGCCAGCAAGACCTGGGTGCGCTCAAGCAGCGCCCCACCGATGCCGTGGTGAAGGCCGCGCGCCGCTGGATGCACCGCGACGTCGAGAAAGTGCCGGCTTCTGCCCTGAGCCTGCTGGCCCAAGCGCGCGCCGCCTTGCCGCAAGTGGACACCATGGTGCGCATGCGCGAAGAGCTGCGCCAACTCTGGCTCAACACCCACCGCTCCCGCGAGCAACTGGCAGCCGACCTGCAGGCCTGGTGCAAGCGGGCCGAAGACAGTGGCGTGGCCGCGTTGCAAGAGTTCTCGGTGCGCCTGCGGGCCGCCCGCGCCTGACACTCCCCTGGGGCTTTTGCAGGCAACAAAAAACCCGCTCGAGAGCGGGTTTTTTTGTGGGAAGAAACGCCTGAATTACTTCAGCTTGGTTTCTTTGTATTCCACATGCTTGCGA
Source organism: uncultured Bordetella sp. (assembly GCA_964442645.1). Lineage (GTDB taxonomy): Bacteria > Pseudomonadota > Gammaproteobacteria > Burkholderiales > Burkholderiaceae_C > Limnohabitans. Next base: position 16,417 of record CAYTZZ010000038.1, on the reverse strand, counting down.
GCTTTCGGATCAAATTTCATGATCGTCATTTTCTCGGGCATGGTTTTCTTGTTCTTGCTGGTGGTGTAGAAGTGGCCCGTGCCAGCTGTCGATTCCAGCTTGATTTTTTCGCGTCCGCCTTTGGAAGCCATGAGGGTGTCCTTTCAGTGTGAGGGGATCAGGCTTGACCGCGTGCACGCAGGTCGGCGAGCACGGCATCAATGCCATTTTTGTCGATCAGGCGCAGTGCGGCGCTGGAAACGCGCAGGCGCACCCAACGGTTTTCGCTTTCCACCCAGAAACGGCGGTATTGCAGGTTCGGCATGAACCGACGCTTGGTTTTGTTGTTGGCGTGGGAAACGTTGTTGCCCACCATCGGGCCTTTGCCCGTAACTTCACATACGCGTGCCATGAGGACACTCCATGAATAACGGCTGACTGCTGTCGCAGCGAGCCTCACCTCGCCAGATCGGGGGGCGGTATCCCCTGGCATCCCATCACGGGGTGCCGGCTTGCTGATCCGGTTGGATTCAGCAAAGCCCTAGATTGTAACCACATTTCCCCGTCATCGCGAGCGAAGCGCGGCGATCCTGCTTTGGAGAGGGATCGCCGCGCTTCGCTCGCGAGGACGTTTGGGGGGTTACTGTTCCAGGAAGCGTTGGGCGTCCAGGGCGGCCATGCAGCCGGTGCCGGCGCTGGTGATGGCCTGGCGGTACACATGGTCTTGCACGTCGCCGGCGGCAAACACGCCGGGCACGCTGGTCATGGTGGCAAAGCCCTGCAGGCCGCTGCGGGTGACGATGTAGCCATCCTTCATGTCCAGCTGGCCCTTGAAAATGTCGGTGTTGGGCTGGTGACCAATGGCAATGAAGCAGCCCTGCACTTTCAAGTCCTCGGTGCTGCCGTCGTTGCGCTTGACGCGCACCCCGGTCACGCCCGAGGTGTCGCCCAGCACTTCGTCGAGCACGCTGTTGACCTGCAGCACGATTTTGCCGCTGGCCACTTTTTCCATCAGCTTGTCGATCATGATGGGCTCGGCGCGGAATTTGTCGCGGCGGTGGATCAGGTGCACCTGGCTGGCGATGTTGGAGAGGTACAAAGCCTCCTCCACTGCGGTGTTGCCGCCGCCCACCACGCAGACCGGCTGGTCGCGGTAAAAGAAGCCGTCACAGGTGGCGCAACCCGAGACGCCGCGGCCCATGAAGGCCTCTTCCGAGGGCAGGCCCAGGTACTTGGCCGAGGCGCCGGTGCAAATGATCAGTGCGTCGCAGGTGTAGGTGCCGCTGTCGCCGGTCAGGCGAAACGGGCGCTGGCTGAAGTCCACCTGGTTGATGTGGTCGAACACGATTTGCGTGTTGAAGCGCACGGCATGCGCTTGAAAGCGCTGCATCAGGTCCGGGCCTTGCACGCCATGCACATCGGCGGGCCAGTTGTCGACCTCGGTGGTGGTCATCAGCTGGCCGCCTTGGGCCATGCCGGTGATCAGCAAGGGTTTGAGGTTGGCGCGGGCAGCGTAAACAGCGGCGGTGTAGCCGGCAGGGCCGGAGCCGAGAATCAGAACTTGGGCGTGTTGGGTGGTAGACATGGTGTGCAGACAAGAGGAGGGCAGCCCCCTGGCTGCCAGACTGCCATTGTATGAAGCCCGCCATGGCCTGGCTTTTTCAGGTTTTTGCGCCTGCGAACGGCGCTGGGGATCGGTTAAGCTTCGGTGCCTGACATGACCTACTCTTTGCACACCCTTCAAAACGACGCCCCCGCGACGGCCGAGACCACCGGCTTTCGGCGTTTTGCCCAGGAAATTGCCCTCACCGTGGGCTTTGTCTTCTTGGCCTTTTGGTTTTTGGCCTTGGTGACCCATTCGGTCAACGACCCTGCCTGGACCACCTCGGGCACCGTGGGCGTGATCCACAACTGGGGGGGGCGCCTGGGCGCTTGGCTGGGAGACCTGAGTTTCTTCCTGTTTGGCTACTCGGTGTGGTGGTGTTTTGTGGCCGCCATGCTCAGTTGGCTGGCCGCCTTGGCACAGCGCCTGCGCACCGAATCCGATGAAGAAGAGCCGCCAGCCCAGGGCTGGATTCACACCCGCTGGGCCTTTTGGGCGGGCCTGGTCATCCTGATGTTGGCCAGCACGGGGCTGGAGTGGACCCGCCTGTACCGTTTTGAAGGTCGTTTGCCTGGCCACCACGGCGGTGGCGTTCTGGGCTACCTCACGGGGTCTTCGGGCTTGCACTGGCTGGGTTTCAATGGTTCGGGCCTGATCTTCATCGTGTTCATGGTGGTGAGCCTGTCCTGGGTGTTTCGCTTTTCCTGGGTCGGGCTGGCCGAGGGCATTGGCGCGCGCATCGACGGCTTGCTGCAGGCGCAGCGCGAAAAACGCGAGCGTGCCGAAGACATGGCCATGGGCCACATGGCCGCCAAAGAGCGCGAAGAGGTGGTACAGGAAGAGCGCATCGAAATCGAAGAGCAGCACCCGGCCCCCATCCTGATCGTGGAGCCCGAGGTGGTCGAGATTCCCAAGAGCACCCGGGTGGCGCGCGAGCGGCAAAAGCCCTTGTTCAGCGAAATGCCCGACTCACGCCTGCCGCAGGTGGACTTGCTCGACAGCATGACGGTGCGCCAGGACACGGTGTCGCCCGAAACGCTGGAAATGACCAGCCGCATGATCGAGAAAAAGCTGAAAGACTTCGGCGTCGAAGTGCGCGTGGTGGCGGCCGCCCCGGGCCCGGTGATCACGCGCTACGAGATCGAACCGGCCACCGGCGTCAAAGGCTCACAGGTGGTGAACCTGGCCAAAGATTTGGCGCGCTCGCTCAGCCTGGTCTCGATCCGCGTGGTGGAAACCATTCCGGGCAAAAACTACATGGCGCTGGAATTGCCCAACGCCAAGCGCCAGTCCATCAAGCTCAGCGAAATTCTGGGCTCGCAAATTTACAACGAAGCCAAGTCCATGCTGACCATGGGCTTGGGCAAAGACATTGTGGGCAACCCGGTGGTGGCCGACCTGGCCAAAATGCCGCACGTGCTGGTCGCCGGCACCACCGGCTCGGGCAAGTCGGTGGGCATCAACGCCATGATTTTGTCCTTGCTCTACAAGGCCGAGGCACGCGATGTGCGCTTGCTGATGATCGACCCCAAGATGCTGGAGATGTCGGTCTACGAAGGCATTCCGCATTTGCTGGCGCCGGTGGTCACCGACATGAAGCAGGCCGCGCATGGCCTGAATTGGTGTGTGGGCGAAATGGAGCGCCGCTACAAGCTGATGAGCAAGTTGGGCGTGCGCAACCTGGCGGGCTACAACACCAAGATCGACGAAGCCACCGAACGCGAAGAATTCATCTACAACCCCTTCAGCCTGACCCCCGATTCGCCCGAGCCCCTGCAGCGCCTGCCGCACATCGTGGTGGTCATCGACGAACTGGCCGACCTGATGATGGTGGTGGGCAAGAAAATTGAAGAGCTCATTGCCCGCCTGGCGCAAAAAGCGCGCGCGGCGGGCATTCACCTCATTCTGGCCACGCAGCGCCCCAGCGTGGATGTGATCACCGGCCTGATCAAAGCCAACATCCCCACCCGCATTGCCTTTCAGGTCAGCAGCAAGATCGACAGCCGCACCATCCTCGACCAGATGGGCGCCGAGGCCCTGTTGGGCATGGGCGACATGCTCTACATGGCCAGCGGCACGGGCTTGCCCATTCGCGTGCACGGCGCCTTTGTCAGCGACGAGGAAGTGCACCGCGTGGTCAGCTACCTGAAGACCCAAGGCGAGCCCGACTACATCGAGGGCGTGCTCGAAGGCGGCACGGTCGATGGCGAAGGCGGCGATGCCGATGGCTTGGGCGACGCCGGTGGCGAAAAAGACCCGATGTACGACCAGGCCGTGGAAGTGGTGCTCAAGAACCGCAAGGCCAGCATCTCGCTGGTGCAGCGCCATTTGAAGATTGGCTACAACCGCGCAGCCCGCCTGGTGGAAGACATGGAAAAAGCTGGCCTGGTCAGTGCCATGAGCACCAACGGCCAGCGCGACATCCTGGTCCCCAGCCGAGCCGAATGATGCGCCTGCGCACGGCCGCCCAAGCACTCTGGTGCGCACTGGCCTTGGGGCTCAGTGCGCTGGCGGCACAGGCCGATAGCCTGGACAGCCTCGCGCAATTTTTGAAGCAAGCGCGCAGCGGCCGCGCGGACTTCACCCAGACCGTGACCGCGCCGCCCAAACAAGGCCAAGCGGCACGGACCAAAACATCGACGGGCAGTTTTGTGTTCATGCGGCCCGGGCGTTTTCGCTTCGATTACCAAAAGCCGTTTGCGCAAACCTTGGTGGCCGATGGCCAAACCTTTTGGCTGTACGACCCCGACATCGGCCAAGCCACGGCCCGCTCACAAGCCCAAGCGCTGGGCTCCACCCCTGCCGCCTTGATCGCGTCCAGCGCCGAGCTGAAAGTGTTGCAGCAAGACTTCACACTCGAGGCCGCCCCCGCCGCCGAGGGCATCGAGTGGGTGCTGGCCACGCCCAAGCAAAAAGAAACCTCGCTGCAAAGCATTCGCATTGGCTTGCGCGGCCAGGGCGCCGAAGTGGCGCTGGCGCGCCTGGACATTCTGGACGCCTTTGGCCAGCGCTCGGTGCTGCAATTCGAGCGCTTTGAAGTGAACCCCTCGTCGGTGACAGCCGCGCAATTTCAATTCACGCCACCCGCGGGCGTGCAAGTCATCCGGCCTTGAGCACAGGCATCGCGCCTGTCAGCTGGCGCAGGCCCGACGGCGTTTGAATCCAGGCTTCAAGGTGGGGGCCCTCCGAGGCCTCACATGCGCGCACCCGCACCGGGCCTTGCAGGTTCAAGGAGCGCAGCAAGCGCTGCACCCGCTCAGGGTCGGGGTGGACCAGCAGCAACTCCACCAGTGACAAACCACACTCGGCCATGCCCGCCGCAGGGTGACGCTCGGTGTGCCATTCGATCACGGCTGGCGCCACGCCAGACAGGGGCACGCTGCCATCGGCGGGAATGGTCAGGTGCCAGGTCAAGGCGCCACGGCTCATGGGCTCCAAAGGGCCGAGGTCTTCACTGGCCGCGGCCGCATGCTCGGCCAACTGCTCAGAGCGCACCACCCAGGTCGACAGGCCGGGCGCGGCCAGCGGGTCGCGACGGTCCAGGTCAAACCAGCGCGGCCGCTCCGGCGCTGGCGCCTCGGGCTGGATGGCAATGATTTCCAGAAACAGCGTGTCCCCCAGGCGCAGCAGCAAATTGTGGGTGCCCATGCGCGGGTGCGTGCCGCCGCTCAGGGCGCGCACGCCCAGCGCCTGCTCGACGGCCAGTGCGCCGGCCTCCAGGGTGGCCGCGGTCACGGTGATGTGGTCAATGTAGGTGGGTGCCATCTGCGCATTATGGCCATGCCAGGCACCGCCCAGCGGGGCCTTCGGCTTACACTTCGGGCATGCCCGCCGCAACCCCTCGTTCCCCTGCTGCCACGCTCTCTGGGCATGCGCCTTTGGCAGAGCGCCTGCGCCCGCGAAATTTGGCCGAGGTCATTGGGCAGCAGCATCTGCTGGGCGAGGGCATGGCCTTGCGCGTGGCCTTTGAGTCCGGCCAGCCGCACAGCTGCATTTTGTGGGGCCCGCCGGGGGTGGGCAAAACCACCCTTGCCCGCTTGATGGCCGATGCCTTTGACGCGCAATTCCTCGCCATCAGCGCGGTGCTCGGCGGCGTGAAGGAAATTCGCGAGGCGGTGGAGTTGGCGCAAGCCGCGCGCGATGGCTTGCAAGCGCAACACACCCTTGTGTTTGTCGACGAGGTGCACCGCTTCAACAAAAGCCAGCAAGACGCTTTTTTGCCGCATGTGGAGTCGGGCCTGTTCACCTTCATTGGCGCCACCACCGAGAACCCCTCGTTCGAGGTCAACTCGGCCTTGTTGTCCCGGGCGGCGGTGTATGTGCTGCAGCCTTTGTCAGAAGACGATTTGCAAGCCCTGCTGGACAAAGCCCAGACGCAAGGTGGCGTGCCCGCCATCGAGGCCGCGGCACGGCAACGCCTGGTGGCCTATGCCGATGGCGATGCCCGGCGTTTGCTCAACACCCTGGAAACACTCACCGTGGCAGCCAGCCGCGAGAAGCTGGTCGAAGTCAGCGATGCCTGGTTGCTGAAGGTGCTGGGCGAGCGCATGCGCCGCTACGACAAAGGCGGCGAGCAGTTCTACGACACCATCAGCGCTTTGCACAAGTCGGTGCGCGGCTCCGACCCGGACGCCGCTTTGTACTGGTTTGTGCGCATGCTCGATGGCGGCGCCGACCCCCGCTACATGGCGCGGCGCATGATCCGCATGGCCAGTGAAGACATTGGCCTGGCCGATCCGCGCGCGCTGCGCATGGCCCTGGACGCCGCCGAAGTCTATGAGCGGCTGGGTTCGCCCGAGGGCGAGCTCACGCTGGCGCAATGCATTGTGTATTTGGCCGTAGCCCCAAAGTCGAATGCGGTTTACAAGGCCTTCAACCAAATGAAAGCCTTCGTCAAACAAGACGGCACCCGCCCCGTGCCCCTGCATTTGCGCAACGCGCCCACCCAACTCATGAAGCAGCTCGACTACGGCAAAGGCTACCGCTACGCGCATGACGAGCCCGACGGCTTTGCCGCCGGCGAAAACTACTGGCCCGAGGACATGAAAGCTGCGCGTTTTTACCAACCCGTGAACCGCGGTTTGGAGATCCGCATCGCCGAGAAACTGCGAGAATTGCACGAACGCAACGCGGCGGCGCAAGGCAAGCCCTGAGCCCCAGGGTTGCAAAGAAAGATCCGAATGGACGTCTTGCTTCAACAAATCATCAATGGCCTGGTGCTGGGCAGCATGTATGCCTTGGTGGCATTGGGCTACACCATGGTGTACGGCATCATCAACCTCATCAACTTCGCCCATGGCGAAGTCCTGATGGTGGGCGCCATGACCAGCTGGACCCTGATTGGTCTGATGCAAGAAGCCTGGCCCACGGCGCCGGGCTGGCTGATCTTGCTCATGTCTTTGCTGATCGCCTGCGTGGTCAGCGGCGCCCTGAACTACGCGATTGAAAAGCTGGCCTACCGCCCCTTGCGCAACGCGCCCAAGCTGGCGCCCCTGATCACCGCCATCGGCGTGTCCATCTTGCTGCAAACGCTGGCCATGATCATTTGGAAGCCCAATTACAAGCCCTATCCCACGCTGTTGCCCTCGCAGCCCATCGATGTGGCCGGCGCGGTGATCACGCCGACCCAGATCATGATTTTGGGCGTCACCGCTGTCTCGCTGGCGGTCTTGATGTGGCTGGTGCATGGCACACGGCTGGGCCGCGCGATGCGCGCCACCGCCGAGAACCCGCGCGTGGCCAGCCTCATGGGCGTGAAGCCCGACACCGTGATTTCCGCCACCTTTGTCATCGGCGCGGTGCTGGCCACATTGGCCGGCGTGATGTGGGCCTCCAACTACGGCACGGTGCAACATGCCATGGGCTTCTTGCCCGGCCTCAAGGCCTTCACTGCGGCGGTCTTTGGCGGCATTGGCAACCTGTCGGGGGCGGTGGTGGGCGGCTTGCTGTTGGGGCTGATTGAGTCCATTGGCTCGGGCTACATTGGCGACCTCACCGGCGGCGTGCTGGGCAGCCACTATGCCGACATCTTTGCATTTCTGGTCCTGATTGCGGTGCTCACCTTGCGGCCATCGGGCTTGCTGGGCGAGCGCGTCGCCGATCGTGCGTGAGGAGAGGGCGCCGATGACCCGTTTGACACCCCGCCATCTGTTCTGGGCCCTGGGCCTGCTGTTGCTGCCGCTGCTGTTGCAGCAGGTGGGCAATGGCTGGGTGCGCATCGCCGATGTGGCCTTGCTGTACGTGCTGCTGGCCTTGGGTCTCAACATTGTGGTGGGCTATGCCGGCTTGCTCGACCTGGGCTATGTCGCCTTCTTTGCCGTGGGGGCCTACATGTTTGCCCTGCTGGCCTCGCCGCATTTGCTGGAGACCTTTCCGGCCTTGGCCGCGATGTTCCCCACAGGCTTGCACACGCCCTTGTGGCTGGTGATTCCCCTGGGCGCCTTGTTGGCGGGCCTGATGGGCGCCTTGTTGGGCGCGCCCACCCTGAAGCTGCGTGGCGACTACCTGGCCATTGTGACCCTGGGCTTTGGCGAAATCATTCGGGTGTTCATGAACAACCTGGACCAACCGGTGAACCTCACCAATGGCCCCAAAGGCCTGGGTCAGATCGATGCAGTCACCGTGTTCGGCCATCCCCTGTCCCGCAAGATTGACCTGGGCTGGATCGAGCTGCCTTCGGTGACCTTGTACTACTACCTTTTTTTGGCGCTGGTGCTGGTCAGCGTGCTGATTTGCCATCGGCTGGAACACTCACGCATCGGCCGCGCCTGGATGGCCATTCGCGAAGACGAGGTGGCCGCCAAAGCCATGGGCATCAACACGCGTAACATGAAGCTGCTGGCTTTTGGCATGGGGGCCAGCTTTGGCGGCGTGTCCGGTTGCATGTTTGCCGCCTTTCAGGGCTTTGTCTCGCCCGAATCCTTCAGCCTCATGGAGTCGGTGATGATCATCGCCATGGTGGTCTTGGGCGGCTTGGGGCATTTGCCCGGCGTCATCTTGGGCGCCGTGCTGTTGGCGGCCTTGCCCGAGGTGTTGCGCTATGTGGCCGGGCCCTTGCAAGCCATCACCGATGGCCGGCTTGACGCCGCCATCCTGCGCCAACTGCTGATTGCCTTGGCCATGATTGGCATCATGCTGTGGCGCCCGCGGGGTTTGTGGCCGGCGCCCGAGCATGGCAAAAATTTACAGGCGCCTGCCAACGGGTCCAGGAGCGCTGCGCCATGACGCCCGTGCTCCATGTCCAGGGGATTTCCAAACGCTTTGGTGGCTTGCAGGCGCTGAGCGATGTCAGCATGCGCATCGAGCCTGGCCAGGTCTATGGCTTGATTGGCCCCAACGGCGCCGGCAAGACCACGTTTTTCAACGTCATCACCGGCTTGTACACACCGGACGCGGGGAGCTTCGAGTTGGCAGGCAAGCCCTACCAGCCCACGGCGGTGCACACCGTGGCGCAAGCCGGCATTGCCCGCACCTTTCAGAACATTCGGCTGTTTGCCGACATGAGCGCCTTGGAAAACGTCATGGTGGGCCGCCATGTGCGCACCGGCTCGGGCTTGCTGGGCGCGGTGTTGCGCACGTCGCAGTTTCAAGCAGAAGAACGTGCCATTGCGGAACATGCCCGTGAGCTGCTGGACTATGTGGGCATTGGTGGCTACGCCGACTACAAGGCGCGCACCTTGAGTTACGGCGATCAGCGCCGCCTGGAAATTGCGCGCGCCCTGGCCACCGAGCCCAAGCTGCTGGCGCTGGACGAGCCGGCGGCCGGCATGAATGCCACCGAAAAAGTACAACTGCGCGCGCTGATCGACCGCATCCGGCAAGAACGCTGCACCTTGTTGCTGATCGAGCACGATGTGAAGCTGGTCATGGGCTTGTGCGACCAAGTCACCGTGCTGGACTACGGCAAAGTGATTGCCCAGGGCACACCGGCCCAAGTGCAAAGCGACGCCAAGGTGATCGAGGCCTATCTGGGCACGGGAGGCCACTGACATGTCGACCCGCATCCCTTTGCTGCAGGTGCGCGATGTGCGTGTGGCCTATGGCGGCATTCAGGCCGTCAAGGGCGTGAGCTTTGAAGTGCACGCCGGCGAATTGGTGTGCCTCATCGGCTCCAATGGCGCGGGCAAAACCACCAGCATGAAAGCCGTCACCGGCATCCAGCCATTGGCCGGTGGCGAGGTGCTGTACCAAGGGCGCGGCATCCAAGGGCAGGGCGCCTGGGACTTGGTGCGCAGCGGCCTGGCCATGGTGCCCGAAGGGCGCGGCGTGTTCACCCGCATGTCCATCCTCGAGAACCTGCAAATGGGTGCCTACATCCGCCAAGACACGGCTTTGGTGGCCGAGGACCTGGAGCGCATGTTTGCGCTCTTCCCGCGCTTGAAAGAGCGCCGCGACCAATTGGCGGGCACCCTCTCTGGCGGTGAACAGCAAATGCTGGCCATGGGCCGTGCCCTGATGAGCCGCCCCCAACTGTTGTTGCTGGACGAGCCCTCCATGGGCTTGTCGCCCCTCATGGTGGACAAAATTTTTGAAGTCATCACCGATGTGTCGCGCCAGGGTGTGACGGTGTTGTTGGTGGAGCAAAACGCCAGCCGCGCCTTGCAAATCGCCGACCGCGCTTATGTGATGGAATCCGGACTGATCACCCTGCAGGGGCCAGCACAACAGCTGTTGCACGACCCGCAAGTGCAGGCCGCTTACTTGGGCCAATGAACAACAGGAGTCAGCCATGTCTTTTCCCCTTTCCAGCGCCGATGTGGCGCATTACGCGCGCGAGGGTTACCTGATTCCTCCCTACCGTTTGGAGCCCGAACTGTTGGGTGAGTTACAACAGGCCTTGGCGCAGCTGATTCGTGACAACCCTGGCGTGCGCCCCGAAAAATTGGTCAGTGCCCATGTGGCAGGCGACAACGGGGAGGGCGTCAAAGGGGTGAAGAAATTTCTGGACCTCGCCATGCACGGCCCCATCCTGGACATGGTGGAACAGGTGATCGGCCCCGACATCATCCTCTGGGGTTGCCATGTGTTCAGCAAGCCCGCGGGCGATGGCTTTGAAACTCCTTGGCACCAGGACGGCCATTACTGGCCCATCCGGCCTCTGGCCACCTGCACCGTGTGGGTGGCCTTGGAGCCCAGCACCCGCGAAAACGGTTGCTTGCGCATCATTCCGCGCTCGCATGCCAACAAGCAGCTGCACGCCCACCTGTTCGAGGATCGCCAGGATCTGGTGCTGAACCAGCGCATGGCCGATGGCACCTTCGATGAGGCCCAGGCAGTCGACCTGGAGTTAGAGCCTGGGCAAATGTCCATGCACGATGTCTACATGATCCATGGCGCCGACGCCAACCGCTCTGCGCAGAGCCGCACCGGTGTGGCCTTGCGCTACATGCCGGCGACCTCTTTGTTTGACCGCAAGCTCAAACCGGTCGATGGCAAGACCGGCATTCCGGTGAGCTTTGCCACCCGCCCCCTGTGGTTGCTGCGCGGCCAGGACCGCACCGGTCAGAACGATTTCACGGTCGGGCACCGCCGCTGAAGCCTGCCCAACCCCGGCTGTCAATCCACCCGCGCGCCACTGGCCTTCACCACCGGCTCATACTTGGCGCGCTCTTTGGCCATGAATTGCCCAAAGGCTGACGCTGAAGAGGGCGCAGGCTCGGCCATCAAGGCCGCAAAGCGCTGGCGCGTGGCGGGATCGTTCAAGGCCTGTGTGAAGGCTTGGTTGAGCCGTTGGACGGTCTCAGCGGGTGTGCCCGCCGTTGCGACCAGGCCCCACCAGGTGTCTATTTCAAAACCCGGCAAGGTTTCGCTCAAGGCCGGTACCTCCGGCAGACTGGCCGCACGCCGTGCGGTGGTGACGGCCAGCGCTTTGAGCTTGCCCGAGGCGATGTTGGGTGCGGCCGTGGCCAGGTTGTCGATGTTGAAGTCCACCTGGCCCGACAGCAAGGCCAGCTGTGCCGGGTTGCCACCGTTGTAGGGAATGTGAACCGCAAACATGCCGGCAGCGCGTTTGAACAATTCACCGGCGAGGTGGCCGGCGCTGCCATTGCCGCCCGAGCCGTAATTGAGCTGGCCGGGGTGGGCTTTGGCATAGCGGATCAGGTCGGCCAAGGTGTGAATGCCCAAGCGATCGGCGGTGGCCGCGTTCATGACCAGCACATTGGGTACCCGTACCACCTGGGTGATGGGTGCAAAGTCGCGGTTGGCCTCGTAAGGCATGCGGGCAAACAGCCAGGGGTTGATGGCATGGGTGGCCACCGCCGCCATGCCCACCGTCAGGCCATCGGGCGCCGACTTGGCCACCAGGTCCATGCCCAGGTTGCCGCCGGCGCCGGGCTTGTTCTCGACGATCACCGGGCCCAGGCTGTCTTTGACGCGCTCGGCCAACACCCTGGCGGTCACATCGATGGGCCCGCCGGCTGCGTAGGGCACGATCAGGCGCAGTGGCTTGCCGGCCGTGGGCTGGGCTTGTACAGCGCCCAGAAAAGCCATGCTCAGCAGCAGGCCCCAGAGGTGATGACGGCGGCGCATGGGCGTCAGCCTTTGGCTTTGTCGGCTTCGCTGGTGAAGGAGTCCGCGAAAAACTCTTCCTCTGGCAGATGGCCTTGCGCGGTGTAGTCTGCGCGCGCCGAGTCCACCACGATGGGCGCACCGCAGGCATACACTTGATGGCCCGACAGGTCAGGAAAATCTTGCAGCACAGCACGGTGCACAAAGCCAGTTCGGCCTTGCCAGCCATCTTCAGGCAGGGCATCCGAGATCACCGGCACATAGCGCAGGTTGGGCATCTGGGCGACTTGTTCGGCCACCCAGTCGTTCAGGTACAAATCGGCCGGTCGGCGGCCGCCCCAGTACAGCGTGGCCGGGCGGGTGATGCCCTTGTGCTGCATGTGCTCGATCAAGGCCTTGATGGGCGCAAAGCCCGTGCCCGAGGCGAGCAGCACCATGGGCTTGTCGCTGTCTTCCCGCAGGAAGAAACTGCCTTGTGGCCCTTCAACGCGCTGAATCTCTTTTTCTTTCATGGCGCCAAACACATGGTCGGTGAACTTGCCACCGGGCATGTGGCGAATGTGCAGTTCCACGGCCTGCACGCCCGCCGCCAAGGTGTGTGGCGCGTTCGCCATGGAATAGCTGCGGCGTGAGCCGTCGCGCAATAAAAAGTCGATGTACTGACCGGCATGAAATTGGAAAGTGTCATTGGCAGGCAATTGCAGCTTCACCACCATCACATCATGCGATTTTTTCTCCAGCGAGATCACGCGCACCGGCATTTTCTTCACCGGGAACTGGCCCACATCCACCACTTGGCGCGACTCCAGCACCAGGTCGCTGTGGGCCGTGGCACAGCAGGTCAGCACATAGCCATTGGCTTCTTCGTCGGCGCTCAAGGCTTTGCTTTGGTGCTCGCCATGGGTCACGCTGCCAGAAATCTTTTTGCACTTGCAAGAGCCGCAGGCGCCGTCTTTGCAGCCATAAGGCAAGCCAATGCCTTGGCGCAGGCCCGCGGCCAGCACGGTTTCATCGCCCGCGGCTTCAAATTGGCGGCCACTGGGTTGCACGGTGATGTTGAAACGCATCTTTGGGTATCCTTGGGGACTTGTTGTCTGATTGCCCCTGATTTTGCCTTCAAACCAAACACCTCTGGGCGCCTTGCCCGCGCGCTTCCGTCGCCAACGGGTCTTGATCGTTGGCTGTGGCGATGTCGGCCTGCGCGTGGCGCGCCGCCTGGCGCCGCGCATGCAAGTGCTGGCCCTGACCTCTGACGCCACGCGGGTCGACGAATTGCGCGCCCTGGGCGTGCGGCCTCTGGTGGGTAACCTGGACGAGCCCGCGGGCCTGCGCCACTTGGCGGGCCTGGCGCAGCGGGTGCTGCATCTGGCGCCCCCTCCCGGTGAGGGTTGGGCCGAGCCGCGCACCCAGGCCTTGGTGCGCAGCTTGCGCCGACGCAGCTTGCCGCAGTCGCTGGTCTATGGCTCCACCAGTGGGGTCTATGGCGACTGCCAGGGGGCGTGGGTCACCGAAAGCCGTCCCGTGAACCCCTTTACCCAGCGCGCCATCCGCCGTGTGCAGGGCGAGGCCTGGGTGCGGCATGTGGGCCGTGGCGGCGCCGGTAGCCTGCGCGCCAGCATTTTGCGCATTCCCGGCATTTACGCCTCGGACCGTGTCGGGGGCACGCCCCGTGGCCGTTTGGAAAAGCGCACGCCGGTGTTGCAGCGTGAGGACGACGTCTTCACCAACCACATCCATGCCGAAGATTTGGCGCGCGCTTGTCTGCTGGCCTTGTGGCGGGGACGGCCCCAGCGCACGGTGCATGTCAGCGACGACACCGACTTGCGCATGGGCGACTACTTCGACCTGGCGGCCGACATGATGGGCTTGCCGCGCCCGCCGCGGGTGCCGCGGCGCGAAGCCGAAGACCATTTGCCGCTGATGCTGTTGAGCTTCATGAGCGAGTCACGCCGCTTGAGCAACGCGCGCATGAAAAAGGAGCTTCGACTGAAGCTCCTCTATCCCACCGTCGTGGAGGGTTTGCAGGCCGGGCTCAGTCGAGCTTGATCTGCGCCGCCTTGATGGCCTGGGTCCAGCTGGCGATTTCCTTGTCGAGCAATTTGGTCATGTCGGCGGGCGCCAGGTAGCGTGGTTCCACGCCGGCTTGCTCAGCACGTTGCCGGGTCTCGGGCGCTTCCATGCTCTTTTTCACATCTTGCGACAATTTCTGGATCACGGGGGCCGGGGTGCCGGCGGGCACATACAAGGCGACCCAGGACTCCAACTCAAACTGCGGCAACCCCGCCTCGGCCACGGTGGGCACTTGCGGCAGTTGCGGATGGCGCGACTTGCCCGTCACCGCCAGGGCCTTGAGCTTGCCATTGAGCACATGGCCCATCACCGAGGGCGGGGTGGTGATGAACACCTGCACCTGGCCTGCCAGCACGTCCTGAATGGCCTGGCCCGAGCCTTTGTAAGGCACATGGGTCATTTGGATGCCAGTTTGCTGCTTGAAAATTTCGGTGCCGATGTGCGACACCGAGCCGTTGCCTTGCGAGGCGTAGTTCAGCTTGCCAGGGTTCTGTTTGACGTAGGCAATGAACTCCTTCAGCGTGTTGACCGGCACCGAGGGGTGCACCGCGATCACATTGGTGGCCACGGTGATCAGGCCGATGGGGGTCAGGTCTTTGAGTTCCCAGGGCAACTTGTCCATCAGGATGGGGTTGGCCACGTGGTAGCCCGAGTAAGACACCAGCACGGTGTAGCCGTCCTTGTTGGCGCGGGCCACGGTTTGGTAAGCCAGGTTGCCACTGCCACCGGGCTTGTTCTCGACCACCACCGATTGGCCCAGCGCGCGTCCCAAAGGCTCGGCCACCAGGCGGGCCGAGGTGTCCACCAAGCCGCCGGGGGGGTTGGGAACCACCAGGCTCACCGAGCGGGCGGGATAGGTTTGCGCCTGGGCCATCAAGCCGATGGCGCTCAGAACCCAAGCGAGGGCGAAGCGACGGGGGAATGTCATGCGAGTTTCTCCTTTGAGTGGCGCGCGTCTCAGCGCTGACCGAAATGGGTTTTGCCAAAAATGCCTTGGGCTTCCCGCGGCATGCAACGCCAGTACTGGTGGCTGGCCGACACCTGGCCTTGCAAGGCGGCCGCAGCCTCCCAGGCCCAGCGCGGCTTGTACAAAAAGCTGCGGGCGATGCCCACCAGGTCGGCATCGCCATGAGAGACGATGTCGTTGGCCTGGTTGGGGTCGGTGATCAGGCCCACGGCAATCGTGGGCAAGCCGCTCTTTTGTTTGACCATGCGGGCAAACGGCACCTGGTAGCTGGGCCCCACAGGAATTTTTTGCTGAGCCGACACACCGCCTGTCGAGATGTGAATGAAGTCTGCGCCGGCTTGTTTCAGGCGCAGCGACAGGTCGGCCGTTTCTTCCGGCGTCCAGCCGTTGGGCACCCAGTCGGTGGCCGACAGCCGCATGCCCAGCGTGCCTTTGTAGGCCTTGCGCACGGCCGCAAACACTTCCATCGGAAAGCGGATGCGGTTTTCAAAACTGCCGCCGTATGCATCGGTGCGCACATTGGCCACCGGCGACAAAAACTGGTGCAGCAAATAGCCGTGTGCGCCGTGCAGTTCCACGGCTTCAATGCCCATGGCCTCGGCGCGCGCAGCCGCCTGGGCAAACGCGTCACGAATGCGTGCCAGTCCTGCGGCATCCAGTGCCTCGGGGGGTGTTTCTTGCGGGAGGTGGGGCACATTGGAGGGGCCAGAGATGGCCCAGCCGCGTTGTTCCGGGGGCAGCAAGCCGCCGCCATTCCAGGGTTCGGCGCTGGAGCCCTTGCGCCCGGCATGGGCCAGTTGAATGCACACCGGCGTGGGCGGTGCAATGCGGCGTGCGCGCTGCAAGTGGTTGTCCAGGGCGGCTGCGGTGGCGTCGTCCCACAGGCCCAGGCAGCCCGGGGTGATGCGACCCTCGGGCGTCACCGCCGTGGCTTCGATGGTGAACAAGGCGGCGCCGCTGTTGAGCAAATTGCCCCAGTGCATCAGGTGCCAGTCGGTGGCGCGGCCCTCATCGGCAGAGTATTGGCACATGGGGGCCACCACGATGCGGTTGACCAGGTCCAGCGGCCCCTTGGGGGCGCCCAGACGAAACGAGGAAAAGAGTGTGCTCACAGGCGATCCCGGCAATGACAGAAACCTGCGATCCTACCCAGAGCTGCCAGGTTCTGCATGTCTCACACGCGAAACCCCCCAACGTCATTGCGAGGCCCGCAGGGCCGCGGCAATCTTGTGCCGGAGAGAGATCGCCGCGCTTCGCTCAATGGGATGGACGCTCCCACCTCTAACCGG
>CAYTZZ010000037.1:0-27244 GCA_964442645.1 uncultured Bordetella sp. | reverse complement strand
GCTACATCCGCTCACTGGCCGCCCAAGTGCGCCAGCACTGGGCCGCGAATGGCCAAGGCGATGTGCTGGTGATGAGCTTTCACGGCGTGCCCGAGCGCACGCTGCAGCTGGGCGACATGTACCACTGCGAGTGCCACAAAACCGCGCGCCTGCTGGCCACCGAGCTGGGCTTGAAGCCCGAGCAGTACAAGGTGACGTTTCAGTCGCGCTTTGGCAAGGCCAAGTGGCTGGAGCCCTACACCGAAGCCTCGGTGCGCGAACTCGGCCGCCTGGGCACCCGCCGCGTGGACGTGATTTGCCCCGGCTTCACCAGCGACTGCCTGGAGACGCTGGAAGAAATTGCGATGGAAGTCAAAGCCGCTTTCCTGGAAGAAGGCGGTCAAGACTTTCATTACATTCCCTGCCTGAATGCGAATGCCGACTGGATCGCCGCCCTGCATGGCGTGGCGCTGCAGCATGCGGCTGGTTGGCCTTTGCAGCCTGCCGATGCGCAAGCCTTAGCCGCCAGTCGAGCTGCGGCCTTGGCTTTGGGCGCGCGCGACTGAGGCAGCGCGGGCGCGCAAGCGCCCGGTGATGCCGGTCGGAAAATAATAGACCGACAGCACAAACAGCAAGCCCAGCCACAGCAGCCAACGGTCTGGCGACAGCAAGGCCGCCAGCCAGGGCACGGCGCTGCAGGCCTCGCTGGCCCAGCGCAACACATCTTGCAAATAGCTTTGCGCCACCAGGAACAGCGCCGAGCCCAGGGCCGCGCCGTACAAGCTGCCCATGCCGCCGATCACCACGATCAGCAACACATCCATCATGACCTCGAAGGACAGCGAAGTGTCGGGCCCGTTGTAGCGCAGCCAAAGCGCCAGCATGGCGCCAGCCAGGCAGGCAAACAAAGCCGACAGCACGCTGGACCAGGTGCGGTAGACCACCACCCGGTAGCCAATGGCCTCGGCCCGGAATTCGTTTTCGCGAATCGCTTGCAGCACGCGACCAAAGGGCGAGTTGACGATGCGCAGCAAGGCCAGCAACAACACCAGCGCCACCCCCAGCAACAGGTAATAACAGGTCAGGCGCCCATCGATGCTGACGCCCCACAGCGGCTCTTCCAGCCATTCAAAACTCGGCGACAAGACCTCGGGCACTTTGAAGGTCAGGCCATCTTCGCCGCCTGTCCATTCGGAAAGTTGCGAGGCCAGGGTTTGAAACGCAGAAGCCACAGCCAAGGTGATCATGGCAAAGAAAATCGCGCGCACCCGCAAAGAGAACAAGCCAATGACCCAGGCCAGCAAGCCGCTCAAGCCCAAGCCAGCGGCCAGGCCGATGCCCAAGGCGGACCAGGTCGACCCCAACTGCGAGAAGGCAATGGCCAGGCCATAGGCGCCAATGCCAAAGAACATGGTGTGCGCAAAACTGACGATGCCGGTGTAGCCCAACAACAAATCGAAACTCGCGACCAGCACCACAAAGACCAAGACCTTGGCGGCCACGTTCAGGGCTTTCACGCCCGGGAACAAAAAGGGCGTGAACACCAGGGCCAACAACAGGCCCACCAGCAAACACGCCAGCCAGCGGCTGCGCGGCAGGTCGTGCGACACGGCACGCGAAAGCCAGCCGCCGTTCATCGGTTGGCCACCGGGTAAACGCCTTGCGGGCGCCACAACAAAATGGCGGCCATCAAGGCGATGTTGGAAAACAGCGCCATCTTGGGCGCAAGAAAGCCGGTGTAGTTGGCCATCAAGCCCACCAACAAAGCGCCAATCAAGGCGCCCAGGGTCGAGCCCAGGCCGCCAATGATGATGACGATGAAAATCAGCACATTCACTTGGGCACCCATTTGCGGCACCACGTTTTGCTGGTACAGGCCCCAGAGCACGCCGCCCAAACCGGCCAGCGCGCTGCCCGCCACAAACACGCCCACAAACAAGCGGCGAATGCGGTAACCCAAAGACTCCACCATCTCACGGTCTTGCACGCCTGCGCGAATCAGCAAGCCAATTTTGGTTCGGTTGAGCACATAGCCCAGCAGGCCAAAGATGACCAGGCCCACCACGACCGCAAACACGCGGTATTTCTCCACCGCGGCATCGCCCCAGAGCCAGGCACCGCGCAAGCCCTCGGGCAAGGGCAAGGGAATTTGCTGCGGCCCCCAGATCACCTTGATGAGCTCTTCCCCCATGATCATGCCGCCCATGGTGATCAAGATTTGCTTCAGGTGCTGCCCATAGACCGGGCGCACGATGAAGCGCTCGAACGCCAGACCCACCGCAGCGGCCACGGCCATGGCCACCGCCATGGCACAGAACACCGCCCACAAGTTGTGCGACAGGCTGGCCGAGCCGGTCCAATCGGCCAGCCCTGCCATGACCGAGGTCGCCACAAAGGCGCCCAGGGCAATGAAGACGCCGTGGCCAAAGTTCAGCACATCCATCAGCCCGAACACCAGGGTCAGGCCCGAGGCAATCACAAAGATGATCATGCCCATGGCCAGGCCCGCCACCGTCAAGGTGACCCAGGTGGCGGAACTGGAGCCACTGGCCAGCACGAGTGGCCAGGCCAACAGCGCCAGCACCGGCACCAGCCACAGCGGGCGTGTGTCCAGGCCGTTCACAGGGCCAACCCCAGCAGGCGGCGCTGCAAGCCTTCATCGGCCGACAAGTCGGCCATGCGGCCACTGTGCACCACACGGCCATCGTCCATCACGGCCACCTGGTCGCCCAGGCTTTGCGCCATGTGCAAATTTTGTTCAACCAAGAGCACGGTGACGCCGGTGGCCTTGAGTTTCAAAAAGGCCTCGATCATGTTGTCGATGATGGCGGGCGCCAGGCCTTTGCTGGGCTCATCGACCACCAGCAAACGGCGCGGCTCGACAATGGCACGCGCCACCGCCAGCATTTGCTTTTGGCCACCCGACAATTTGCCCGCCGGGTGGCGCCAGAATTTTTCGACGGCTGGAAACAATTCGAAGATCCAGGCCAGGCGTTGCTTGTCCATCTGGGCAGCACGCTGTGCCTGGCGCGCGGCGAGCAACATGTTTTCTTCCACCGTGAGGTCAGAAAAAATGCCCATGGTCTCAGGCACATAGGCAATGCCGCGCTGGGCCAGGCTGGGCGTGTCGGCCTGCGTGATGTTTTCGCCATCGAACAGCAACTGCCCTTGCGACGCCGGCCACAAGCCCATGAGGGTGCGCAAGGTGGTGGTCTTGCCCGCGCCATTGCGCCCCAGCAGCAAGGTGACCTGGCCCTCGGGCACCAGCAGGTCCACGCCGTGCAAGATATGGTAGGCCCCGATGTGCGTGTGCACGCCTTGCAATTGCAACAAGGGCCGGCTCATGCGCGTTTCCCCAAATAGGCTTGCTGTACGATGGCCGAGGCCATCACCTCGTGCGGCAAGCCATCGGCCACGCATTGGCCGTTGTGCAAGACCACGATGCGGTCGGCCAGCTCACGCACCACATCCATCTTGTGTTCCACCAACAAGATGGTGTAACGGCCGGTGGCCTTGAGGCGGCGGATCAAATTCAAAATGACGGGCGCTTCGTCGGCACTCATGCCAGCGGTGGGCTCGTCGAACATGTAGACCTGGGGCTCGAGCGCCATGAGCAAAGCCACTTCAAGCTTGCGTTGGTCGCCATGCGGCAGGCTGCTGACCGGCTGATCGGCCTGGTCGGCCATGGCCACTTCTTGCAAGATGGTTTCGGCCCGCTCGGTGAGCGCCGTGTGGTCGCGCCAAATGCTCCACAGGTTGAGCCCGCGGCGGTGCGGCCCCGCCTGGGTGGCTTGCACCGCGAGGCGCACGTTCTCCAGCACGCTGAGGTTGGGAAACAAGTTGGTGAGTTGAAAAGCGCGCCCCAAGCCCGCGCGCGTGCGCGCCGAGGGGCTCAGGCCTGCGAGGCTTCGACCGTTGAGCAGCACCTCGCCCGAGGTGGCCTTGAGCTGCCCCGAAATGAGGTTGAAGTAAGTGGTCTTGCCGGCGCCATTGGGGCCCACAATGGCGGTCAAGGTGCCAGGCGCGAAGGCGCAGCTGACCGCATCGACCGCCACATGGCCGCCGAAGCGCACGCTCAAGCCACGGGTTTCCAGCATCAGCGCTTGTTGCGGATGGGCACCTGCATCTCTTCGGCCTTGATTTCTTTCACCAGCTCGGGCACGCCCCAAGGGAAGGCCGGGTCGACCTTGATCTTGAAGTGGTACATGCTCTGCATGGCCTGGTGGTCTTCGGCGCGGAAGGTCATCTTGCCCTTGGGGGTGTCAAAGCTCATGCCCTCCATGGTTTTGATGAGGGTGTTGGCGCGCGCGTCGCCCTTGCTGTTCTTCAAGGCGGTGACCACCGCCATCGCGGCCGAGAAGCCCCCGGCGGTGAAGAAGTCGGGCGGGTTCTTGTACTGGCTGTAGTGGCGTGCCACCATGGCCTCGTTCACCGGGTTTTTCGGAATGCCAAAGTAATAGTAGGTCGCGCCTTCCATGCCGGGGAACTGTTTGTAGCTGGCCATGGCCGGCAGAATATTGCCCCCGGTGGCGATTTCGATGCCGTAACGCTTGAGGTCGAGGTCGGCAATTTTGAAGGGGTTGCCGGCACCGGCCCAGATGATGAAGATCACTTTGCGGCCGGGCTGGTCTTTCAGCCGGTCAATCAGGCGCTGCGCGCCGGCGGTGAAGTCGGTGGTGTTGGTGGGCAGGTATTCCTCGTGCACGATCTTGGCGTTCTTGACCGCGTCCTTGAAGGCCTTCACGCCATCGCGGCCAAAGGCATAGTCTTGCGCCAGCGTGGCGATGGTCACGCCCGGCTTGTCCATGGCCACCGCATTGGAAATGGCGTCCTGGCTGCTGTTGCGGCCGGTGCGGAAAATGTATTTGTTCCACTTGTCGCCGGTGATGGAGTCGGCCACCGCGGGCTCGACCAGCAAAATCTTTTTGTACTCTTCGGCCACGGGCAGCATGGCCAAGGCCACGCCCGAGGAGGTGGGGCCCACGGCCAAATCGGCCTTGTCATCGGCATAGGCCGCGGCCAGCAAAGATTTGCCCAAGTCGGGCTTGCCCTGATCGTCTTTCTCAATGACCACCAACTTCTTGCCGGCCACCGTCATGGTGCCGCCGGTGGCGTAGTCCAGGCCCATCATGAACCCGATGGCGGTTTGCTTGCCATAGGCCTCCAATGGGCCGGTCTTGCTGTAGACATGAGCAATGCGAATTTCATTGCTTTGGGCCCAGCTGGCGCCTGTCCATGAAAGGGCACAGGCGGCCAGTGCGGCCAGGGCAGTCCATTGACGTCGTTGCATCACGATCTCCTTTGTCATTGTTTCGAAATTTTGACCTGGTTCAGTTTTTCCTGAGCGCGCACCAGGGCCGGCACAAACTCTTTGCCGTAGCCCAGTGCGGAAGCGGTGCTCAGGCTTTGGTGAACCGCTTCGCCCATCATAGAGGGAACGTTCACCATCTCGGCCAGGTGAGTGTAGTAGCGCAAATCCTTGCGGGCGTTGTCGAGCTCAAACTTCAGGCCGGTGAAGTCGCCGTGCAGGGTTTTGGCCATGCCCTGGAACAAGCCTGAATTCACCGCGCCCGCTGACACCACGTCGACAAACTTTTGCACATCGATGCCGGCTTTGGCGCCAACCGCAAAGGCCTCGGCCGCCGCCGTGGTGATGGCCTGCCCCACAAAGTTGTTCAGCAGCTTGATGATGTGGGCCGCGCCCGGACCGCCCACATGGAAAATGTTTTCGCAATAGGCCTGCAGGATGGGCTCGACCTTGGCAAACACCTCGGGCGTGGCGCCCACCATGGTGTTGAGTTTGCCCAACTCGGCTTCGACAGGGGTGCGGGCCAAAGGCGCGTCGACCAGGGTGACGCCTTTGTCGGCGCACAAGGCCGCCAGGCGCTGGGTGGATTCGGGCTCGCTGGTGGAGGCGTCGATCACCACCAGGCCGGGCTTGGCATGGCTCAAAATGCCTTGCGGACCCAGCAAGGCGGCTTCGACCTGGGGCGAGCCGGTGACACACAAAATGACGGCGTCACAGGCGCCGAGCTCGGCCGCTGTGGCCACCTCATGGGCACCCGCAGCCAGCAAGTCGGCCAAGGGTTCGCGGCGCTTGTGCACCGTGACGCTCAGGGCAAAGCCCTTCTTCAACAAGTTGCTGGCCATGCCGTGGCCCATGAGGCCGGATGCACCGATGAAGCCGATGTGTTTCATAAAGTCTCTTTCTGGGGTGGGGTGAGGTTCTGCTGTTCTTGCTGCTCTTTGAGTTGTCGCGCGCGCCGGCGGTGCGGCGTGCCCATGAGGTACATCACCAGGGCCAAAGGCCCGACGCCATAGAGCAGGAAGGTGATGATCGCGCCCAGCAAGCTGCCATTGGCATGGGTGGCCTCGGCGATGGCCATCATCAAGGCAACATACATCCAGGCAATGGCAACGAGGTACATGGGGATCTCACGGAGGTTTCCAAAGTGACAGTCGCATTATGCTCACTCGCGCACACTCTGACATGACATGACACCCTTTGAATCTCACATCGTGGCGCAATCGGCCGCTTTCCAGCAGCAGCGTGCCGGCATGCTGGCCTTGGTCGCCGACATGCAGGCCTTGGAACAGCGCGCCGCGGCGGCCTCGGCGCGTGCGGCGCCCAGCTTTGCCAAGCGCAAGGCCTTGTTGCCGCGCGAGCGCTTCAGCCGCCTGCTGGACCCCGGCCAACCGCTGCTGCCGATTGCCAATTTGGCGGGCTATGGCCTGGACGACCCCAACCCCGACACCTGCCTGCCCGGCGGCTCGCTGCTGGCCGGCATTGGCTTTGTGAGTGGCGTGCGTTGCATGGTGGTGGCCAGCGACTCGGGCATCGATGCCGGGGCCATGACGGAATCGGGCAACCAAAAATTGCTGCGCTGCCAGGACATTGCGCTGGAGAACAAGCTGCCCTTTGTGCATTTGGTGGAATCGGCAGGGGCCAATTTGCGCAAATACCGCGTGGACAAATTTGTGCGCGGCGGCGTCATCTTTTACAACCTGGCGCGCTTGTCGGCGGCAGGCTTGCCGGTGATCACCGTGGTGCATGGCTCTTCCACAGCGGGGGGGGCCTACATGCCAGGGCTGTCCGATTATGTGGTGATGGTGCGCCAACAAGCCAAAGCCTTTTTGGCCGGCCCGCCGCTGCTGAAAGCCGCCACGGGTGAGATTGCCACCGATGAAGAACTGGGCGGCACCGACATGCATGCCGCGGTCAGCGGTCTGGCCGAGTACGTGGCCGAAAACGATGCGCATGCGATATTGATTGCGCGCGACATCCTGGCCCAATTGCCCTGGCAGCGTGGCGCGGCCACCCTGCCCCATGCCGCACCCCGACTGGACCCCGAAGACCTGGCCGGCGTGATGGTGCTGGAGCACCGCAAGCCCATGGACATGCGCGAGGTCATTGCCCGCCTGGTCGACGATTCGGCCTGGCTGGACTTCAAGCCCAACCATGGCCCGGCCACTGTTTGCGGCCATGCGCGCATCGAAGGCCACACCGTGGGCTTTGTCACCAACAACGGGCCGATCGACCCGGCCGGCGCCACCAAGGCCGCGCAATTCATTCAGCTGTGCAACCAGTCGAACACGCCCTTGGTGTATTTGCAGCACACCACCGGCTACATGGTGGGTCGTGCCTCGGAAGAAGCCGGCATGATCAAGCACGGCTCGAAAATGATCCAGGCCCTGTCGAATTCCACCGTGCCGCAAATCACCTTGCTGTGCGGCGCCTCGTTTGGCGCGGGCCACTATGGCATGTGTGGCAAGGCGTTCAGGCCACGCTTTTGTTTCTCCTGGCCCAATGCGCGCACCGCTGTGATGGGTGGTGAGCAAGCGGCCACCACCATGGACATCGTGGCCCGCCAGCAAGCCGCGCGCAAGGGCGTGGCGGTGGACGAGGCCAGGCTGGCCGCACAAAAGCAAGAGATCGTGGACAACTTCGAGCGCCAGGCCAGCGCCTTCTACACCAGCGGCCATTTGCTGGACGATGGCGTGATTGACCCGCGGCAAACCCGCGCGGTGTTGGCCTTTGCGCTGGCCACCGCACGCGAGGCCGAACAACGCAAACTGCGCCCGGTGCAATTTGGCGTGGCACGCTTCTGACTTGGACGGACACCCCTGCATGATTTACACCGAACAACACCGTGAGTTGATGGACAGCATCCGCCGCTTTGTGCGCGCGGAGATCGACCCGTTCGTGGACGAGTGGGAAGCAGCAGAAATTTTTCCGGCCCATGCGCTTTTCAAAAAAATGGGGGCGCTGGGCTTGTTGGGCATCACCAAGCCCGAGGCCTATGGCGGCCTGGGCCTGGATTTCAGCTACGCTGTGGCCGCCGCCGAGGCCATCGGCTATGCGCGCGCCCAGGGCGTGGCCATGGGCATTGGCGTGCAAGCCAACATGGCGACCCCGGCGCTGGCCAGCTTTGGCTCGGATGCCTTGAAGCGTGAATTCCTGGCGCCTGCGATTGCCGGCGAGCAAGTGGCCGCCATTGGCGTGTCCGAACAAGGCGCCGGCTCGGATGTGGCCTCGCTCAAAACACGCGCGGTGCGCGATGGCGACGATTACCTCATCCACGGCGCCAAGATGTGGATCACCAATGGCACGCAAGCCGACTGGATTTGCCTCTTGTGCAACACCTCCGACGGGGCGCCGCACAAAAACAAGTCGCTGATCATCGTGCCCTTGAAAGAAAGCGGCCAGCGCACGCGCGGCGTGCAAGTGCAAAAGATTCGCAAGTTCGGCATGTGGAGTTCGGACACCGCGCAAATCTTTTTTGACAATGTGCGCGTGCCGGTGCGCAACCGCATTGGCGAAGAAGGCATGGGCTTCATCTACCAAATGAAGCAGTTTCAAGAGGAGCGCCTCGATGGCGCTGCGCGCCGCCTGTCGGCCATGGCCCTGATTCAGGAAACCGCCGACTACCTGCGACAGCGCCAGGCCTTTGGCAAACCCTTGCTGGACAACCAGTTCATTCAGTACAAGCTGGCCGAGCTGAAAACCGAGCTCGAAGCCTTGCGGGCCCTGATTTACGTGGCCACCCACACCTATGTGAACGGGGGCGATGTGGTGGAGCTGGCCTCCATGGCCAAATTGAAAGCCGGCCGCTTGTCGCGCGACATTGCCGACTGGTGCATGCAGTTTCAGGGTGGCATGGGCTACACCTGGGACAACCCCGTGTCACGCGCCTACCGCGACTACCGCCTGGGCTCGATTGGCGGCGGCGCCGATGAGGTCATGCTGATGGTGATTGCCCGGCACATGGGCTTGATGGCGCACTAGGCAAGCTCAAGCGTCTTGCTGCATGTCGGAGCCGTTGCGAATGCGGTGCATGCTGCCAATGGGCACCGTCCAGACAATGCCATCGCCCACCTGACCGGTCTTGCAGTGTTCCAGGATGGTTTGGCGAATGCCCTCGACGCTGTCCTCGTCGGCCAGCACGCACAGCATCAGCTTGTCAGAGAAGTCGGTCAGCTCCTCGCGCACCGACAGCTTGGAAGTGACCGCCGGTGCCGTGAAGCCCTCGGCCTTGAACACCGTCACGCCCGGAAAATTGGGCATGGCGCGCAAAGCCTCGCGCAGCCGTGGCAAGCGGTTGGGCCGAAAAATGGCGCGAATTTCTACCATGTGTTTCATGTTGTCATCCTTCTTTGGGCATGTCGTCAAACCATCGGTACAGAGCGGGCAAGACCACCAAGGTCAGCAAGGTGGAGGAGAGCAAGCCACCGATGACCACAATCGCCAGGGGCTTTTGAACTTCCGAGCCGGGGCCGGAGGCAAACAGGAAGGGCACCAGGCCCAGCAAGGCCACGGTGGCGGTCATCATCACCGGGCGGAAGCGTTGGATACAGCCTTCGCGCACCGCTGCCATGACGTTCATGCCTTCCTCGCGCAAACGGCGGATGCAAGACACCAAGACCACGCCATTGAGCACCGCAATGCCCCACAGCGCAATGAAGCCCACCGAGGCCGGCACGCTCAGGTACTCGCGCGTGATGGCCAGGCCGATGACGCCGCCCACCGAGGCAAAGGGCAAGACCAGGATGATCAGGGAGGCCAGCTTCAAGGAGTTGAACAGCAGGAACAGCAAAAAGAAAATGGCGGCAATGGTGATGGGCACAATCACCGACAAGGTGCTCATGGCACGCTGCATGTTTTCAAACTGCCCGCCAAACTTCACCTCAAAGCCTTCGGGCAGCTTGATGTCTTGGGCCATGCGCTGCTCGACCTCGCGCACAAAGCCGCCGAGGTCGCGCCCTTCCACATTGGCGCCGACCACCACGCGGCGTTTGGCGCTTTCACGGCTGATTTGCGCCGGGCCGTCGCGCAGCTCGATGCTGGCCAGGGCCGACAGCGGCACCATTTGGCCATCCGGGGTGCGCAGCAACATGTTGCGAATCGCGTCAATCGAGTCGCGCGATTTTTCGGGGAAGCGCACCGCAATGGCAAAGCGCCGCTCGCCTTCAAAAATCGCGCCCACCTCTTTGCCGCCAATCGCGGTTTCGATCAGGTCGTGCACCGCCGAGACATTGATGCCGTAACGCGCAATCGCCTTGCGGTCGATGTCGATGGTCAGGGCCTGCTGACCGGACAAGCGCTCGATGCGAATGTCGCGCGAGCCCGGCACATTGCGCAAGAGCCGCGCCACTTGTTCGGAGACTTGCCGCAATTGGTAGAGGTCATCTCCAAAAATTTTCACGGCCAGCTGCGAGCGCACGCCGGTCACCATTTCGTCGACACGCTCGGCAATGGGCTGCGACAACACAATCTGCACACCAGGGATGGTGGACAGGCGTTGACGAATGTCTTCGTCGATCTCGTCTTGGGTACGCTCAGAGTTCGGGTCCAGCAACACAATGGGGTCCGACTCGTTGGGGCCCGCAGGGTCGGCGGGCGACTCGCCGCGGCCGAGCTTGGACACCACCGTGCGCACGCCGGGCACTTGGGCGATGGTGCGCATGGCGCCCATTTCCATGCGAATCGACTCGTCCAGCGAGATGCTGGGCACGCGGTTGATCTGCGGCGTGAGCGCGCCTTCTTTCATGGTGGGCATGAAGGATTTGCCCAGCCAGGGGAACAGCGCCACCGAGCCCAGCAGCAACAGCACCGCCACCCAGAGGGTGGCGCGCTGGCGGTTCAAGGCCAGGTCCAGCAAGCGCAGGTAGCGGCTCTTCAAGAAGGCAATCACCCGGGTGTCATGATCGGACCCACCCTTGAGGATGTACGAACACAACACCGGCGACAAGACCAGCGACACCACCAGGGACACCGCCAGCGCCATGGCAATGGTCAAGGCCAGGGGCGCGAACAGCTTGCCTTCAATGCCTTGCAAGGTCATCAGCGGCAAGAACACCAGGATGATGATGATGATGCCAAAGATGGTGGGCGTGGCCACTTCTTGCGTGGCATCCATGATCAAACGCAAGCGGGAGCCGCCACTGGCGCCGGCCTGTCCCAAGCGGTGAAACACGTTCTCCACCACCACCACCGTGGCGTCCACCATCAGGCCAATGGCAATGGCCAGCCCCCCTAAGGACATCAGGTTGGCCGAGATGCCATAGCGGTTCATCAGAATGAAGGTGGTCAGCGGCGCAATCACCAGGGTGGCCACCACAATCAAGCTGGAGCGCACATCGCCCAGGAAGATGAACAGCACGATGACCACCAGGAAAATGCCCTCGATCAGCACTTTGCCCACGGTCCACAAAGCCGCGTCGACCAGCTCGGTGCGGTCGTAGTAGGGCACGATCTGCAAACCGCCGGGCAGCATGCCCTTGGTGTTGATTTCATTCACCCGGTCTTTGACGCGCGACACCACTTCCTTGGCATTGCCCCCGCGCATCATCAGCACGATGCCCGAGACCGACTCGGTGTAGCCGCCCTTGATGATGGCGCCTTGGCGCACTTCATGGCCCAAAGTGACATCCGCCAAATTCTTGACATAGACCGGCGTGCCGTTTTGCTCGCGCACCACGATGTTGCCAATGTCTTCCAGGCTGCGGATCAGGCCCACGCCGCGAATCAGGTACTGCTCGGCACGCTGGGGCAAGATGCCACCGCTGGCATTGGCATTGTTTTGCGCAATGGCCTCATACACCTGCTGGATGGTCACGTTGTAGTGGGTCAGGCGGTCGGGTTTGACCAGGGCCTGGTATTGCCGCACATAGCCGCCCTGCGAATTGATTTCGGCCACGCCAGGAATCGAGCGCAACAAGGGCCGCACCACCCAGTCTTGAATGATGCGCCGCTCGGCCAACTCTGCGGGCGTCAACTCACGCTCGCCGTCCTTGGGATGGTCCAGCGTGTATTGGTAGACCTCGCCCAAGCCGGTGGACACCGGGCCCAGCACCGGCGTGATGCCTTGCGGCATGCGCGGCGTCACCTCGATCAGGCGCTCGGTGACCAGTTGCCTGGCAAAAAACACATCGGTCTTGTCGGTGAACACCAGGGTGATGATGGACAGGCCGCTCTTGTTCAAGGAGCGCATTTCCACCAAGCCCGGCAGGCCGGTGAGCGCGATCTCCAGGGGCACGGTGACGAAGCGCTCGATTTCTTCGGGCGAGCGTCCAGTGGCTTCGGTCGCAATTTGCACCTGGACGTTGGTGACGTCCGGGAACGCATCGACCGACAAACGGGTGGCCTCGCGCAGGCCAAAAGCGCACAGCATCAGCGCCAAGGCCGCCACCACCAGGCGCTGCGTCAGCGCAGCGCGAATCAGTGCAGTCAGCATGGCCTCACTCCAACTCGGCGCGCTTGCGCTCGTTGTTCAAATGGAAGGCGCCCTCCACCACCACTTGCGCGCCCTCGTTCAAGCCTTGCTGAACCGCGCGCAGGCCGCGCGAGCTGTTGCCCAGGGTGACAGGCGTGAGCTTGAATTGGCCGGGCGCGGTTTGCACATACACATGGTCGCGGTCGTTTTCACGCACCACCGCGGCTTCGGGCACGGCGAGTTGTTGCACTGGCTGGCCCGTGATGCGCAGCGTGGCCAGCATCTGGGGCTTGAGCGTGCCCTTGGGGTTGTCGACCTGGGTGCGAACCGTCAAGGTGCGGGTCTCAGGGTGAATGGTGTCGCTGACGAACACCACCTTGCCGTTGAAATGGCGCGAGCCCAAGGCGGGCACCTCGATGTCCACTTGCTGGTCGAGTTGCACCGAGGCCGCAGCCTGCTCGGGCAGGGCGCCCACCACCCACACGCGCGACAAATCGGCCACGGTGAACAAGGGGTCGCCCGGTTGCGCCACCTGGCCGGTGCTGACCTTGCGCTCGACCACCACACCGGAGCGGGTGGCCATGATGTTGGTCACCGAGGACAGCTGCCCTTTTTCACGCAGTCGCTCGATAGAGGCGTCCGACAAGCCGAGCAGGCGAAGTTGGTCGGTGGCCGCACGCCACTCGGCGCGTGCAATCGACAGCTCGGACTCGCGGCGTTGCAATTCGGCCGAGCCGATCACATCGGCCTGGATCAGCTGGCGCGCACGGTCCACCGCGCGCTCGGCCAGCGAGGTGGCGGCATGGGCGCGCAGATAGTTCAGCTGGGCCTGCGTCAATTCGGGGCTGCTCAGTTGCGCCAGCACCTGGCCGGCCGTGACGCGGTGGCCCACATCGACCAGGACCTCGGTGACGCGGCCGGTGACCGAGGCGCCAATGCGGGTGACCCATTGGTCGTTGGCTTCGATGCGGCCGGTGATTTCTTGCGAGGAGTCCAGGGTTTCAATGGCGAGAGAAGCCACCTTGAAGTTTCGGGCCATCTCGGGGGTGACGCGCACCACCGAAGCGTCGGTGCGCGCAGCGGCCGGTGCCGCCGGCGCCTTGGCGCGGTCGCAGGCAGACAACACGAGCACGCCACACAGCAGCAGGCAGTTGCCCAGGCGTTGGGAAGTGAACAAAGGGGTTTTCATGTCAGGTATCCTGTTCGTTCAGGGCTGGGCGAGTTCGCGCCCAGTCAACACATCAATTTCGATGGCGGCCGCTTGCAACTGGAAGCGGGCTTGCAGCAGGTCGGCGCGCACGCTGCGCAGCACGCGCTGGGCATCGAGCACGTCCAGAATGCCGCGCTCGCCAAACCGGTAGGCCGCCTCGGACACGCGCAAGGCAGCCTCGGCTTCGCGAATGGCGCCGCTGCCCAGGCTGTCAACGCGCAGGCGCGCCATCTCCAAGGCCGCCCAGGCGGCGTCGAGTTGCAGGGTCAACTCGCTCTCGCGCGATTCCAGCCGGGCCTGTGCGCGCACCAGCTCGGCACGGGCTTCAGCCTGCGGGCCTTGGCGCTGGTCGAGCAAAGGCATTTGAATGCTGGCGCCCACCATGCCCTGTCGCACTTCGGGCTCGCGGGTTTGCGCATAGCGAATTTCCACGCCGGGCCAGCGGCTGGCTTGCGCTTCGCGCACGCGCGCGCGCTGGCGCTCGACCTCGGTGCGCAGGGCTTTGAGCTCGGCGTTCTCGCTGCGCACCGCCGTGCGCAAGCTGTCGCGGTCGAACTTGGGCAGCGCATCTTCCAAGCTGGCGCGCAGCCGCCAGCCCGCGGGCAACTGGCCTGCGGCCAGCTGATTCAGGCGGATGCGGGTTTGCTCCAGGGCCAGCTGCGCCGTTTGCTGGCGCTGCCGTGCATGAATGGCTTCGGCATCGGCCTTGATGATTTCATAGCGCGGCGCCTCGCCACTGTTGACGCGCAAGCGCACCCGGTCTTTGGTTTGCTCAAGCAGGATCAGGCCCTCGCTGGCCGCCTGCACCTCTTCCTGGCGCAAAACGACCTCGTAGGCCAATTGCCGCACATGCGCAATCACCTCGCGCTGCGTCAGCAGCACCTGGACCTTTTGGTAGGCAATGCCTTCGCGCGCAATGGCGCTGCGGGCCTCGCGCACTTGCGGGTTCTCCAGCAACTGGGACACCCCCCAGCTGGAGACAGCGCCCTGGGCGCTGCTCACGGGCGCTTGCGCGCGCCCGCCGCTCCACTCCAGACGGGGGTTGGGCAGGGCTTGCGCGGTTTGCAGCGCAGCCTGGGCCTGGGCCTGGCCGAGTTGCGCCTGGTTCAGCGCGGGATTGAAGGCCAACACGGTGCGCACCAACTCGGGCACGGAATACGTGGGCGGCGTGCCAGCCAGCGGCGCCTGGGCCCCAGCCCAGCACGCTTGCCAACACAAGCACAAAACCAACAGACGCCTCATTTGCATGATTCGTTTCATCCAATTCAACTGTTCAAGGGAACCTCTTTGACAAGAGGCATTGTGACCGGGTCAGACAACCAAGATGGGCGGCCTCAACCACACCGGGCCACACCAATCGTCAGGCATCAGCGCAGGCGACGACGGCGGGTCGTGGCGCAAGCCCACAGTGAAGCGGATCATAGCTTCAGGCTGACGGCGTTCTTCGGCATCGGCGACCTCTGCCTCCAGCGTCATGGCATGCTCCATGGCCAGGGCCACGACCGGCTCTTGCGACTCCCCTTTGGCAGCGGGTGTGGTCAGGCTCACGCAGAGCAGCGCGAACAAGCCCAGCATGCAGACGCAGGCCATCCACAATGACAGGCGCGCTTGGCGCCTAGCAAGAGACAGGTGATCCACAAGCCATTCAGTCGTGAGATTCATGGCTGAATTAAGCCACAAAGGTGGAAAACCTAAGGACCGTCAGGCTTTTGGGGAGGTCGGCAAATTGACGTGCGTCAAGCGCTTGTTAGGATGGCCACTTCCCTCACGCTTTTGCACACAATGAACCCTGCCACCGAGTTTTCGCCATCCCCGCTGGTTCGGGTGGATGTCCACCCCGAGCACATAGTCTGTGTCACGCTGAACCGGCCCGCGCTACTGAATGCGGTCAGCCAGGCTTTGCGCGAGCAGTTGATCGCCACCTTGAATGCGCTCAACCAAGACCCTGCGGTCCAGGCCATTGTGATCACCGGCAGCGGGGAGCGCGCGTTTTGCGCGGGGCAAGACCTGGCCGAAGCCGCGGCCTTGCAAGCGGCCGACATCGAGCCCTGGCTGCAATCGCAGCGCGACATGTACCAGGCCGTGCGCAACCTCGACAAGCCCTGCGTGGCAGCCCTCAACGGCGTGACGGCGGGTGCGGGCTTTCAAATTGCGATGTGTGCCGACTGGCGCATCGCCCACCCGGACACACGCATCGGCCAACCCGAGGTCAAAGCGGGGCTGGGCAGCATTGTGGGCACCTACCTGATGAGCTTGCATGTGGGCATGAACCACAACGCGCAGCTCTCACTGTCTGGCGACCTGATCACCGCCCAACGCGGTTATGAGATCGGCTTGATCACGCAGTTGACCGATGGCGATGTGCGCCCCGAGGCTGTGGCCTGCGCCCAGGCCTTGGCACAACGGCCGCCCACGGCCTTTCGCGAAACCAAGCGCTTCATGCGCGCCCTGACGCAAGCGGGCTTTGACGCGGCCGCACACGCGGGGATTGCCGCGCAACAAGCCTGCTTCGCCGCGGGCGAGCCGCAAGCGGCAATGGCGCGCTTTCGAAAATAAGCGCTCAGGTTTTCAGCACGCCGGCTTGCTGCAGATCCGCAATTTGCGCCTCGCTCCAACCGATCTCGCGCAAGATGGCCATGCCGTGCTCGCCCAGATGCGGGGCTGGCTTGGGCGCGGGCAAGGCTTGGCCATCAAAGCGCGGGGCCGAGCGGGCCAGGCGCACCCGACCCACGCTGCCGTGGTCGATTTCCACACACGACTGGTTGTGCACCACCTGCGGGTCTTGAATCACTTCGGCACGTTCATTGACCCGGCCCATGGGCGCGCCCTCGCGGCGCATGGCGCTGACCAATTCCGCGGTGGTGAACTGGGCCATGGAAGGCTCCAGGGTTTCGCGCAGCACCTTGGCGTTGCGACCGCGCATGGGCAAGGTTTTGAAGCGCGGGTCGTCGATGACTTCCGAGCGGTTGAGAGCGCGGCATTGGCCTGAGAACTCGGCTTGCTGCGGTGCCATGCTGGCGACAAAGCCGTCGGCGGTTTTCCAGGGCTTCTGGCTGGCGCCAAATTCTGGAAACGGCGTGGGCGGCTCGTCGAGAAACACATGGTTGTACATGGCATCAGGCCACTGGAACATCAGCGTGGCGTCGAGCATGGCGATCTCAATCTTGCGGCCCTGGCCATCGCGCTCGCGCACAAACAAAGCAGCGCTGACGGCCTGTGCGGCGGTGAGCGCGGTGAGCTTGTCGCACACCGCGGTAGACAGCACCATGGGGTTGCCGGTTTGCGGGTCGCGCTGCGAGGCGCAGACGCCGCCCACAGCTTGAATGACGGCATCGTAGGCCTTGTCAGCAGAGGCTGGGCCGGTCGCGCCAAAGCCTGTGATGGACAAATGGATCAGGCGCGGGTTGAGGCTTTTCAAGGCCGCATCGCAGAGGCCGAGGCGGTCCATCACGCCAGGACGGAAATTGTTGATGAGCACATCGCTTTGTTTCACCAAGGCCTGCAGCACGGCTTGGGCCGCCGGGGCTTTCAGGTCGAGGGCGATGGAGCGCTTGCCACGGTTGGAGGCAATGAACATGGCGGACAAGTCGCCTTTGGCGGGCCCGATCATGCGCGAGGTGTCGCCCTCATGGGACTCGACCTTGATGACCGACGCGCCTTGGTCGCACAGCATGGCGGCAGCGATTGGGCCGGAGAGCACGGTGGACAGGTCCAGGATGCGGACCGAGGCTAGGGGCAGGGTCATGAGGCTTTGTTTTCCATTTGTCGAATGAGTTCGCGCGCCTCGTCTCCCTCGGGAATCGGGCGGCCGCTGTCACGCCATTCAACAGCGGCCTTGAAGCCTTGCTGCTGGGCATAGCGGCGAAACCACAGGCCTTCCGGGTTGTGGCGGGTGATGCCATCAAACACATTGGCCATCATCTGGGTTTGCTCCAGGCCCATGTTGAGCATGACCTGGTTGACCACCATCTTGTGCATGGCCAAGTGGCTGCTGGGCACACCGGCGATGCGCTCGGCCAAGGCCAGGGTTTCGGCTTCGAGTTGCGCCAGCGGCACCGCCTGGTTGGCCAGCCCCCAGTCTGCGGCCTCGCGCCCGCTCAAGGTGTCGCCGGTGAACATCAATTGCTTGGCACGCAGTGGCCCCAGGCGAAAGGTCCACATGGCGGTGCTGGGGCAACCCCAGACGCGGGTGGGCATGTAGCCGATGCGCGCATCGTCGGCCATCACCAGCAAGTCGCAGCACAGGGCGATGTCGCTGCCACCGGCCACGGCATGGCCATGCACTTTGGCGATGGTGGGCTTGGGGCAGCGCCACAGGCTCATGAAGTCTTCGGTGTTTTGTTTCATGAAGGCGTAATCCACCATCGGATCCCAGGGTGTTTTTTCCTGCTGGCAAGGATGGTCGATCATGGCCTCGGCGCTTTCAGCCAGGTCGTAGCCGCCGCAAAAGCCCTTGCCGGCGCCCTCCACCACGATCACATGAATATCGGGGTTGGCCACGGCCCAGTCGACCGCGGCGCGGATCTCGCGCGGCATGGCCATGGAGATGGCGTTCAAGCGCTCGGGCCGGTTGAGCAGCAGCCGGGCAATGCGCGGGTGCGCGGGGTCGGCAGCGATGCGCAGGGTGGAGAAGTCGGGCATTAGAACGCTCCTGGCAGGGTTAAAGGGATTGGATGTCCATCATGATTTGGCGGGTGCGCAGGCTGCCGACGCCGCAATGCACATGCAGCAAGGCGCGCAGCTGGGCTTGCAGCTGGCTGCGCCACTCGGCAGGCCATTCGGCGCACATGCGCAAGGTGGCGGTGAACGGCACGCTCGAGTCCAGGGCGGCTTGCAATGACTGCCATTGCAGACCGGGCAAGGCGTGGCGCTGACTGTCGTCGTCGTGCGGCAGGCTGCGCAGGCCGCCTTCGGGCACCAGTTCGTACAAGGTGTTTTCGTCCAGGGGTTGCAGACTCATGGTCTGCATGTCCAGCGCGGGCAACAAGCCCACATCTTGCAGCAGCAACAACTCGAAGGCCCGCAGCGCGGGCGCCGTGGTGCTGCTGACGCCGCCGGCCAGCACATGGACGGTCTGGCGGTACACATCGAACAGCGACGGGTGCGGGTCGTCGCGGGCCAGCAAGCGCAACAGCAATTCGTTGAGGTAATAGCCCGAGAGCAAGGCCTCGCCGGTGGGCATCACATGGCCGCCCACCCACTCGGCGCCCTTGAGGGTTCGGATTTCGGCGTCACCGCTGTAGTCCAGCCGCAGCGGCTGCAAGGGCAACAAAATCGGACGGAAATTAGATGTGGGCCGCTTGGCCCCTTTGGCGATCATGGCCACGCGGCCGTGGTGGCGGGTGAAGGTTTCCAGAATCAGGCTGGACTCGCTCCAGGGGTAACGGTGCAGGACGAACGCGGGTTCGTCATGGATGCGATGGGCAGCGCTGGACTTACTCGTAGCCAAAACTGCGCACCCGCGCTTCGTCGTCCGCCCAGCCCGAGCGGACCTTGACCCACAGCTCGATGAACACCTTGGCGTCCATCAGCCGCTCCAGCTCCTGGCGCGACTCGGTGCCAATGCGCTTGAGGCGCTCGCCCTTGTCACCGATGACCATGGCCTTGTGGCCATCGCGCTCGACCACGATGGTGGCGGCAATGCGCACCATGCGGCTGACGGTCTTGCCGGGCTCTTCCTCGAATTTGTCGATGACCACGGTGGAGGTGTAGGGCAACTCATCGCCGGTCAGGCGAAACAGCTTCTCGCGCACGATCTCGCTGGCGAGGAAACGCTCGCTGCGGTCGGTCAATTCGTCTTCGGCATACCACCAAGGCTGCTCGGGCAAAAACTTTTCGCAAATGCCCAGCAAGCGCTCGATGTCCTTGGCGTTCTTGGCCGACATGGGCACAAACTCGGCAAAGGCATGGCGGTTTTGCATGTCGCGCAGCCAGGGGGCAATTTCGGCGCGGCGGTGCACGGTGTCGAGCTTGTTGGCAATCAGCAAGACCGGTGTTTTCTCGTTCAGCAAAGCCAGCACCTTGGCATCGCCCAAGGTGAAATGCCCGGCTTCCACGACGAAAAGCACCAGGTCCACGTCGCCCACGGCGCCCAACACGGTTTTGTTGAGCGAGCGGTTCAGCGCGTTGTTGTGCTGGGTTTGAAAGCCCGGCGTGTCCACAAAAATGAACTGCGTGGTGCCTTCGGTGCGAATGCCGGTGATGCGGTGGCGCGTGGTCTGCGCCTTGCGCGAGGTGATGCTGATTTTTTGCCCGACCAGGGCATTGAGCAAGGTCGACTTGCCCACGTTGGGGCGGCCCACAATGGCCACCAGGCCACAGTGCTGGGCGGTATCGGTCGTCATGCCTTGCTCTCCTTGAGGGCTTGCAGCATGGCAGCCGCTGCAGCCTGTTCGCCCGCACGGCGCGAGCCACCAATGCCACGCTCGCTGCGACCCAGCTCGGGAATTTCGCACTCGACATCAAAGGTTTGTTGGTGCGCCGCGCCCAGCGTGCCCACCACACGGTAGGCGGGCACCTTGAAGCGGCGCGCTTGCAGCCACTCTTGCAGCTCGGTCTTGGGGTCTTTGGCTGCGGCTTGCATGGAGGGGTTGATTTCCACCGCATCAAACAGGCGGTGCACCAAGGCCTCTGCCACCTGGTAGTCGGCATCCAGAAACACGGCGCCAATCACGGCTTCCAGGGCGTCCGCCAAAATGGAGGGGCGCTTTTGGCCGCCTGAGCGCAACTCGCCTTCGCCCAAGCGCATCAGGCCCGACAAGCCCAGGTCGAGCGCGAGCTTGTGCAGGGTTTCTTGCTTGACCAGGTTGGCGCGCACCCGCGACAAATCGCCTTCGGGCAAATCGGCCAGGGCCTTGAACAGCAGGCGCGACACTGCCAGGTTGAGCACCGAATCGCCCAGGAACTCCAGCCGCTCGTTGTGGTCGGCGCTGAAGCTGCGATGCGTCAGGGCCTGCACCAGCAGGTTGGGGTTTTGAAAGCTGTGCTGCAGCCGTTGCTGCAAGGCTTGGTGCGCAGGAGAGTCAGCCGACATGGTGCCTCAGTCAAACGCGCCAATGCGCTTGACGTTGCCAAAGTTCATCCAGACAAAGAAGGCTTTGCCCACGATGTTTTTGTCGGGCACAAAGCCCCAGTAGCGCGAGTCCAGCGAGTTGTCGCGGTTGTCGCCCATCATGAAGTAATGGCCCTCGGGCACCTTGCAAACCACGCCCTCGACGCTGTAGCGGCACTGGTCCTTGAAGGGAAACTCGTCGGCACCGGCAATGAAGGCCGGGCGCTCGATGTCGTTCAAGAGGCGGTGTTTTTTGAGCGGCCCCGGTGCGGCCGGGCTGCTGCCCGTGGGCATGGTTTCCTCAAACTGCTTGATGTAGCGCAGGCTGTCTTCTTCGAAGAAGTCGGGCAAGGCCTGCTTGCCCACCGGCTGGCCATTGACCGTGAGTTGCTTGTTCAAATAGGCGACCTCATCGCCGGGCACCCCAACCACGCGCTTGATGTAGTCCAGGCTGGGCTTGGGCGGGTAGCGAAACACCATGACGTCGCCGCGCTGCACCGGGTTGCCGTCGGTGATCTTGGTGTTGAGCACCGGCAGGCGTACACCGTAATGGAACTTGTTGACCAGGATCAGGTCGCCCACCAAGAGGGTGGGAATCATGGAGCCCGAGGGAATCTTGAACGGCTCGAACAAAAACGAGCGCAGGATGAAGACCACGATGATCACGGGGAACAGGCCAGCGGTCCAGTCGAGCCACCAGGGTTGGCGCAGGGTCTCCTCGCGCGCTTGCGAGAGGTCGACATCGACTTGCTGGATGCCCATTTTTTGCAACTCGGCGCGGCGCTCGGCTTCGCGCTGGGCCAGCAACTCGGCCGCGGCCAGGCGCTGCGGCAGGAAGTACACACGCTCGGCCACCCAATAAATGCCGGTGACCACGGTGGCCATGAACAGCAGCAGCGCAAAATTGCCTTCGAGCATGCCCACATACCAGGCGCCCACGTAGCTGGCGAACGCGGCCAGCACAAACGCAGTGAGGGTGGACATCATTCTTCCACCTGCAGGATGGCGAGGAAGGCTTCTTGGGGCACTTCCACCGAGCCGATTTGTTTCATGCGCTTCTTGCCTGCTTTCTGTTTTTCCAAAAGTTTGCGTTTGCGGGTGATATCCCCACCATAGCATTTTGCCAGCACGTTCTTGCGCAAGGCCTTGATGGTTTCGCGGGCGATGATGTTGGCGCCAATGGCGGCCTGAATGGCCACGTCGAACATTTGGCGGCTGATGATCTCGCGCATCTTGGCCGCCACGGCGCGGCCACGGTACTGGGCCTGAGTGCGGTGCACGATGATGGACAGGGCATCGACCTTCTCGCCGTTGAGCAAAATGTCGACCTTGACCACATCGGAGGCGCGGTATTCCTTGAACTCATAGTCCATGGAGGCGTAGCCGCGGCTGACCGACTTGAGCTTGTCGAAGAAGTCGAGCACGATTTCGCCCAGGGGCAGCTCATAGGTCAGCATGACCTGGCGCCCGTGGTAGGACATGTTGAGCTGAACGCCGCGCTTTTGGTTGGCCAGCGTCATCACCGGGCCCACATACTCTTGCGGCATGTACAGGTGCACCGTGACGATGGGCTCGCGGATTTCCTCGATCTTGGCCTGGTCGGGCATCTTGGAGGGGTTCTCCACCATGATGACCTCGCCGTCACCGCGCACCACCTGGTAGACCACGCTGGGGGCGGTGGTGATGAGGTCCTGGTCGAACTCGCGCTCGAGGCGCTCTTGCACGATTTCCATGTGCAACAGGCCCAGAAAGCCGCAGCGAAAGCCAAAGCCCAGGGCCTGGGACACTTCGGGCTCGTAATGCAGCGAGGCGTCGTTGAGCTTGAGCTTTTCCAGGCTGTCGCGCAGAGCGTCGTACTGGTTGGCTTCGGTGGGGTACAGGCCGGCAAACACCTGGGGCTGAATTTCCTTGAAGCCGGGCAAGGCCTCGGTGGCCGTGGCCGCTGCGCCGCCCGAACCCGTCTTGATCTGGGTGATGGTGTCGCCCACCTTGGCCGCTTGCAGCTCCTTGATGCCGGCAATGATGTAGCCCACCTCGCCCGCCTCCAGAGAATTGCGGGGCTGGTTGGCCGGCGTGAACACGCCCAGGTTGTCGGCGTTGTACATGGTGCCGGTGGCCATCATCTTGATGCGGTCGCCTTTGCCCAGGCGGCCGTCGACCACGCGCACCAGCATGACCACGCCGACGTAGCTGTCGAACCAGCTGTCAATGATCATGGCGCGCAAGGGGCCGTCGGGGTTGCCGCGCGGCGCCGGCACTTTGGCCACGATGGCTTCCAGAATTTCCTCGATGCCCATGCCGGTCTTGGCCGAGCAAGGAATGGCTTCGCTGGCATCGATGCCAATGACGTCTTCGATTTCGGTTTTGGCGTTGTCTGGATCGGCTTGCGGCAAATCCATCTTGTTGAGCACCGGCACCACCTCGACACCGAGGTCGAGCGCGGTGTAACAGTTGGCCACGGTCTGCGCTTCCACGCCCTGGCTGGCATCGACGACGAGCAGCGCGCCTTCACAC
This sequence comes from uncultured Bordetella sp., assembly GCA_964442645.1. Taxonomy (GTDB): domain Bacteria; phylum Pseudomonadota; class Gammaproteobacteria; order Burkholderiales; family Burkholderiaceae_C; genus Limnohabitans. Next base: position 3,777 of record CAYTZZ010000037.1, on the reverse strand, counting down.
GCCGACAGCGAGCGGCTCACTTCATAAGAGAAGTCCACATGGCCGGGCGTGTCGATGAGGTTGAGGTTGTAGACCTGGCCGTCTTTCGCTTTGTATTGCAGCGCAGCGGTCTGCGCCTTGATGGTTATCCCACGTTCTTTCTCGATGTCCATCGAGTCGAGCACCTGGGCTTGCATCTCGCGTTCTTCAAGGCCACCACAGCGTTGAATCAAACGATCGGCGAGCGTGGATTTGCCGTGGTCAATGTGCGCAATGATCGAAAAGTTTCTGATGTGGTTCATCAAGCGGAGCAATTAAGTGTTTGAATTCAAAAGGGTGAGCGACATAAAAAAGGGCGCGTCAACTGCTGACGCGCCCTGAACCAACAATCTATGGCAACTGCGATAGTTGGAACTTCATTGTAGGCAAAAAGCCCCGCGCGTACAGTGCCTGAGGACACCAAACCACAGCGTTGCAGGACCACAACAGCAAAGTTATCAACATATTATCAACAAGACTGGAAGGACATCCATGGGACAACTTGTGGGCACGCTGTGGAACAACTGTGGAGCCCGCCATGCCATCCCACATGATGGATTGAGTCATCGTCGATATATCGCATTCAAGCACTCAGCCCCCTGATTCTATACAGAAACAGTAGTAACAAAATGAAAAAAGTTGGCGAGCGCCAACTTAGGAAAGCTAGAAAAATATTTCAAAAATATTTTTCTAGCGGCCCGCAATACCCCTAAAACCTTCTGGGTCGCAAGGGTTTGAAGGAAACCCCAGACATCAACGGCCCGGTCGAATCAAGGCGTACTGCGCCCACTCGCCGCGGCGCAGCAGCACGGTGACCGGCTTGGATTTGTCGATGCGCGAGAGCAAGGCGTCGTACTCTTTGACAGAGACGACTTCGGTGTTGGCCAGGGCCAGGATGACATCGCCTTCACGCAGGCCCGCGCGCGCAGCCGCCTCGGTGGCGGCCTCCACGCGCACGCCCGACTTGATTTTGAGTTCACGCTTTTGTGCGTCCGTGAGGTCGCTGACGGTCAACCCCAAGAATTGCCCTGTGGCAGAGACCACGGCTTTCTCTTTTTCAGCGGGTGCAGCTTTGGCAGCGACTTTCTCGGGTTCGAACTCGCCCACCGTGATGCTGAGGTCCTTGGACACCCCACGGCGCAAGACCGTCACCGTGCTGCGCGTGCCGGGCTTGATGTTGCCCACCATGCGCGGCAGGTCGGCCGATTTCTCGATGGGCTTGCCATCGAAGCGCGTGATGATGTCGCCCGCCTCGATGCCCGCTTTTTCGGCTGGGGCACCTGGCTCAACTGCGCGCACCAAGGCGCCCTGCGCCTTGCTCAGCCCCAGGGACTCGGCCACTTCCTTGCTGACCTGGTCGATTTGAACGCCAATGCGACCGCGCTGAACGCGGCCGGTGGCGCGCAGCTGGTCGCTGATGCGGGTGGCCTCATCGATGGGAATGGCGAAAGAGATGCCCATGAAGCCGCCTGAGCGGGAATAGATTTGGCTGTTGATGCCCACCACTTCGCCGCGCATGTTGATCAAGGGCCCGCCAGAGTTGCCGGGGTTGATGGCCACATCGGTTTGAATGAAGGGCAGGTAGTCGCCGGTGTCGCGCTGCTTGGCGCTGACAATGCCGGCGGTGACGCTGTTGTCCAGGCCAAAGGGCGAGCCAATGGCCATGACCCACTCGCCCACCTTGAGGCGGCTGACGTCGCCAATGCGCACCGAGGGCAAGCCCGTGGCTTCAATCTTGACCACGGCCACATCGGTGCGCTTGTCAGCGCCCACAATGCGGGCCTTGAACTCGCGCTTGTCGGGCAGCGTGACCAGCACCTGGTCGGCACCGTCCACCACATGGGCATTGGTCATGATGAAACCGTCGGGCGTGAGAATGAAGCCCGAGCCCACACCGCGGGGACGCTCTTCTTCTTGCTGGGGACGGTTGGGCCGCTGCTGGCGCGGGCCGTTGGGCGGCGTGGGCATGGGCACGCCAAAGAAGCGGCGAAACAGCTCTTGCATTTCTTCATCGGGTGATTCAGCCCCATTGGCAGAGCGTGCGACCGCGCGCTCGATGGTTCGAATGTTGACCACCGAGGGCCCGACCTGCTCGACCAGATCGGTGAAGTCCGGCAAGGTTCGGTTTTGCGCATGCGCCACGCTTGCCGGTGTGCTGAGCGTGAACACGCTCAGGCACAGGGCCAAGGCGATGACGCCCGATTGCAAGGGTTTCCAAAATTTCATGAGACTCACTCCCTCTCTTCGCCAGTCAAGACACGCGGCAATATACAGCGCGACGCAAATCCGCCCAGGTTGCGGGGTCGGCCTGCCGCGCCAGCCACACCCATTGCCCGCCGACCGTCCAGGGCCGACGCGATGCAGTTTCATTTAAGGGCTCAAAGCGCAAAAGCAAGAACCCCTGCAGGTCCCATTCCACACGAACCCGCCCCGCTTGGTCAACCGCGTCGCGCCGGAGCCACCATGCTTGGCCATCCCAGGCCACCTGGCCGCCCGACAGGGGGCGCGCGCGCCGCTGGATGGCCCAGGCCAGCAAGACGCTGCTGACGCAGAGCGCCGGGCCCCATCCCCAGGGCTGGCTCAGCACCAGGGTGAAGGTGGCGGCGAGCGCCAGGCCGGCCAACGCCAGCGTGAACGCGCGCTCCAAAAGCAAACGCCCCACCGGGTAAGTCACCGATGGGGCGTTGTGCATGGGCGTTGCCTTAAATGCGTTTGAACACCAAGGAGCCGTTGGTGCCGCCAAACCCAAAGTTGTTTTTGAGGGCGACATCGATCTTGAGATCGCGCGCGGTGTTGGCGCAGTAATCCAGGTCGCACTCGGGATCCTGGTTGAAGATGTTGATGGTCGGGGGGCTCTTCTGGTGGTACACCGACAAAATGGTGAACACGCTTTCGATGCCGCCGGCACCGCCCAACAGGTGGCCCGTCATGGACTTGGTGGAGTTGACCACGATGCGCTTGGCGTGGTCGCCCAGCGCCGCTTTGATGGCATGGGTTTCATTGACATCGCCCAGCGGCGTGGAGGTGCCGTGCGCGTTGAGGAAGTCCACCTGGTCGGCGTTGACGCCGGCGTTGCGCAGGGCGTTCACCATGGCACGGCGCGGGCCGTCCATGCTGGGCGCGGTCATGTGGCCGGCGTCGGCGCTCATGCCGTAGCCCGAGAGCTCGGCGTAAATGCGGGCGCCGCGCGCCTTGGCGTGCTCGTATTCTTCCAGCACCACGACGCCCGCGCCCTCGCCCAGCACAAAGCCGTCACGGTCTTTGTCCCAAGGACGCGATGCGGTTTTGGGGTCGTCGTTGCGGGTGGACAGGGCGCGCATGGCGGCAAAGCCGCCCAGGCCCAGGGGTGAAATGGTGGCTTCCGAGCCGCCCGCCACCATCACGTCGGCGTCGCCGTACTCGATGATGCGGCCGGCCTCGCCAATGCTGTGCAAGCCGGTGGTGCAGGCGGTGACCACGGCCAGGTTGGGCCCTTTGAAGCCCAGGCGCATGGAGACATGGCCGGAAATCATGTTGATGATGGAGGCCGGCACAAAGAAGGGCGAAATGCGGCGCGGTCCGCGCGCCGTCAACTCGGCATGCATGGACTCGATCAGGGGCAAGCCCCCAATGCCCGAGCCAATCAGGCAGCCAATGCGCGTGGCTTCTTCTTCGCCGAGCGCGTCACCCGTGGGCAAGCCTGAATCCGCCACGGCCTGCAGCGCTGCCACGATGCCAAAGTGGATGAAGGTGTCCATGGCCCGCGCCTCTTTGGGCGGG
>CAYTZZ010000036.1:0-27326 GCA_964442645.1 uncultured Bordetella sp. | reverse complement strand
GGCGCCGCCCTTGCCGATCACGTCACGAATCTTCTCGGGGTTGATCTTCATGGTGTAGAGCTTGGGCGCGAAGTTGGACACTTCGGTCTTGGCTTCGCCCATGGCGTCTTGCATCTTGCCCAGAATGTGCATGCGGGCTTCTTTGGCTTGCGCCAGCGCCACTTGCATGATCTCTTGCGTGATGCCCTGGATCTTGATGTCCATTTGCAAAGCGGTGATGCCGTTGGTCGTGCCGGCCACTTTGAAGTCCATGTCGCCCAGATGATCTTCGTCACCCAGGATGTCGGTCAGCACGGCAAAACGGTTGCCGTCCTTGATCAGGCCCATGGCGATGCCAGCCACGTGCGCCTTCATGGGCACGCCAGCGTCCATCATGGACAAGCAGCCGCCGCACACCGAAGCCATCGACGACGAGCCGTTGGACTCGGTGATTTCCGACACCACACGCACGGTGTAGGGGAACTCTTCCTTGCTCGGCAAGCAGGCGGCCAAGGCGCGCTTGGCCAAACGGCCGTGGCCCACTTCGCGGCGCTTGGTGCTGCCCATGCGGCCGACTTCGCCAGTGGCAAACGGAGGCATGTTGTAGTGGAACAGGAAGCGGTCTTCGAATTCGCCGGCCAGGGCGTCGATGCGCTGGGCATCACGCTCGGTGCCCAGCGTGGTGATGACCAGCGCCTGGGTTTCGCCACGCGTGAACAAGGCCGAACCGTGGGTGCGGGGCAACACGCTGTTGCGAATTTCGATGGGGCGCACGGTGCGGGTGTCGCGGCCATCGATGCGGGGCTCGCCCGACAGAATCTGGCTGCGCACAATGCGGGCCTCGATGTCAAACAGCATGCCTTCGACCTTGACGCCATCGAACTCGACGCCTTCGGCCTTCAGGCTGTCCATGACGCCGGCATAGGCTTCACGGCAGGCCTGGGTACGGGCTTGCTTGTTGCGCAACTGGTAGGCCGCGCGCAGTTTTTCTTCGGCATGGGCCGTCACTTTGGCGATCAGGGCTTCGTCCTTGGCGGGGGCGGTCCAGTCCCAGGCCGGCTTGCCTGCATCACGCACCAACTCGTGAATGGCGTTGATGGCAACGGCGCCTTGCTGGTGGCCAAACACCACTGCGCCCAACATGATTTCTTCGGACAGTTGCAGGGCTTCGGATTCCACCATCAGCACAGCGGCTTCGGTGCCAGCCACGACCAGGTCCATCTGGCTGTCTTTGCGCTGGGTCTGGCCCGGGTTCAACACATACTCGCCGTTGACATAGCCCACGCGCGCAGCGCCGATGGGGCCATTGAACGGAATGCCAGACACCGACAGTGCGGCGCTGGTGGCGATCATGGCGGCGATGTCGGCATCGACCTCGGGGTTCAAGGAAATGGTGTGGATGACCACATGCACTTCGTTGAAGAAGCCCTCGGGGAACAGCGGACGGATCGGACGGTCGATCAGGCGGCTGGTCAGGGTTTCAAGTTCGCTGGGCTTGGCTTCGCGCTTGAAAAAGCTGCCAGGGATCTTGCCGGCGGCATAGGTTTTCTCGATGTAATCGACGGTCAGCGGGAAAAAGTCCTGGCCAGGCTTGGCCGACTTGGAGGCCACCACGGTGGCAAGCACCACGGTGTCATCGATGTTGACCAGCACGGCGCCGGTGGCTTGGCGAGCGATTTCGCCGGTTTCCATGGTGACCGTGTGCTGGCCCCACTGGAAGGTTTTCGTCACTTTGTTGAACAGGGACATGTGTCTCTCCTAATAGGTTTGGGAAGTGCAGGCCACTTCACCGGAGCCCGGAGCTGGCTGAACAGAACACGATGCCATTCCAGAAACGGGCCCCAAGGCCTGGCTTTTGGAATGACACAGCTTCGATCCGTGTCAGTCGTTCCGAATTTTTAAATGAGCAAAAGGCGCCTGAGCTATCAAAATAACCCAGACGCCTTTTGTTCGTGTGCCCAATTACTTGCGCAGGCCCAATTTGGCGATCAGCGCGGTGTAACGGTCAGCGTCCTTGGCCTTGAGGTAGTCCAGCAGTTTGCGGCGACGGCTCACCATGCGCAACAGGCCACGGCGACCATGGTGGTCTTTGGCGTGGGTCTTGAAGTGCGGGGTCAGTTCGTTGATGCGGGCGGTCAGCAGTGCAACTTGCACTTCAGGGCTGCCCGTGTCGTTGGCGGCGCGCGCATTGGCCTGGACGATCTCGGCCTTGTTCAGTGTGGTCATGTTTTTTCCTTGAAAGTTTGACTTGCGCCAGTCGCTGGAAATGCAATTGGCGTGCACTGTTGCGAAATGCAAAGCCTTGGAATTATAGCGCGCCGCTTGCGCCTTGAAAAGAAAACTTTTGACCTCAGCCTTCAGGCTTTGGCCAGCCACTGCTGCAAGCGGTCCACGCCTTGGGTCAGGCGGCCCTGGTCGCGCGAGGCAAAACACCAGCGCAGCCAGCCTTGCGCCTCAGGGGCAAACGCATTGCCCGGCGCCAAGCCCAAGCCCGCTTGCGCCACCAACTGCTTGGCGGTCTGCAGCGAATCCGTGGTGCCCGGGCATTTGAAAAAAGCGTACATCCCGCCTTTGGGGCACGCCACCTCCAGGTCCGGAACCGCTTGCAAGGCCGTCACCAAGGTATCGCGGCACTGCTTCAAATGCGCCACCACCCGCGGCGTCACCTCGTCGCCGCGCTGCAACGCCACTTCGCCGGCACGCTGGATGAAGACGCTGGCACACGAGGTGTTGAATTCAATCAGCTTGCCCATGGCCTCGGTGGCCGAAGGCGGCAGCACCAGCCAGCCCAGGCGCCAACCGGTCATGAGAAAGCTTTTGGAAAAGCTATGGGCCACCATCAAAAGGTCTTCGGGTTCGGCCATGTCCAAAAAGCTCGGGGCACAGTGCTGGGGGGCAGCCTCGTAATACAAGCTTTCATAAACCTCGTCCGCCAAGATCCAGGTGCCGGTGCGACGGCAATGCGCCAGGATGGCACGCTGCTCATCGGCCGTGAGGGTCCACCCTGTGGGGTTGTTGGGCGCATTCAAGATCAGCAAGCGGGTCTTGTCAGTCACAGCAGACAACAGCGCCGTCAAATCCAGGGTCCAGGCACCCGCATGAGGCACCAACGACACGGTCTTCAACTGCGCCCCCATGATGATCGGCTGCGCGGTCAAATTGGGCCAAATGGGTGTGACCGCCACAACCTCATCGCCCGCATCCACCAGCGCCTGCACCGCCAACATCAGGGCATTGACGCCGCCCGAGGTCACGGCAATGCGTTCAGGGCCAATCGTTGCGCCTCCCACAGCGGGCCCATGGCGTGCCGTCATGGTCTGGGCGATGGCTTGGCGCAAGCTGGGCAAGCCCAGGTTGTGGGCATAAAAGGTTTCGCCCTGCTGCAAGGAATCCATGGCCGCCTGGCGGATGAAATCGGGCGTGACCTCGTCGCTCTCGCCAAACCAGAAGGCCAGCACATCGGTGCGGTCCAAGCCGGCATTGGCCACTTCGCGGATTTTGGAGGCCTCCAGGTTCAAGATGGCAGAGCGCATGGTCTTCTCTCCTGCCCTTCAAGGGCGTTGCATGTTGCAGCGGGTCGGCTGCTCGGCCTGCGCCGGCGTCAGCGTCTTGACCACGCGAAAGCCATAGCCTGAGCCTTCCACGTCAAACTTCACGCCGGGCGTGCCCAGGCGGTCCATCACCCCCACCACCAGCGGCTGCTGAAATTGATGGTCGCTGGCACGCATCTGCGCCGCCTGGCCAAAGCGCTCGATGCGCGCATTCTCCAACTGCCGTGCCACGGCCAGGGCCTCGGCTCTGCGCGCTTGCGCCATGGCCTGCACCAGCGCCTCTACCATCAATTGCATGCGCATGTGCACATAGTCATCCGAGGGCTTGGGGAAGCGTTGCCGAAAGGCTTGGTAAAAATTTTCAGAGGCCGCGCCCGGCACATTGGGCAACCAGTCGGCCACCGCCACCACCCGGCCCACGCCGGCCTCGCCCATGGCCGCAGGCGCGCCCAGGGCATTGCCATAGAAGGTGTAGAACTTGCCCTCGTAGCCCACTTCGCGGGCGGCTTTGACCAGCAAGCTCAGGTCGTTGCCCCAGTTGCCCGTGATCACCGCCTGCGCACCGCTGGCCTTGATCTTGGTGGCATAAGGCAAAAAGTCTTTGACGCGCCCCATGGGATGCAACTCTTCCCCCACCAATTGCGCATCCGGGCGTTGGGCTTGCAGCTGTCGCTTGGCTTCGCGCAACACGGCTTGCCCAAAGCTGTAATCCTGGCCAATCAGGTAGACCTTTTTGACATCGCGATCGGCCTTCAAGACGGACATCAAGGCGGCCATGCGCATGTCGGCATGGGCATCGAAGCGGAAGTGCCAGAAGCTGCAGCGTTCGTTGGTCAGAATGGGATCCACGGCCGAGTAATTGAGAAACAACACGCGGCGTGCCGGATCGCGTTCGTTGTGTTTTTGAATGGCCTCGATCAATGCGGCCGCCGTGGCGGAACTGTTGCCCTGAAAGATGATGCGTGCGCCATCGTCAATGGCCATGCGCAAGGCCAGCAAGGCCTCTTCGTTTTGGCCTTTGCTGTCATAGCGCTCCAGAACCAAGCCACGCGCACCGTCGGTGAGCTCGACACCACCGCGGTGGTTCACCCGCTCCAACGCCCACACCAGGTTGCGGTGCACCGCCTCGCCGGTGTTGGCAAAAGGGCCACTCAGGCTTTCGATCAAGGCCAACTTGATGGGCGGCTGCGCAGCTCCTGCGCCCCATGCAAAAACCGCGAGAGATAGGGCGAGGCCCGCTTTTTTCAAGACCTGAAAGAAGAAAAAAAACATGCAATGCAATCCCTTGAAAACAACTGGCCCGCGCTTAAGTGTGGTGCATGCGGCCAACGTGGCCGCGCAGTTTAAACCCAAGGAGAGTCCCCATGTTGTTCGCCCCCGTTGCCACCGCCTACCGCCGTCCCACCCTGCACTCTTTCGAGCGCTTTTTGGACGAAGTCATGCGCACCCCCAGCCAGCCCGGCCAAAGCTTCGAGCAAGACGAGAAGGCCTACAACCTGCGCTTTGACATGCCCGGTATCAGCCGCGAGCAATTGTCCGTGCAAATCGAAGACCACATTGTGCGCATTCAAACCACGGCCGATGCGCCGCGCCAATACAAAGGCAGTTATGAGTTACCGCAAGCCATTGACGCGCAATTGAGCAGCGCCAAATTGGAAAACGGCGTGCTGACTTTGACGCTGACCAAGCAAGTGCCGGTCAGCCGGGCCACCACCCTGAGCATTCAATAAAAAGCTTTTTCTCAAGCCTGCAGCTCGGCCAAGGGCCAGCGGGGCTTGACGTCAAACGCATAGCGGGTCGTGGCCTGGCCCACACCCGCTTGCAAGCGCATGGCGGCGGCCATGGCAATCATGGCGCCGTTGTCGGTGCACAAATGCAACTCCGGGTAGTGCACCCGGATGTTTTGTTTCTGGCACAGTGCGTTGAGTTGTTGGCGCAGTGACTGGTTGGCGCCCACGCCACCGGCCACCACCAGCCGCCGCAAGCCGGTCTCGCGCAAGGCCGTCATCGATTTCTTCACCAAGACTTCCACAATTGCCGCTTGAGTGCTCGCGGCCAGGTCAGCCTTGCGCGCTTCCAAAGCCTCGCCCAATTTGCGGGCCTGCGTCATCACGGCGGTTTTCAAACCTGCGAATGAAAAATCCAGGTCGCCGCTGTGCAGCAAAGGGCGTGGCAGCTTGAACGCTTGGGGGTCCCCTGTTTGAGCGAGCCGCGACAAGGCCGGCCCACCGGGGTAGCCCAGTCCCATCAGCTTGGCCGACTTGTCAAAGGCCTCGCCAGCCGCATCGTCGATGGTCTCGCCCAGCAAGGCATACTGCCCGACGCCATCCACGCGCATGAGCTGCGTGTGCCCCCCTGACACCAGTAAGGCGACAAACGGAAACTCGGGGGGGTCTTGGCTTAAAAAAGGCGACAGCAAATGCCCTTCCAGATGGTGAATGCCCAACACCGGCTTGCCCAAGGAAGCCGCCAGGGCACAAGCCACCCCCGCCCCCACCAGCAAGGCCCCTGCCAAGCCGGGACCGCGGGTGTAGGCCACCACATCCACAGCTTGCAAATTACAGCCACTGGCCTGCATGACTTCATCGGTCAGGGGCAAGACGCGGCGAATGTGGTCGCGGCTGGCCAATTCCGGCACCACACCACCATAGGCCTGGTGCATCTCGATCTGGCTGTAAAGCGCATGCGACAACAAAACAGGCACCTGCGCCGGCGCATCGGCCGTGGCCACCAAGGCCACGCCGGTTTCATCGCACGAGGACTCAATTCCCAAAATCAGCATGCAGGAAGTGTAGTCCCAGACCCGGGTTGCAACGCCTGGCGCGCCTGGCACAGCCGTCATTGACCATATAGCCCAAAGTCATCAAGCATCCTGGACAATCGGGTCATGGGCATTGCACACTACCTCAAGGAAATTGGCCGCGGGCACGCCGGCGCGCGCGCGCTCACCCGCGCGCAGGCCAGCGATTTGATGGGCCAGATTCTGGACGACCAGGTCAGCGACCTGGAAGTGGGAGGCTTCTGCCTGGCCATGCGCATCAAGGGTGAAACCCCTGAGGAAATGGCAGGGTTTCTCGATGCCGTCGAAGCCCGTCTGACACACTGGCCCAGCCCCAGCGAACAGGTCACCGTGGTCTTGCCCAGTTACAACGGCGCCCGCAAGTTGCCGGTGCTGACGCCCCTGCTGGCCCTGCTGTTGGCGCGCGAAGGCCTGCCAGTGGTGGTGCATGGCACGCCCACCGAATCCAGCCGCGTGCTGAGCCAAGAAGTGTTTCAGGCCCTGGGCATCGCGCCGCGCAGCACCCTGGCCCCCGTGAACGCCGGTGAAGTGGCCCTGGCCCCCACCGAGCTGCTCAGCCCAGCCCTGCAAAAGCTGCTGAACGTGCGCCGCGTGGTGGGCCTGCGCAACCCGGCCCACAGCCTGGTCAAACTGATGAATGTGGTGTCCGGACCATCGCTGCGCGTGGCCAGTTACACCCACCCCGAATACGCTGTCAGCATGGCCGCCACCTTCAGCCTGCTGCAGGCCCATGCCCTTTTGCTGCGTGGCACCGAAGGCGAAGTCGTGGCCGACGCGCGCCGCCAGCCGCAAATGGATGGCTTTGTGGCGGGCGAAAAAATCAGCCTGCAAGCTCACCAAGCCGGACCGCTGACACAACTGCCTCAACTGCCCACGCAAGTGGACGCCGCGTCCACGGCCGACTACATCCGCGCCGTTCTGCAGGGCCATCTGCCGGTGCCGGAACCCATTGCGCGCCAAGTGGCTTGCATCCTGGACCTGTCGCGCCGCCTTCCTCTGTCTCTTTCTGAAAGTGCCGCATGAGTGCCGCTCCTTTTTCTCCCATGGTCACCTTGGTGGGCGCCGGTCCAGGCGACCCGGAGTTGCTGACCCTCAAAGCAGCCAAGGCCATTCAAACAGCCACCGTGCTGCTGGTCGATGACCTGGTCAGCGACGACATCACTGCACTGGCCTCGCCCACCGTCCGCCTCATCCATGTGGGCAAGCGTGGCGGCTGCCAGTCCACGCCACAAGCCTTCATCGAAAAGCTGATGGTGCAAGCAGCACGCGAAGGCGAGCGCGTGGTGCGCCTCAAAGGCGGCGACCCCTTCATCTTTGGCCGCGGCGGCGAAGAGGTCGAGCATTTGCAAGCCCAAGGCGTGGCGGTGCAAGTCATCAATGGCATCACCGCAGGCCTGGCGGGCGTGACCTCGCTGGGGGTGCCGCTGACCCACCGCGACCACGCCCACGGCGTGGTCTTCGTCACCGGCCATGCCAAACCCGGCGACCAGGGCACCGACTGGGCCTTGCTGGCCCAAGCGGCGCACCAAGCCCGCTTGACCTTGGTGATCTACATGGGCGTGCGCAGTGCCGGCACCATTCAGGCCGGCCTGCTGCATGGCCTGCCGGCCAACACGCCGCTGGCCATCATCGAACACGTCAGCCTGCCCCAGCAGCGGCATGCCGTCAGCCAGTTGGGGCACCTGGTGGCCACCCTGCAAGCCGAACAATTGGGCAGCCCCTCGGTGATCGTGGTGGGCGATGTGTTGAAAGGCCTGGCCGCCGTGGCCCAGCAGCCCGTGCAGCCCCTGCCCCACTCCATCCGCGCCTGAAAGCCGGTCCAAGGCAGTCGTGCGAAAATACGCGGTTGCTTTGAACCACCTCTTGACAGGATTTCCCCATGGACGCAGAACGCACCAACCTCATTGGCACCACGCTCAACGACTTGAGCGCGCGCACCCTTGACTTACGGGGGTATCTTTGACTTCGATGCCAAGTCAGAGCGCCTGAGGACCGTCAACGCCTCCCTAGAAGATCCCACGGTCTGGAACGACCCCAAAAAAGCCCAGGAACTGGGCAAAGAAAAAAAGGCCCTGGACGATGTGGTCGTGACCCTGTCACGGCTGACCCAGGAAATTGCCGACAACACCGAGCTTTTTGAGATGAGCAAGGCCGACAGCGATGACGCTGGCCTGGAAATGCTGGAAGAAGAAACCCGCAAGCTCACTGCCGACATCGAAAAGCTCGAGTTCCGTCGCATGTTCAACAATCCGGCCGACCCCAGCAACGCCTTCCTGGACATCCAGGCCGGCGCCGGTGGCACCGAAGCCTGCGATTGGGCCAGCATGCTGCTGCGCCAGTACCTGAAGTACGCCGAACGCAAGGGCTTCAAAGCCAGCGTGGAAGACGAGTCGGCGGGCGACGTGGCTGGCATCAAGAGCGCCACCATCAAGATTGACGGCGAGTACGCCTTTGGCCTGCTGCGCACCGAAACCGGCGTGCACCGTCTGGTGCGCAAATCGCCCTTCGACTCCTCGGGCGGCCGCCACACCAGCTTTGCCAGCGTCTTTGTCTACCCGGAAATTGACGACTCCATCGAGATCGACATCAACCCGGCCGACGTGCGCACCGACACTTTCCGCGCCAGCGGCGCGGGTGGCCAGCACATCAACAAGACCGACTCGGCCGTGCGCCTGACCCACATCCCCACCGGCATCGTGGTGCAGTGCCAAGACGGGCGCAGCCAGCACAGCAACCGAGACGTGGCCTGGAAGCGCCTGCGCAGCCGCCTGTACGACTTTGAAATGCGCAAGCGCATGGAAGAGCAGCAAAAGCTGGAAGACACCAAGACCGATGTGGGCTGGGGCCACCAGATTCGCTCTTATGTGCTGGACCAAAGCCGCATCAAAGACTTGCGCACCAACGTCGAAATTTCCAACACCCAAAAAGTGCTGGATGGCGACCTGGACGCCTTTATCGAAGCCTCGCTCAAGCAAGGCGTCTGATTTTTCAATTCATTCTTTCGGAGACTCGCCATGTTGCGTGATGCCCAGGCCACCCTGGTTCGTCGAGAGGACTATGCCGCTTCGGCGTTCTGGATCGACACCGTCGACCTGACCTTCGACCTGGACCCCTTGAAAACCCGCGTGCTCAACAAAATGACGCTGCGCCGCAACCCCGATGTGCCGGCGCAAGCCCTGCGCCTCGATGGCGAAGAGCTCAACCTGGCGCGCGTGTTGGTCAACGGCCAGGGCACGTCCTTCAAGATGGACGGCAACCAGCTGGTGCTGGAAAATTTGCCCGAAGGTCACGAGCCTTTTGCGCTGGAAATTTTCACCACCTGTGCCCCCGCCAAAAACAGCAAGCTCATGGGCTTGTATGTGAGCAACGATTCCTTCTTCACCCAATGCGAGGCCGAGGGCTTTCGCCGCATCACCTATTTCCTGGACCGCCCGGATGTGATGGCCAGCTACAGCGTCACCTTGCGTGCCGACCGTGCCAAGTATCCAGTGCTGCTGTCCAACGGCAACCTGGTGGAACAAGGCCAGCTTGAAGACGGCCGCCACTTTGCACGCTGGGTTGACCCTCACAAAAAACCCAGCTACCTCTTTGCCCTGGTGGCCGGACAGCTGGTGTGCCGTGAGCAGCGCATCGTGGCCCGCTCTGGCCAGGAGCATTTGCTGCAGGTGTATGTGCGTCCCGGTGACCTGGACAAAACCGAGCACGCCATGAATTCGCTGATGGCTTCCATCGCCTGGGACGAAGCGCGCTTTGGCCTCAGTCTGGACCTGGAGCGCTTCATGATCGTCGCCACCAGCGACTTCAACATGGGCGCCATGGAAAACAAGGGCTTGAATATTTTCAATACCAAGTTTGTGCTGGCCAACCAGGCCACCGCCACCGATGTCGACTTTGGCAATGTGGAAAGCGTGGTGGGGCATGAGTACTTCCACAACTGGACGGGCAACCGCATCACCTGCCGCGACTGGTTCCAGCTGTCCTTGAAAGAAGGCCTGACGGTCTTCCGCGACCAGGAGTTCAGCCAGGACCTGGCTGGCGACGCCTCGGCCCGCGCGGTCAAGCGCATCGAAGATGTGCGCTTGCTGCGCACCGTGCAATTTGCCGAAGATGCCGGCCCCATGGCCCACCCGGTGCGCCCGGACAGCTACCTGGAAATCAACAATTTCTACACCGTCACGATTTACGAAAAAGGCGCCGAAGTGGTCCGCATGATGCAGACCCTGGTGGGCCGCCACGGCTTTGCCAAAGGCATGAAGCTGTACTTCGAACGGCACGACGGCCAAGCCGTCACCTGTGACGATTTCGCACAAGCCATTGCCGACGCCAACCCAGGCTCGGCGTTGTCACAACACCTGGCCCAGTTCAAGCGTTGGTACAGCCAGGCCGGCACGCCCGTGGTGCAGGCCCGCGGCCAGTACGACGCCGCCAGCCAACGCTACACCCTGACTCTGAGCCAGTCGTGTGGCGCCAGCCCCGGCCAGCCCAGCAAAGAGCCCTTCGTCATTCCCGTGCTGATGGGCCTGGTCTCGGCCAGTGGCGAAGAATTGCTGAGCTCGCGCCTGGAGGTGTTGACCGAAAGCAGCCAGCAATGGGTGTTTGACAACCTGGCCAGCGAACCCGTGCCTTCCTTGCTGCGCGGCTTCAGCGCTCCGGTGGTGCTGGACATCGACTACAGCGACGCGCAACTGCTGACCTTGCTGGCCCACGATGCCGACCCCTTCAACCGCTGGGAAGCGGCGCAACGGCTGAGCGTTCGCGCAGCGCTGCAAGCCCTGGCGTCCCCGCAGGTCAGCGCCGAGGTGTTGCCCGCCGACTGCGTGCAGGCTTTGCGCGATGTGCTGCGCCACCCCACGCTGGATGCGGCCTTCAAGGAACTGGTGCTCACCCTGCCCAGCGAGAGCTACCTGGCCGAGCAAATGGATGTGGTCGACCCCCAGCGCATCCATGCGGTGCGCGAAGCCATGCGCCTGCAACTGGCCACCGCGTTGTGGGACGACTGGGCCTGGGCCTACGAGGCACACCGTGACAACGGCGCTTACCGACCCGATGCCGTCTCCAGTGGCCGCCGCGCTTTGACCGGCATGGCCTTAACCTTCTTGTGTCTGGCCTCGGTCTCGCGCCAAGAAGATGTGTGGCCCCAGCGCGCTTTCCAGGCCTTCCAAGTCGCCAGCAACATGACCGACCGCTTCAACGCCTTGAGTGCGCTGGTCGGTGCCGGCCATGCCTTGGCAGCCTCGGCCTTGGAGCGTTTCCATCAGCTGTTCAAGAACGAGGCCCTGGTGCTGGACAAATGGTTTGCCTTGCAAGCCGGCGCCTGCGACCGTGGCGGCGACATCTTGCCCAAGGTGCGCCAACTGATGATGCACCCTGACTTTCAGGTGCGCAACCCGAACCGCGCGCGCAGCCTGATATTCAGCTACTGCAACGCCAACCCGGGCGCCTTCCACCGCAGCGATGCCTCGGGCTATGTGTTCTGGGCCGAGCGCGTGCTCGAACTCGATGCCTTCAACCCGCAAGTGGCGGCTCGTCTGGCGCGTGCGCTGGACCGCTGGCGCAAATTGGCCGAGCCCTACCGCAACGCGGCACGCGAAGCCATTGCCCGCGTCGCCGCCAAAACAGACCTCAGTCCTGATGTGCGCGAGGTGGTCTCGCGTGCCCTTTCGGAGTAAGCACCATGTCCGTCTCTCTCTCCCGCTACCTGGTTGAACAACAGCGCGCCAAAGGGCATATACCGCCTTCGCTGCGCTTGCTGCTCGAAGTGGTGGCGCGCGCTTGCAAAAGCATCAGCCACGCCGTTAACAAGGGCGAGCTCGGTGGCGTCTTGGGCACGGCCCACAGCGAAAACGTGCAAGGCGAAGTGCAAAAGAAGCTGGACATCATTGCCAACGAAGTGCTGATCGAGGCCAATGAATGGGGCGGCCACTTGGCCGCCATGGCGTCCGAGGAAATGGACAGCATTTACCTGGTGCCCAACCGCTACCCCCAGGGTGAATACCTGCTGCTGTTCGACCCCCTGGATGGATCGAGCAACATCGACGTCAACGTCAGCATCGGCACCATTTTCAGCGTGCTGAAAAAGCCCGAGGGCAGCGAAGGCGTCAGCGAAAAAGACTTTTTGCAGGCGGGCAAACAACAAGTGGCCGCCGGTTACTGTGTGTATGGCCCGCAGACCACCCTGGTGCTCACCGTTGGGGATGGCGTGGCCATGTTCACCCTGGACCGCGAGCAAGGCTCCTTCGTGCTCACCCATGAAAATGTGCGCATTCCCGAAGACACCAAAGAGTTTGCCATCAACATGAGCAACATGCGCCACTGGGACGCCCCGGTGCGCCGCTACATCGACGAATGCCTGCAAGGCAAGGAAGGCCCGCGCGGCAAAGACTTCAACATGCGCTGGATTGCCTCCATGGTGGCCGATGTGCACCGCATCCTGACCCGCGGCGGCATCTTCATGTACCCCTGGGACAAGCGCGAGCCCCACAAGCCCGGCAAGCTGCGCCTGATGTACGAAGCCAATCCCATGAGCTGGCTGGTCGAACAAGCCGGCGGGGCCGCCACCAACGCCAAGCAACGCATCCTGGACATCGAACCTGGCCAACTGCACGAGCGTGTCAGCGTGGTCCTGGGCTCGAAGAACGAGGTCGAGCGCGTCACCCAATACCACGGCAAAAATTAAGTAGAATACGTTTCGTTGCCGGTGTAGCTCAGTCGGTAGAGCAGCTCATTCGTAATGAGAAGGTCGGGTGTTCGATTCATCTCTCCGGCACCAACTCCAAAAGACCTGACTTGTCAGGTCTTTTTTTTTGATTTGCCCCTGCTTCCACCATGCGCCACCCCGTCTCCCTCCCCCACGCCAGCCGACTGGTCAACCATGGCCCCACCGTGATCGTCAGCACCGTCCATGAAGGCCGGCGCAACCTGATGGCGGCGGCCTGGTCCATGCCGGTGGAGTTCACGCCACCGCGCATTGCCGTGGTGATCGACAAAAGCACCTACACCCGAGAGCAATTGCGTGCCACCGGCCAGTTGGCGTTGAACATTCCCTGCCGGTTGCAGGCGGACCTGACCTTCACCGTGGGCAGCGTCAGTGGGCGGGCCGACCCGATGCCAGTACAAGACAAGTTCAGCCGGTACGGCTTGACGTCCTTTGCAGGCCCAGAGCTTGGCCTGCCCTTGCTGGAAGGCTGCATTGCCTGGCTGGAATGCAAAGTCATCGAAGAGGCCCACGCGCAAGACGCCTACGACACCTTCTTCGTGGAGGTGGTCTCGGCCCAGGCCGATGATCGGGTGTTCGCCAATGGGCGCTGGTCGTTCCGCGCCGACAACCCAGACTTGCACACCCTGCACCACCTCGGCGCTGGGGTGTTCGCCATTCCCAGCGAAACGATTCAAGGCAAACTCTTGGACTGAGTTTCGCTCCGCCCGACACCCTGGCGACTCATGCGGCGCAAACCGCATGTTAAAAATAGCGCCATGAACACCAGCACCACCCCCGTCATCCCCTGGCAGGAAACCATTTTCACCACCCTCAAACAGGGAGGCATCCAACAAGTGGCCTATGTGCCCGACGCGGGCCACGCCCATGTGATTCGGCGCGTGCAAGCCGACCCCGACATGCGCGACATTGTGCTGACCACCGAAGAAGAAGGGGTCGCCCTGGCTGCCGGCGCCTGGCTGGGCGGGCAACGCGCTGCGCTGCTGATGCAAAGCAGTGGCGTGGGCAATTGCGTCAACATGTTCTCGTTGTTGCGCAGTTGCCGCTTTCCGTTTCTGACCCTGGTCACCATGCGGGGCGAGTACGCCGAGTTCAACAACTGGCAGTGCCCCATGGGGCAAGCCACACAGGGCGCGCTTGAGCTGATGGGCATCACGGTGCTGCGCGCCTCCACCCCCGAGGAAGTCGAAGACTTGGTCGGTGCCGCGGTGGACGCGGCTTTTGAAGGCGGCCAGCAAGTGGCCGTGCTGTTGTCACAACGCCTGATCGGCCGCAAGAAATGGATTCGCCAATGAGCACCTCACCCGCCATCACAAAAGCCACCATCGAACGCCGCGCCTTCGTCGCCGATTTGCTCAAGGCCTGCCCCCAGGCCCTGGTCATCACCGGCCTGGGCTCACCCACCTACGACGTCTTCGCTGCGGGCGACAGCGCCCATCATTTCTATTTGTGGGGCGCCATGGGCGGCACCACCGCCATGGGTCTGGGCCTGGCCTTGGCCCAGCCTGAGCGGCCGGTGCTGATCGTCACTGGCGATGGCGAACAACTCATGGGCATGGGCAGCCTGGCCACGGCCGCCGCTCAACAACCCCAGAACCTGTCCATCGTCGTGCTGGACAACGGCCACTTTGGCGAAACCGGCATGCAGCGCAGCCACACCAGCTTGGGCACCCGCCTGGCCGACGTGGCCAAAGCCTGCGGTGTCAGCCACGCGCAGGAAGTCTTTTCAGAAAGCGAACTGCCGGCCTTGGCGCAACGCATCAACGCGCGCAGCGGCATGCTGTTGGCCCAAGTGCACATTCGCCAAGACGAGATTCCTCGCGTGCTGCCCTCGCGCGACGGCGTCTACCTGAAGAACCGCTTCCGCGAAGCCCTGGGCTTCCCCTGCTGAGCGGCGCGCGCTGCCGCAAGTCCTAAAATCGCAGGCATGGCAGACAAAGAGAAAACGGTCAAAGAAGTTCGGTTCGACCCGTTCGACCTGATCTTGGGCATTTTCTTTGCCTGCCTGACCCTGGTCATTCCCATCGCCACGGTCACCACCGATGGCAAGGTTTACTTTTTTCACCTGGTGTCACAAGCCGTGATGATGCTGGTCAGTGCCTTTTTCTTTTGGCGCTGGTTTCGCGGCTGGCGTGCCCGTCCCAAGGATCCCTCATGACTGCTCTGCACACGGCCCTCTGGCGCAAAGTCCTGCCACTTCTATTGGCCCCCATGGCCGTGATGGCACAAGGCGATGCCTGGCCCCACAAGCCCGTGAAAATGATTGTGCCCATCAATGCCGGTGGTGGCACGGCCGACCCCTTGTCTCGCGTGCTCTCGGAAGAGTTGGGCAAAGTGCTGGGCCAGCGCGTGGTGATTGAAAACCGCGGTGGCTCCAACGGCAACATTGGCGCCGCAGCCGCGGCCAAATCGCCCAACGATGGCTACACCGTGCTGTTTGCCTGGGCCGGCACCCTGGCCACCAACATCAGCCTTTACAAGAACTTGCCCTTTCACCCTGTCAACGATTTCGACCCGGTGGTCTTGCTCGGCGGCGTCTCCAACATTCTGGTGGTGAACAACAGCTTTCCTGCCAAGAACATGAAGGAATTCACCGAGCAGGTGCGCAGCCACCCGGGACGCTTCAACTACGCCTCATCCGGCAACGGCAGCTCCATGCACCTGGCAGCCGAACTGTTCAAAAAGCAAACCCAGACCTTCATCGTGCATGTGCCCTACAACAACGTGGGCAATGCCACGGGCGACCTCATCACCAACCAGGTCCAGTTCATGTTTCACCTGATCACAGGTGCGCAAGGCGCGGTCAAGTCAGGCCAGGTGCGGCCCATCGCCGTGTTGGCGCCGCAGCGCTCGCCCGTGCTGCCCGATGTGCCCACCATGAAAGAGCTGGGCTTTCCGATCGAGTCGCAAACCTGGTTCGCGCTGCTGTTTCCCAAAGGCGCGCCAACGGAAGCCATCACCAAACTGAATCAGGCCGTCAACAAGTTGCTGGCAGACCCCGTGGTGCGCCAACGCTTCATGGGCATGGGACTGGAGCCCGCCGGCGGCTCGCCCGACACCCTGGTCAAGCACCTGGACAGTGAAATTCGCAAATGGGCGGAAGTGGTGAAATATTCTGGCGCCTCCGTCGATTGAGAGCTAACCCAACCATGACACAAGCCCAAGGACTCGCAGCGCTGGAAGCGCGATTGGCCCAAGACCTGGCTTGGTTGGAGTTGCCGCCCAAAGCCTGGATCCCCCCACAGGCACACGACGGCCAAGCGCTGCTGGACGTGGTCGTCATTGGCGGCGGCATGGCCGGCCTCACGGCAGCCACCGCCTTGAAAATGCTGGGCATTCATGCGGTCGTGCTGGACAAAGCCAGCGCGGGCCAAGAAGGCCCCTGGGTCACCTCCGCGCGCATGGAAACCCTGCGCTCGCCCAAGGTCCTGACCGGGCCGGCGCTGGGTTTGCCCGCCCTCACCTTTCGGGCCTGGTACGAGGCGCAGTTTGGCGTGGCCGCCTGGGAGGCGCTGGACAAAATTCCGCGCCCCCAATGGATGGATTACCTGCGCTGGTTTCGTCGCGTGATGGCGGTCGACCTGCGCAATGACCATGCCGTCGAGGCCCTCGAGCCCACCGCCGAGGGCCATGTGCAATTGCAGGTGCGCCACGAAGGCACTTTGCAAACCCTGTTGGCACGGCGCGTGGTCTTGGCCACAGGCCGGGATGGCCTGGGCAGCGCCTGGCTGCCGCCCGAGGCGCAAAACATCCCCCCCAGCCGGCGCGCGCATTCGGCCGACCTGTTCGATGCCACCCGCCTGCGCGGCCTGCGCGTGGCCGTGGTGGGCGGCAGCGCCTCGGCCATGGACTGCGCCGCCACCGCGCTGGAGGCCGGGGCCGAGCGGGTCGATCTGCTGGTGCGCCGTGCGGTGCTGCCGCGCATCAACAAGGTGAAAGGCTCGGGTAACCCGGGCATCACCCATGGCTACCAGCATTTGCCCGACGAATGGAAATGGCGGCTGCGCCACTACATGAACGTGCAGCAAACCCCACCGCCGCGCGGCAGCTCGCTGCGGGTGTTTCGCCACCCCCAGGCGCACATGCATTTGGGCAGCCCGTTGCAGTCCGTGCGCGACACGCCGCAGGGGCTATGGCTCACCACGCCCAAGGCCGAGCACCGCGTGGACTTCGTGATTTTTTGCACTGGCTTTCGGGTGGCCTTGTCGGAGCGCCCCGAGTTGGCGGCCGTTGCGCCGCACCTCAAGCTGTGGTCTGAGCGCTACCAACCGGCGATGGGCGATGAGGACGAAGAGCTGTCCAGCATGCCCGACCTCGGGCCGGCCTTCGAGTTTCAGCCCAAGCAGGCGGGCAGTTGTCCAGGGCTGGAGCGCATCCATTGTTTTTGCTACCCCGCCGCCATGTCGCATGGCCAGGTGTCGGGTGACATCCCCGCCATCAGCGACGGCGCCCAACGCCTGGCCCGTGGCATCGCCAGCCATTTTTATGGAGAAGACGTGAAGCACCACGAACAAGCCATCCACGACTTTGCAGACCCGGAACTGCTGGGCGACGAATGGCCAGCGGCTGATGTGATCGACCGCATGGTGCCGCTGCCCGAAAACGATCCGCTGCACGCCACTCGCCACCAGCGCGCCAAGGTGGTCAACGCCACCCAGCAAAGCTATGACGCGCTCTTGAGCCCCGGCCTGGAGAGCGTGCCCTTGCGCGAGCGCTTGCTGCTCGCCTGGTACGCCTGCCGCCTCACGCCCCACCCGGCCTTGGCCGCCCATTACCGTGAGCGCCTGGATGGCTACGACATTGAAGCGGCTGTGTGCCAAGCCATCGAGGGCGACCAACTCAGCCTGCTCACCGATGCGCGCCTGCGCGCCTTGCTGGCCTTTACCCGCACCCTGATTTTGAAGCCGGTGGAAGGTGACCGTGCCGCCCTGCACACCCTGCCCCAAGCGGGCTACAGCACACCGGCGGTGGTGGCCATCGCGCAGCTGATTGCTTTTCTTTCTTACCAAACACGCGTGGTCAGCGGGCTCTCGGCCTTGCAACAAGCGCGCGCGAATTCACAGGAGAAGGCCGCATGAGCACGCCTTTGAACATCAACGGCTTCACCAGCGAAACCCTGGGCTGGAAGGCTTGGCTGGACACGGTGCAACTGACGCAAGCCAGCGACAAACAAATCCAGGTGCTGGAAGCCAGCCATCCTCAGGCCAAGGTCTCCGACTATTACCTCTTTTTGGTGCATCAGCCAGAAATTCTGGAACACCGCTCCGATGCCTTCAACGCCATCATGTACGCGCCTGGCGGGCTGTCACGCGCCGAGCGCGAGCTGGCCTCCACCGTGGTGTCGTGTGTCAACGGCTGCGTTTATTGCGCCTCGGTGCACGCACAACGCTTTGAGCAGTTGGCCAAGCGCAACGATGCGATCGCGCAGGTCTTTGCCAACCCGGCCACCGCCGGCACCAACGACCGGGAAAAAGCCATCGTGGCCTTCTCCATCGATCTGACCTTGAACCCCGACAAGGTGGATGCCGCGTCGGTGCAGCCGCTGATCGATGTGGGCATGAGCGATGCCGAGATCCTCGACCTGATCCATGCCGTGGCCATCTTTGCCTGGGCCAACCGCCTGATGCTGAACCTGGGTGAGCCGGTTTTTCCCACCTGAGAGGCGTCAGCCGGTGTTGCGCAAGCCCGCCGCAATGCCGTTGATGGACAAGTGAATGCCGCGCTGCACCCGCTCGTCGTCCTGCCCTTGGCGGTAGCGGCGAATCAACTCCACCTGCAAATGGTGCAAAGGGTCGATGTAGGGAAAGCGGTGGCGCATCGAGCGCGCCAGCGCAGGGTTGCTGGCCAAGCGGTTTTTCTCGCCCGTGATCTGGGCCAATGCGTCCACCGTGCGATGCCATTCCTCTGACAACAAGCGGGCCATGCGCTTGCGCAATCGCGCATCCGGCACCAGCTCGCTGTACAGCGAGGCCAGCGACAAATCGCTTTTCGCCAGCACCATGTCCATGTTGGAGAGCAAGGCCTTGAAGAAAGGCCACTGCCGGTACATCGACTGCAACAGCGCCAGCGCAGCCTTGCGTTCCTTGGGCGTGGGCTGCGCCAAAAAAGCCTCGACCGCCGAGCCAAAGCCCAACCAGCCCGGCAAGGTCAGGCGGCACTGCCCCCAGCTGAAGCCCCAGGGAATGGCGCGCAGGTCTTCAATGCGTTGGCTGGCCTTGCGCGAGGCAGGACGCGAGCCAATGTTGAGCTGCGCAATTTCGCGAATCGGCGTGGCATTGAAAAAATAATCGGTGAAGCCTTCGGTGTCGTACACCAGGCTGCGATAGGCCTTCATGCTGGCTTGCGACAACGCATCGGCAGCTTGCAAGAATTTTTTGCTGGCCGGCCGCGTGGGCTGCAACAAGGTGGCCTCCAAGGTGGCCGCCACCAGGGTCTCGAGGTTGCGCCGGCCGATCTCGGGGTTGGCGTATTTCGAGCCGATCACCTCGCCCTGTTCGGTCAAGCGAATTTGGCCACGCACCGTGCCCGGCGGTTGCGCCAGGATGGCCTGGTAGCTGGGGCCGCCACCGCGCCCCACGGTGCCGCCGCGGCCATGGAACATGCGCAAGCGTATGCCATGCGAGACCGCCAGTTCGTCAAACAGCGCCACCAGGTCAATCTCGGCGCGGTAAAGCTCCCAGTTGCTGGTGAAAATGCCGCCGTCCTTGTTGCTGTCCGAGTAGCCCAGCATGATGTCTTGCACGCCACCCGATCGCTGCACCATGGCGGCCACGCCCGGCAGCGCAAAGAAGTCGCGCATGATGAGGGCCGCATGGCGCAGGTCGTCAATGGTTTCAAACAAAGGCACGACGATCAAATCCGTGTGCGCTTGCCGCAACAAGGTTTGCTGCATCAGCCCCGTCTCTTTTTGCAGCAACAGCACTTCCAGCAAATCGCTGACGGCTTCGGTGTGGCTGATGATGTTGTGCACGATGGCTTGCGCGCCGTAACGCTCGCGCATCTGGCGGGCTGTCTCAAAAATGGACAGCTCGTGCACGGCATGGTCGCTGTACTGCGCCTGCAAGACGCGCAAGGGCCGGGCGTCGCTCAAGAGGCGCAGCAGCACGGCTTGTTTGTCGGCCTCGTTCAGGCCCGCATAGTGGGCTTCAACGCCTGCCGTGGCCAGCAACTCGGCCACCACCCGCTCATGCTGGTCCGAGCTTTGCCGCAAGTCCACCGTGGCCAAATGAAAGCCAAACACATCGACCGCGCGCATCAAGGGGCGCAGGCGCTGCTGCGCCAAGGCCGCGCCGTGTTGTGCGCTGAGCGAGCGGTCCATCACGGCCAGGTCGTGCGCCAAGGCCTGGGCGTTGGGGTAAGGGTTTTGCGGGGCTACAGCGTGGCGCGCCGCATCGCCACCTGTCAGCTCTTTCAAGCTGGCGGCCAAGCGGGCATACATGCCGTTGATGGCACGCCGGTAAGGCTCGTCCTGGCGGTGGGCGTTGGTGTCGGGCGAGGCATCGGCCAAAGCCCGCATCTCGGGGGTCACATCGACCAACATGGCCGACAGCGACAACTCGGTGCCCAGGTGAAAAAGTTCGGTCAGGTAATGGCGCAAGGCCATGTCGGCCTGTCGCTGCAAGGCATAGCGCAAGGTGTCGGCGCTGACATTCGGGTTGCCATCGCGGTCGCCGCCAATCCACTGGCCCATGCGCAAAAAAGGCGCCACGCTCTGGCCGGGCAAAGCGTCTTCCAGGGAACGGTAGAGCTTGGGAATTTCGCGCAGGAAAGTGGCCTCGTAATAGCTCAGCGCGTTGTCCACCTCGTCTGACACCGTGAGCTTGGTGAAGCGCAACAAGCGGGTGTGCCACAACTGCATGACGCGCGCCCGCATCAAGGACTCGTTGGCCACCAACTCGCGGGCGCTCAAAGCGTCGCGCGCCGCGGCATGGCCTTTGGCGCGGTCGCGAATGGCATCGCGCTGCGCCAGCAATTTGGCGATGTCGCGCTCGGCATCCAGAATGCTTTTGCGCTGCACCTCGGTGGGGTGGGCTGTCAGCACTGGCGAGACATGGGCTTGTGCCAGCATTTGGGCCACCGCATGGGGCGTCAGGCCAGCCCAGCGCAGGCGCTGCAAGCTCACCTCCACGCTGCCCTCTTGGGTGTCGCCCGCGCGCTCATGCACTTCGCGGCGGCGCAGGTGGTGCTGGTCTTCGGCCAAATTGGCCAGGTGGCTGAAGTAGGTGAAGGCGCGAATGACCTTCACCGCCTCGTCGCTGGCCAGGCTTTTGAGCAGCTTCTTCAGGGCTTTTTCGGCCTCGGCATCGGCATCGCGCCGAAAGGCCACCGAGAGTTTGCGGATCTGCTCGATCAGCGCAAAAATCTTATCGCCCTCATGGTCGCGGATGACATCGCCCAGGATGCGGCCCAGCAGGCGGATGTCTTCGACCAGCTGGCGTTCGTTGTCACGGTTGGATCGGGTCGTCATACCGCCATGGTAACGACCCCGGGCCGCGGCCGGGTTACGAGTCGGTTACGAAGCTTTCCAGCTCAGGCCACGCCCAGGTAAATCTGGCGAATGTGGTCGTCTCGGCTCAACTCGGCCACAGGGCCCTCTCGCGCCACAGAACCATGCTCGAGCACATAGGCGCGCTCGGCAATGCGCAAGGCCGACAAGGCGTCTTGCTCGGCCATCAGGATGGCCACGCCGCCATCGCGAATTTGGCGAATGGCATCGTAGATTTCGTGCTTCAGGCGGTGCGCAATACCCACCGAAGGCTCGTCCAGCAGCAACAGCTTGGGGGCGCCCATCAGTGCGCGGCCAATGGCCACCATCTGCTGTTGCCCGCCCGACAAGGTGCTGACCATCTGCCCCACGCGGTCGCGCAAGATGGGAAACAGGCCATAGACCCGCTCCAGGTCGCGGGCCACCGCATCGGCATCGTCTCGCAGGTAAGCCCCCAGCATCAGGTTCTTGAGCACCGTCAACTCGGGAAACAAACGTCGCCCCTCAGGGCAATGGCAAATGCCTCGGCCCACCACTTCATGCGCGGGGTAGCCATGCAAGGACTCGCCATTGAATTTCAGCGTGCCCTCGGCACCCAACATGCGCGAGATGCACTTGAGCAAGGTGGACTTGCCAGCGCCGTTGGGCCCCAGCACCGCGACGAACTCGCCGGGCGCAATGTGCATGCTGATGTTTTCAAGCGCCAGCGCCTTGCCGTAAGAGGCGCTCATGTTTTCAATTTCAAGCAGCATGATCGGGATCCTGTCGCCCAATGTAGGCCTCAATGACTTTGGGGTTTTTCACAATCTCGCTGGGGGAGCCGGTCGCAATCACCTGGCCGAAATCAATCGCCACCACATGCGACACCAGCTGCATGAACTCACGCAACTTGTGCTCGATCAGCAAAATCGTGAGGCCCTGGTTTTTGTGCAGATCGCGAATCAACTCGGACAGCGCGGCAATCTCGCCCGAGCCCAGGCCGGCAAACGGCTCATCGAGCAGCAGCAAGCGCGGTTCGGTGGCCAAGGCGCGTGCAATTTCCAGGCGACGCTGGTCACCGTAGGACAACAACTCGGCGGGCGAGTCTTCCTTGCCAGCCAGCCCCACTTGCGCCAGCAAGTGACGCGCGCGCTCGCTCAGGTCAACGGCCGGCACACGGGGCCCCAGGCTGCCGACCATGACGTTTTCCAGCACGCTCAAGCCCACGAAGGGGCGGCACAGCTGAAAAGTACGCGCAACCCCCAGGCCCACCACCTTGTGCGGCGGCAAACCCAGCAGGGGCTGGCCTTCCAGCAGCACCTCGCCGTTGTCGGGTTTGATGAAACCCGTCAGCAAGTTGTAGAGCGTGGTTTTGCCGGCGCCATTGGGGCCGAGAATGCCCAGAATGTCGCCCTTTTGCACGTCCAGGCTGACATCCTTGACCGCATGCAAGCCGCCAAAGCGCTTGTCCAGGTTTTTAACGGAAAGCAAGCTCATGATTTTCCTCCCAGAAACGCACGGCGAATGCGCTGCCAGGTGGGCGCCACCAAGCCCTGCGGCAAGAAGAACAAAATCAGGATCAGCACCACGCTGTAAACCATCAGGCGCCATTCACCAAAATTGCGCAGCAACTCGGTCATGAGGGTCAGCAACAGGGCGCCCCCAATTGGCCCATAGATGGAGGCCATGCCGCCCACATACACCATGGTGATGATGGTCACCGAGGTCACCACCGCAAACAGTTGCGGGCTGACCTGCAGTTGGTAATGGGCATACAACGCACCGCCCATGCCAGCAAAGGCTGCGCTGATGACCAGCGAGGCAATTTTGTAATAGGTGATGTTCAAACCCGCGGCTTGGCAAGTGGCTTCGTCGCCGCGAATGGCCTTCAGGATCAAGCCCCAATGGGAGCGCGCCATCCAGCTCAGCAGCAAAGTGGTCGCCACCAGGATGCCCAGCACCAGCCAGTAGAAGTGCAAGGGCGAGCGCAGCAAAGGCTCGATGCCATTGATGCCCTCTTCGCCCCCGGTGTACTCCCAAAAAATCAGCATCAGGCGCTGCATGATGACAGCGCCTGACAACATGGCCAATGCAAAGTACGGGCCCTTGAGCCGCAAGGTTGGGAAGCCCATGATGAGCGCAAACACCACGGCAGCCAGCATGCCCACCGGCAAGCTCCACCAGGCGCTCGCGCCCAATTCGGTGTTGAGGAAACCAGCGGCATAAGCGCCCACACCAATGAACAGCGAGTGGCCAAAGTTTTCCCGCCCGGTCAGCCCGGACATGAAGTCCCAGCTGACCGACCAGATGCCATAAATGGCCGCCACCGTGAGCACGCCAATGAGGTAGCGACTCTCGAACACCAGGGGCAGGATCGCCAAGGCGATCACGGCCAACAGGGCGCCCGTGCGGTCTATGTTTTTAGCTTGCATGTCGTGTCCTGCCCGTCAGAAAGCGGCGCGCTTGCCAAAGAATCCTGCGGGGCGCAGCACCAGCATGAGCAAGGTCGCGGCCACAGAAACAATTTCAGTCCATGCGGTCGAGATGCCATAAGCCACGAAGGTTTCGGCATAGCCCAGCATCAAGGCGGCCACGATGCTGCCAGGGATCGAGCCCAGGCCACCCACCACCACAATCGCAAAAGCCTTGACGATGGGCAGCAGGTGCATGGAAGGCTGAACGCTCAGGAACGGTCCGGCCATGATGCCCGCCAGCGCGGCCAGGCCCGCCGACAGGGCCATCACGATGCCAAAGATGCGGTCGCTGGGAATGCCCATGTACTGCGCAGCCTCGGGGTCTTGAGAAATCGCCAGAATGGCGCTGCCCAAGCGGGTGCGCTGAATGAACAGGTACAGGCCGCCAATGGAGACCACGGCCACCAGCAAGGTCAACAAGCGCTGACCTGCCACATCGACGCCGCCGACAACATACTTTTGCTCGATGAAGCTGGGCACATTGCGGTACTCCGAACCGAAGCTGAGGAACAACATTTGCTCCACCACCAGGGCAATGGCCAGACTGATCATCAGCACCGCCAGTTGCGATTTGCGCATGGGTCGAATCAGCACGCGCTCGACCACCATGCCAAACAGCGCCACGCCCAGCACCACCAGGGGCGTGGCCACCACCAAGGGAAGGTTGAAGACCGTGGTCAGCAAATAGGCCCCATACGCCCCCAGGGCGTAGAAGGAGCCATGCGCCAGGTTGAGAATGCGGGCCACCCCAAAAATCAGGGTGAAGCCCACCGCCAGCATGGCGTAGATGGCACTGGTGACAGCACCGAAGATCAGGATTTCAAGCACACTTATCCCCCGCCTTCTTTCGAAGACCGATGATGAAAGGGTTCAGGCAGGTTTACTTCGTCAGCCAGGGCGGCATGATCATGCTGCCGTTGCGCAGCTCTTTGGGCCACACCACGACACGCTCCCCCTTGGGTTGCCATTGGGCAAACAGCAAGTTGATGTATTTGCCACCGGCTTTGACATCATGGGTTTCGTCGTATTCAATTTGGCCCGAGATGCCGACCATGCTGGTCTTCTCGAGCTCTTTGATGATGGCATTGGTGTCAAAGCTCTTGGCACGCTCGATGGCCTGGGCATAAGCGTGGATCGAGTCGTAGGTGCCAAACGCGGTGTACACCGGCACCCGGCCCGTGCGCTTCTTGAACTCGTCAAAGAAGGGGATGGTCTTGGCGGTCAGCGGCGCACGCACGGCAAAGTTGGCTGCAATCTCGCTGATGGACTTGCCACCGACACGCTCAAAGAAATCGCCGTCCATGGATTTCACGTCAATGCCGCCAAAGGGCATGGGAAAGCGGGCGTCGTACCACTGCTTGGCAAACACGTCGCTCGAGGCGTGCGACAAGATCACCACCAGGAATTCGGCGCCGCTGCCGCGAATTTTGGAGAGCAAGGGCGAAAAGTCGGAGGTCGTGGTGTCAAAGAATTCGGTCATGCGCACATCGGCGCCAACCTCGACCGCGCCCTTCTTGAGCACCGGCACCAAGTCTTGCACCCATTTGGCGTTCTCGCCAATGATGGCAATTTTCTTCAGGCCCAACTCGCCAATCAGGTGGCCCGAGATCCAACCCACCAGGCCACGCGCCTGGTGCGCGGCGTTGATGGGGCCGGTGCGAAAAATGTATTTGTAGTTGTCGTAGTCCTGCTTGACCTTGGCCGTGATGGCGGGTGACGCAGCGCCCACGCCCAGGTAAATGGTTTTGGCGGAGGAGATGTGCGGCAATTGCGCCAGCGTCACGCCACTGGTGTAGCCGCCCACAATGACGTCCACTTTTTCATCGGCGGTCAGCTTCTTGATGGCGTTGATGCCCACCTCGGGGTTTTCGGTTTCATCGGCCACCACATAGGACAGCTTGCGCCCCATCACGCCGCCCTTGGCGTTGATTTCATCGATGGCAATCTTGGCCGCTTCTTGCGTGTCGCGGCCCACTTGCAACTGAACTGCAGTGGTCAATCCAATTTTGATCGGCGCTTGCTGGGCCTGGGCGGGCAGCACGCTGGCCCAAACGCCAACGACAGCCAGGGCCGCGACAAGGGTACGCTTGGTGTGGGAAAAAACAACCATGAATGTCTCCTCGATTGAAACGAAAAATGGAAAATGTCTTCTGCGAGAACTTCAGCCGCAATTTAGACACGTTTCAAATCGGGCGCCAAGAGTTTTTCCCCGAAGGTCTGCA
Organism: uncultured Bordetella sp.; assembly: GCA_964442645.1. Classification (GTDB taxonomy): domain Bacteria; phylum Pseudomonadota; class Gammaproteobacteria; order Burkholderiales; family Burkholderiaceae_C; genus Limnohabitans. Next base: position 1,121 of record CAYTZZ010000036.1, on the reverse strand, counting down.
ACATCGGTGACAGAAGCAGCGCTGCTCAGGATGGGGCAATTGGGATGAGTCGCGCCAGCACCTGGTCGATGCGCCGCCCTTCCAGGGTTTGCACCTCCAACAGCCAGCCTTGGCACTCCACCCGTTCACCGCGCTGCGGCAAATGTCCCAACAAGAAAAGGATCAAGCCGGCCAGGGTGTTGTAGCGGCCACGCTCTTCTTGCGGCAAATCGTCGCGGATGTCCAAGCGCGACTTGAACTCGGTGATGGGCATGGTGCCATCGAGCAACCAGCTGCCATCGTCGCGCGGCGTGGCCCAGGCCGCATCGTGCCGCGTGGCGGCCAGCCATTCGCCGGTGATGGCCTCCAGCAAGTCGCGTGGCGTCATCAGGCCTTGCACCACGCCATATTCGTCCACCACCAGCACCATGCGCCCCGAGGCGCCGGTGCGCGCGGCCTGTTGGGCATCAGGCCGGCGAAACTGCTCCAGCAAATCCAGGCCACTCAAGGTTTCCGGCACGAAGGCCGCCGTGACCATCAGGGTCTCGATGGCATCGTCTGGCGTGAGGTGATGCACCATCTGGCCCAGGCTGACCACGCCGGCCACATCGTCCAAACTGCCGCGACACACCGGGTACCAGGAGTGCGAGGCGTGCGCCGCCACCTGGGCCAGCGCCTCGCGCACGGTCAGCGTTTGGTCCAGCCACACCACCTCGGAACGCGGCACCATGATGGAAGTCAGCGGCCGATCGTCCAAGTGAAAAACATTCTGCACCATCTGGTGTTCCTGTTTTTCAATCACGCCCGCATCCACGCCCTCGCTGAGGCTGGCGCGAATTTCTTCTTCGGTCACGGTGTGTGCATGGCGCGTGTTGACGCGAATCAATTGCAGCACAGCCGCGGTGGCCCATGACAAGGACACCACCAAGGGGCGCGCCACTTGCGCCAGCACGTGCATGGTGGGCGCCACCCAACGCGCCACCGTCTCGGGATACAACTGACCAATGCGCTTGGGCACCAGCTCGCCAAACACGATCGTGATGCAGGTGATGAGTGACACCACCACCGCGGTGGCCAGGATGCCCGCGGCCGAGACACTCAAGCCCTGCACTTGCAACCAGCGCGAGAGTGAATCGCTGAAG
>CAYTZZ010000035.1:0-27453 GCA_964442645.1 uncultured Bordetella sp. | reverse complement strand
GGTGCCCGCCATGGCCTTGCTCGATGCCGTCACCCGTTTGCAACCCGGGGTGTTGCACGACCAGGACAGCCACCATTTCGACAGCTTCAACCCGGCCATTGACGGCTTGCTGGACTGCCCCCACTACACCCGACCCGAAGTGTGGCAAGGGCAAGCCGTGCCTGCCCCCCTGTTGTCTGGCCACCATGCCCAGATTGAACGCTGGCGCAAGGAACAGTCGCAGGCCTTGACCCAGGCCCTGCGCCCGGATTTGCTGAACAAGCCAAAATCGTTGTAGAATGTCGGGCTAATCGATCCTCTGGTCGGCCGCCTTGCGGCGAACATGTCTCGCATTTTTTGCAGAGAACAGCGCCATGCAAGGCCTTTTGTGCAGCGCGACCACGATCCTTTGAGGAACTTATGAACCTGATCCAAACCCTTGAGCAAGAAGAAATTGCTCGCCTCGGCAAAACCATCCCCGACTTCGCCCCCGGCGACACCGTGATCGTCAGCGTGAACGTGGTCGAAGGCACCCGCAAGCGCGTGCAGGCCTACGAAGGCGTGGTGATTGCCAAGCGCAATCGCGGCCTCAACAGCGGCTTCACCGTTCGCAAAATGTCCAGCGGCGAAGGCGTTGAGCGTACCTTCCAAACCTACAGCCCGCTGATCGCCAGCATTGAAGTCAAGCGCCGTGGCGATGTCCGCCGCGCCAAGCTGTACTACCTGCGTTCACGCAGCGGCAAGTCGGCACGTATCAAGGAAAAACTGGTCCACAAGGCCTCGGTTGCCGCAGCCAAGTAAGCGCTCGACCGTTCCCAGCAAGCCGCCCATGCATGTCTTGAGGCGGCTTTTTTCATGGCACAACCCCTGACTCCTTTGTCCAAACTGCCCAACTTCGATCCCGAGCGCGTGCCCGTGATCGGGGTGGACCACCACTTGCCAGCGGTACCTGCCGCCAGGCTGTCGGCCCAGGCTTTGCGGCAGCGTTTTGCGCAGCCGCCGGCTTGGCAGCCCGAGGTGGTGCGTGAGCGCAAATTCGCCCAGCGCGAGCCTGCCCTGGCCTCGGTGCTGGTGGGCATCGTCATGCGCGATGCGCCGACCTTGCTGTTGACCCAGCGCACCGCCCATTTGTCCACCCATTCCGGGCAAATTGCCTTCCCCGGAGGCAAGGTGGATCCGCAAGACACCGATGCCGCGGCCACGGCCTTGCGCGAAGCGCAAGAAGAGGTGGGCCTGGAGCCTCGCCATGTGGAGGTGCTGGGGTCCCTGTCAGAGTACGTGACGGGGACCTCGTTCATCGTCACCCCCATCGTGGCCTTGGTCGATCCAGCGCACGAGCTGGTGCCCAACCCGAATGAAGTGGCCGCCGCCTTTGAAGTGCCCCTGTCCTTTCTGATGGACCCGCGACACCACAGGCGCCATGCCTTTGAGGCCGAAGGGGTGCGGCGCGAGTGGTTTTCCATGCCTTACCAAGACGGCGCTGCGCAACGCTTCATCTGGGGCGCAACTGCCGGCATGCTGCGCAACTTTTACCGATTCCTGATGGCTTGACGCGGCTGCTTCGCCGCTATGATGCGGGCATGAGCTTTCTGGCCCTTCTTTTTGCATTGCTGATTGAACAGGTTCGGCCGCTGGCAGAACGCAACCCGGTGCACCAAGCCATGCGCCAATGGGCCCATTGGGTCAGCCGCACGCTGGATGCAGGCCGCGCGCACCAGGCTTGGACCATTTGGGGTTTGACGGTTGGCGCGCCCACGCTGGTGGCCGCTGCCGTGCACTGGGCCCTCATGTGGTGGGTGGGTTGGCCCGTGGCCATGGTGTGGAGCATCGGCATTCTTTACGCGACCCTGGGTTTTCGTCAGTTCAGCCACCACTTCACCGAGATTCGCGATGCCCTGGACACTGGGGACGAGAACCAGGTGCGTGAGCGCCTCGCGGCCTGGCAGCAGGTGGATGCCTCGCTGGTGCCTCGCCGAGAGTTGCTGCGCCATGTGATCGAGTTCTCTGCCTTGGCCGCCCATCGCCATGTGTTTGGCGTGCTGGCCTGGTTTTCGGTGCTGGCCGCGTTGGGGCTGGGCCCCGCCGGTGCTGTCCTCTACCGCATGGGCGAGTTTGTGCCCCGTTTGTGGCGTCGCCAGGCCGCAGTGGACACCGAACCTGGCTTGCTCAACAGCGAGGCCTTAAGCCAGGTGGCCAGCCAAGCCTGGCGCCGCATCGACTGGGTGCCGGCTCGCATCACCGCGCTGGCCTTTGCCGTGGTGGGCAACTTTGAGGAAGCCATCGATTGCTGGCGCAACCACGCACAAGCTTTTCCCGATGACAACGATGGCGTGGTGTTGGCCGCAACCTCGGGTGCCATCAACGTGCGACTCGGCGGGGAGGCCTTGCGGCCACGCAGCGAGACCTTGCAGCCCGCCCTGGGCGACAGTGCCAGCACGCCGGGAAAAGAGGCCGAGCCAGGCCATCTTCGCACCATGGTGGGCTTGGTTTGGCGAACGGTGGTGATGTGGCTGGTGTTGTTGGCCCTGCTGACCCTGGCCCGCTTGCTAGGCTGAACGGCCATTTGCCAAGTGGATTTGGCGGGGCGTTGCGCTAGAACGCCGGTTGTGACAGCTCGTCGAACAATTGCTCGTAAATTTTGTGCCGCGAAGGGCTGATCAAGCCTTGGGCCAAAGCGTCGCGCACGCCACAGCCTGGCTCATGCCGGTGGCTGCAGTTGTAAAACCGGCAATGGTCGGCATGGGCTTTCAAATCGGGCATGCACAGCACCAATTGCGTGGGCTCGATGTGGTGAATGCCAAACGCCTGAAAGCCGGGGGAGTCGATCAGGGCCGTGCCTTGCGCGCGGTCCACCCAGTACCAGGTGGTGCTGGTGGTCGTGTGCTTGCCTGAGTTCAGCGCTTGTGAAATCTCGTTGGTTGCGGCCAAGGCATCGGGCACCAAGCGGTTGATCAAGGTGCTTTTGCCAACGCCCGAAGGCCCCAGCACCAGGGTGGTTTGTCCCTGCAGGTGTTGCATCAAGTGGGTGAGGGCGTCGGCGTCGTTGCGCAGGGACAAAGGCAAAACCTCATAGCCCATGCTCCGGTAAGGCGCCAGGCGCGTCCAAGCGCGCTCGAAGGCCTCGGTCAAATCTTGCTTGTTCAGCGCGATCAAGGGCGCAATGCCTGCGGCCTCGGTGGCGATCAACGCGCGGGTGAGCTGCATTTCGGAAAATTCCGGCTCAGCGGCCATCAGGATCAGCACCCGGCCCAAATTGGCGGCGAAAGACTTGGTGCGAATTTCGTCTTGCCGGTAGAGCAAGTTGCGGCGTTCCTGGATGGCCTCAATCGTGCCTTCGTCCTCACTGGCTTGCCACCACACCCGGTCGCCGACCACAGCCTGGTTTTTTTTTCCGCGAGGATGGCAGATGCGTCGCTCGCCGTTGGGGCTTTCCACCACCACATGCCGGCCATGGCCGGCGATGACCAAGCCGTCTTGCCTCATGCCGTCATGCGCGCCAGGCGCTGCGAGGCTGGGGGATGCGAGTAATAGAAGGCCACGTACAGCGGGTCCGGTGTCAGGGTGGAGGCATTGTCTTGGTAGAGCTTGAGCAAGGCGCCGGCAAGGTGCTTGCCATCACTGTGTGCCACGGCGTAGGCATCGGCCTCGAATTCGAAGCGACGTGAACGGCCCGCCGAGAGCGGTGACAAAAAGAAGGTGAACAAAGGCACGACCATCAAGAACAGCAACAAGGCCAGCGCGTCGTTGGCCGAGGCCATGTTGGGCATCACCCCCAGGCCGGTGTAGAACCAGGGCTGTTGCGACAGCCACCCCAGCAAGGCCAGGCCCAACAAGGTCATCACAAAACTGGTGGCCATCATTTTCAGGATATGACGGTGCTTGAAGTGGCCCAGCTCATGGGCCAGAACCGCTTCCATTTCATCCGGGCTGAGCTGCTTGAGCAGGGTGTCGAAAAACACCACGCGCTTGCTGGCGCCAAAGCCCGTGAAAAACGCATTGGAGTGGGCCGAGCGACGGCTGCCATCCATCACAAAAAAGCCTTTGGCCGTGAAGCCGGCGCGCGCCATCAAGCGGCTGACGCGCTCTTTCAGGGTCTCGTCCTCCAGCGGCGTGAACTTGTTGAACAGCGGCATGATGACGTTGGGCGCAATCCACATCACAAACAACTGGTAGGCGACCAGCGCCCCCCAGGCAAAGAGCCACCACAGATGGCCACCGGCTTGCATCAGCCACAGCACCAGCCAAACAATCGGCAAGCCCAAAATCAAGCCCAGCGCCACGCCCTTCACCGTGTCGCTGAGCCACAGTCGCCAGGTCATGTTGTTGAAGCCAAAGCGCTGCTCCACGCCAAAGGTCTGGATCAGCGACAAGGGCAGGTGAATCAGCCCCCCGATCAGCATGAAGCCCACCACCAGGGCCAGTTGCTGGGCCATGCCGGCCCCCAGCCAGGCGAGCAAGCTTTGGTTCAGCCAGTCCAGTCCACCCAGCAAGGTCCAGCCGAGCAGGACCAGCGCTTCCAAGGCCATGTCCCACAAACCGATTTTGGACTTGGCCAGGGTGTACTGCGCAGCCTTTTGGTGGGCTTGCAGCGAAATGGTGCCGGCAAATGCAACCGGCACTTGGTGCTGGTGTTGGGCGACGTGGCGGGCTTGGCGCGTGGCCAGCCAAAGTTTCAGTCCCAGGTTGGCGAGCAAGGCGATGGCCAGCACCAGGGTCATGGCAAGAGATGGGTTCATAGGCGCAGAGTTTAGGGCCAATCGCCACCCTCTTGGCGAGGCGGGATTCGTTGGATGGGCGACAATCGCCCCATGTCTGAACAAAATGCCCTGGCCACGCAGGCCACGCCCCCCGTGCTCGCCAAATCCGACCTGAATTTGGTCTGGATCGATTGCGAAATGACCGGGCTGGACCCCGAGCGCGAGCGCTTGCTGGAGATCGCCGTCATCGTGACCGGGCCCGACCTGGCACCCCGCATTGAAGGGCCGGTGCTGGTCATTCACCAAAGCGACGAGTTGCTGGACAAAATGGACGCCTGGAACAAAGGCACGCACGGCCGCAGCGGGCTGATTGACAAGGTTCGGGCTTCCACCTTGAGCGAAGCCCAGGCCGAGCAACAACTCCTGGCCTTCATTCAAAAATACGTCCCCAAAGTCAGTTCCCCGTTGTGCGGCAACACCATCAGCCAGGACCGCCGTTTCTTGGTGAAGTACATGCCCAAACTCGAAGCCTGGCTGCATTACCGCAACCTTGATGTCAGCACCCTCAAAGAGCTGGCCAAGCGCTGGAAACCCCAGGTGTACAGCGGCTTCAAAAAGCAGCAAAAGCACACGGCCCTGGCGGATGTGCACGAGTCCATCGACGAACTCATCCATTACCGAACCCACTTTTTGCTTCCCTGAAATCGGACTTGTGGGTGTGGATTAGGGGGAAACCCGAATTTGTGAGATAATTCAGGCTCTTGTGCGGAATCAAGCACAAGATCGCGCATCTGCCTCACACCTTGGGCTTCAAAGAATCGAAGCCAACCGCGCCACCGTGTTGCACAACACACCGGCGTTGAACTCTGTCTGAAGGTTGATGTTGTTTCAATCTTTGGATGGACCCGCCTTGCATCAAGCAGGCGGTATAAACATGACCGACGCCTATACGATCGACAACGAAGTGTTGTCTGAAACCCCTTTGATGGACGATGTTGCCGTGGAAACGACAACGGCTGTGCCTGAAGACCCCAACCCCTTTGCCGCCCTGGGACTCGCGCCCGAGTTGGTGGCTGCGGTCACCGACCTGGGCTACACCCAGCCGACCGTGGTGCAAGCCAAAGCCATTCCGCTGGCCATGCACGATGCACAAACCAACCGGCACATCGACCTGATGGTGTCCAGCCAGACCGGCAGCGGCAAGACTGCTGCCTTTCTGTTGCCTGTGTTGAACACCTTGCTGGAACAGCAACAAGCCCGCGCCAAGGCCGAAGCCGATGCCTGGGCCCTAAAAGTGGCCGAAGCCCAAGCCGCTGGCCAACCGGCCCCCAAGCGCCCCAAGCGCAAGGACCCGACCCAGCCGCGCAACTTCAAGGCCGCCACGCCGGGCGCCTTGATCCTGTGTCCTACCCGCGAGCTTGCCCAACAGGTGGCCCACGACGCCATCGGTTTGGTGCAGCATTGCAAAGGCCTGCGCATTGCCAACGTGGTGGGCGGCATGCCTTACCAGATTCAAATTGCGCGTTTGCAAAACGCCGACCTGGTGGTGGCCACGCCTGGCCGCTTGCTGGATCTGCAGCGCTCGCAGCAGATCAAGCTCGACCAGGTGCAGTTCCTGGTGGTCGACGAAGCCGATCGCATGCTCGACCTGGGCTTCTCCGACGACCTGGCCGAAGTCAACCAACTCACCATCGACCGTCGCCAGACCATGATGTTCAGCGCCACCTTTGCGCCGCGCATTCAGCAACTGGCCACCCGCGTGATGCGTGAACCCCAGCGCGTGCAAATCGATTCGCCGCAAGAGCGCCACAGCAACATTCGCCAAGTGCTGTTCTGGGCCGACAACGCCCATCACAAGCGCAAGCTGCTGGACCACTGGCTGCGTGACACCAACATCGACCAAGCCATTGTGTTTGCCAGCACCCAGATCGAGTGCGATGGCCTGGCCACCGACCTGCAGCAAGACGGCTTCTCGGCCGTGGCCCTGCACGGTGCCTTGAGCCAGGGCCTGCGCAACCGTCGCCTGATGGCCCTGCGCAATGGCCAGGTGCAAATTCTGGTGGCCACCGACGTGGCCGCCCGCGGCATCGACGTGCCCACCATCAGCCATGTGTTCAACTTTGGCCTGCCGATGAAGAGCGAAGACTATGTGCACCGCATTGGCCGCACCGGCCGCGCGGGCCGCGATGGCCTGGCCGTGACCTTTGCCGAATTCCGCGATCGTCGCAAGATTCAGGACATCGAGTTTTACACCCGCCAGCCCATTGCCGCAGAAGTCATTCCCGGCCTGGAGCCCACCCAGCGCCCTGAGCGCAGCCGTGGGTTCGATGACCGCCGCGATGGCAAGCGCAGCGGCGGCGGCCGTGGCAAGCCCTTTGGGGGTTTCGGTGGCGCACCGCGCGGCAATGCGCCGCGTCAGGACGCGTTCCGTGGCGACCGGGCCCCGCGCGCTGACGCCCCGCGTGGCGAATTCGCACGAGCAGACAATTTCCGCTCGGACGGTCCCAAGCGTTCCGGCCCGATCCAGGTGCGTCCTGGCAAGCCGGCCGCCAACCGCAGCTTCAAACCGCGCAGCCGTTGAGCGCGGGGTGCCTCACACCATGGGTGTGAGCGCGCCATCCATGGCGAGGATGGCCCCGGTCACATAGCTGGCCCGGGCTGACGCCAAAAACAAGACCGCATCTGCAATCTCGTTGGGCTGGGCAATCCGGCCCAGCGGGATGCGCGCGTTGGCGCGCGCCAAAGCTTCTTCTGGCGAGATGCCCTGCTGGCGCGCATCGGTGATCAGGCCTTCTTGCAGGCGATCGGTCAAGGTCAGGCCAGGGTTGACGGCATTCACGCGAATGCCTTGTGTGCCATAGGCCGCCGCCAGGCCGGCGCTCACCAGCATCAGGGCGGCATTGGCCGCGCCGCCGGGCAAATGAATCGGGCTGGCCACTTTGCCGCCTTGCCCCACCACGTTCACGATGCTGCCCGCGCCGCGCTGTGCCATGCGCTTGATCAGCGGATCGATCATGTGGATGTAGCTGAAGTATTTGGCTTGCATGGCGTCGTGCCAGGCTTGCGGCGTCAACTCTACCGCCGGCGTGCGCTTCGCGGCGCCGGCGGAATTCACCAGCACTTGCACGGCACCGCCCAACGCCTCGGCTTCGTCCAGGGCGCGCAGAGCTTGTGCGGCATCCTGCAAATCGGCCGAGACCGTGTGCACGCGGCCCTCGGGGGCGTGCAGGGATTGCTTGGCGCGCGCCAGGTTTTGCGGATCGCGAGACACCAGCGTGACACGTGCGCCCTCGGCCAAAAAGGCTTGGGCACAGGCCAGGCCAATGCCTTTGCTGCCGCCAGTGATCAAAATATGGTGGTCATTGAGTTGCAGGTCCATGGGCTCTCCTCAGGCAGGTTACGATGCGGCTCAAACAACGGATTCAACCATTGAAAACAAGGGGACAGTCGATGGTGCCTGAAAAACACAGTTTCGCGCTGCGTCTTTCTTGGCAAAACATGGCACGCCAGGCTTTGGCGTGGTGCGGCTTGTGGGCCTGTGTTTCGGCCTGGGCCTGGAGCCAGCATGCCTTGGGCACTTGGCAGTCCCTGCAAAGCATGCCCGAGTTGCAGGGGGTGCCCCCCGTCAAGGTCGAGTCCTTGGCCAGCTTTTTGCGCGCGCAAGGCCCAGCCTTGGAAGCCGTGCTGTCCCAGCAAGAGCAATGGTCGCGCAAACACCTGCGAAATTACCCTGCGCGACCTGAAGTGTTGGCGTACCGGTTCGACCCGTCCTTGGACGACGCAGCCCTGAGGCAGCGCTTCTTGCATGCCTTGCGCGTGAACCCCCAGATCCCTTTGCCTTTGTTTCTGCAGTTGCCGCCTCACCAGGGGGCCACCACGCGCCCCGAGCTGCCGGCTTCCGCCATCAGCACTTTGGCGCGAGACAACGGCCTGGAGGGCACCCGTTTTGTCAGCCTGTCGGTGGGCGAGTGGGTGCCCGCCCTGGACGTGATTGCCAGCGCCGCCGATGAGCCTGACTACGGGCTGGACCTGGGACTGTGGGAAGACAACGGCACCGACCATGGCCGGCGCTATGGTTTTGGCAAGCAGCCTTTCGGCAACCCGGCGCTGGCTTTCTCCAGCCAGGCGCCGTTTCACATGGGCTTTTTTCATGAATCGCCCGTGGTCTATGCCGCTGCCGGTTTTATGCGCCGCACCTATCCCGAGTACCGTGTTCATCTTTGGCAGACCCTGGCACGCCATGCCATGAAGAGCGGACATGACTACTGGGGCTGGCGTTTTTCCGGCTGGGCTTTGCACTATGTGCAGGACCTGACCCAGCCCTACCACGCGCGGGTGTTACCCGGCGTCAGCGTGGTGCGCATGCTGGGCATCCAGGGGCTGGACTTGCTGGGGGTGTCCACACCGAAAAACAAGGCCATCACCCTGGTGTCCAACCGCCATTTGGCCCTGGAGAATTTCCAACGCCATGCGATGCTGACACCCTGGCAAGCGGGGCAGATGGACCATCCCATGCTCAAGGTGTATGCGCCGGATCCCCAGGATGCCGCGCGCTTGCCCTGGTCGGAGCTGAGTTTGCGTGACGGCGTGGCCAAAGAAGCGGCATCCCTGGCCGATGAGATGGACGCCTTGCTGGCGCAGTCCTTCCCGCCTCAATTCGTCTCTGACCCCAACTTTGATTTTGGCGCATCATCGTCCCCTGTGAATTTGTTTGCCTTGGTGACGCAACAGTCACCCAGCAACGCGCAGGTTTTGAGCCAGCGCCTAGGCCGCTTGTTTGCCAACTTTGGCACGCACTCGCGCGCCTGGGTCCGTCAGTTGTACCGTCCTTGATTCATGGAGACACACATGCATCCCATCGTTCGCCGTCAAACTTTGTCCGATGTCTTGCGCCGCACCGCTTTGCGGGTGCCCACCAAGATGGCCATTCGTTGTGGTCAAACCGAATGGACCTACGCCCAGTTCGATGCCCTGGTGACGCGACTCGCGGCGGGCCTGGCGCGCCATGGCATTCACACCGCCGATCGCGTGGCCGTGCTCGCGCGCAACTCGCACGGCTTCGCGGCTTTGCGTTTTGCCTTGGCGCGATTGGGGGCAGTGCTGGTGCCCATCAATTTCATGCTCAAGGCCGAAGAAGTGGCTTACATCCTGCGGCATGCGGGTGCCAAAACCTTGGCGACAGACTCCGGCTTGTCTGAGCTGGCGCGCGCGGCCTCTGCGCTCGATACCCAGGTGCAGCAGTTCATCTGGTTGCCCTCGGAAGACCCTAGCCAGGCCAGCGCAGGCATGCTGAGTTTTGACGACCTCGCGGCCTGCACCGATGCCTTGCCCGATGTCAGCCTGGCCAGCACCGACCTGGCGCAAATTGTCTACACCAGCGGTACCGAGTCCACGCCCAAGGGCGCGATGCTGACCCACGATGCCGTGCTGTGGCAGTACGTCAGCTGCGTGGTCGATGCCGAAATTGCCGCCGATGACCTGGCCTTGCATGCGCTGCCGCTGTACCACTGCGCCCAACTCGATGTGTTTTTTGGCCCAGCCATTTTTGTCGGCAGCACCAACGTCATCACTTCCAAGCCCGTGCCCGACCACTTGCTGAGCTTGATGGAAACCTACAAGATCACCAGCTTCTTCGCGCCGCCCACGGTCTGGATTGCCTTGCTGCGCTCGCCCTTGTTCGATGCCGCCAAGCTCAAGCATTTGGCCAAAGGCTACTACGGCGCTTCCATCATGCCGGTGGAAGTGCTGCGTGAGTTGGCCGCGCGCCTGCCCTCGGTGCGCCTGTGGAATTTGTACGGCCAAACCGAAATTGCGCCGCTGGCCACCATGCTCGGCCCGGACGACCAGTTGCGCAAGCCCGGCTCTTGTGGCCGTGCTGTGCTCAACGTGGAGACGCGCGTGGTTGACGATCAGATGCGCGACGTGGCCCCCGGCGAAGTGGGCGAAATCGTGCACCGCTCGCCCCATCTGATGCTGGGCTACTTCCATGACGATGAGCGCACCCGCAGCGCTTTCGAAGGCGATTGGTTCCACAGCGGCGACCTGGCCACCATCGACGAGGAAGGCTTCATCACCGTGGTTGACCGCAAGAAAGACATGATCAAGACCGGTGGCGAGAACGTGGCCAGCCGCGAGGTCGAAGAAATGATTTACCGCTTGCCCCAGGTCAGCGAGGTGGCCGTGATTGGCTTGCCCGATGCCAAATGGGTGGAAGCTGTGAGCGCCGTGATTGTGGTGAAAGCCGGCCAGACCTTGACCGAGCAAGAGGTGATTGCGCATTGCAATGCCCACATGGCCAGCTTCAAAAGCCCCAAGCGTGTGTTCTTCACCGAGGCATTGCCCAAAAACCCCAGTGGTAAATTGCTCAAGCGTGAATTGCGCCTGGGCTATGCCGCGCAGGCCTGACGCACAGGAGAAGCGATTTGGAAGTTTCTTTCAGCAAAGAAGTCGAGCAACTGCGCATGGGCGCAGGCGAAACCTTTCATGGCGAAGGCATCTTGGCGATCACCAAGGCCTTGCTGCAATCGGGCGTGGCCTATGTGGGCGGCTACCAGGGCGCGCCTGTTTCCCACTTGCTCGATGTGATGGTGCAGGCCAAGTCCTACATGGATGAGTTGGGGGTGCATGTGGAAGCCTGTGCCAACGAAGCCTCTGCGGCGGCCATGCTGGGGGCGTCCATCCATTACCCCTTGCGTGGCGCCGTGACCTGGAAATCCATCGTGGGCACCAATGTGGCCGCTGACGCGCTCAGCAACCTGTCTTCGCCGGGCGTCAAAGGCGGCGTGCTCGTGGTGGTGGGCGAAGACTACGGAGAAGGGGCGTCCGTCATCCAAGAGCGCACCCATGCCTACGCGCTCAAGTCGGGCATGCTGTTACTGGACCCGCGCCCCGAACTCAGCCGCATGGTCGACATGGTGGAACATGCCTTTCGCTTATCGGAAGCGTCGAACATGCCAGCCCTGATGGAATTGCGCATTCGCGCTTGCCACGTGCGCGGCAGTTTCGTGGCCAAAGACAACCAGGCGCCCGCCATCTCCACGCGGCAATTGATGACACAACCGGCGCGGTTCGATTACAACCGCCTGGCCCATCCGCCCGTGACCTTCGGCCATGAAAAGCTGAAATACCAGGAACGCTTGCCCGCGGCCCGTCGCTACATTGAAGCGCATGGCCTGAATGAATTTTTTGCTGGCGAGCATGCCGACCTGGGCATCATTGTGCAAGGAGGCTTGTACAACACGCTGATTCGCGCGCTGCAGCAATTTGATTTGGCGGATGCCTTTGGCGACAGCAAAATTCCTTTGCTGGTCTTGAACGTCACCTCCCCCTTGGTGCCTGATCAGATTACCAACTTTTGCCTGAACAAACGCAGCGTGCTGGTGATGGAAGAAGGGCAGCCCGAATACATCGAACAAGAAATTGCCACCTTGCTGCGGCGGCGTGACATTCAAACGCCTTTGCATGGCAAGGACTGGCTGCCCCAAGGCGGTGAATACACCGCCGAGGCCATGGCCCAGGGCTTGCAGGCCTGGAGCGAGCGTTACCTGCCGCAAACGCCCGTGGCGGCGCAAGCCGCTCAGTGGCTGCAAGACAACCGCGCGCGCAGGCTCGCAGTGGCTGAACAACTGAAGGCCCGCGGCCAGACCTTGCCTGCAAGGCCTCCGAGTTTTTGCATTGGCTGCCCGGAGCGCCCGGTGTTTTCTGCGATCAAGTTGGCGCAGCAAGCCATTGGCCCCTTGCATGTGTCGGCCGACATTGGCTGTCATGCGCTGGGCACCTTTGAGCCGTTCTCTACAGGCCACACCATTCTGGGCTACGGCATGAGCCTGGCGAGCCGCGCGGGCGTGTCGCCAGCCATGCAGCAGCGCGTGCTGTCCATCATGGGCGATGGCGGCTTCTGGCACAACGGCTTGCTGACTGGCGTGCAAAGCGCGCTCTTCAATGGCGACGATGCGGTGCTGTTGATTTTCAAGAACGGCTACACCTCGGCCACCGGCACACAAGACATCATCTCCACGCCGGCCGATGCGGCCAAGCTGGTGGCCGCTGACAAATTGCAAAGCCTGGCCCATACCAACCAAACCATCGAGCGCACCTTGCAAGGCTTGGGCGTTCAATGGCTGCGCACGGTGCACACCTACGAAGTGGAAACCATGCGCGCCACCTTGCTCGACGCCTTCACCTCGGACTTCAAAGGCTTGAAGGTCATCGTGGCCGAAGGTGAATGCCAGTTGGAGCGCCAACGTCGCATCAAGCCCTGGCTGGCACAACTGCTCAAAAAAGGCCAGCGCGTGCAGCGCGTCAAATACGGCGTGGACGAAGACGTTTGCAATGGCGACCATGCCTGCATCCGTTTGTCAGGCTGCCCCACCTTGACGCTGAAAGACAACCCCGACCCCTTGAAGGTCGACCCGGTGGCCACCGTCATCGACGGTTGCGTGGGCTGTGGCCTGTGTGGTGCGAACGCCCATGCAGCAACCTTGTGCCCCTCGTTTTACCGCGCCGAAGTGGTGCAAAACGCCGGCCTGTGGGAGCGCCTTGTCGAGCGCTTGCGCAGCCGTTGGGTGCGCGCCCTGCAACCCGCGTGAAAGCCGATTCATGACCCAACCCATTTCCATTTTGTTGTGCGCCCTGGGCGGCGAGGGCGGTGGCGTGCTCACCGACTGGCTGGTGGAGGCTGCGCGCCATGCCGGCTATCCCGTGCAAGCCACCTCCATTCCGGGCGTTGCGCAGCGCACCGGTGCGACCACCTATTACCTTGAAATTTTTCCCCAGCTGCAATCCGAGCTCGGTGAACGCCGCGTTGTCTTGGGGCTCAATCCTTTGCCAGGACGGCTGGATTTGCTGGTGTCCTCCGAATTGCTGGAGACGGCACGCCAAGTGGCGAACGGTTTGAGCTCGGTGCAGCGCACGCGCATCATCACCGCCGGCAACCGCGTGCTGACCACCCAGGAAAAGATGCAGATGGGCGATGGCCGGCTCGACGAGGCCAGCTTGCTGCAGGTGGTGCAGCAACAGGGCCAAGCCTGCCACGTGCTGGACATGGCGGGCATGACGCGCGAGGCCGGCACCGTGGTCAGCGCCGTCATGCTGGGCAGCATTGCGGCGTGCGGCGTCTTGCCCATGCAGCGCAGCGACTACGAAGCGGTCATTGGCGAGGGGAGTGCCAGCCAACAAGCCAGCTTGCGTGGCTTCACCTTGGGCTGGGAGGCCGTGCAACAGCAGCGCACCCAAGCGCAGTTCCTGGCCGAGTTGCTGCCTGACCCCCCAATTTCTGACGCCGCACCCGGATTGCCAGAGACCTGGCAGCGCGAGTTTCCGCCCGCCATGCATGAAGTGCTGCGCCATGCGCGCGCGCGCTTGCTGGACTACCAGGACCAGGCCTATGTCGACCTTTACCTCGAGCGCCTGCGCCAAGTGCTGGTGCTGGAGCAGCAGACCGCGCCCGCAGAATGCACGGCCTCTCAGGAGGTTGCGCGCTGGCTGGCCCTGTGGATGGCCTTTGACGACATCGTGCGCGTGGCCGACCTGAAAAGCCGCGCACAGCGCTTGGAGCGGGTGCGCCAGGAAGTGAAAGCGAAAGACGACGACGTTTTGCGGGTCTATGACCATTTCAAGCCCGGCTTGCCCGAAATTGCGGCCTTGTTGCCAACGGCGTGGGCACAACGTCTCTTGCAGTGGGAGCAGCGCCGCTTGGCGCGTGGCCTGCCGGCCAAATCCTGGCCATTGAAAATTGGCACCCACAGCGTGATCGGCATGTTGCTGTTGCGCATGCTGGCCAGCTTGCGAAGCGTGCGCCGCTGGGGCAGCCGCTACGCCCAAGAGCAAAGTTTGATCGAAGATTGGCTGGCAGCAGTTCATGCTGGCTTGCAGCAAAGCCATGCCCTGGGCCTGGAGATGGCGCGCTGTGGCCGCCTGATCAAGGGCTATGGCAGCACCCAAGAACGTGGGCGCGACAACCTTTTGCACATTCTTCAACATCTGGGCAGCGCCGCTGCAACGGCTTCGCCTGAGGACCGAGCCCGCGCCATTCAGCAAGCCCGTGAAGCCGCGCTGAAAGACGAAGCGGGCACCTCATTGGACCAGGTGTTGCAGGCGCATGGTGCGCCTGCGCGCCCCCTCAAAGTTCAGCCCATCCTGTGGGCGGGCCGTCGCCCCCGTGGGCTGACACAGTAAGGAGAACCCTCTATGAAATCCATTGCACTGCGCCGACGCGCCCTTCTGGGCGTGACGTCCGGCTTGTTCGGCTTGTTGTCCATGGTCCCTTTGGCGGCGCATGCGGCCTTTCCCGACAAACCCATCAAAATCCTGGTGCCCTGGCCCCCGGGCGGCGCCACCGACCAAGTGGCCCGCATTCTGGTGCAACCGCTGACGCAAGCCTTGGGCGTTTCGGTGTTCGTTGAAAACAAAGGCGGGGCCGGTGGCAACATCGGGACCCAAGCCTTCGTCAAGGAAAAGGCTGACGGCCACACCTTGCTGTTGGCCACCAGTTCCACCAATGCGGCCGGCGTGCACCTGTATGCCAACCAGGGCTTTGACCCGGTCAAAGATTTCACGCCCGTCATTCTGCTGTGCAATATTCCCAACATCATGGCGGTGCCGGCCAATTCCCCCTGGAACACCCTGGGCGAGTTGATGGCAGCGGCCAAGAAAGCGCCGGGCAAGCACACCTATGGCTCGGCCGGCATTGGCTCCTCGCAGCACTTGGCGGGCGCGCAGTTCAAGACGGCCACCGGGCTGGACATCAACCACGTGCCCTACAAAGGCAGCGGCCCCGCAGCAGTGGACTTGATGGCCGGTCACATCGACATGATGATTGACACCGGTTCTTTGACGAACATTGCCGGGGGCAAGCTGAAGGCCTTGGCCGTGGCTTCCAAAAAACGCATCGCGGCCTTGCCCCAGGTGCCGACCATGGAAGAGGCGGGCGTGCCGGTGTTGGCCTCGGCTTGGTACGGCATCATGCTGCCGGCCAACGCGCCGGCCGAGGTGGTGGAGCGACTGAACAAAGAAATTGCCAAAGTGCTCAACGACCCAGACATCCGCACGCGCTTGCAAAATGTGGGTGCGGAAATCGGCGGCGGCTCTGCGGCCGAGTTCTCGCGTTTTGTGCTCTCGGAGATCAAGCGCTATGAAGGCTTGGTCAAAATGTCGGGCGCCCCCAAAGAATAATGCGCGTTGCCCAGGAGCTGTGAGCATGCAACAAACTGAAGCCCTGCGCCTGGCCACACGCCACAACGGCCGGCGCGATGGCGAGCTCGTCCTGGTGGACGCCAGCTTGCAACATGTTGCGGCTGTGCCGCACATTGCGGCCACGCTGCAAGCGGCCTTGGATGACTGGGCCACGCTGGCCCCCGAGTTGTTGGCAGCACAAAGCGCATGGGATGCAAGGCAATGGCAAGGTGCCGACCCCTACCAGGCAGAGCATCTGATGGCCCCGCTGCCGCGTGCGTTTCAATGGGCCGATGCCTCTGTCTACCGGCAACACGCCAAGCTCATGTACCAATGGCGCAAAGAGCCTATTCCTGCGGGATATGAAGTCGAGCCCTTGGTTTACCAAGGCGGCTCGGATGTCATGTTGGCGGGCCATGAGCCCGTGGTGGCAAGAGATGAGGCCCATGGCATCGATCTCGAAGCCGAAATTGCGGTCATCACCACCGATGTGCCCATGGGCGCGAGCGTGGCGCAGGCGCTGGACTGCATTGCCTTGGTGGTCTTGTTGAACGATGTGTCCTTGCGGGGCTTGATTCCCAGCGAACTGGCCAAAGGCTTTGGCTTTTACCAAAGCAAGCCGGCCACCAGTTTTGCTCCTGTGGCCGTGACGCCGGCCGCCTTGGGGTCCGCTTGGCGCGATGCCATGCTGCACTTGCCGGTGCAGATTGCCGTCAACGGCGAATGGTTTGGCGCGCCGCATGCGGCGGAGGACACGGTGTTCCACTTTGGCCAAATTCTGGCGCACCTGGCGCGGACACGGTCTCTTGCTGCGGGCAGCATCGTGGGCGCGGGCACCATCAGCAACGCCAACCCAGCGGCTGGGAGCGCATGCATCACCGAAGCACGCGTGCGGCAAATCCTGGCGGGCGAGCCAGAAGAGCGCCTGCGCCCCTACCTGCGCCACGGTGACCGCGTGCGCATGGAAGTGCGCAACGCGCAAGGGCAATCGGTGTTTGGGCTGATCGACCAGCCCATTCAGATTTTGGGGCGTTAAAGCACTTCGTGCACGTCGTAAATCGGGCCCGAAGCTTCGCGCCGGCCCGTCCCAATGGCCACCATTCGGTTCAGCCAGCTGTATTTTTCCGAGCTGGTTTCAAACACGGGCACGCTGCGGAAGTAGTAGCTCTTGGGGTCCACGGCTTCGCCGCGGTTCAAGCGGTCCATGACGTCCTTGGGGCCGTGGCGCATGCCTTTGTAAGACATGTAAATCAGCTGGTGGTCATCGGTTTCCAGCGTCAGGCGCACATCCAGCGTCAGCACGCCATCGTTGCGCAGCAACAGCCAGTCACCGCCTGGGCCAGCGTGCACCGTGCCACGCAGGCGATCACCGGCGAAATTGCCACCGGTGACTTGGGCAATCCTGCGGTGGCCCAGGGGCGTGGCGCCCAGGTCCACGATGCTGGGCACAGTCAGCGTCATGCTGAAAAGAGGGCGGGTTTCAATCATCAGAGGTCTCCTTGTGTGAATCTCAATCGGTGGCACGCGCTTCGCGCATGGCTTGATGGGCTGCTTGGTGGCGTCTGCGCTCGCTTTGCAAAATAGCCAAGCCCGCCCCCACCAGCAAGACAATGCCCAGCCAGGTCAGCAGGTTGGGGACTTCACCCCACACCACATAGCCAATCAGCAAGGCAAAGATCAGCCCACTGTAGCGGAACGGGGCCACCACGCTCATGTCGCCCGCGCGCATGGCTTGAATCAGTAAAAAGTAGGCCGCGGCCAGGAACAAGGCCGCCGCGCCCAGGGACGCCAAGTCGGCTCCGCTGGGCGGCACCCAGGGCACGCTCAGCGCCCACAAGCCGGAGAACACTGAAACCGACACGGCGGTGGACAGCGTGATCAAGGCGGCCGGGATGTGGTTCGGGATGAACCGCGTCAGGATGTCCCGGCTCGCATGCAAGAAGGTGGCGACCACGCACAGCAGGGCGTAGTGGTTGAAGCCATTGGCTTTGGGTTGCACCACGAGCAACACCCCGAGGAAGCCAGCGATGATGGCCAAGCCGCGGACCCATCCCACTTTTTCACCATAAAAGCCCATGGCGAAGAGCACGATGAACAGGGGCGAGGCCAAATTGATGGCGGTGGCATTGCCCAGTGGCATGTGAAACACGGCGGTCAGGTAAATCAGCGAGGCCGCGCCATCCAGCGCCCCCCTGAACCACACCCAACGATTCCACAGAAGATGCGCATGCTTTAGCACGCCCATAGCCTGGCACAACACCATCAAGAGGCAGGTGGCGATCAAGCCGCGCAGAAAAATCAACTCGCCCGAGGGCAGGCTGGCGCTGACATGTTTGACGAAGGCGTCGTTGGCGATGAACAGCGCCATGGCCAAGCTCATGGCGACCATGCCCCGACGGTTGGCCGCAACCAGGCTCAGTTGCTGCTGGGCGTGGTCGCTGGAGGCTTGCATGGGTGGCGTGGGTCAGCGAACGAACTGGTCGATGTAGCCGGCGCCCAGGCCGCAGGCAACGTAATGTTTGCGGCACATCTCAATTTTGGTGAAGACATCTTCATAACCGGTGGTCTGGCCTTGGTCGTCCACATAGACCATGGCGCCGTGGATGTTGAACTGCGTGATCATTTCAGGTTCGCCCACCACTTCGTCCACCACCAGGGTGTGAATTTCGCCGGGGGGTTCGTAGACGAAGGAACCCGCGGTGGCGACCCAGTCATGCTCCAGGTAGCGCCAGGCACCTTTGATCACATAGCCCGTGACCCATGAGGGGTGAATGTGGCGCGACAGCACCCCTGACTTGCGCACGCGCAGCAAGTTGCACCAACTGCCCGTGACCGTGTTCATCAGCAGAGGGCGAAACCACACATCGGGCGCTTGCGGGACCCACACGCGCTCGTCATCAGGAATGGCGGAAATGGCAATCTCGGCGCGGATGCCAGGTTGTTGGATGATCATGGTGTGGACACTTTCTGCAAAATTCATTGAATGAGGTAGCCGCCATCCACGGGCAGGATGACGCCAGTGATGAAGCGCGCGGCGGGGCTGGCCAGGAACACCACGGGGTCAGCAACGTCATCAGGCTTGCCCCAGCGACCCAGGGGCGTGCGGCCCAGGATGGCGCCACTGCGTTCGGGGTCGTCCTGCAAGGCTTGTGTGAGGGGCGTGGCGATCCAGCCGGGCGCCACCGCATTCACCCGAATGCCCTCTGCCGCATAAGCAATCGCCAGGGACTTCGTCAGCTGCGCGACGCCCCCTTTGCTGGCGCTGTAGGCAGGCACCAGGCCGCCCCCAAAAAAGCTCAGCATGGAGGCGGTGTTGATGATGCAACCGCGCGATTGCGCGAGCAGTGGCCGCGCTGCGGTGCAGCAGCGCATGGTGCCGTTGAGGTTGATGTCCAACACCTCGGCAAACACCGCCGGATCGAGCTCGGCGCCGCGGCGAATCACGCCGGCACAGTTGACCAGCACATCCAGCCTGGGCAAATCACCGAACAGCGATTGGATGGCGTCGTTGTTTCGCACATCCAGTTGGCGCACCTGAACCTGCTGCATCGCGGGGTCGCTGACCGCGCGTTGAACTTCGGCGTCGGTGGCGCCGGTGGCGATCACTTGGCGGCCACTGGCTTGCAGCGCTTGCGCGATGGCGGCGCCGATGCCGCTGGAGCCGCCCACAACCACGGCCAAGGGGAGGGGGTCTTTTTTCATGCAATTCATCATAAGGAGGTCGGTCCCTGCTTCAGGTCACGCAGGCGATTGTGAATTCGATGACTGGCTTGCTGAAAGCTTACAAAAAATGGTGTTTTCAATCTGTCGGTGGCCCTGCAAATTCGAAAAGAAATTTTTTTTCACGATGCTGTGAAAAAGCAGTTTTGAATTTAATTATTAAGATTTAATTAAATTAAAAAAAACAATAAATTCAACATTGTTTTCGCCTAGGATCTTAACTAATGGGGAAATTTTCCCCTTTCGCTCGCAGCGAAAGGCGCTTTCCCTCGTTTGAGACATGCAAGATCAGGTAAAGCCATGAGCAAAAAGCGCATTGAAACAGTCACCACAGACCTCCGTGAGGCCACCTTCAATTCAAAGGTTGAAGCGTTGGAACCGCGCGTCTTGTTGTCCGGGGATTTGCAAGTCAGCACCCAGCAAGCGCCGATTTCTGCTGCAGGCTTGCTGCGGCTTGTGGCGCCCTCTGTGGTGGGTGCGGGCGACGTTGCCTTGTCAGGCGCGCTCGAAGTTTCTTTGGTGGATAACTTTCGCCCCACAGCCGGCCAGGTTTTCAATGCCTTGAACTGGAACAGCAGCACCGGCTCTTTTTCTTCGTTCAAGGGGTTGTACACCGGTCAAGGCATCTGGCTCAAGCCCAAGGTGGTGGCCAATGGCCTGCAGTTGGTCGCCACAGAGCTGCCGGGACTGAACGAATTGCAGGCAGATGCCTCTGAAAAGGCCAAAAATGCGCTGGACCAGGTCATGACCTGGATGGCATCGCCACAAAAGACCGGCTCCGTCATCCTCAATGCGGCCCTGGATCTGAAGGGGCTCAAGCTGAGCGGTGAGTGGGAGATGACGGTCAGCCGAATGGCGGGGGACGTGCCAGAGCTCTCCTTGACGCTCAAGAATGTCAACGCCAGCCTCTCGGTGGCGGGAATGACCGCCAGCCTCAAAGGTCTCAGCGGTCAAATTGCCTTTGGCAGCGACCGCTATGCCTTGAACCTGGCGGGCAGCGGTGAGGTGGTGGCCGGCGGCGCACGACTGGCGGGCGATTTCGCTTTGAGCCGCGACGCCAACACGGGTGCCTTGACCTTGCAAGGCTCGGGCATCGCCGCCCGTTTGGGAGACGCCTCGCAGGGCGGTTCGGTGGCTCTGAGCGATGGTGAGCTGAGCATGACCTGGGGGCAGTCTGTTTACAGCCTGCTCGTCCAGGGCGAGGGCGTCATGCAAGGTTACGGCCTGGCAGATTTCAAAGGCGCCTTGAAGTTTTCTGCCAACGAAGTCCGGCAACAG
Source organism: uncultured Bordetella sp. (assembly GCA_964442645.1). Lineage (GTDB taxonomy): Bacteria > Pseudomonadota > Gammaproteobacteria > Burkholderiales > Burkholderiaceae_C > Limnohabitans. The sequence continues at coordinate 6,607 of CAYTZZ010000035.1, read as the reverse complement.
TTTGAGGCGCTGAACGCCACGCTGACGGTCAATGGCTTGGGGCAACTCAATGGTGACTTGGCGTTTGCCAGACAAGTGAGCTCTTCTGCGCAGGGTCAACAAGTCACGCTGTTGGTGGGCGTACAAAATTTGCGGGCCGATGTCAGTGTCGGCCTGCTCACGGCTTCATTGGCCAACGGCCATGGCGCGCTGGCCCTGGAAACCTGGACACCTGCTTCAGGCGGGGTGGTGACCTACCAACATGCCTTCCAGGCGACGGCCGATGTCATGATGCAAGTGGACGCGGCCATGCAGTTGACAGGGCAACAGGTCACTGTGTCCCTGAACCCCTCCAACAAGGATGTGTCCTACACGGCACCCAGCACCAGCGATGTGATTGCCTTGGCCTTGAAGGCCCAGACGCAAAGCATGTCGGGCCATTTCACGGTGTCGGTGCAAGGGGTGGTGACCTTCAGTGGCGACTTGACGGTCGAGAGCCAACGCAACACCCTGAGCTTGTCCAATGGGCAAGCCGTGGTGGTGAACCAGTTGGCGTTGTATGGCAGCCAATTGCGTGCAGATTTGCTGCTCGGGGGCGCCAACGCCACGGCGCAAATTGCCGGGGCCGACATGGCCTTGGTGTATGCCAGCGAAATCGGCGGGGCGCGCAGCTGGGTCACCGCCAAAGCCACACCTGGGAGCCTGATGCTGGCAGGGCAAACGTTGGATGGCTTGGCTTCTGCGGCGCTGTCCTTGAATTACCAAGTCCAGGGCAGCGATGGCGTGACCCTGGCTTGGCAAAAGACCCAAGAGCTGGTGCTCCACAATGGTAAAAAATACCTCATGGACCAGCTGGCCCAGGAAGTGGTCATTCCTGTGGAAGGTTCCATGGCATGGGGTGATGCCGCGTTGAGTGGCCGCCTGAATTTGACGCTCACGCAGCAAGCCCAAGGCTGGGGTTGGAATGTGTCGGTCAGCGATGCGCAATTGGTGTTCGCTGCAGGGCCTGCCTTCGTGCGTTTGACGCAGGCCCAGGGCAACTTGCGTGTGAATGCGGACCGCTCGCGCAGCGGCAGTCTGAGCGGCAAAATTTCTGCCGCTGGCTTGGCCGACTTTGAGCTCTCTGGCCAGGCCAGTGCCAGTTTCAATGCTGCGGGCGATTTTTACATCGCCAGCGATGCCACCCTGGCTTTGGGCAGCTTCGGGCAGCTCCAGGGGCAGTTTGCGGTGGAAAGCTTGCGCTCGGTCCACGGTCCTCAAATTGTGATTGCTGCGACACAGGTCACAGGCGTTGTGGGCAGCGCAGGCAGCGCGTTGTCGCTGACCCAAGCCTCTCTTGGCCTCGTGATGGGGCAAGACGCGTTGGGCCAGGCAGGCTATGCAATGCAGGCCAACGGGACCGCCGCACTGACGGGCTTTGCGGGCATCAGCTTGTCTGCCCAAGCGCAACTGGAAGTCAATACCTTGGGGCGTGCCGTCGACCAGTGGATTTCGCTGGCTTCAGGCCAAGCACTGAACATTCACTTTGCAGACGAGCGCGCCATAAAGGCTGTGCAAATCCAGCAGGGCCGTTTGAGTGTGGACGGCTTGGGCGTTCTGGAAGGACGTTTGTCCCTGAGCGCCAACCTCACCCAGATCGCGGGTCAATCGGTCACAGAGTTGTTGGTGGGCATCGAGGGCATGACGGCACAGATGAGTCTGGGCTCAGCGGCGGTGACTTTGTCCGGTGGTCGCGGCGGCTTGGTGGTACGCAAGGATGCCAGCGGGACCCGTTATGGTCTTCAGGCAGAGGGCGATGCCGCCCTCACGGGCGTCAACGGCGTGGCCTTGTCTGCCCAGCATTTGCAGCTGGCCGTGAACACCCTGGGCGTGGCGTTGGACACCGCGGTGGCCACCACAGACGGCTGGGTGGGGTTGAACCTGCTCAAGGACGAGGCTCGCCTGCGGGGTCAGGTGCGTGCGGAAATTGCCGGCGTGTTGTCGGTCGATGGCGAGTTGTTCATTGAGTCCCATACCAACCGCGCCATGACCTTGTCGGATGCCTCCACGGTTCAGGTGGACCAGCTGATTTTTGGCGGCGCAGGATTGTCGGCGGCATTGTCTGCTGCAGGTGAACAGGCCAATGCGGCCTTGACCCAAGTGAACATGGCGGTGGTGCTGTCTACCGAGCGAGTGAACAGCGGCACGGCCCGCCGTTGGCTGACTTCACAGGCCAGTGTGGGTGGGGCCAGCATTGCTGGCTACAGCCTGTCTGGCCTGAGTGCGGGCGGCTTGAGCATCAACCGCGCTTTGTCGGGCGCTGCCGATGCAGCGACGGATGCGCTGGCTTCGGCCAGCACGGCGGTGATTGACTGGTCTGCGCGGGCCCAGCAAATTTCTTTGTCCAGCCTTGAGAGCGTGGTGCTCAACGCAGCCAACCAGCGTTTTGAGTTGCCCATCTCTGGCAGCATTCAATTGGGCCAGGCGGTTCTGCAAGGTGACTTCAAAGTGGCTCTGGTGCGCGATGCCAATGGCCAGCGCAGTTGGGACTTGACGGCGAGCGACGTGACGGTGGGCATGTCCGCGGGTTCCGCCCAGGTCTTGATTGAAAAGGCGGCAGGCACGCTGCACATCGCGGGTGACGGCACACGCAGTGGTCAAGTGCAAGGCACGGGCTCCTTGACGGGCCTCAGCGGCGTGAATCTCTCGGGTGAATTGGCGGCCAGTTTTGATGGCCAGGGTGGCATTGCCTTGTCCGGCGCTTTGGCGCTGGCGCTGGAAGGCGTGGGCGAGCTCTCGGGTCAGTTCTCCTTCGTGCGCAAAGCCGCTGAGTTGGCGGCGCCCTCGGTGACGGTGAATGCGGCGCAGGCCGGGTCGGCTGTGCAATTGACGGTTCAGCAAGCGGGGGGCGTTGCAACCACCGCCAAGCTTTTGCTGAAGGTGTCAGACGCGCAAACAGGTGGCACGCGCGAAGGTCTTTACACCTTCCAGATGGGCGGGCAGTCCGTCACGGTGTCGACATTGACGGCTTTGGGTTTGCCCGAAAGTGACAGCGCGTTGGCGCTCAAGTTACGCGACGCGCTGGCCAAGTTGCAAGCCGTGGGCGAGGGCAATGTGCAGGTCACGGGCAGCCGCGTTCAAGGTTTTGAAATCGAGTTCATAGGCCAGCGTGCCGGGCAGGCTTTCCCCCTGGCCTCGCAGGCCGGCGACGAAGGGCTGTGGATGATTCAGCCAACCGACGCTCCGGCAGCCACCGCCTGGGGCGTGGTCGAGTCGTTGTCTGCGCCGAGTGCTGCCCGCAATGAGGTGCAGTTGCTGTCCCTGGCCAGCCAAGGCCAGCCCCAGCAAAGTTTTGCCTTGCAATGGGGGAACTTGACGAGCGCCGCCATCCCCTTGTTGGTCAATGCGAGTTCGGTCAATGAGCGTCAGGTGCTGACAGTCACCGGTGACCCCAATGCCAGCGGGCAGTTCTGGCTGATGCTGGGCGACAAGGCCTCCAGCAAGATCCGCTTTGGCACGGGGCCGACGGTGATCCGTGCCAATTTGCAAGCGGCGATCGAAGAGCTGGTGGGCGCAGGCAATGTGACCGTGACCTATAAGACCTCTTTCACGGGGAACAATTCGATCGACTACGTGATCGATTTCGCGGGCGCCTTGGCCGGCCTGGATGTGGGCGCACTGACTTACAAGGCCAACAACAACGCCATTCAATTCAAGGCACAAACTTTGCGCCAAGGCGCGATCGGCAGTTCTGTGCAAGACCAGGCAGCGCGCATTCAGTCTGCGCTCGAGGCATTGACCGGTGCAGGTCAGGTCAAGGTCAGTTATGACGCTGGCACCAGCTTGCTGCAAAGCCGCTACCGCATTGAGTTCATCGCCGGCCAGGGCGGAACCCCTCAACCGACCTTGGTGGTTAGTCAAGCCAGCGCAAGCCTTCAGGCGTCGGTGAGCACCTCGCAACAAGGGCAAGCCGCCAGCGGTGCGGTCCAGACGGTTCGCATGTTTGAAGCCGCCAGCGCTGGCACCTTCCAATTGAGTCTTACGGTCGGAAGCGAAACCTATACGACCGCGTCCATGCCCTTGAACGCCAGCACGGGACAAGTTCAAGCCGCCTTGATGCAGGCACGGACCGCGCAGGGCGCTGTGCTTGGCCTCAAAGGGGTTGAGGTCGAGGTCAGTGCTGCCATGGCGGGCGCTGAACAGGTGGGCTGGCAAGTTGCCTTTGGCGGGCAGTGGGTCTCAGAAAGCCTGCCGTTGATGGCTGGCCAGATTCAAAGGCCGACCCCCGTGACATCCCAGGCCAGCCTGCAGTGGGTTCGGGCCGGTACGCTGAGCAGCGAGTCTTTGCAGCTGAAGGTTCCTGAAGGGGAAGGCGCCAGTGCCTTGTTCAGAATTTCTGCCGTGGACGGCAGCCAGCAAACGACACTGTTGCGCGCCGATGTGAGCGCTTCGCAGTTGCAGTCGGCGCTCGAGTCTCTGGAAATGGTCGGCGCAGGCAATGTCCTGGTGTCCCAAAGCAGCCCAGGGGTTTTTGCCATTCAGTACCAGGGGCTGTGCGCAGGCAAGGCCATGCCGGCCTTGTTGGTCAATCCTGTGCAGACCGTGTCCTTGATGTTGGGCGATGGGCGTGCACCCGAGACTGTGGCGGTTCGGTTGGCAGACCAAGCACAGTGGGGTGCGGCCCTGGATGTGGTGGGCAAAACCCCGGCACAAATCGCTGCGGCGCTGGGTAACCTGATTTCGTTGCAGCCTGGCATCGGTTTTGGCCAAGGCAATGTGAGCGTGTCGCCCCATGCAGGGCTGGAGGGTGTTTACGACATTGAATTCGTGGGCTTGCTCAAAGGCGCTCATTTGCCCCTGGTGGAAGTCCTGTCCTCCCGCACCGATGTCGTGGCCAGTGAACAGATTTCGATCGGTGCCTCGGGTGTTTCCGGGATGCTGGGCCAAGGCAGCACAGGGCTGACACTGCAGGGTGGAAGTTTGGGCCTCCTCATGGCCAACAACGCTGCGGGCAAGACAGGCTATGCCCTGACAGCTGCTGGCAATGTGGCCCTCAGTGGCTTTGATGGGCAAGTCAGTTTGTCGGCCGAGGGTGTGGTTCGCATCAACACCTTGGGTCAGGCTGTGAACCAGGTGATTCCTGCCGGATTGGGTGCAGCCACGGTGACGCTGTCATTTGCCGATGCACAGCAGGTGCAAGAGGTCAGCATCACCCAAGGCGCGATCACAGTGGCCAATGTGGGCACCATGCAGGGCAGCTTGAAAATTGTGAGCACCAGCCGCCTGGAGGCAGGGCGCAGCATCACCGATTTGCGCATTGGCCTGGACCAAGTGGCGGGTCAGTTGACCTTGGGCGGCTTGGCCGCGCAACTGAGTAACGGCGCGGGCGCCATTGTGCTGCGCAGCGAAATGAGCAATGCCGGCGTGCAAACACAACGCTATGCGCTACAGGCTCAGGGCAATGTGGCCTTGACGGGTGTCAGTGGCCTCACTCTGCAGGCCAGCGAACTGCAAATCGCGGTGAACCAATGGGGCGAAGCCCTGGAAACCACGGTGGCCACGGCACAAGGCGAGTACGCGCTGAATTTGCTCAAGGACGAGACGCGCTTGCGCGGCCACATGCAGGCCAGCATTGCCAACCTGATGTCGGTGGAGGGCGAGCTGACGCTGGAAAGCGTCAAGGCACAGCCCGTGACTTTGTCCGATGGCACACAGGTGCTGGCGGATCAACTGATCATTGGCGGCGCAGGCATTCAGGCGGCGTTGACCGCTGGGGGCAATGACCTGGGGGTGAGTCTCAAGGACATGAACTTGGCGCTGGTGGTCAGTACCGAGAGAACCAACTTGACAGCAAGGCGTTGGGTCAGTGCCAAAGCCAGCTTGGGCGGTGCCACGATTGCCGGTTACGAATTGTCCGATCTGGAATCTGCTGCACTGAATTTGAACCGTGCACTTGACCCGGTTTCGGGTGCCTTGGCTGATGCTGCCCAGGTGACCTTGGACTGGTCGCGCAACGCGCGCAACATCGCTGTCAGCGACACCCAGGCCATTGCCATGGACTTGCTGGGTGCGCAATTGGCCATTCCCGTGTCGGGCAGCTTGAGCTTGGGCGCAGCGCGCGTGGCAGGCGACTTCACTGTCGCGCTGACGCCATCGGGCGCTGACAAAGTCTGGACGGTCACCGCCAACAACGCCTCGGTCGGGCTGCAAGCCGGCGCGGCTTACATCGGTATTCAATCGGCCCAAGGCGCACTCACGCTGGGCCCAGGTGCCAGTCGCAGTGGTTCCTTCAGCGGGCAGGCCTTGGCTGAGGGCTTGGGCGATCTGAGCATGAGCGGCACCTTGAGCGCGGGGTTTGATGCCAATGGCATGCATTTCTCGGGCACAGGCGTGACCGTGTCGGCCGCCGGTTTTGGCAGCTTGACAGGCGATTTCAGTGTGGCGCGCGGCAGCGACAACACATTGCTGATTGGCGCACAGCATGTGAATGCCACCTTTGGCAGCCTGGGTGCCGGCGTGTCAGTGACCGATGCCACCGTGGGCCTGTATGTGGCACCGTTGAACACGCTGCGCGCAGGCTACGCGCTGAGTGCGAGCGGCACGGCGGTGCTGAGCGGGTTCAGCGGCGTGAGCCTGAACGCGACGGCGC
>CAYTZZ010000034.1:0-27583 GCA_964442645.1 uncultured Bordetella sp. | reverse complement strand
AGCAAGTTGATCGGCGTGAAGGCCACGCCGAAACCGGTCGAGAGGTTTGCAACCAAATCCATGAATCAGTCTCCTCAACCTGTGATGAAAGTTGGCCAAACAGGCATCTGCAGTTTGAGCAAAACAATAAAAGCCAAATAGCTACCGACCGCCAATACAGTGGCGAGCACAAACACATCTTTGAGCTTGAACTCAGAACCAGCTTTGCTGGCGATCAGGGTCAAGGCGTAAATGGCCAAAATCAGACCCATGGGGGGAATTTTGAGGCTTGGCAAGCCACCCAACAAAATGCCAAAGGCCAGATTGGCGCCAAGGATGAAACCAATAGGCCGCCAGGCAAATGCACCCACTTTGTCGCCACTGGGTGTTTCAATGACCAATGAATAGAACATGACCGCGCAGCCCAAGATGGCCAGCAAGATACCCAGCAGCAGAGGGAAATAACCCGGCCCCATGCGCGCACCCGTTCCAATGGAATACGACGTGGCGCCCCAGGCGAACGCGCCGCCCACGACCAGGAACATGAGTCCCGAGAAAAAGTCTTTCTGACTTTTGATGTTCACAACCTATCTCCTCGAAATGATTTCGATGGGCAGATTGTGGGGGCTATCGCGAAATTCCCGCATGTGGATTTCACCTATACCCCCACATTGGTGCGTAAATGCAACGGACACTTAGGCGACAGGCTTGAATACCCTCACCCAGCGTGTGGCTGGCAAGGGCCAGCGCGCCTGCACCGCTTCGGCCCGCGCCAGCAGCTCATGCCGCTTGAGCTTGACCGGCGTGCGCAAGGCCAGCACCACGGTGTTGCCTTCGCGTGTGGGCTTGAAGCACCAGACCGCGTCTTCGCCAAAGGCCGCGACGATTTTGGCCAGGCTTTGGTCATACTGGCTGCTGCGTCCAAACAAGTTGACAGTCATGCAACCCTCGTCTGTCAACAGACGGCGACAGTCAGCATAGAAAGCTTCGCTGTCCAGCACCGGTGCGGCCGCTTCATGGTCGTACAAATCCACTTGCAAGGCATCGATCTTTCCCTGCCAATGGCTGTGACGCGCCACTTCCTCGGCATCTCCGAGCACCACCGAGAGCTTGGCGTTGTCGGCCGGCAACTTGAACCACAAGCGGCAAGCCGCGATCACCTGCGGGTTCAGCTCAATGGCCGTGGTGTGCATGCGCAAATGCTTGTAGCAAAACTTGGTGAGCGAGGCCGCGCCCAAACCCAGTTGCATGGCATGGCGTTTGGCGACCGTGTCGGGGTCGACAAACAGCAACCAGGCCATCATGCGCTGCACATAGTCCAGGTCGATGTCAAAGGGTTGCTCGATCTTCATCGAGCCTTGCACCCATTCCGTACCCAAGTGCAAATAGCGCACAGGTCCGTATTCGGAAAAGTTCACATCAGGGAGCGTTGGTTTTTTGCGGGCCATGCTGGATTGTCAGGGCAACGGGGCTTGCTGCGGGAGAGGCAGACCCAAGGCGCGGCGCGCGTTCTCGCTGGTGGCCTGGGCCAGCGCTTCAAGCGAGAGGCCGCGCAGCTCGGCCAGCACACTGGCAATGCGAGGCAACTGGGTCGGTGAATTGCGTCCTTGCGGCTGGCCTTGGGCGCGCATCGCCGCCGTCGCGTAAAGCCAATGCGGCGGAATGTCGGGGGCGTCGGTTTCGAGCACCAGCGACGACAAGGGCAAGTGGGTCGCGAGGCGACGCAATTGCAAGGCACGCTCGTAAGTGAGCGCACCGCCAAAGCCCAGGCAAAAGCCGCGCTCGATGAAAGCTTCTGCCTGCTGCACGCTGCCATTGAAGGCATGGGCAATGCCGCCACGCACAGGAATGTCACGCAAGCCTTTGAGCAAGGCATCGGCCGAGCGCCGCACATGCAGAATCACCGGCAGCTCGGCGTGCTGTGCCAGTTTCAGTTGCGCGCGGTAAAAGGCTTGCTGGCGTGCCATGTCCAAGCCGGGCACAAAGCCATCGAGGCCGATTTCGCCCACCGCCACCAGGCGCGGGTCATCGCGCAGGGCATGCAGCCGCTCGGCCAGTGTGCGCAAGTCTTGCTCAGCGGCCTGCGGCGTGTACAGCGGGTGAATGCCCAGGGCATAGACATCGCCATGCCGATGCGCCAGTTCGCGCACGGTCTCCAAATTGCTGGCCGAGACAGCGGGCAAGACACACAACTCGACGCCGCCGGCACGGGCGAGCGCGCGCTGTGCGTCGCGGTCGGCATCGAATTCGCTGGCGTCCAGGTGGCAGTGGGTGTCGATCCAGCGCATGGCCCGTCTCAGCCTTGCAAGCGTCCTTGCTGCAAATGCAAGCGCCGGTCGCATTGGGCCGCCAACGCCTCATCGTGCGTGACCAGGACAAAGGCCGTGCCCTGCTCGCGCGCCAGTCGCATCATCAAGTCGAACACTTGCGCGGCGGTAACACGGTCCAGGTTGCCCGTGGGCTCATCGGCCAGCACGCATTCAGGTTGCGTCACCAGCGCACGCGCCAAGGCCACACGCTGCCGCTCGCCGCCCGACAATTCGGCCGGACGATGGTGGGCGCGCTCGGCCAGACCGACCGCCGCCAGCATCTGCTGCGCTTGCAGGGCCGCTTGATCGCGTGGCATGCGCCGAATCCACAAGGGCATGGCCACATTGTCCAAGGCGCTGAACTCGGGCAGCAGGTGGTGAAACTGGTACACAAAGCCGATGTGCTGGTTGCGCAAGTCGCCCAGGGCTTTGGCACTCAAGCCCGCCAGGGCTTGGCCCATGACGTGCACCTGGCCTTGCGTGGGCGCGTCCAAACCGCCCAGCAAATGCAGCAAGGTGCTTTTGCCCGAGCCGGAGGCGCCCACAATGGCGACGGTTTCGCCGGCCTGCACCGTCAGGTCCACCGACTGCAGCACGCTGACATCCAAAGGGCCTTCTTTGAAACGGCGCACCAGGCCTTGGGCTTGCAACACGGCTTCACTCATGACGCAAGGCCTCCACGGGATGCACGCGGCTGGCACGCCAGCTGGGGTAGAGCGTGGCCAACAAGGACAAGGCCAGCGAGATCAGCGCCACCGGCCAGATGTCGGCTGCCTGCGGGTCGCTGGGCATGCGGCTGATCAGGTAGATGTCTTTGGGCAAAAAGCTGGCTCCCAGGGCACGCTCGATCATGGGCACCAAGGTGTCGATGTTGAACGCCACCGCCAGCCCCAACAACAAGCCCGAGAAGGTGCCGATCACGCCCACCAGCGCGCCTTGAACCATGAAGATGCGCATGATGGCCCCGGGGCTGGCGCCCAGGGTGCGCAAGATGGCAATGTCGGCGCGCTTGTCGGTCACCGTCATCACCAGGGTGCTGACCAGGTTGAACGCCGCCACCGCCACAATCAGGGTGAGGATGATGAACATCATGCGCTTCTCGATTTGCACGGCGGCAAACCAGGTTCGGTTTTGCTGCGTCCAGTCACGCACGCGCACATCGGGACCCAACTGCAAGGCCAACTGGTGGCCCACTTGGCGCGCTTGCTGAACATCCTTCAAGCGCACCCGCAAGCCAGCGGGGCCTTCAAAACGAAACAGCCGTTGCGCATCTTCGATGTGCAACACCGCCAAGCCAGCGTCGTACTCGTAATGTCCGGAATCGAACAGCCCGACCACGGTGACTTGCTTCAGGCGGGGCACCACACCGGCGGGCGTGACCTGGCCGCCCGGCGACACCAAGGTGACCTGCTCGCCCACGCGCACGCCCAGGCTGCGCGCCAACTCTCCGCCCAGCACCACGCCAAAGCGGCCCGCTTGCAAGGCTGTGCGCACTTCTGCGGGCCAATGTTGCACGAACTCGGCGACCTGGCCTTCTTGTTCGGGGTCGATGCCACGCACCACGGCGCCACGCATGTCCTCGCCGCGCGCAATCAAGGCTTGGGTGGCCACAAAAGGCGCAACGGCCACCACTTCGGAATGCGCTCGCACGCGCTGCACCAGGGCGTCAGGGTTGACCAAGGCGCCGCCATCCACGGCCAACACCTCGATGTGCGACACCACAGCCAGCATGCGATCGCGCACCTCTTTTTGGAAACCGTTCATCACGCTCAGCACGATGATCAGTGCCGCCACGCCCAGGGCGATGCCCAGCATGGACACGCCAGAGATGAAGGAAATAAAGCCATTGCGGCGCGTGGCACGGCCCGCGCGGGTATAGCGCCACCCCAGCAACCACTCGAAAGGCATGTTGTTTGAAACCATGTTGGACAAGCCGAATTGTGGCATCACGCACAATTCAGCCATGCATTCTCTCTCCAAGACCACGATTGTGGCCTGCGCCCTGCCCCCTGACGACACCGCCGACTGGTCGTCGGCCTTGTCCCATTTGCAGTTGCCGCACCTGAGCCAATGGCTACAACACGCCCAATTGGCACAGCAACAACAGTGGGACGCCAGCAGCCTGTCGCCGCCCCATGAGCACATGCTGGCCCAAGCCCTGGGCTGGCCCGACACCGACGGCTTGCTGCCCTGGGCCGCACAAGCCGCGCAACAGCGTGACCCGCAAACGCCGGCCGGCCAGGCTTGGGCCTGGATTCATGCGTGCCACTGGCATGTGCGCAATGGCCAGGTCATGTTGATGAACGCAGGGCCCGTCAGCGTCGAAGAATCCGATGCGCTGCTGAGCGCCATGTCGGGCTATTTTTTGGAAGACGGCATTGTCTTGCATGCCTGGCAACCGGGTGTCTGGCTGGCCCAAGCTGAAGTGTTTCGGCAGTTGCCGACGGCCGCATGGGACCGCGTGTTGGGGCGCCACCTCGAACCCTGGTTGGTGGGCGCCACGGATGCCCAGCATTCACCTGCGGTGAAGTTGGTGCGCCGTTTGCAAAACGAAATGCAAATGTTGTTCTACCAGCATCCGGTGAATGCCCACCGGTCGATGCCGCTCAATTCGTTTTGGGTCAGCGGCACTGGCGCCTTGCCGACCCACACGCTGTCGCCGCCCCCCTTGTTGCTCGATGCATTGACCGCCCCCGCACTGGCCGGCGATGTCGCGGCCTGGGTGCAGGCATGGCAAGCCCTGGATGCCGAGCACTTGTCTCAACGTCTGGCCGCCCCCGATGCCCGACTGGTGCTGTGCGGTGACACGCACGCGCGCAGCTGGCAGGCGTCCCCGCCCACTTGGGGCTCACGGCTGAAGCGCTGGTTGGCACCGGTTCAACTTTCATCGGTGTTGTCATGCAATTGATTCAACGCGACGCGCCCCCGCGCAGCATCTGGGCCCTGGAGCAGGCCGGCGTTCACCCCTTGCTGGCGCAGCTCTTTGCCGCACGCGGCGTGCGCGCTGCAGAAGAACTGGACACCGGCCTGCAACACCTCTTGCCCCCGCAAACCCTGAAAGGTGCGCAGGCGGCTGCGCAGTTGCTGGCCCAGGCTTTGGCCCAAGACCTGCACCTGTGCATCGTGGCCGACTACGACTGCGATGGCGCCACCGCCTGTGCCGTGGGCCTGCGCGGCTTGCGCGCCTTGGGCGCGCGGCATGTGAGTTATGTGGTGCCCGACCGGCTGGTCGATGGCTATGGCTTGACCCCCGGCATTGCCCAGCGCGTGCATGCCACAGGCGCGCAGGTGCTGATCACCGTGGACAACGGCATCGCCAGCATGGAAGGCGTGGCCACCGCGAAAGCCCTGGGCATGCAGGTGCTCATCACCGACCACCACCTGCCGGCGGCCCAGTTGCCCCAAGCCGATGTCATCGTGAACCCCAACCAGCCCGGCTGCGACTTTGCCAGCAAGAACCTGGCCGGCGTGGGGGTGATGTTTTATGTCTTGCTGGCCCTGCGCGCCGAGTTGCGCCAGCGTGAGTGGTTCAACGATGCGCGCCCCAGCCCCAAGCTGGACTCGCTGTTGCCCCTGGTGGCGCTGGGCACGGTGGCCGATGTGGTGCGCCTGGATGCCAACAACCGCCGCCTGGTCGCGCAAGGCCTGCAGCGCATTCGCAAAGGCCATCTGCCGGTGGGCTTGCGCGCCCTCTTCGAAGCAGCCGGTCGCAACCCCTCCCTGGCCAGCAGCCAGGACTTTGGCTTTGGCATTGGCCCGCGCATCAATGCTGCAGGCCGCCTGTCGGACATGACGCTGGGCATCGAGTGCCTGAGCACCGACGACAGCGAGCGAGGGCGCGCCTTGGCACAGCAGCTGGACACCATCAACCGCGACCGCCGCGAGATCGAAGGCGACATGCGCGAGCAAGCCCTGCGCCTGGCCGACGACATGATCGACCCCGACGAAGACATGCCTTCGGCGCTGTGCGTTTACGACCCTGATTTTCACGAGGGCGTGGTGGGCATTGTGGCGGCGCGCCTCAAAGAGCGGCACCACCGCCCGACCTTTGTGTTGGCGTCCAGCCAGGCACCCGGCAAGGAAAACATCCTGAAAGGCTCGGGACGTTCCATTGCTGGCTTTCATTTGCGGGATGCATTGGACTGGATCGCCAAAAAGCACCCCGACCTGTTGCTGCAATTTGGCGGCCACGCCATGGCGGCGGGCTGCTCCCTTCACGAGGACAACCTGGCCTTGTTCGAACAGGCTTTGCAAGAAGTGGCACAAGCTTGGCTGGACCCGGCCACCCTCACCCGCCGCCTGGAAACCGATGGCCCACTGGCACCCGAGCATTGTCGGGTGGATATGGTGCAAGCCTTGCAAGCGCAAGTCTGGGGCCAGGGCTTTGCGGCACCGCTGTTCAGCGACACGGTGGAGGTGGTGAACCAGCGCATCGTGGGTGAAAAGCACTTGGCCCTGAAGTTGAAACACCATGGCCAAGCGGTCGATGGCATCTGGTTTGGCCGCACGGCCGCCCTGCCCGCACGAGCCCATTTGGCCTACCGCATCGAGGCCGATGAATGGCAAGGCCAACGCCGGGTTCGCTTCGTGATCGAAGGCGCGCAAGAGCCTGAAAGCGTAGAATGAAGGCGTGTCTATTCTCAACGCTGACCTGCACTGCCACTCTGTCGTCTCCGACGGTACATTGACCCCGGAGCAACTGGCCCAGCGTGCGCGTGCCAACGGCGTGGAATTGTGGGCACTGACCGACCACGATGAAGTGGGCGGCCAACACCGCGCCCTCGCCGCTGCGCGCGCGCAGGGCATGAAATACCTCACCGGCACCGAAATTTCCGTGACCTTTGCGGGCCACACGGTGCACATCGTCGGGCTCGGCTTTGACCCGGACCACCCCGCCCTGGTGCAAGGCCTGCACGCCACCCGCGGTGGGCGCGAAGCACGGGCCCAGGAGATGGCCGATCAACTGGCGCAAGTGGGCATTGCCGGCGCCTTTGAAGGCGCGCTGAAATACGTGGGCAACCCCGAGCTGATTTCACGCACGCACTTTGCGCGCTACTTGGTGGAAATTGGCGCCTGCCGCGACACCCCGGAGGTGTTTCGCAAATACCTGACCGAAGGCAAGCCCGGCTTTGTGCCGCACCGCTGGGCCTCGCTGCAAAACGCCGTGCAATGGATTGTGCAAGCCGGCGGCATGGCCATCATCGCCCACCCGGGGCGCTACGGCTTCACCGCCAACGAGGAATACGCGCTGTTCACCGAATTCAAGAACCACGGTGGCCAAGGCGTCGAGGTGGTCACCGGCAGCCACTCGGCACAGGAATACGTGGAGTACGCAGGCATGGCCAAGGAGTTTGGCCTGGCCGCTTCCCGCGGCAGCGATTTTCATAGCCCAGACGAAAGCCACACCGACCTGGGCACCTTGCCCTGGCTCCCCGGCGAGCTCACGCCGGTTTGGGAAATCTTGAGCGATCGCATTCAATGAAGGCCTCGGTCACGCTGACGGGCATTCTCTGCGCCGTGACCGCCATGGCCTGCTTTGCGGTGCTGGACACCACCAACAAGATTCTGGTGGCCGGCGTCCCCCTGTTGATGATCCTGTGGGTGCGCTACATGTTTCAGGCGATCGCCACCAGCGCCATGATGCTGCCCCAACGCGGCTTGGCGATTTTCAACACAGGCCACATCGGCTTGCAAATTCTGCGCGGCTTGCTGCTGGTGGCTTGCAGCTTGCTGGCCTTCGTCAGCTTGCAGCGCATGCCCGTGGCAGAGTTCACCGCCATCGGCATGTTGACGCCCTTGGCGGTCACGCTGTTGGCGCGTTTTGTCATGCACGAGCATGTGTCCGCGCTGCGTTGGGTGTTTGTGGTGGGCGGCATGCTGGGCGCCATGCTGATCGTGCGCCCGGGCGGCAGCATGTCCCCCGAAGACGCCTGGCTGCCCCTGGTGATGGTGATGTCCTATGCCTGCTTTCAGACCCTGACCAGTCACATGGCCAAAACCGAAAACCCCATGACCTTGCACTTTTACACGGGCTTGGTGGGCGCGGTGCTGGCCAGCGTGCTGGTGTTGGGCTGGTGGACCACCGACATCACCCCCCTGCAGTGGCTGCAACTGTGCCTGGTCGGCACCATGGGCACGCTGGGCCATTACCTGTTGATTCTGGCGTTTGCCAAAGCACCAGCGGTCACCATCACACCGTTTTTGTACAGCGGTATTGCCTTTGCCACCTTTGGCGGCTGGCTGGTGTTCTCGCATGTACCCGACCGCGTGGCGGTGTTGGGCATGCTGTTGATTGCCCTGTGCGGCTTGGGCGCCGGCTGGCTCAGCCATCGCGAGCAACAAGCGTCTGTCTCCTGATACCGCACAAGCCTGACCATGGCCCAGTTTCTTCAAATTCACCCCGACAACCCCCAAGTGCGCTTGCTCAAGCAGGCGGTGGCGCTGTTGGAGGGCGGCGGCATTGTGGCCGTTCCCACCGACTCCAGCTATGCCTTGGCTTGCCACCTGGACGATAAAAACGCCGTGGACCGTCTGCGCCGCATCCGGGGGGTCGATGAAAAACACCACCTGACCTTGTTGTGCCGGGACTTGGGCGAGCTGGCCAGCTATGCGCGCGTGGACAACCGCCAATACCGCCTGCTCAAGGCAGCCACGCCCGGGGCCTACACCTTTTTGCTGGAAGCCACCAAGGAAGTGCCACGCCGCGTCAGCCATCCCCAAAGAAAAAGCATTGGCCTGCGCGTGCCCGATCACAAAGCCTTGCAGGCCCTGCTGGAACTGCATGGCGCCCCCCTGCTGGCCACCACCTTGATCCTGCCGGGCGACAGCGACCCCTTGAACGACCCCGAGGACATTCGCCAGCGCCTGGAGCATGACCTGGCCGCCGTGATCGACGCCGGCCCCTGCATGCTGGAACCCACCACGGTGGTGGACTTGACCCCGATGGGCCGCGGCGACGACCCCGTCGTGGTGCGCGAAGGTGGGGGTGATTTGGCCACACTGGGACTGGCCTGACCTTTTTTTTGAATACAAAGGTGCTAGAGCGCTTGCGCCCTTGTTATCAATTTTCGCGTTTAACAGCGAACTTTTCGGTACGCACGGCTTTGATCAATGCGACAATCAAACCGTGAATTTCCCCGACCTGGTTCAAACCGTCCTCATTTACGCGCTGCCCGTTTTGTTTGCCATCACCTTGCATGAGGCGGCACACGGTTATGCTGCGCGCTTTTTCGGCGACAACACCGCCTGGATGATGGAGCGCGTCACCCTGAACCCTTGGCCCCATGTGGACCTGGTGGGCACCCTGGCCATGCCCTTGCTGCTTTATTTCGCCACCTCGGGCGCTTTTCTGTTTGGCTACGCCAAGCCGGTGCCCGTGCGTTTCGGCAACCTTCGCCATCCCAAGAAAGACATGGTCTGGGTGGCGCTGGCCGGACCCGGCATCAACTTGCTGCAAGCCTTGCTGTGGGGCGTACTTTGGTATGTGCTGATCGGCACCGGGCTGAACGAACGGTTTTTCCTGGAGATGTGCAAAGCCGGCATGCTGGTCAATGTGGTGATGTGCGTCTTCAACATGTTCCCCTTGCCGCCCCTGGACGGCGGGCGCATCGTGGTGGGCTTGCTGCCCTGGCGCCAGGCCCTGATGTTTTCTCGCATCGAGCCTTATGGCTTTTACATTGTCATGGCCTTGGTGTTGCTGGGCGCGATCCACAGCATCTGGATGCAACCGCTGATGGGCCTGACGTTTTCCCTGCTCGAATGGGTGCTGAGCCCCCTGGGCTTTTTGTTGAAATGAACGCATGAAAGACAGAGTTCTCTCCGGCATGCGCCCCACCGGCGCGCTCCACCTGGGCCACTACCACGGCGCCTTGAAAAACTGGGTGCGTTTGCAATCCGAGATGGCGTGCTACTACTTTGTGGCCGACTGGCATGCCCTGACCACCCATTACGAAAGCCGCGAGGTGATCGAGAAGAACGTGTACGAAATGGTCATTGACTGGCTGGCCGCCGGCCTGGACCCCCAGCAGTGCACCATCTTCCTGCAAAGCCGCTTGCCTGAGCATGCCGAGTTGTTCACCCTGCTGGCCATGGGCACCCCCCTGGGCTGGCTGGAGCGCGTGCCCACCTACAAAGACCAGCAAGAAAAACTCAAGGACAAAGACCTGTCCACCTACGGCTTCCTGGGCTACCCGTTGCTTCAAGCGGCCGACATCCTGATCTACAAGGCCAAGTACGTGCCCGTCGGCGAAGACCAGGCCAGCCACGTCGAATTGACGCGCGAAGCCGCACGCCGCTTCAACCATTTGTATGGCCGCGAAATCGATGCCGAAGCGCGCATCCAGGCCAGCCTGGCCAAACTGCCCAAAGACAGCGCCAAGCGCTTCGAGAAATCGCGCAAGGCTTTTCAAGAAACCGGCGATGCCAAAGCCCAAGAAGGCGCCTTGGGCTACATCGCCCAGGCGCCTGAGCTCGATGCGCAAGACCGCGAGCGACTCGAAGGCTACTTCAAGGGCACTGGCAAAATCATCCTGCCCGAACCCCAGGCCTTGTTGACCGAAGCCAGCCGCCTGCCGGGACTCGACGGCGCCAAGATGAGCAAAAGCTACAACAATGCCATCGCCATCCGCGAAGACAAAAGCAGCATCGAACAAAAGGTGCGCCGCATGCCCACCGACCCGGCGCGGGTCAAGCGCACCGACGCCGGCAACCCCGAGCGCTGCCCGGTGTGGGAATTTCACAAGGTCTATTCCAGCGAAGCTACCCGGCAATGGGTGACCCAGGGCTGCAAAAGCGCTGGCATCGGCTGCCTGGAATGCAAGCAGCCCGTGATCGATGGCATCCTGGCCGAGCAGCAGCCCATGCTGGCGCGTGCCGAGCCTTACATTGTCAACCCGAAAATCGTCCGTGAGATCGTTGACGCAGGCACCGAGCGTGCCCGCGTGACGGCACGGGAAACCATGCGCGAAGTGCGCGAGGCCATGGGCCTGAATTACTGAGCAGGAGCTATGTCATGAGTTTGTACGTCATTGATGATCATCCCCTGGTACGCCAAGCCATTGGCATGTTGCTGCGCCGGCTGCGGCCGGCCTCCAAAGTGGTGGAGCTGGAAAAGTTCAGCGAACTGCAAGCGGCCATCATCAAAAACGGGGCGCCCGAGTTGTTTGTGCTGGACTTGCTGCTGCCCGGCGTCAAAGGTGCCACGGCTGTGAGCGACATCAAAAACATGTACAACGAGGTGCCGCTGGTGGTGCTGTCGGCCATGCCGGCCGGTGAGGCCGAAGAAACCTGCATCGAAGCCGGTGCCGACCTCTACATTGAAAAATCCACCGGCGCCAATGAAATTTCAGCGGCCATCCAAGGCCTGTTCGTGGCCGATGCCACCAGCGACGAAGAAGTGCCGGGCGATACCAAGTTGTCCAAGCGCCAGAAGCAGCTCATCCTGATGCTGGACCGTGGCCTGAGCAACCGTGACATTGCCACCGAGCTCAGCATCAGCGAGCACACCGTCAAAGTGCATTTGTGGCGCCTGTTCCGTCGCTTGGGCGTGAAGAGCCGCACCCAGACCCTGCACTTTGCCCGCACCCACGGGCTGTTGATGGGCTGATGCGCTGATCAGCGCATTTCGCCTTCAATCGTCAACTGCACACCTTGCGCGCCGGTCTTGACCGGCGTCAGCACCACGCCCAGATCGCCCGGCTGCGCGCGGGCTTCCCCCGTTTTGGAAATGCGCGCGCGCAGCGTGACCTGCGCCACCGAGGACAGGTTGGCCTGGGTCATGGCGCTGCTGTCATCCAGCGTGAACGCATAAGGCAAGGCCGCCACCGTGGTGCGCACAATGGCCAAGGGCATGCGGGTGCCGTCGGCTGGGGTGGCATAAATGAACACCGTGTCTGTGGGGGCCACTTTGGCTTTCAGCGAAGCCGCCAACTGCACCATGCCCGTGATGCGCGAAGCGGCGGCATTGGGCGATGTGGCCGCGGCAGCTTGGCGCGGCGCTTGGGGTGCTGTAGGCGTTGCGGGTGCCACACTGGCGGCCAGCTCAAACTTGCCGCGCACCTGCGCCAAGGCGTCTTCCAGCGGGGGCAGATCGGGGGCATCGGCCGCCATCAGGGTGCGCGCACGTTGCCAATGTCTCAGCGCCTGCTCGTAACGCGCCTCGGAGTACGCGGCACTGCCGGCCAACAACAAAGCACTGAGCTGGTCCGGGTTGGCGCGCAACACGGCTTGGATGATTTTCCAGGGCTCACCCTCAAAACTGCCTTGGTTGGCTTGCGCCAACACCTCGGCACGCTCGATGGCCACATCGTCATCGCTGCTCAAGGCCAGCGCCTTGGCATAGGCCTGGCCTGCGGCTTCAAATTGGCCCATGGCACGGCGCACGCGGCCCAGCATGACCCAGCCTTGCAACTGGTTGGGGTCCTCTTGCAGGCGGCGCTCCAGTTTCTCCACCATCTCGGCCATCTTCTTGGGGTCCACGGCTTCATGCGGCTCGCTTTGCGCCAGCGCAGCGGGGTCCAGTCCGGCGGGTTGACCCAAGACACCGTAAGCCAAAAGCGTCACCACGGGAATCAAAACCACAAAACCCGCCAAGGTGGTACGCACCCAGCGGGAGGGCGCCGTCACAGGCGCGGCCACGCGGGTGGCTCGCGGGGTCTGCACGTCCTCTAACAAGCGACGCGTCAACTCATCACGGGACTGTTGGTAGGACTGCGCCGACAGCGTGCCCTGCGCGTACTCGCGCTCGAGCTCGGCCAATTGTTCGCGGTACACCTCGGCATTGGCGCGCGCAGGGTCCACCGCGACCTGTTGCTGCTGGCGTGAGGCACGCCACAAGGCGCGGCACAGCACCAGCAAGACCCCCGTCACCAGCGTCAGGGCCAAACTCAGAAAAAGCGTGAGATCTTTCACATCAGTCTTTCAGTAACTGCTCGGCACGCGCACGCTCTGCCTCGCTCAAAGCCGCAGGGGCTGGCATGGCCTGACGGCGCTGACGCAAATAGCCTACCAAGCCCATGGCCGCGATCAAGAACAACAGAAACGGGCCAAACCAGAGCACCCAGGTCAAAGGCTTCACTTCCGGGCGGTACAGCACGTAATCGCCATAGCGGGCGACCAAAAATTCTTTGACCTGCGCGTCGTTCTTGCCTTCCTTGATCAGGCCACGCACTTCACGGCGCAAGTCTTCGGCCAACTCGGCATGCGAGGAAGCCAGCGACTCGTTCTGGCAAACCATGCAGCGCAACTCTTCGGCAATTTTGACCAGGCGCGCCTCCACCTCGGGCTCTTGCGCCATGGGAACGGCCTCCTTGGCCCAGACCTGGGTCGCCAGCAGCGATGCACAAGCGAAACAGGCCACCAGCCAAAAGGATGAAAACGCGCGCCTCATGAGGTCTCCAAGCTGCGAATCAGCGGCAAAATTTTGTCGGCCAGCAACTGCGGCGTGACCACGCCCACACGCTTGTAGCGGATGATGCCTTGGCGGTCGATCACATAGGTTTCGGGCACGCCGTAAACGCCGTAATTGATGCCCACGCGCCCATCCAAATCCATCACGGTGGTGCTGTAAGGGTTGCCATGGCGCTGCAGCCAGACCACGCTGCGCTCACGGGCCAGCTGGAGTTTGGCCTCGGGCGCGAGCTTGCCGCCTTGCTCATCCTGCGGCTGAATTTCCTTGTAGCTCAGGCCCACGATGGGCACCGCGTTTTTTTGCGCAAAGGCCACCAGCACCGGGTGCTCTTCACGACAGGCCACGCACCATGTGGCCCACACATTCAGCATCCATACCTTGCCCTTGAGGTCCTCTGGGCCGAAAGCCTTGCTGCCGTCCAGGGTGGGCAAACTGAAGGCGGGTGCCGGTTTGTCAATCAGGGGAGAGGGAATTTCGCGCGGGTCGCGTTTCAGGCCCACCGCGAGAAAAACCACCAAGCCCAGAAACAATGCCAAGGGGATCAGAAATTTTTTCATGGCTTCGTCTCTTCAAGCAGGCTGTGCGGCCTTGTTCACCGCGCGGCGGTAACGGCGGTCGAGCGCAGCCAGCAAGCCGCCGGCCACCATCAGCAACACCCCCGCCCATAGCCAGGGCACAAAGGGTTTGTAGTAGACCCGAACGCTCCACTGCGCCGGCGTGCCGCCCAGGGACTCGCCCAAGGACACATACAAATCACGCATGAAACCAGAGTCAATGGCGGCCTCGGTCATCGGCATGGCGGAAGAAAAATAGCGGCGTTTTTCGGGGTACATCTTTTCCAGGAACTGGTCGTCTTTGAAGACGTCAAATTCGCCACGCACGGCGTTGTAGTTCGGGCCCTTGACCTCTTGCAAACCCACCAGCTTGAAGCTGTAGGGGGCAATGGTGACTTGCTCACCAATGCCCATGCGCACATCGCGCTCGACTTCATAGGACTTCACGCCGGTGATGCCGATGACCAAGACCGCCATGCCAAAGTGCGCCAGATGCATGCCCCAGAACGACGCGCCAATGCGCCCGGGCTTGCGCACGCGAAACAGCACCTGCTGCAGGGTTCCCAAGGCAATCCAAAGGCCCAGGAACAAACCCAGCACCACGCCCAAGGACCATGCCCCCATGGCGAAGGGCAGCAACAGCGCCAGCGCCAGGGCCAGCAAGCCGACAAAACGCAATTCACGCACGATGTCGGACAACCGGGCCTCGCGCCAATGCGCCACCGTGCCCGGAATCATGATGAACAACAAGGGCACCATCAGCGGCGCGAACACCAGGTTGAAATACGGTGGCCCCACCGACAACTTGCCCAGATTCAATGCGTCAATGATCAGCGGGTAAATCGTGCCCAGCAAGACTGCCGCCGTCGCCACCACCAAAATCACGCTGTTGGACAACAACAGCGACTCACGCGACAGCAAGCCCATGCTGCCGCCCAAGGTCACCTGCGGTGCGCGCCAGGCAAAGAGCGTGAGCGATGCGCCCACCACCAGCGCCAGGAAAATCAGAATGAAGATGCCGCGCGAGGGGTCGGAGGCAAACGCATGCACCGAGGTCAGCACGCCCGAGCGAACCAGGAAGGTGCCCAACAAGGACAGAGAAAACGCGGCAATCGCCAGCAGCACGGTCCAGGCCTTGAAGCTGCCGCGCTTCTCGGTCACCATCAGGGAATGAATCAGCGCGGTGGCCACCAGCCAGGGCATGAGCGAAGCATTTTCCACCGGGTCCCAGAACCACCAGCCGCCCCAGCCCAATTCGTAATAAGCCCACCACGACCCCAAGCCAATGCCAAAGGTCAGAAAGGTCCAGGCAATCACGGTCCAGGGCCGCGACCAGCGCGCCCAGGCGGCATCCAGTCGGCCCGAGAGCAAGGCAGCGATGGCAAATGCAAACGCCACCGACATGCCCACATAGCCCATGTACAGCATGGGCGGGTGGATCACCAGCCCCGGGTCTTGCAACAAGGGGTTGAGGTCACGCCCCTCGGGAGCCGCCGGCAACAAGCGCTCAAACGGGTTGGAGGTGGTGAGAATGAAGGCCAGAAAGCCGGTGGAAATCAAGCCCAGCACGCTCAGCACCCGCGCCACCATGGCCAGGGGCAAGCTGCGCGAGAAAATGGCCACGCTCACCGACCACAGCGCCAGCAGCAGCACCCACAGCAACAGCGAGCCTTCATGGCCGCCCCAGACCGCCGCCACCTGGTACGGCTTGGGCAACAAGGTGTTGGAATGCTGCGCCACATAGCTCACCGAAAAATCATTCGCCAAAAACGCGCTGGTCAGGCAGGCGAAGGCCACGGCCACCAAGCCAAATTGCAAGACCGCCGAGGGCCGAGCCAGCGCTTGCCAGGCCAGGTTCTCACGCACGGTGCCCGCCAGCGGCAGCACCCCTTGGATCAAGGTCACGACAGCGGCCAATATGAGTGCGAAATGTCCGAGTTCTGGGATCATGGTTTTACCGTCTGTCCTGCTTTCGCAGCGGTGGCCTTGTCCAGCGCGTGCTGGGCTTCAGGGGGCATGTAGTTTTCATCATGCTTGGCCAGCACTTCGCTGGCCACAAACAGGCCTTGCTCATCCAGGCGCCCTTGCGCCACCACGCCTTTGCCTTCTTTGAACAAATCGGGCAGCAGGCCGCTGTAGCGCACGGGAATGTCACGCGCGGTGTCGGTGACGACGAATTCAATCACGGCTTGGTCACGCTTGACGCTGCCCTCTTTCACCATGCCACCCACGCGAAACATTTTGTTCTTGGGGGCTTCACCCTGGGCCACTTGGGTGGGCGTGAAAAAGAACACCAGGTTGCTTTGAAAAGCATTCAGCACAAAGCCAGCGGCCAGCGCCAACACCACGATGCCAGCGATGATCAAAGAAAAACGCTTTTGACGGGGCGTCATGCAGCCTCTCCATCTTGTTGGTTCAGCGCCTGCGCCTGTTGCAGCTCACGCTCGGCTTGCAAGCGCGCCTGGCGCGCCATGAAGACTTCCAGGGCCATCAGCAAAAAAGTGACGACCATGCTGCCCCAGACATACAGGCCATAGCCGCCCATGGCCCAAAAATCGGCCCAACTCTGCCACCTCATGGCCGCACCTCCAATTGCTGCACCCACTCGGTATGTCGTTCGCGCACCAGGATCAAGGTGCGCACCCGGTAAAGGACCAAGGCAATGCTGTACATCCAAAACGCCAGCGCCATCAGCAACATGCCCCACAGCATGATGCGCGCCATGCTGGGCGCTTGCGTCAGCGATACCGATGCGCCTTGGTGCAAGGTGTTCCACCACTTCACTGAAAAATAGATGATGGGCACATTGACGGCCCCCACGATGGCGATCAAGGCGCCGGCCCGGTCACCGCGGCGCGGATCGTCGATGGCCGAGGTGAGCGCGATGTAGCCCAGGTAAAGGAAAAACAAAATCAGCTCGGACGTCAGGCGCGCGTCCCAGACCCACCAGGTGCCCCACATTGGCTTGCCCCACAAGGCGCCGGTCCACAGGGATAAAAAAGCGAAGATGGCGCCAGTGGGCGCCAAGGCCCGCGTCATCATGCCTGACAAGCGGGTGTTGAAGGTCAGCCCCAGCACACTCCAAAAAGCCATCGCCAAGTAGATGACCATGGACATCCAGGACACGGGCACATGGACAAAAATGATGCGGTAACCCTCGCCCTGCTGGGCGTCGGTGGGGGCCACGGCAAAGCCGATCCAAAGCCCGGCCACAGCCAAGAGCGTTGCCAGTGCCGCAAACCAGGGCCACAAACGCCCTGCCAGACCATAGAAGGTCTGCGGTGCAGCATAGTGAAACCAACGTATCGTCATGTCATCCGTTCAATCTGAGGGTGGAGCATCGCATGGAACAACAAATCCTTACTTGACCAAGGTCAAGCCGAAAACCCCACATTATTCCAAGGCAATTCGCAGCGCCACCGTGCAAGCCCAAGGGCTGAAAAACGCCGCCGTCAACAGCATGGCCATCAAAATGGACAGGTGCGCTTGCGCGCCCAGCCCGCCCGCTTGCGCCTCGACGGCGCCCGCACCAAACACCAGCACCGGCACAAACAAGGGCAGCACCAGCAAAGACAGCAAAACGCCGCCGCCGCGCACCCCCAGGGTCAGAGCGGCGCCGATGGCACCCACACAAGACAAGATGGGCGTGCCGATCAGCAAGGTCAGCGTCAAAATGCCCAAGGCCTCTGGCGCCAGGTCAAATTGCAAGCCCAACACGGGCGCCAGGCACACCAAGGGCAAGCCCGACAACAGCCAGTGCGCCAGGATTTTGGCCATCACCAAGCCCCCCAAACCATGGGGGGACAAAGCCATTTGCTCCAGCGTGCCATCGCGGTAGTCGGTCTCGAACAAGCGGCCCAAGGCCAGCATGCTGGCCAACAAGGCACCCACCCACAAAATGCCCGGTGCCACCAGGCGCAAGATTTTCATCTCCGGGCCAATCGCCAACGGGAACAAACTGGCCACCACCACAAAGAAGAACACCCCGGTCAAGACCTCGGTCTTGCGGCGCAGGGCCAGCAGCAGGTCACGGCGCATGACGGCGACAAAGGCACTCATCGCTGCAACCTGTAAGAAGAGCCGCTGCCATCCAGGGGCACCGGCTGGTGGCTGGTGTACAGGACCATGCCGCCCTGGGCCACATGCTGCGACAAGACCTGGCGCAAAGCCTCCACTGCCCGCGCATCCAGGGCCACAAAAGGCTCATCCAACACCCACAAGCTGGCATTGCCAGCTTGCAAGCGGGCCAGGGCCGTGCGCCGTTTCTGGCCTTGTGACAACACCCGCAAAGGCAAATGCTCGCGCCCCTTCAGGCCTTGCTGCGCCAGGGCGGCCATGGCTTGCGCGGCGCTCAGGGCGCGCCCCGCCACGGCGGCATCGGCTTGCAAATTTTCCAGGGCACTGAGCTCTTCTTTCAACGACAAGCCGTGGCCCAGGTAGAGCAAATGCGAGCGGAAATCGGCGGCCACCTCGCGCACTGCGCGCCCCCCCCACAAGACCTGGCCTTCATGGGCAGGCGAGAGGCCGCACACAATGCGCAGCAAGCTGGTCTTGCCCACGCCGTTGTCACCCTCAAGGTGCAGCCACTGGCCGGGCGACAACTCGAAACTCACGTTCGAAAACAGGCGCCGGTGGCCGCGCTCGCAAGCCAGTTGGTCCACGCGCAAGGTCGACGACGGCGCGCTCACAAGTAGGTTCCCGCCAAAATCAAAGGTTGGCCACCCGTGCCCAATTTGAAGCGGGCAATGCCGGCGCTTCGGGCGGTGTTCACACCGCCCAGGTCCAGTTGGCGAATGCCGCGCTGCTTGAGCGCCTCGATGGCATGCCAAAGCAACAGGTTGTGGGCATTCAAGTCACGCCCCGCATCATTCGACCAGCCCACTTGGTAAGTGGCCACACTGCCGTGCAACAAAAACATCATGGCGGCCACACGCTCACGGCCCTGGTCGGCGCGCAAGGTGAGCACCGTGCGCGCAGGCGCCTTGCGGCTCTGGATGTAATGGTCCATGAAGCCCACCGGCAAGCCCTGAAAACCGCGTTGTTCACGCTGCTGGTTTTCCTGCTCGAGCACCCAGCGGTACTGGGCGGGATTGGTGCCCACCTTGTGCACCACCAAATCGGAACTTTCTGCGGCCACCAACCGGTTGCGCCAGCGGCCTTCGAGCTTGGCACGCAGATCTTCCAGCGAAGGGGTCAGGTCCAACATGACGGTGGCATAGCCTGTGATGACGCGACGCCAGGTCGGCAAGCCCAGCTCGGACTGCAAGGGCTCATCGGGCGAGAAAAAAGCAAACCGAGGGCGCGGCAGGGGCAGGCTTTGCCGCAAGGCACGGTAAGCCTGCGCTTTGTCTGCCGGGCTCAGGTCTTGCAGCCACACCGGGCCGCGCGAGCACAAGGCGAAAGTCGCCAACGGCCCCAAGCGGCGGCCGATGAACTGGGCCAGGGCAATGGGTTCGCCCCCGCGCAACACCCGGGCGCGCCACACCGGCACGCCCATGAGCAGCATGCAGGCGCCATAGGCCCAATCTTGCTGCAAGGCTGCGCCCACCCGGGCGTGGTCTTGGTCCCATTGGGCAAGGTCATGATGGTCCCATTGCACGTTCATGCCACTAGAATCCCTTGGCAAAGATGGAACACCCCATGTCCCTGATTCGACGGATTTTTCAGCGCTCGCCGACCCAAACCATTTTGGGCCACCGCATGCCAGAGCCCCGGCTGACCTGGATGGCTTTGCTGTGGGGACTGTTGTATCTGGGCCTGCCCCTGTTCGTGGTGGGCACCCTGATTGACCTGCTGATTCAGAAAATCACCGGCACTTGCACCGGCTTTTGGTGCTTTTTCTGAGCGAATAAAAAAAATGGAACCCATGCTTGGGCTCCATCTTAGCGGGTCCGACGACCCGGCTGAGCGCAGCACCCCGCATCAACGGGGGGCAGCGCTCGCATCAGTCCGCTTTGGCGCCAGAAGCCTTGACGATCGGGCCCCAGCGGTTTGTCTCGGCGCGCAGCATGTCTGACATGGTTTCCGGGCTGGTTCCCATGATGTTGTAGCCCAATTCGGTCATGCGCTTGACGAATTCGGGGGCCTTGGTGCCTTTGACCGCTTCGGCGTTCAGCTTGGCAATGATTTCTTTGGGGGTGCCAGCAGCCACTGCCAAGCCAAACCAGACGCCAGACTCGTAACCTGGGACGCCGGCTTCCGCCAAGGTGGGCAACTCGGGCAACAAGGGGTCGCGTTTGCCGCCGGTGGTGGCCAAGGCACGCAATCTTCCCGACTTGATGTGGGGCAATGCAGAGGGGATGTTGTCAAACATCATCATGACCTGGCCACCCAACAAGTCGTTCAAGGCAGGCGCACTGCCTTTGTAGGGGATGTGCACCATGTTCACACCCGTGAGGTGCTTGAACATCTCGCCCGACATGTGGATGCTGGTGCCGCTGCCGCTGGACGCGTAATTGACCGCACCAGGCTGTGCCTTGGCCATGGCAATCACTTCGGCCACAGAGTTGGCCTTGACCGAGGGGTGCAAGACCAAGACATTGTTCAAGGACACCAGGCCGACCACCGGCATCAGGTCCTTGTTGGGGTCGAACGGCATTTTCGAGTACAGCGCCGGGTTGATGGCCTGAATGCCGCTGGTGGTCATGAACAGGGTGTAGCCATCTGGTGCGGAGCGCGCAGCTTCCGCCCCCCCGATGTTGCCGCCAGCACCCGGGCGGTTGTCCACGGTCACGGGTTGGCCCAAGTTCTTGGACAACTCGGCAGCGATGGCGCGCGAAGCGATGTCCACGGCGCCGCCAGGGGGGAAGGGGCAAATCAGGCGAATGGGTTTGTTGGGGTAGCCCTGGGCCTGCGCCATGGGCGCAGCCAGCACAGCGGCCGACAAGCCCACCACCCAAGCCAATTTTTTCAGAAAACGCGACATGTTGACTCCTTATGAATTCGCAGATTACACCATTTCTTGGCGCTCACCATGGGGCAAGCCGTGCACCAGGTTTTGCCATTTTAAGAACGGGTCAAGAAGGCGGCCAAGCCCCCTTCGGGTTCAAAACGGCCCTTGTTGTAACGCAAGCGCGAAGGCCCTGGCATCACTGGGGTTGAGAGCGGGTGGCGCACATCGCCGGGGTAGCAAATGGTGCGCGTGCCTTCGTCGTCAAACGGCTCAGGCTGGATGGTGGGGGGCGGGCGCAGGCGCGCGGCTTGCATGGCCTGCGCCACATCATTGTAGTGGTTTAGGTTCACCAGGCTCATGATTTGCGGCGGAGCCAGGTCGATCTGGCCGCCCCAATAATCTTCCAGCGCGCGGCGTGGGCTGAGCCAGGCGCTTTCGGTGGCCTCGATGTTGTCGTGAACGGCAATCTGGCCTTCGGGGGCGGCTGCCAAGAAGAAGCGGGTGTCAAAGCGCTTGTTCATGACCGAGGGCTTGAACGGCGTGATCCAGCGGGTCCAAGGCACCAGGGCCTGGGTTTTCAATCGCAGCTGCAACACCGGCAGCAAATCGGTCAGGTGAAAGCCTTCGCGCATTTGGCGCCAGACATCGGCCACATCCACCGGGCGTTGCTGCAGGGAATGGGCAAACAAGACGCCGCATTCCTCAAAGGCTTCGCGCAGGGCGGCTACAAACAAACCGCTGGCTTTGTCCAAGTCGAGTTCGGGCTCGGCCAGTTGCTGGTGCAGCGCATCGGGGGCCTGGTCCAGGTGCACTGACGCATCGATTTCCAGGTCAGCCGTGTCCAGCTTGCCCCCCGGAAACACATAGGCGCCGCCCAACACCGAGGAATCGCTGTGGCGACGCAGCATGAACACCTGCAAGCCTTCGTCGGCATGGTCACGCAACATCAGGACGGTGGCGGCATCGCGTGCCGGGGTGGTGACGACTTGGGTATTGAGTTCCATGAATTCATTGTGGCATGCAGGCCGCCAGGCCCCAGGACACCTGGATGACAGGCTGGCCCCCCAAACCCACCCAAGGGGCAGGTGGGCTGGCCATTTTTAAGACTGCCGCGCCATGCGCATTTGGGCCTCGCCCGGCAGCCAAAGCACGATCAATGCACCCATGGCGGCCACACAGGACATGACCAGCATCAGCGTGGCAAAACCTTGTTGCTTCACCATGGGACCGAGCAAATACACCACCAAGGAGCTGAAACCAAAGGACACGGCAATGCGGGTGCCGCTGACGCGGGAGCGCAGCGAGTCGTCGATGTAGCGCACCACCATGACGTCGTTGAAGGGAATCGCGCCAAACACCGTCACCATGTAGAGAATGGCGGCCGCGTACCAAAGCCAGCCAGTGGCATTGGCGGCCAACAAGAAGATGATGGCCTGGGCCACGATGATGGAAAACAGCAAGGGCTTCACAGGCACGCGGTCGATCAAGCGGCCCACCGCCACTTGGGCAAACGAGGCCACCGCATACATGCACGCCAGCAACACGCCAATCATCACCGGCTCGTGCACCAGGCCTTGCAGCCGCTCGGCCAGCAGTTGCGCATTGCCATTGGTGGTGAAGTTGAACAACACGCTGGTGGTGATGGCCGAGCCAATCATGACCAGCAAGGTTCGAATGGCCAGGTTTTTCGGCAAATGCACCGAGGTGTTGTTTTTCTTGGCGGGCGCCGATGCTTCTGGCGGCGCATGCCGCCAGAACAACCAGGCGCACACCAGGGACAGCAAGCTGGGCATCACAAAGGCCATGCGCCAGCCAAAATACTGCACCCAAAAACCGGTGGAGAGCGCGGCCAGGGCAATGCCCATGTTGCCCGCCAAGCCATTGATGCCAATCGTCAGGCCTGGCGTTGTCGAGCGCTGCACCAGGAACGGAATGCCCACCGGGTGGTAGATGGCCGAGAAAGCGCCCATCAACGTCAAGGCCACGGCCATTTGCCAGGGCGACTGGGTGGCAGCCACCAGCAAGCCCGACAGGCCCATGCCAACATAGAACACCACCATCATGCGACGCCGGCCCCAGAGATCGCCCAGACGGCCTGCGGGGATGGACCCGATGCCAAAGAGGACAAAGGCGCCCACGGTGTAGGGCATCATGTCTTCCCAGCGCCCCACCCCGAAGTCGACGGCGATGGCACCCACCGCCGTGGCAAAGATCAACAAGAACAGGTGATCCAGGGCATGGCCAAGGTTCAGCAGCAAAGAGGTCAGTTTGGGCATGCCCCGATTGTCGCCCGAGTCAGCGCTTTGTGCTGAGTGCCGCCCTGCCGGGCTGGGCACTCAGCGCCAGGGCCTCAAGACTTTTTGGCAGGTGCGGGGGCCGGTGCAGCAGCGGGCGCTGTCGCAGCAGGCGCAGCGGCAGGCGCTGCAGCCACAAAGGGGCCGGGGTCAGCACAGGGCGCGGTGGCCGAGGGTTTGCCAGCCTTGGCCTTGTTGGTCTTCTGTACATGGGCCGCCACTTTGTCCTGGGCCTTGCACAGCTTGAAGGCATTGACCTTGCCGGCATGTGCGGTCTTGGCAGCGGCTTCGGCCGCCTTGGCCTTGGCCTCGTCACTGGGCGGGGGCAATTTGGCCCAAGCCGAGGTGCAAAGCCCCAGTGCCAGCACCAGGGCCAAAAGTGAAGAGCGTTGTGTCATGGCGTGCACTCCAGTGATCATGCTTGCACCGTGGGCTGGGCCGCGGGCGTGCTGCGTTGCGCCGGAATCTTGCCGGCGTGAATATCGTCAAGCCAAAGCTCGTGATGCTCTTTGGCCCAGGTTTCATCGACATAGCCGGTGCGCATGGCGCTGTAGGCGCCTTCCATGCCCAAGGTGCCCATGTAGATGTGGCCCATGAACATCACCATCATGACGACGGTGGCGACCAGGTGAATCATGTGGGCGATTTGCATGGTGCTGCGCTCGTACAGCAGGTCGGGAATCAGCTTGTCGAGCACCAGGCCGGACGCCACCACGATGGCGCCGACAAAGAACACCCCAAACCAAAACAGCACTTTTTCACCGGCGTTGAAGCGGTGCGAGGGCACTTCCTGGCCCCCCAGCAAGCCGCCGAAACGCGCCATCCACTGAAAGTCTTCGGGCCGCGGCAAGTTGTCCTTGATGAAGGTGACGATCACCACCACCAGTGACACGGCAAACAGGGGGCCGGCAAAATTGTGGGCGTTCTTCAGCACATAGGTGAGCGTGCCAAAGATCGTGCTCCCCACCACGGGCAGCAGGATGAATTTGCCAAAGGCCATGACCAAGCCCGAGACCGCCAGGATCACGAAGGCAATGGCGTTGGCCCAGTGGGCGGAGCGCTCAAACGGCGTGAAGCGCTCGATCATGCGGCCGGTCGGTTGTCCATGTAACGCAATCGTGCCTTTGGTCCAGTAGAAGATGGCAATGGCGCCCAACACAATCAGAAGCAAGGACCCACCGTAGGGAATCAGCCAGCGGTTACGCACCTGGCGCCAGGCTTCGCCGGCATTGGTCAGCGTTGAACCGGGGTACTGCACAAAGGGCTGAATCAACACGCCGGCTTCAGGCGCGGTGGACTTGGGCAAGCTGCTGTAGCCTTCGACGCCGGCACCCACTTGACGCCACATCGGCGCATTGTTGCCTGGCTGGACCTTGCCACGCTCGGCATTGTTTTGCTGAGCGTAGTTGGGGTCGTCGCTGGCATCTGGGCGGACGTCTTGAATGTTGACGCTTTGCACCGCAGGCGCTTTGTCCTGGGCGGTGGCGCTCCAACCGGCCAAGGCCAGGCAGAGCATCATGAGGAATCGGAACATGGTGACCTCCGATCAGGGTGCGCGGGTGTAGTCGTTCTGGCCGTACTGGGCCCGCGCACGCAAGGATTGCTCCCAACTGGTTTTGTCACCGGCTTTCCAGCCCGCGGCACTGTAAGACGCCGCAGTGCCCGTAGGGCCACTGTAAGGCGAAGCATCAGAGCGGGTGCCCATCACTTGGGGTTTTTCACCGCAAGCCGAGAGCAAGCCCACGAGGCCGAGAAGGCAAAGGCCGGTCTTGGCATTCATGATTTGCCCCCTTCTTTGGCAGGCTGGCCGGCTTGCTTGCTACCGTAGGCCGTGCCCCAGCCCCAGACTTCTGCGCCCTTGTTGCGCTTGATCACGCGGTTGCGGAAGATGTCGGCAACCACGTCGCCGTCGCCGGCCAGCAAGGCCTTGGTGGAGCACATTTCGGCACAAGCCGGCAGCTTGCCTTCGGCCAAACGGTTGCGGCCGTATTTTTCAAATTCGGCCTGGCTGCCATTGGCTTCGGGGCCGCCGGCGCAGAAGGTGCATTTGTCCATCTTGCCGCGCACGCCAAAAGTGCCTTGCGAGGGGAACTGCGGTGCGCCAAAGGGGCAGGCATAAGAGCAGTAGCCACAGCCAATGCACACGTCTTTGTCGTGCAGCACCACGCCTTCGTCGGTTTTGTAGAAGCAGTTGACCGGGCACACGGCCATGCAAGGCGCGTCCGAACAATGCATGCAAGCCACCGAGATGGACTTTTCGCCGGGCACGCCATCGTTGAGGGTGACCACGCGGCGACGGTTCACGCCCCAGGGCACCTCGTGCTCGTTCTTGCACGCCGTGACGCAGCCATTGCATTCGATACAGCGCTCGGAATCACAGATAAATTTCATGCGGGCCATCAGAGGTCTCCTTGAATTAAGCGCGTTCGATGTTGCAGACCGTGGTCTTGGTCTCTTGCATCATGGTGACGCTGTCGTAACCGTAGGTGGTCGCCATGTTGATCGACTCACCCCGCACAATGGGCGCCGCACCTGCCGGGTAATGCGCCAACATGTCGGCGCCTTGCCAGCGGCCCGAGAAGTGGAAGGGCAGGAACACCGTGTCCGGCGCCACGCGTGCGGTGACCAGCGCCTGCACGTTCATGCGTCCACCCGTGGGCGTCTTGACCCACACGCGCTCGCCGTTGCGAACGCCGCGGTCGGCCGCCGTCTTGGGATGAAGCTCGACAAACATCTCTTGTTGCAGCTCGGCCAACCAGGGGTTGGAGCGGGTTTCCTCGCCACCGCCTTCGTACTCGACCAGGCGGCCGGAGGTCATGATCAGCGGGAATTTCTCGTGCACCTTGTCTTCCAGGTTTTTCTGCTGGACGGTCTTGTACAGCGTGGGCAAACGCCAGAAGGCTTTTTTGTCGTCGTGCGTGGGGTACTTGACCATGAGGTCCGGACGGTTGCCGTACAAGGGCTCGCGGTGTTGCGGAATCGGGTCGGGGAAGTTCCAGACCACCGCACGCGCCTTGGCATTGCCAAACGGATGGCAGCCATGGTTTTGCATGAACACGCGGATCATGCCGCCCGAGGAATCCGTCTTCCAGTTCTTGCCTTCGGCTGCCGCTTTTTCAGCATCGTTCAGCTCGTCCCACCAGCCCAGCTTTTTGAGCAGCACATGGTCGAGTTCGGGGTAACCGGTGGTGATGTCCGCGCCCAGCGAATGCGAGCCGTCTTCGGCCAGCAAATTCTTGCCGTCGCGCTCGACACCAAAGTTGGCGCGGAAGTTGCCGCCACCGTCCATCACATGCTTGGAGGTGTCGTACAGGTTGGGCGAGCCCGGGTGCTTCAACTCGGGTGTGCCCCAGCACGGCCAGGGCAGGCCAAAGTAATCGCCGCTGAGGTCGTAGCCGGTTTCCTTGTCCTTGCCGCCTTTGGACTTCAAGGTTTTCACGTCGAACACATGCATGTTGCGCATGTGGGCCTTGAGGCGCTCCGGACTTTGGCCGGTGTAGCCAATGGTCCAGACGCACTTGTTGATCTCGCGCAGGATGTCCTCGGGCACGGGCTCGTCCATGCCTTTGACTTTTTGCATCTTGTAGTTCTTGACCAACTCTTTGCCAAAGCCCAGCTTCTCGGCCAGCTGGTACATGATCATGTGGTCGGTGCGGCTTTCCCACAAAGGCTCGATCACCTTCTCACGCCACTGAATGGAGCGGTTGGAGGCCGTGCAGGAACCGCTGGTTTCAAACTGTGTGGCCGCGGGCAACAGATACACCGCGCGGTTGGGGTTGAGGTCTTCGGGCTTGCCGGGCATGGCCGCCATGGCGGCGGTGGCCGAGGGATAGGGATCGACCACGACCAGCAAATCGAGCTTGTCCATGGCGCGTTTCATTTCCAGGCCACGGGTCTGCGAGTTGGGCGCATGGCCCCAATAGAAAACGCCACGCAGGTTGCTGTCTTGGTCGATCAACTCGTTTTTCTCGAGCACGCCGTCGATCCAGCGTGACACCGTGATGCCAGGCTTGCTCATCATGGCGGGCGCGGAGAAGCGGCCCTTGATCCATTCGAAGTCGACGCCCCAGGCCTTGGCGAAATGCTTCCAGGAGCCTTCCACGATGCCGTAGTAGCCGGGCAGCGAGTCAGGGTTGGGGCCCACATCG
>CAYTZZ010000033.1:0-29697 GCA_964442645.1 uncultured Bordetella sp. | reverse complement strand
CACTTTCAATCGTGGTGGTCATGGCCACGCTGCGGCCCTCGCCATCGACCACGCTCAAGTGGCTGGTGCCGTGCTCTGTCTGCTCGGCCATGGTGCCCCAGGCCGTGCGCGCTGAGCCAGGTTGGCCGTGCGATGGCGTGGGCATGCGCTGCGAGCCCATGGCCTGGGTCCGAGCCCTCAGATAGCTTTCGGACCACAGGCTGGTCCAGTCGCCGTTGGGCGCGGCGACAAAGTCAGGGTCTGCCACATGGTGGGCCCGGTCTGCAAAGGCCAGGCGTGCCGCTTCGGTGTAACGATGCACCCAGGCCGGCCCCCAAGACGCAGCTGCGGGGTCGGCGGGTGCCCAAGCCATCAAGCCAAAAATCTGGCCAATGGCCAAGGCGCCCGAGCTGGGTGGCGGAAAGCCGCAGACCCGATAGGCGCCGTGAGGCGGGCGTTCCGTGTCAAAGCACAAGGGGGTGCGCTCGCGCGCTTGGTAAGCCGCCAAATCTTGCAGGCTCAACCGACCGGGATTACGGGGGTGCGATCGCACAGTGCGCACCATGGCCTCGGCCACGGGGCCTTCATGCAAGGCTGCGGCGCCGCGCTCGGCCACACGCCGCAGCACCTGCGCCATCTCGGGGTTTTGCAGCACATGGCCCACCGGCCAAGGCTGGCCATTGGCTTGGTAAAAGTAAGCAGCAGCCACGGGGTCTTGGCGAAGCGCAGTCTCCTGCGCCAACAAGCTGTGCAGCCGCTCAGAGACAGGAAAACCCTTTTGCGCCAAGTCGATGGTCGGCGCGATCAATTGGGCCCATGGCAAGCGCCCTTGCTGTCGGTGCGCCATCTCCAGCATGCGCACCACACCAGGCACGCCCACGGCGCGGCCACCCACCACCGCCTGCGCCAGCCCCATGGGCTTGCCATCCACAATGAACAAATCTTCGGTGGCTTCAGCCGGTGCGGTTTCACGGCCATCCCAGGCCTGCACGCGCTGGCCATCGTGGTGCAGCAAAAAAGCCCCTCCGCCCAGGCCGCTGGACTGAGGCTCCACCAATGCCAACACCATTTGAACGGCGATGGCGGCGTCCAGCGCACTGCCGCCTTCGCGCAAGATGCGCAGCCCCGCTTGGCTGGCCAGCGGGTTGGCACTGGCCACGGCGCGCTTGGGGAATTCCCAACCTGGCTTGGCCCGAAAGCCACTGGCTGCTTCCGGTGCGTCCACGGCCCATGCAGCGCCGACCAGGCTCAGGCACGCCAGACCGGTGATGACCCAGCGGTCCAGCATGGGGTGCTTATTTCGGGGCCATCCGAATGGCGCCATCCAAGCGAATGACCTCGCCATTCAGCATGTCGTTTTCGAAGATGTGTTGCGCCAGTCGCGCATAGTCTTCTGGCTTGCCCAGACGCGAAGGGAAGGGCACGCTGGCGGCCAGCGCGTCCTGCACTTCCTGGGGCATGGTGAACAGCATGGGGGTGCCAAAGATGCCGGGGGCGATGGTCATGTTGCGCACGCCATTGCGGGCCAGGTCGCGGGCAATGGGCAGGGTCATGCCCACCACGCCGCCTTTGGAGGCGCTGTAGGCGGCCTGGCCAATTTGGCCATCGTAGGCGGCCACCGAAGCGGTGGAGATGATCACGCCGCGTTCGCCCGTGGCTTCCGGTTCGTTGCGGCAAAAAGCATCGGCCGCCAGGCGAATCATGTTGAAGGTGCCCACCAGGTTGACCATGATGGTCTTGGTGTAAATCGCCAGGCTGTGGGGGCCTTTTTTGCCAACCGTCTTTTCGGCCGGCGCGATGCCCGCGCAATTCACCAGGCCCATGAACTTGCCCAAAGACACGGCCAGGTCGACCGCAGCTTGGCCGTCGGCTTCGCTGGACACATCGCAGCGAATGAAGTGACCGCCAATTTCTTTGGCCACAGCCTCGCCACGTTCGGTTTGCATGTCGGCAATCACCACCGTACCGCCTTGGCTGGCCAACATCCTGGCCGTGCCCTCACCCAAGCCGGAGGCGCCACCGGTGACCACGAAAACTTTGCCTTGAATCTGCATGAAAACCTCTTCTTGCTGTGTGTGGATGGATCGGTAAATTATCTCAGACCCCTGCTTAGAGAGACAATTCGCCTCTATGAACACGATGCCCTCTTGGCGCCATGCGCGCACCCTTTGCGTTTGGCTGGCCTTTGCCGGCTTGGTGGGATGTTCCACCGCGCCTGTGGCCCCCACGCCACCGAAGTTGCCTGGCGACACCAGCGCGGTGACGCCGCCGCTGGTGCGCGAAGAGCCGCCACCCGCACCGAAGCGCCCCCTGAAACTTGGGCTTGCACTCGGGGGCGGTGCAGCCCGCGGCTTTGCCCATGTGGGCGTGATTCAGGTTTTGGAAGAGGCGGGCATTGCACCCGCCTTGGTTGTGGGCACTTCGGCCGGCAGCTTGGTGGCGGCCTTTTATGCCAGCGGCAAAAATGGCGCTCAATTGCAACGCGTCTCCGAAACCATGGACGAGGCCACACTGACCGATTGGACGGTTCCGCTGTTGTCGCGCGGCATGATGCGTGGCGATGGCCTGGCGCGCTATGTGGCGGCGCAGACCGGTGGCCGCAAGATCGAAGACCTGCCTTTGCCCTTGGGCATTGTGGCCACCGATTTGCATTCGGGCCAAGGCGTTTTGTTCCAGCGCGGCGACATTGCCACCGCAGTGCGCGCCTCCAGCGCGGTGCCGGCGGTGTTTGAGCCGGTCCGTGTGGCGGGGCGAGATTATGTGGATGGTGGGCTGGTCTCGCCCGTGCCTGTGCGCTTTGCCCGCCAAATGGGGGCCGATGTGGTGTTGGCCGTGGACATTTCCAGCGCCCCCGAAAGCAACAAGGCCAACGACATGCTGCAAGTGCTGTTACAAACCTTCACCATCATGAGCAAAAGCATCAATGCCTTTGAGCTCAAAGAAGCGGAAGTGGTGGTGCGGCCTGCCTTGATGGGGGTGGGCAGCGCCGCCTTCAGCGAGCGTCGCCGCTCCATTGAAGCCGGCCGAGCGGCCATGTTGCAGGCCTTGCCTGCCTTGCGCAAAGCCTTGGAGCGCTGAAGACCCCCGCAGGGCAAAAAAAAGGGCCCGTCTTGCGACGGACCCATGAAGGGATCCCTGGGCCCATTGGCCGCGAAAGATCCGAGGAGACAACGGGTTCAGCGCTTCTTGGAAGCGGTTTTGGCGGCGTTCACAGCGGTGCTGGTCACGGCTTGCAGGTTGGCTTCAGCAGCTTCGGACGCTTGCTTGACCACTTTTTGCACAGATTCCATGGCGTTGTTGCTGGCGGCGATGGCGCTCTTGAACATGGCCACAGCAGATTCAGAGCCAGCGGGGGCGTTCTTGGCGGCAGCGTCGACATAGCTCAGAACGGTTTTCTGGGCTTCAGCGGCCTTGGCTTCGAAAGCGGCGGTGAACTCGCTGCTGGTGTTGGTGGTGATGTCATAGACATGGCGGCCATAAGCGGCAGCTTTTTCAGCCAGGGGCTGAACGGCGTTGGTTTGCAGGGCCAGCACTTCCTGGGCGTCTTTGGCGCTCAGCAGGGCATGGGCGTGGCTGGCAGATTCGTTCAGGGCGGCTTTGGCAGCGGCAACATTCAACTGAACCAGCTTTTCCACGCCGGCGAAGGCTTTGGCGCTCAGGCCGAAGGCAACGTCCAGATTGGCTTTGTGTGCGGCGGCAACTTGGTCAACGGTCAACATGAGGAACTCCATTAAATGAAAAGGTTAAGGGTTCTGCGCTTCAACTTGAAGTTTCATGTTGCAGTGCAGCATGAGTTGAAGTATAGGGTTATCCCGCAGGTTTGCAAGGCTCTTTTGTTGCATCGCAGCAATTTAGAGGTGGCTTCCTAAAAA
This sequence comes from uncultured Bordetella sp., assembly GCA_964442645.1. Lineage (GTDB taxonomy): Bacteria > Pseudomonadota > Gammaproteobacteria > Burkholderiales > Burkholderiaceae_C > Limnohabitans. The sequence goes on along the minus strand of CAYTZZ010000033.1, from coordinate 25,846 downwards.
CCGCGGCTGGGCCTGGGTCGGGGGCTCAAAGGCACAATCTCCGCCCAGTGAAGATCTTCTATGCCACCCCGAATGTCCAGCAGTTGCCCCCCGGGCACCGCTTTCCCATGGGCAAATACGAGCTGTTAAGGGCCCGATTGGACAGCGACCTGCCCGACATTGACTTGCAACTGTCGGAGCCTGCCAGTGATGGCGAATTGGCCTTGGTGCACGACCCGCACTATGTGACGGCGATCGAACAGGGCACCTTGAGCCCGCAGGCCCAACGCGAAATTGGTTTCCCCTGGAACGAGGGCATGCTGGTGCGTGCGCGGCGCTCGTGCGGCGCCACGATTCAGGCGGCGCGAACCGCTTTTTCCGAGGGCGTGTCAGGCAACCTGGCGGGGGGCACCCACCATGCCTATCGCGACAAGGGCGGTGGCTTTTGCGTGTTCAACGATGCGGCAGTGACCAGCCGCTTGATGCAGACTGAATGGCTGCGGCAGCATGCAAGGCCTTTGCAAGTGGCCATCATCGACCTGGATGTGCACCAGGGCAATGGCACGGCCAGCATCTTCGCTCAGGACCCCAGCGTGTTCACCTTGTCCTTGCATGGAGAAAAGAACTTCCCCTTCCGAAAAGAAGACAGCGACCTGGATGTGGCCTTGCCCGATGGTTGCCGCGACGATGCCTACCTGGAAGCGTTGGAGCAGGCCTTGATCACCCTGGAGCAACGTTTTGAGCCAGGTCTGGTGATCTACCTGGCGGGAGCCGATCCCTTCGAGGGAGACCGTTTGGGCCGCTTGAAGTTGTCCTACGACGGCCTGGAAGCCCGGGACCGGCGCGTGTTTGATTGGGCGTTTCAGCGCCGCCTGCCTTTGGCCTTTGCCATGGCCGGTGGGTATGGCGTACGGATCGAGGAAACGGTGCAGGTACAGGTCAATACGTTCCGGGTGGCCCGTGAGTACTGGCGACACTGGCAGAATCGGGGCTGATGAGACAAGACACCCCCCCTTCAGCGGCCCGTCCTCAGCCCGAGCCGCGCAGCGCTTACCGCGTCTTTCGTGACATACCCACCCGCTGGATGGACAACGATGTGTATGGCCACGTCAACAACGTCGTCTACTACAGCTGGTTCGACACCGCCGTCAATGCCTACCTGGTAGAGCAGGGCGTGCTCGACTTCCATGCCGGCACCACCATCGGCCTGGTGATTGAAACCCAGTGCAATTATTTTGCGCCGCTGGCTTTTCCCCAGACCGTGCAAGCCGGTATCCGTGTGGCCAAGCTGGGCAGTTCCAGCGTACGCTACGAGATTGGCCTGTTTGCCCAAGGGCAAGACAGCTGCGCCGCCAAAGGACACTTTGTGCATGTGTATGTGGACCGGGAAACACGACGCCCAGTGAGCTTGCCGGCACCCTTCAAAACAGCTCTGGAGACACTTTTATGAGTTCAGCACAGCAGGCGGTCGATCACGCCATCACCAGCCGCATGTCGGCACGCGCCTTCACCCAACAGGCAGTGACGCGCGAGATGATCACCGACATTCTCGAGGTCGCGCGCCGCTCGCCCTCAGGCACCAACACCCAGCCCTGGCAGGTGTATGTGCTGCAAGGCGCCGCGCGCGACAGCCTGGTCGAGAAAGTGTGCGCGGCCCACGATGCCATCCGAGCCAACCCGGCTTTGGCTGAGGAGTACCGCGAGGCCTACGACTATTACCCCACCCAATGGGTCAGCCCCTTCATTGACCGCCGGCGTGAAAACGGCTGGAGCCTTTACGGCCTGTTGGGCATTGGCAAGGGTGACAAAGACAAGATGCATTTGCAGCACCAGCGCAACTACAAGTTTTTCGACGCCCCCGTCGGTTTGATGTTCACCCTGAACCGTGTCATGGGTCGCGGCTCGCTGGTCGATTACGGCATGTTCTTGCAGAGCATCATGGTGGCCGCACGCGCACGGGGCTTGCACACCTGCCCACAAGCGGCATGGAACGGCTTTTCAAAAATCATCCTGCCGCACATTGGTGCGGGGGACAATGAAATGCTGGTGTGCGGCATGGCCTTGGGATGGGCCGATGAGACCGACAAGGTCAACACCTTGGTGACGCCGCGCGAGACGGTCGAGTCGTTCACGCATTGGCTGGCTTAAGGCTTTGCCTGGACACCGACCATGATCATCACCAGCCTGCTCGACACCGACCTGTACAAGTTCACCATGATGCAGGTGGTGCTGCACCAATTTCCGGGTGCGCAGGTGTCGTACAAATTTCGTTGCCGCAACCCGGGCATTGCGCTGGCGCCGTTTGTGGAGGAAATTCGCCGCGAGATACGCTCGCTGTGCAGCCTGAACTTCAAAGAGTCCGAACTGCAGTACCTGCGCTCGCTGCGTTTCATCAAAAGCGATTTCGTGGATTTTTTGGGGCTGTTTCGGCTCAATGAAAAATACATCGAGGTCACGCCGTTGTCCAACGGTGAAATTGACATCCACATTCATGGCCCGTGGCTGCACACCATCCTGTTTGAAATTCCGGTGCTGGCCATCGTCAACGAGGTCTATTTCCGCAACACCCAAAAGGTGCCGGACCTCATGGAAGGCCGCCGCCGACTCGACACCAAAATCGCGCAGCTCCAGGCCGATGGTTTGCAGACCCTGAAAATTGCGGACTATGGTACGCGCCGACGCTTCTCCAGGGCTTGGCAAGAGGAAGTGCTGCGGGTGATGTCTGCCCGTCTGGGCACCGGGCCGCAAGGGCAGTTTGCCGGTACCAGCAATGTGTACTACGCCTTTTTGCTGGGCCTCACCCCGTTGGGCACCATGGCACATGAATACCTGCAGGCTTGCCAGGCGCTGGGCCCGCGTTTGCGTGACAGCCAGGTGTTTGCCTTCGAATCCTGGGCCAAAGAATACCGCGGTGACCTGGGCATTGCGCTGAGCGACGTCTATGGGCTGAACGCCTTTTTGCGTGACTTCGACATGTTCTTTTGCAAGCTGTTTGACGGCGCGCGCCATGACAGCGGCGACCCCTTCAACTGGGGCGAGCGCATGATTCAGCACTACCGCGACAACCGGGTGGACCCGCGCACCAAAACGCTGATTTTCAGCGACAGCCTGACTGTGCCGCGCACCATCGAGTTGTTTCAGCAATTCAACGGGCGTTGCCAACTCGCCTTTGGCATTGGCACCAACCTGACCAACGATCTGGGCTATGAACCGCTTCAAATCGTCATCAAGATGACGCGTTGCAATGGTCAGCCCGTCGCCAAAATTTCGGATACACCCGGCAAGGGCATGTGTGATGACGAGAAATACCTGGCGTATTTGCGCCAGGTGTTTGACATCACTGCGGCGGAATAGTTTCACATTTTTGGGGATAGAGAAGTCCATCATGTTGACCACGCTGATGATCTTGTTTGTTTTGGCCTACATGGCCATTGCCTTGGAGCACCCATTGGGGGTCAACAAGTCGGCTTCTGCCTTGTTGGGCGCGGGGCTGCTTTGGACCTGCTATGCCGTGATGATTGGCGATCCGCAGCGCGTGGGCGACGAGCTGGGCGAGTCGCTGATGGGCACGGCCCAGATCGTCTTTTTTCTGATCGGTGCGATGACGATTGTGGAGGTGGTGGATGCCCACAATGGCTTTGAAGTGATCACCCAACGCATTCAGACCCGCAGCCTTTCTTCCCTGATGTGGCTGGTTGGCTTTGTCACGTTTTTTCTCAGCGCCATTCTGGACAACCTGACCACCACCATCGTGATGGTTTCGCTGATGAAAAAGCTGTTGGATCGGCGTGAGGACCGCCTGTTCTTTGCCGGCATGATCATCATTGCGGCCAATGCTGGCGGGGCCTGGACGCCCATTGGCGATGTGACCACCACCATGCTGTGGATTGGCGGGCAAATCACGTCATTGGAAATCATGAAGGGCTTGCTGATCCCATCTCTGGCGAATTTGTTGGTTCCCTTGGCCTTCACCGCTTTGTGGCTCAAAGGGAAGAAAGTGATTGCGCCTGTCGCCGCGAATGAGGAAGCGCAAATCGCAACCTCGACCTTTGAGCGCAACTTGATGTTTTTTTTGGGGCTGGGCATCTTGGTGGCCGTGCCTGCGTTCAAGACCTGGACCCATCTGCCGCCCTTCATGGGTGTGCTTCTCGGGCTGGGCTTGCTGTGGTTGGTCGGTGACTTGGTGCATCGGCACAAGGACGACGAGGTTCGACAACCCTTGACCCTGGCCCATGCGCTGTCCCGAATTGACATGGGGTCGATTGTGTTCTTCATTGGCATTCTTTTGTCGGTCGCCACCCTGGAGCACACCCATGTGTTGTCCTCGCTGGCGCGTTGGATGGACCAAGCCATCGGCCGGCAAGACCTGATTGTGTTGGTGATCGGCCTGGCCAGCGCGGTGGTGGACAACGTGCCGCTGGTGGCTGCGTCCATGGGCATGTACAGCCTTGCAGACTTCCCGACAGACAGTTTTTTGTGGGTATTCATGGCCTATTGCGCGGGCACAGGAGGCTCCATCCTGATCATTGGCTCAGCCGCCGGTGTGGCGGCCATGGGCCTGGAGAAAATCGCGTTTGGCTGGTATGTCCGAAAAATCAGCGGGTTGGCCCTGGTGGGGTATTTTTCAGGCGCCGTGCTGTACATGCTTCAACACCACCTGACACACTGACATCTTGACCTTGAGACCTTGCACATGAAACCTGCCATCCTCGTCGCCCGCGCCATTTTTCCCGAAGTCCTCGATCGCTTGTCCCAAGCCTTTGAGGTCACTGCCAACCAGGACGATGTGGTCTACACGCCCGCAGAGCTCACCGACAAAATGCGCGGCAAGGTTGGCGCCCTCACTACCGGCAGCGAGCGCATCGATGCGGCGCTGCTGGCTGCCTGCCCCAGCCTCAAGGTGGTGGCCAACATGGCCGTGGGTTACAACAACTTTGACGTGCCGGCCATGACCGCCGCCGGTGTGCTGGCCACCAACACCCCGGATGTGCTGACCGAGACCACCGCCGACTTCGGCTTTGCCTTGCTCATGGCCACCGCGCGCCGCGTGACCGAAAGCGAGCACTATTTGCGCGCCGGCCACTGGACCAAGTGGAGCTACGACATGTTTGCCGGCGCCGAAGTGCACGGCAGCACGCTGGGCATCATTGGCATGGGGCGCATTGGGCAAGGGATTGCGCGCCGCGCCGCCCATGGCTTTGGCATGCAGGTGCTGTACCACAACCGCAGCCACTTGCCGCCAGAGCAAGAGGCCGCATGCGGGGCCCGCTATGCCAGCAAAGAAGAATTGCTGCGCACGGCTGACCATGTCATGCTGGTGGTGCCTTATTCCGCCCAAACCCACCACACCATTGGGGCCGCCGAAATCGCCATGATGAAACCCACCGCCACCCTGGTCAACATTGCCCGCGGCGGCATCGTGGACGATGCCGCTTTGGCACAAGCGTTGAAGTCACGGCGCATTGCCGCAGCGGGCCTGGACGTGTTCGAGGGAGAGCCTTCCGTGCACCCGGACCTTTTGACCGTGCCCAATGTGGTGCTCACGCCGCACATTGCCAGTGCCACGGTGGCCACACGCTTGAAAATGGCCAACTTGGCCGCGGACAATTTGCTGGATTACCTGGTGCACGGGCGGGCCCGCACCCCGCTGAACGACGTGTCACGCTGACATGATGCTCGACAACAACTTTCTGCTGGCGCTCATCAGCATCTTGCTGGTGATTGTGTTGATGGTCTTGCGCCGCTTGAATGCGCGCGATGACACCCTCCTGGTGACCGAGCTCAAGCTCATGCAGGAAAAGATCGAGCGGCTCGAGCGTGACCTGCGCTATGAAATCAGCGAATCTTCGCGAATCGGTCGCCAGGAATTGCAGCAAAGCCTGAACAGTTTTCAGCAGAGCCAGGCCGAGCAAATGGGCTCGCTGCAAAAGCACTTGGGTGACACCCTGAGCAACCAGATTCGTGCGCTCAGTGAAAGCAATGCGCAGCGCTTGCAGGAAGTGCGCCACACGCTGGACGCCCAGCTGTTGCAATTGCAGCAGACCAATGCGGCCAAGCTTGATGAAATGCGCAAGACCGTGGACGAAAAATTGCAGTCCACGCTGGAAGCCCGCTTGTCTGAAAGTTTCAAACAGGTGGCAGACCGGCTCGAGCAGGTGCACCAGGGTTTGGGGCAAATGCAGTCGCTGGCCCAGGGCGTGGGCGACTTGCAGCGGGTGCTGACCAACGTCAAGACCCGTGGCATTTTTGGCGAGGTGCAGTTGGAAGCTTTGCTCGAGCAAGTGCTGACCCCCGAGCAATACGCCAAGCAAGTGGAAACGCGCCCACGCAGCAACCAACGCGTGGATTTCGCCATCCGCTTCCCAGGCCGGGGCGGGGAGTCCGGCGAGCCCGTGTGGCTGCCTGTGGATGCCAAATTTCCGCGCGAAGATTACGAGCGCTTGTTGGACGCGCACGACCGGGCCGACCCTGCGGCCGCCGAGCTGGCCGCCAAAGCCTTGGAGTCGCGCATTCGCAGCGAAGCGCGCAGCATTGCCGAGAACTACCTGGCGCCGCCGCACACCACCGACTTTGCGATCTTGTTTCTGCCCATCGAGAGCCTGTATGCCGAGGTGCTGCGCCGCCCAGGCCTGATGGACAGCTTGCAACGCGATTACCGTGTGACGCTGGCAGGCCCCACCACTTTGTTGGCCATGTTGAACAGCCTGCACATGGGTTTTCGCACGCTGGCGCTGGAGCAACAAGCTTCCGAAGTGTGGAAGGTTTTGGGGGCGGTCAAAACAGAGTTTGAACGCTATGGCGACTGGGTGGCCAAGGTCCGCGAGCAAGTGCAAAAAGCCGCCGACACCCTGGACCGCGCCGACACCCGCAGCCGACAAATGCGGCGCGCTTTGAAAAATGTGGAAGCCCTGCCCGACGGGGAAGCGCAAGCCCTGTTGCCCACGCCTGACAACCTGCCCGACGAGGAATGAAGCGCGAGCTGTTTCGCCTGGTGGCGGGCCAGATTTGCTTGCACGCCTGCATGACAGGCATGCGCCTGGCCTCTCCGCTGATGGCTTTGCGCGAAGGCTACAGCGAGGCGGCTGTGGGCTTGCTGCTGGCCATGTTTGCGTTGACGCAAGTCTTCCTGGCCTTGCCAGCCGGTCGCTTTGTCGACCGCCATGGCATGCAGCCCACCTTGCGCATTGGCATTGCCATGGCTTGCGCCGGTGCGTTGTTGGCGGTGGTTTGGCCGCTGTACCCGGTCTTGTGCTTGAGCGCCTTGTTGACGGGGGGCGCCACGGGTGCGGTCATCATTGCCTTGCAACGGCATGTGGGGCGCATGGCCGAAAACCCTGTCGCCCTGCGCAGCGCCTTCAGCTGGCTGTCGGTGGGGCCTGCCGCTTCCAATTTTGTGGGGCCCTTGCTGGCGGGCTTGCTGATTGACCATGCAGGTTTTCGCGCGGCTTTTGCCTTGATGGCGCTGTTGCCCTTGCTGGCTTGGCTGTGGGTTCGCGGCGTTGCCGAGGGACCCAGCCCTGCGCCGCCCACGGCAAGCGGGCCACAACGGGTTTGGAATTTGCTGCGCGATCCGCCGCTTCGCCGACTCTTGCTGGTGAACTGGTTTTTGTCGTCCTGTTGGGATGTTCACACCTTCATGGTGCCGGTTCTGGGGCATGAGCGCGGCATCAGTGCCTCCGCCATTGGCATGGTGCTCGGGACCTTTGCCTTGGCGGCGACCCTGATCCGGTTTTCCCTGCCATGGATGGCCGGGCTATTCAAAGAATGGCAAGTCATCACGGCTGCCATGCTGATGACCGGTGGCATGCTGGCCGTGTACCCCTTCACCGCCACGGCATGGGCCATGGGCGTGTGCTCGGGCCTGCTTGGCTTGTCGTTGGGTTCGGTGCAGCCCATGGTGATGAGCACCTTGCACCAGATCACGCCGCAACGGCGCCAAGGCGAAGCGCTGGGCTTGCGCTTGATGACCATCAACGCTTCCAGCGTGTTGATGCCGATGGTGTTTGGTGCCACCAGCGGCCTGATCGGGGTGGCCGGTGTCTTTTGGTGTCTTTCAGCGGTGGTGACTTCGGGCGCCCGCGTCGCCTGGCGACTCAGAGCCGATAAAAATCACGGATGACGTTCCAGGCGTCTTGCACATCGTCGACGTATTGGAACAAGCGTAGGTCTTGTGCAGAGAGCGCGCCTTCGTCCACCATCACCTGCAGGTTCAGCAAGCGTTGCCAGTAGTCGCTGCCAAACAAGACGATGGGCACCGGCTTGGCTTTTTTGCATTGAACCAGGGTCAGGGTTTCAAACAGCTCGTCCATCGTCCCAAAGCCACCCGGAAACGCCACCAGCGCTTTGGCGCGCATCATGAAATGCATCTTGCGCAGCGCAAAGTAATGAAACTTGAAGCTCAGGCCAGGCGTGATGTAGGGGTTGGGCGTTTGCTCGTGGGGTAGCGCAATGTTCAAGCCAACGCTGATGCCACCGGCTTCGTGTGCGCCACGGTTAGCGGCCTCCATGATGCCGGGGCCACCGCCAGTGCACACAAACAGTTTGTGTGCAGGGGACTGATCCGAGCTGAAGCTGGCCACTTTGTGGCCAAAGGCGCGCGCTTTCTCGTAATAGTGGGCATTGCGCACAAGCGCCTCGGCGCGGGCAATGGCTTGGGGGTTGCCCTCTGCCCGTGCTTTCTCCAACTCGGCGTGGGCCACTTCCTCGCTGCGAAAGCGCGCGCTGCCAAACACCACCACCGTGTTTTCAATGCCGCGCTCATGCTGGGCCAAGTCCGGCTTGAGCATTTCCAACTGAAAGCGAATGCCCCTGGTTTCACGCCGCAGCAAAAACTCAGGGTCGGCAAACGCCAGCCGGTTGGATTCGGGGTGCAAGGCATCGCCGCTTTCGCTTTGGGCCTTCAACGATTCCCAGGCTTCTGCCAAGCGCCGATCTTGTGGGTTTAACATGCCATCCATGCCTGGATGTTACTTCCAGAAATGAAAAAAGCGCCCGAAGGCGCTTTGCTGGCAAGCTTTTCTGGAAAGCTCAGACGCGACGGCGGTATTCCGCGGTGCGGGTGTCGATTTCAATGCGGTCACCTTGTGCCACGAAGATGGGCACGGGAATTTCGAAGCCGGTGGCAATTTTTGCCGGCTTCAACACTTTGCCCGAGGTGTCGCCTTTGACGGCGGGCTCGGTCCAGGTGACTTCCCGCTCGACCGAGGTGGGCAACTCGACAGAAATGGCCTTGCCTTCGTAGAACACCACTTCGGCCGACATGCCGTCTTCCAGGTAGTTCAGGGCGTCGCCCATGTTTTCGGCTTCGACTTCGTACTGGTTGTACTCGGTGTCCATCCACACGTACATGGGATCGGCAAAGTAAGAGTAGGTGCACTCTTTCTTGTCCAGGACGATTTGGTCCATCTTGTCGTCAGCCTTGAAAACCACTTCGGTGCCGAAATTGTTCAGCAGGCTTTTCAGCTTCATGCGCACGGTGGCCGCGTTGCGACCGCCACGGGCGTATTCGGTTTTCAAAACGACCATGGGGTCTTTGCCTTGCATGATCACATTGCCGGCGCGAATTTCTTGTGCGATTTTCATAAGGTCAGGGGCGCGAGGGCCACAAAGGGAGGCCGCGAAGGGCGGCGGGGGCGAATTCCAGAATTCGCAAAGCCTTGAATTTTAACGCTTTTTCGCCACAAAGTCGACCAGCTGGCGGGTCAAATCGGTTTGTTGCCGCAAAACGGCCTGGGTTTCGTGGGCCCAGATCTGCCAAATTTGCCAGTCCGACACTGACAAGGGCGGGCAGGGGGAGGCTTCGGCGGCATTCCAGAACAGGTGCCAAGCACGGACCACCGCAGGCGCCGACAAGACATCCAGGAAGGCCGTCAATTTGTCCCAGTGGGCGCCATCGTGCTGGGGGTAAATTTGCCAGACGAAGGGTTTGCCGGCCCACAGGGCGCGCACCAGGGAGTCTTCGCCGCGGACAAAGTTCCAATCGCAGGCTTGCAGCATTTCATCAAAGGCATCTTGGGGCATGTAGGCCAGGGCTTGACAGGACAAGCGGCCCAGGGCCGGTACCGGCCCCAAAGCGGCCACAGCCTGTTGGGCGCGTCCCGCCGTGATTTTCAATTGCACAGTTTGCGGCAACGCCGACAAGCGCTGCAGCATGGGCCGCAGGTTGACCGGTTCGTAACAGAACAGGCTGACCGTCAAGGGCTGCGCACCAGGCGCGTGTTGAGGGAGCGGCAGCCCCGGCTCACGCAGCAAGCCGCCGGTCTGTGCCGTGAAGCCTGGATAGAAAAACCATTTGGTGCAACCCCTTGCCGGCCCGCTGAGCACGGGCGAGGGCAGCCCATGCATGCGCGCCACATAGGCCTCGGCGCTGAGGTATTCCAGGTTGAGCCAGGTGCAGGTTTTGGGGTTTTCGCCCAGCATCGCCTGGTAACTTTCGGGCAACTCGCAGCCAAAGGCTTCAATGACCACATCCGCAACGTCAGTGGGCGCACTGAGCGGCCAGGGCAAGACTTGCACTTGCGGATGTCCTGCCGGCGCCATCCAGGCCAGCGCAGCGGCATCGTCCACCCACAGCCTGACGTGCGTGCCTTGCTCTCCAAGCGAGCACGCCAAGCGCCAGCAAACGCCAAGATCGCCATGGTTGTCAATGACACGGCAAAAAATATCCCAGCGCAGCCGCAACGGGTCGGTTGTTGGGGTTGAGAGGGGGGCAACTGTCATGGTCTGTTTATACCGCGAGCACCACCGGTTTCGGAGTCGGCACAATAGCCCCATGTCTTCTTCACATGTCTTTCCTGAACCTTTGCTGGCCGAGGTGGCCGCATTGCCGGCATTGCCGGGGGTGTACCGCTATTTCGACGCGCAAGACCAGGTGCTGTACGTGGGCAAGGCCATCAATTTGCGCAAGCGGGTGTCCAATTATTTTCAGCGCGAGCATGGCGGCACCCGCATTGGCCACATGGTGGGCAAGATCGCACGCATGGAAACCACGGTGGTGCGCTCGGAGGCCGAGGCCTTGCTGCTGGAAAACAACCTCATCAAGACGCTCAAGCCCAAATACAACATCCTGTTTCGGGACGACAAGAGCTACCCTTACTTGAAGCTCACGCGGGCCCGGCCCGCCAGCGCCAGAGCCGCCGAGCCAACGCCCCATCCGGCGGACATTCCGCGGGTGGTGTACTACCGCGGCGCGGTCGACAAGCGGCATGATTATTTTGGGCCTTATCCCAGCGTGTGGGCGGTGCGCGAAGCCATTTGGCTGATGCAAAAAGTTTTTCACTTGCGCACGTGTGAAGACACGGTGTTCAGCCATCGCACGCGCCCTTGTTTGCTGTTTCAAATCAAGCGCTGCTCGGGGCCTTGTGTCGGCCACATCTCGGTCGAAGACTATGCCCACGATGTTGCCAGCGCCACACGTTTTTTGCGCGGAGAAACCCAGCAAGTCATGGCCGACTTGGAGCAGCGCATGTTGGCGCATTCCGACAAGCTCGAGTTTGAGCAAGCCGCGGAGTTGCGCAACCAGATCACGGCCCTTTCCAAGGTCTTGCACCAGCAAGCGGTGGATACCGTGGGCGACCAAGACGTGGACATTCTGGCCGTGCAAATTCAAGGCGGCAAAGCCTGCGTCAACCTCGCCATGGTGCGCGGTGGCCGCCATTTGGGCGACCGGCCTTACTTTCCCATGCATGTCGAGGATGCCGAGCCCGCAGAAGTGCTGGAGGCTTTTCTGGCCCAGCATTACCTCGAGGTGCCCGTGCCCCCAGCCCTGATCACCAGTCACGGTGTGGACAAAGGCTTGATCGAGGTGCTCAGCGAGCAAAGCGGCGTGCGCATCAGCGCTGTTCACCAACCGCGAGAGCAGCGGCGCATCTGGTTGGAGATGGCGCAACAAAACGCGCAAATTCAACTGACGCGCTTGCTGGCCGAGGAGGGCTCGCAGCAGGCGCGCACCCGTGCCTTGCTGGAAGCTTTGGACCTTGCGCCAGAAGACTTTGATGGCTTTCGCATCGAGTGCTTCGATATTTCACACACCGCGGGTGAGGCCACGCAGGCCTCGTGCGTGGTCTTTCATCACCACAAAATGCAGGCCTCGGAATACCGACGCTACAACATCGAGGGCATCACCCCTGGCGATGATTACGCCGCCATGCGCCAAGTGCTGATGCGCCGTTACAGCAAGCTCGCGGAAAGTGTCCGCCTGGGAGAAGGCCGCTTTCCAGATTTGGTGTTGATTGACGGTGGCAAAGGGCAGGTGGGCATTGCGCGCGAAGTTTTCGAGTCTCTTGGCTTGGACCTTTCACGGATCGTGGGCGTGGAAAAGGGCGAGGGCCGCAAGGTGGGCCTGGAAGATTTGGTGTTTGCCGATGGCCGCGAGAAAGTCTATTTGGGGCGCGACTCTGCAGCCCTGATGCTGGTGGCGCAAATTCGCGATGAAGCCCACCGCTTTGCCATCACCGGCATGCGCGCCCAGCGTGCACGCGTGCGCGTGGGCGGCAGCAAGCTCGAGGAGATTCCTGGTGTGGGTCCGAAAAAGCGTGCCCGTTTGCTGCAACGCTTTGGCGGTGTGCGCGGCGTGGCCGAAGCCAGCGTGCAAGACCTGTGCACGGTGGACGGCATTTCTGAAGAGCTCGCACAAGCCATTTACCAAGCCCTGCGCTAGCACCCCGACAGCGTGACCTCCGTCATCGCGAGCGAAGCGCGGCGATCTCCCTCCAGAGAAAGATTGCCGCGGCCCTTGGGGCCTCGCAATGACGTTGCTTAAAGTTTTACGCCGAATTTATTCGCGTAGTCTTCTAATGAAGGCAGGATAGAAGGGTGCAGTTGCACGCCTTCTTTGAGTTGCTGCGCACGTCGCGCCAACCCACCTTCACCCGGTAAACGAACCGGGCGTTGGGGATCGATGGGTTTGTTGGTGCGGCAGCGCTCGGCCACGGTGTCCATCTGGCGCAGAAAATCGGTGTGGCCACCAAAGGCTTTCAGGTCGTACAAAGTGATGTGCACCGTGGCACCCCAGCCTTCTTTCGGGTCTGCACGGCCATGGCCTGCCAAACCGCCTGTGAGCGATTCGACCAACAACGACAAGCCATAGCCCTTGTGGCCGTGGGTCAGGCCGCCCACAGGCAGCAAGGTGCCGGGCGGGTTGGCAAACAGCAGGGCCGGGTCGTTGCTGGGTTGGCCGTTGGCATCGATCAGCACATCGTAGGCATATTTTTCGCCGGCCTTGTGTTTGCGGTTGCTCATGCCATTGGTGGTGATGGAGGCCGAAATGTCCACCATCACGCCACTGTCGTTGCTCAGCGGAAAGCCCAGCGCCAAGGGGTTGGGCGTGAACACCGCCTGGGTACCGCCAAAGGGCGCCACGCTGGCCGAGTTGGCGTCGGAGCAGGCCAGCACCATGAGCAAATCGTCTTGCAATGCGCGCAACAAATACACGGCCAGGCAAGCGATGTGGTGGCTGCGGCGAATGACCAGGGATGACACGCCGAGTTCGCGCGCACGCGGGGTCAGGGTGTCCATGGCTTGTTTCATCAGCCAGGGGCCCGGCAGGCGCTGCCCATCCCAGAGCAGGGCGGCAGGACGGTCGGAGACCACCAAGGGCGCACCCTGGGCCCGCATGCTGCCGGTTTCCAACTCTTTGAGGTAGCCGGCCAGCAAAGCCAAGCCATGGGTGTCGTGGCCCAACAAGTCACCTTGGACCAAGGTGTCGGCCACGCATTCGGCGAGTTCGGTTTGCATGCCAGCTTTTTGCAGCAAACTGCTGGCATAGCGGTGCAGTTGGTCGGCGGCGTAGCGAGGGGGCGTGGTCATGGTGTCTCCTGGGGGTTTTGCCTAAGCCATGCGGCAAGTCGCAAAAGCGGTTTTTCTTTTAAAATCATATCGTATGACGAATAACACTTCTTCTCTTCCGTCGGCACTGCGCATGTTTGATTTGCGCGGTCGCACCGCCTTGATCACGGGCTCCAGTGGTGGCATTGGCTTTGCGTTGGCGCGCGGCCTGTTGTCGGCGGGGGCGCGAGTGATTCTCAATGGTCGCGATGCTGGCAAGCTGTCACGCGCGGCACAGACCCTGCGTGACGAAGTTCAGGCCGCCACCGGCGATGGGGCGCAGCGCGTGCTCAGCGAAGGCTTCGATGTCACGGCCCAGGCCGAAGTCGATGCGGCCATTGCCCGCATTGAAAGCCAAGTGGGGGCCATCGACATTTTGGTCAACAACGCCGGCATGACCTTTCGCTCGCCCCTGGACCAGTTTCCCGTCGAGCAGTGGCACAACATCATGCGCACCAACCTGGACAGCGCGTTTTTGGTGTCACGCGCCGTGGCGCAACACATGATTCAGCGCCAGCGCGGCAAGATCGTGAACATCTGCTCGGTGCAGAGCGAACTGGGACGGCCCGGCATTGCACCGTATGCAGCCTCCAAGGGCGCCATGAAAATGCTGACCAAGGGCATGGCCATCGATTGGGGCAAGCATGGCATTCAGGTCAACGGCCTGGGGCCGGGCTATTTCAAGACCGAGCTCACGCAGTCCCTGGTGGCCGATGAAAAATTCAGCGCCTGGCTGATTGGCCGCACCCCCAGCGCGCGTTGGGGCGATGTCGAAGACTTGGTCGGCGCCGCGGTCTTCTTGTCCAGTGCCGCCTCAGATTTTGTCAACGGCCATATCCTCTACGTGGACGGCGGCGTGACCGCCACCCTTTGAAACCGGAGAACCTCATGCCCCAAGCCCTTGTCATCCATTCCGCCCGCGATCTGCGCATTGAAGACACCCCGCATGAAGCCTTGGGTGAAAACCAACTGCGCGTGCACATGCGCGCCGGTGGCATTTGTGGCTCCGACCTGCATTACTTTCAGCACGGCGGCTTTGGCACCGTTCGCGTGAAGCAACCCATGGTGCTGGGCCATGAAGTGTCGGGTGTGGTGGCCGAGGTGGGGGCGGCTGTCAAGTCGATTCAAGCCGGCACCCGGATCTCCATCAGCCCCAGCCGTCCTTGCGGCCATTGCGCGTATTGCCAGAAGGGCCAACACAACCATTGCCTGAACATGCGCTTTTACGGCAGTGCCATGCCCTGGCCGCACATTCAGGGTGCCTTCCGCCAAGAGCTGATCATCGAAGCCTGGCAAGCCCATGCGGTGGCTGACAACGTGAGCGATGCCGAAGCCGCCATGGCCGAGCCGCTGTCTGTGGCCTTGCACTCGGTGCGACGCGCGGGCGACCTGCTGGGCAAGCGCGTGCTGGTCACTGGCTGCGGGCCCATTGGCGCCTTGATTGTCATCGCTGCGCGCCGCGCCGGTGCTGCCGAAGTGGTGGCCACCGACGTGACCGACCAAACCCTGGCGCGTGTGCGCCAAGTGGGGGCCGACCACACGGTCAACGTGGCCACCCATCCCGAGGGCCTGGACGGCTACAAAGCCGACAAAGGCTACTTTGATGTGCTGATCGAAGCCAGCGGCAATGCCCAGGCCTTGCGCGCCGGTTTTGATGTGCTCAAGCCGCGCGGCATCATCGTGCAGGTGGGCACGGGCGGTGAAATCACCATTCCTTTGAACGTGCTGGTCGCCAAAGAGTTTGACCTGCGTGGCTCTTTCCGCTTCCACGAGGAATTTGCCTTGGCGGTGGAACTGATGAACAAAGGCCTGGTCGATGTCAAGCCCTTGATCAGCCACAGCTTGCCTTACACCCAGTTCGAAGAAGCTTTCGCACTGGCCGCGGACCGCCATCAGTCGATGAAAGTTCAGCTGACTTTCGCCTGAGCCTGCCTCACCCCAGACCCGTCATTGCGAGGCCCCATCGGGGCCGCGGCAATCTCGGGCCCCAGACAGATCGCCGCGCTGCGCTCGCGATGACGGGGCGAAGGGTCAGACCGCGAAGATTTCCAGCAGGCGGTCGAGGCCACCCGATTCGATCGACACCATCGCCTGCTCACGCACTTTCGGCTTGGCGTGGTAGGCCACCGAGAGGCCCCCGGCATCGGCGCAGGCTTTCATCATGGGCAAATCATTGGCGCCGTCACCCATGGCGATGGCTTGTCCCGGCGTGATCCCCAGTTGGGCGCAGGTTTGCATCACCATGCGGCGTTTTTCTTCGCCGTCACAAATGTCGCCCCAAGGCTGGTCCACCATGCGGCCGGTGAGCAAGCCATTGTGGATTTCAAACACATTGCTGCGGGTGAAGTCGATGCCCAAGGTGTCACGCACACGGTCGGTGAAGTAGGTGAAGCCGCCGCTCACGAGCAGCACTTTCAAGCCCGCGGCCTTGCAGGCTTGTACCAGTTCGGCGGCCCCAGGATTCAGGCGCAAGCGTTGCTGGTAGACCTCGCGCAAGGCGCCCTCGGGCACGCCCTCGAGCAAGGCCACGCGACGGCGCAAGCTGTCTTTGTAGTCGGTGATTTCGCCCCGCATCGCTGCTTCGGTGATGGCTGCCACTTCGGCCTTGCGCCCTGCAGCATCGGCCACTTCATCAACGCATTCGATGTTGATCAGGGTCGAGTCCATGTCGAAGGCGATCAAGCCGAAGTTTTTCAGTGACAAGGGCGGGGTGACGCCCCGCAGGGTCAGGCCGGGGGAAGCAATCTTGCTCATGAGGTTTCTTTGACGGTGGGTTGTCCGAGGCTGCGCAAGACATCGCGAACCAACTGGGCACGCTGGTGCACATCGGCGAGTTCGCGCTCAATGCGCAATTTGTCATTGCCCGCCAGTTTGATGTGGCGGTTTTTCTGAACCAGCTCGATGATGCGCATGGCATCGATCGGTGGGTTGGGTTTGAAGCTGATGTGGGTCACGCCGGGCGCAGAGTCGACTTTGGCCACGCCATAAGGGCGTGCCAGCACCCGCAGGCGATGCACATCGATCAGGGTTTGCGCCTGCACCGGCAGCTTGCCGAAGCGGTCCACAATTTCTTCCAGCAAGGCGTCGACTTGGTCAGTGTTCTTGGCCATCGCCAGTTTTTTGTAGAACGACAAGCGCAAGTGCACATCGCCGCAGTAGCTGTCGGGCAGCAAGGCCGGCGCATGCAAATTGATTTCGGTGGTGACATTCAGCGGGCTCAAGAGGTCAGGCTCCTGGCCATTTTTCAAAGCGCGCACGGCCTCGGCCAGCATTTCGTTGTAAAGCTGAAAGCCCACTTCCATCATGTTGCCGCTTTGGCTCTCGCCCAGCACCTCGCCAGCGCCGCGAATTTCCAGATCGTGCATGGCCAGGTAAAAGCCCGAGCCCAACTCTTCCATTTGCTGGATGGCCTCCAGGCGCTGCGCGGCTTGCTTGGTCAAGCCGTCGATCTCAGGCACCAGCAGATACGCATAGGCCTGGTGGTGGCTGCGGCCCACACGCCCGCGCAGTTGGTGCAACTGAGCCAGGCCGAAC
Organism: uncultured Bordetella sp.; assembly: GCA_964442645.1. Classification (GTDB taxonomy): domain Bacteria; phylum Pseudomonadota; class Gammaproteobacteria; order Burkholderiales; family Burkholderiaceae_C; genus Limnohabitans. Next base: position 8,509 of record CAYTZZ010000033.1, on the reverse strand, counting down.
TTGTCGGCGCGGCTGATCAAAATCGTGTTGGCCGTGGGCACATCGATGCCGGTTTCAATGATGGTGGAGCACAGCAAAATGTTGTAACGCTGGGCCACAAAGTCACGCATCACGCGTTCAAGTTCCCGCTCGGGCATCTGGCCGTGGGCGATGGCGATGCGCGCTTCCGGCAAAAACTCTTGCAGCTTGGCTTTGCGGTTCTCGATGGTTTCCACTTCGTTGTGCAAAAAGTAGCATTGCCCGCCACGTTTCAACTCGCGCAACACCGCTTCACGGATGACGCCTTGGCCCTCGTTGCGCACAAAGGTCTTGATGGCCAGTCGGCGTTGCGGCGCGGTGGCGATCACGCTCAAATCGCGCAAACCTTCCAGTGCCATGCCCAGGGTTCGCGGAATGGGTGTGGCGGTGAGGGTCAGCACATCCACCTCGGCGCGCAGCGTCTTCATCGCTTCTTTGTGGCGCACGCCAAAGCGGTGCTCTTCATCGATGATGAGCAAGCCCAGGTTTTTGAATTTGACGGACTCGCTCAGCAACTTGTGTGTGCCCACCACAATGTCTACCGTGCCTTCGGCAATGCCAGCCGCGGCGGCGTTGATTTCCTTGGTGGTGCGAAAGCGGCTCATCTCCGCAATCTTCACGGGCCATTTGGAGAAACGGTCGCTCAGGGTTTGGAAGTGCTGCTCGGCCAGCAAGGTGGTCGGGGCGAGGAAGGCCACTTGCCGGCCACCGGTCACAGCGATGAAGGCGGCACGCAAAGCCACTTCGGTTTTGCCAAAGCCCACATCACCACAGACCAAACGGTCCATGGGCTGCGGGCTGATCATGTCTTGAATCACGGCGTGAATCGCGGCACGCTGATCGGGTGTTTCTTCGAAGCCGAAGTCGTTGGCAAACACTTCGTAGTCTTGCGCGGCGTAACGGAAGGCATGGCCTTCGCGTGCGGCGCGACGTGCATACACGTTCAACAATTCAGCCGCCGCATCGCGCACTTGTTCGGCCGCGCGGCGGCGTGCTTTGTCCCATTGCCCAGAACCCAGGCGGTGCATGGGCGCCTCATCGGCACTCACGCCGGTGTAGCGGCTGATCAGGTGCAATTGGCTCACCGGCACATACAGCACCGCCTTGTCGGCATATTCCAGGTGCAAGAATTCCTGCAGTGCCGCGCTGCCATCTTCCAGGGTGTTGCCCATGTCCAGATGGATCAGCCCGCGGTAACGCCCGATGCCATGCGCGCTGTGCACCACGGGGTCGCCGAGTTGCAGTTCGGACAGGTCTTTGATGAGCGCATCGACATCGCTGACCTGCTCTTGCTTTTTGCGCCGACGGGATGTGGGACCACTGGCAAAGAGCTCGGTTTCTGTGACCAGGTCCAGGCCTTGCTCAACCCAGGCAAAGCCCACATTCAGCGGGGCGGTGGCCAGGCCGAAAGTTTCATCGCTGGTGAGAAAGTCTTGCAGCGAGTCGAACACCGGCGTGTCCATTTGGCTGGCCCGCAAAAAGTCCAGCAGGCTTTCCCGTCGGCCATCGCTTTCAGCCAGCACCAGCACGCGGTGTGCCGTTTGCGCCGTGTGCGCTTTCAGCCGCAGCAGCGGGTCATCGGTGCCGCGCTCAGTGCGAATGTCGGGCAAGCGTTGCGCGAAGGCGTTGTCTGCCACGTCTTCCAACTGAGGTCGCAAAGAGAGTTGGGCGTGGGCATTGGCGCGGGCGTAGAACTGTTCAGCCGTCAGAAACAAGGCCGAAGGCGGCAGGGCCGGCCGGTCAGGATCGCCTTGCACCAGTCGGTAACGGTCTTGGGTGTCTTCCCAAAAGCGCTGAAAGGCGCCTTCAAGCTCGCCATGCAACACCACCACGGCTTGCTCGCCCAGGTAGTCGAACACTGTGGCGGTTTCTTCAAAGAACAAGGGCAGGTAGTACTCAATGCCAGCCGTGGCCACGCCCAGGCCCATGTCTTTGTAGAGCCGGCTGCGCGTGGGGTCGCCTTCGAGCAACTCACGCCAGCGGCTGCGAAACTTGCCCCGGGCAGCTTCGTCCATCGGAAACTCCCGGCCTGGCAACAAGCGCACTTCGGGCACCGGGTACAGGCTGCGCTGGCTGTCGGGGTCGAAGGTTCGAATCGAGTCGATCTCGTCGTCAAACAGGTCCACGCGGTAGGGCACCAGCGAGCCCATGGGGAACAGGTCGATCAAACCGCCGCGGACAGCGTATTCGCCTGGACTGACCACTTGGGTCACATGCTGGTAACCCGCCAAGGTCAACTGCGACTTGAGCTGGGCTTCGTCCAGGTGTTGCTTGACCTTGAAGTGAAAGGTGTAGCCGGCCAAGAAGGAGGGCGGTGCCAGCCGGTACAAGGCGGTGGTGGCAGGAATGAGCACCACATCGGCCTCGCCCTGGGAGATGCGCCACAGCGTGGCCAGGCGTTCGCTGATCAGGTCCTGGTGCGGCGAGAAGCTGTCATAGGGCAGGGTTTCCCAATCAGGAAAAAGCACACAGCGCAAATCGGGCGCAAAAAAGGGCATTTCCTCCAGCAGTCGCTGGGCATCTTGGGCATCGGCCGTGACCATGGCCACGCGACGCCCTTGGGCTTTTTCCCGCTCACCCAGGCGTGCCAACAGCAAGGCATCGGCGGAACCGACAGGACGGGGCAAGGTGAAGCGTTTGCCAGGGAGAAGGGTGGGTGCTTGCATCAAAAGGGGCCGGACAATGACAAACCACCCCAGGCACGACAGCGTGGGGTGGTGGAAGGATTTTAGAATGAGGTCAGCTTCTTCACACACCGCATGGCCACTCACCCCGAAAAGATTCATGTTTTGATCCCCTGCGCCGGCTCTGGCAGTCGCGCGGGCACCGCCCTGCCCAAGCAATACACCCTGCTGGAGGGCCTGCCCCTGGTGATTCACACCGTGAAGGCTTTTGCACAGGTTGCAGGCTTGAGCCAGTGCCTGCTGGTGGTCGCGCCTGACGATGTCACGCTGGCGGGCTTGCTGGCACTGCACAACTTAGGGCAATGGGACGTGGCACCGGTCGGTGGTGCCACTCGCGCGCAAAGCGTGCTGGCCGGCTTGCGCCATTTGCATGCGCAAGGCGCCAGCGAGGCCGACTGGGTGATGGTGCACGATGCCGCCCGCTGCCTGGTTGAGCCGGCCTCTGTGGCGAGCCTGATGGCCGCCTGCCGCGCCGATGCCGTGGGTGGTTTGCTGGCACAGCCCTTGGCCGACACCCTCAAGGCTGAACGCGGCGGGCGCGTGCAAGCGACGTTGGAGCGCAGTGCCAAATGGTTGGCGCAAACACCACAGATGTTCCGTCTGGGCGTTTTGACCGAGGCCTTGGTGCAGGCCGGCAATGCGGTGACCGACGAAGCCTCGGCCATGGAACACATTGGCTTGGCGCCGTTGCTGGTCCGCGGCAGTGGCCACAATTTCAAAGTCACTTACCCAGAAGATTTTCAATTGGCGCGCGCCCTGTTGGCGGCACGCCAGGCCAACAAGGAGGCCTCTGCATGAGCGATTCACTGTTTCGCATCGGCGAAGGCTGGGATGTCCACGCCCTGGTGCCTGGGCGGCCGCTGATTTTGGGCGGCGTGCATGTCCCCCATGACAAGGGCCTGTTAGGGCACTCCGATGCCGATGTCTTGCTGCATGCGCTCATCGATGCCTTGCTGGGCGCCGCGGCCTTGGGTGACATCGGCCGCCACTTCCCAGACACCGATCCGCGCTTTAAAGGCGCCGATTCGCGGGTGCTGTTGCAACACACTGCGCGCTTGTTGAAAGAGGCGGGCTGGCAAGTGGGCAATGTGGACAGCACCATCGTGGCCCAAGGGCCGAAATTGGCAACATGGTTGCCCGCCATGGTCGAGCACATTGCCAGCGATCTGGGGGTCTCGGTCCATCAGGTCAATGTGAAAGCCAAGACGGCAGAAAAACTGGGACCCGTGGGACAAGGCCAGGGCATGGAGGCCCGCGCTGTGGCCCTGCTTACGCGCATCGATCCGAAGTGATGGCGATGGGGTAGTCTTTGCTGCCCATGCAATCGAGGGCTGCGACCAGTTCCCGAATCACGCGCCGATGCTCCACCGACAAGGCCATGTAGCGCTTGACCATTTGATGATCGGCCAAGTTGAGCTCATCGGGGATCAAGGCCTCCATGAGGGGCAATCGGGTGGGGGTGTGCTCAGGACCAAACAGCAAGTCGTTGGGACTGATACGCAACCAGTCGCTCAGCACCCGAAGCTTGTCTTGCTTGGGCAAGGAGACGCCGATGAGCCAGTTGCGCGCGGCATGCGCCGTGACGCTGTTGCCCCAGTAGCGCAGGTTGAATTCATTGGCAAGCACGGTCGCAGAGGGTTTGTACCCAGCGTCTTGCATGGCAGTGCGCAGGCGGTGGGCGAATTTCTGCGCTTCGGTCTGGAAATCATTCTTGGTCATGTGGCCAAAAATAATCAATTTCACCTCATGGCTTGTAAGTTTTACTAAGTTATATAAATATTTTCATTTATAGAAACTGAAAATGTTTCCTTTTTACTGAGCGACCCAACCGCCATCCATGTTCCAGGCCACGCCGCGCACATTGTTCGCTGCGACCGAGCAGAAGAACACCGCCAGTTCTCCCAATTCCTCAGGGGTGGTGAATTGCATGGAAGGCTCTTTTTCTCCCAGCAGCAATTTGATGGCTTCCTCGTTGGTCAGGCCCATGGCCGCAGCCTTGGCATCCACTTGCTTTTGCACCAAGGGGGTCAGCACCCAGCCCGGACAAATGGCATTGCAGGTCACGCCCGTGGTGGCGTTTTCCAGCGCGGTGACCTTGGTCAAGCCCACGATGCCATGCTTGGCAGCCACATAAGCCGCTTTTTGCACCGAGGCCACCAGGCCATGGACCGAGGCCACATTGATGATGCGGCCCCAGTTGGCCGCCTGCATGGCCGGCAAGGCCAGCCGAGTGGTGTGAAACGCGCTGCTCAGGTTGATGGCGATGACCGCGTCCCAGCGCTCCACTGGAAACTGCTCAATGGGCGCCACATGCTGAATGCCCGCGTTGTTGACCAGAATGTCAACGCGCCCAAACTGCTGGGCGCTGAACTTCATCAAGTCTTCGATGTCGGCGGGCTTGCTCATGTCCGCGCCGTTGTAGGCCGTTTTCACGCCCAAGGCTTGGATCTCGGCTTGCGGGGTGGCGTGGTCACCAAAACCATTGAGCACGATGTTGGCACCTTGGCGCGCCAAGGCCTTGGCGATGCCCAGGCCAATGCCGCTGGTGGAACCGGTGACCAAGGCGGTCTTGCCTTTGAGAAAACCTTCAGACATTTGAAACTCCAGTCGATTACGATCTAGCCTGTGGTGCACAGGAAATGTCTCAGATTATCCCTGTTCATTTTGCATTTCCCTGACGCGTAGACCCATGAAAAGCCTTTCCCCTGACTTGCCGCTGGCCCACGCTGTGGTCGCTGTGGCACAACAAGGCCTGGTGACCCTGCCAGAGGGCTTGGCGCGCGCGCGCGCTTTTGCCGAGCCTTTGCTGGCCGACGCGCATCTGGACACCGGCGAAAACATCCTGGACCATGCCGACGCCATGGTCGCCATCTTGCGTCACATGGGCGGTTCCGAGGCCATTCAGGCGGCCAGCTACCTGGTGTACGCCAGCGAGCACCTCAACAAGCCGCGCGAGGTGATTGGCAAAGCCTTTGGTGAAGCCGACGCCGAGTTGGCGGTGCAAACCACCCAACTGATTCATGTACAGCGACAGGCCCGTTCGGTGCAAGGCGCCGCCGCAACCGGTGCAGACACGGGCTTGCATGCTGAAAACGTGCGTCGCATGCTGCTGGCCTTTTCGCGTGACCTGCGCGTGGTGTTGCTGCGCTTGGCCTCGCGCTTGCAGACCTTGCGACATTACGCGGCCAGCCGCTTGCCCGTGCCCTATGGCCTGGCCCATGAGTCTTTGCATGTGTTCGCCCCGCTGGCCAACCGCCTGGGCATTTGGCAAATCAAATGGGAAATGGAAGACCTGGCTTTTCGTTTCCTGGAGCCGGACACCTACCGCGAGGTGGCGCGCCTGCTCGACGAAAAGCGCACCGAGCGCGAGCGCTACATGCAAGGCTTGCAAGAGCAACTCACGCAAGAGTTGAAAGGGCAGGGCATTGAAGCGCAAGTGCAAGGGCGTCCCAAGCACATCTACAGCATCGTGAAGAAGATGCGCGGCAAATCGCTGAGCTTTGACAAAATCTTCGACATTCGCGCCCTGCGGGTGGTGGTGCCAACGGTCCCGGATTGCTATGCCGCGCTAAGCTGGGTGCATGCGCATTTTCAGCCCGTGGTGGAAGAGTTTGACGATTACATCGCCCGTCCCAAGCCCAATGGTTACCAGAGCCTGCACAGCGTGGTGCGCGATGCGGCCGGGCGGGCCATCGAGGTGCAAATTCGCACGCAGGACATGCACGACCATGCCGAGCTGGGGGTGGCGGCGCACTGGGCTTACAAAGAGGCCGGCACCAAAGGCTATGCGGGGGTCAGCGCCAGCAGCCATTACGACGCCAAAATTGCGGTGCTCAGGCAGTTGCTGGCCTGGGAGCGTGAGCTGGCTTCTTCGGGCGGGGCGCAGTCTGGGCAGGCCACCTCGGACGCGATGTCCGATCGCATCTATGTGCTCACGCCCGATGCCGCCATCGTGGAATTGCCACAAGGCAGCACCGCCGTGGACTTTGCCTACAGCCTGCACACCAATTTGGGACACCGCTGCCGCGGGGCGCGCATCGACGGCACCATGGTGCCGCTCAACACGCCTTTGAAAAACGGACAGACGGTGGAGGTCATTGCCACCAAAGAGGGCGGGCCTTCGCGCGATTGGCTGAATCCCGAACTCGGTTTCCTGGCCAGCCCGCGCGCCCGCGCCAAAGTGCGCTCCTGGTTCAATGCCTTGTTGACGCAAGAGACGGTGGCGCGCGGTCGGGAAGCGGTTGAAAAATTGCTGCAGCGCGAAGGCCGCACGGCCATCAAGCTCGAAGACTTGGCCAGCCAACTTGGCTTCAAGTCGGCCGACGATTTGTTCGAGGTGGTGGGTAAAGACGAGTTTTCTTTGCGCAACATCGAAACCCTGCTGAACCCGCCAGAGGCCGCCCATGTGTCGTTGGATGAGCAAATCATCCTCAAGAAAGCCAAACCGTCTGGACACAGCGCGCGGGGCGGGGTGCTGGTGGTCGGCGTGGACTCGTTGCTCACGCAATTGGCGCGCTGCTGCAAGCCCGCGCCGCCCGATGCCATTCAAGGCTTCGTCACGCGCGGCAAGGGCGTCAGCATCCACCGCGCAGACTGTAGCAACTTTCGGCAAATGAAACTGCGCAGCGAAGACCGCGTGATCGATGTCGAATGGGGCCGCGCACCGGCCGGTGAGGCCATGTACTACCCGGTGGATGTGGCTGTGGAGGCCATCGACCGGCAAGGTCTGTTGCGGGACATTTCCGAAGTGTTCGCCAAAGAAAAAATGAACGTGATCGGTGTGCAGACGCAGTCCATCAAGGGCTTGGCCTGGATGACCTTCACCATCGAGATCAGCGACTCGGCGCGCCTGGCCAAGGTGCTGACGGTGGTGAAAGAGGTCAAAGGCGTACGCAATGCAAGGCGTCGCTGAAAACCCTGTTACAATCTGAATCTCGACAACACAGGCGCGTAGCTCAGCTGGTTAGAGCACCACCTTGACATGGTGGGGGTCGTTGGTTCGAGTCCAATCGCGCCTACCAATTTCCCGTAACGTCCAGCCACCCGGAGATCCCTTTCAGGGAAAACCTCAGGGGTTCGACAATTTGCGGCCTTCCTACAATCTCGCTGAGGCACCCGCATCGCGTACAGGAAAAAAACCCGTGGTCAGCAAAAAACAAGCATCCTCCGCCGCACAGAGCGCATCGGCACAGCGCGTCATCAAGAAGTACCCCAACCGCCGCCTGTATGACACGCTCACGTCGTCCTACATCACTTTGGCGCAGGTCAAACAAATGGTGATGGACAACTTGCCGGTGGTGGTGCTGGACGCCAAGACGCAGGAAGACCTGACCCGCAGCATTTTTTTGCAAATCATCCTGGAGGAGGAAACCGGCGGCGTGCCCATGTTCACCGAAAGCGCACTGGCCAACATCATCCGTTTTTACGGGCATGCCATGCAAGGCTTCATGGGCACTTACCTTGAGAAGAATGTGCAGTCTTTCATGGACATCCAGCACAAGATGAGCGAGCAGTCGCAAACCTTGTCCCCTGAAATGTGGAAGCAATTCATGACCATGCAATCGCCCTTGCTGCAGGGCATGATGGGCAGCTATGTCGAGCAGTCGCAAAACATGTTTTTGCAAATGCAAGACCAACTGCAAAAGCAAGCCGAGCAAGTGCTCGGCGCCATGGGCCTGAAGCGCTGAACAAGATGAATGACACACCTTCCACCCCCAGCGCAGCACCCAAGGTCGGGTTCGTCAGCCTGGGCTGCGCTAAAGATACTGTATATAAACCTTCAGTGCAGGCGTAAAAAAGCCCGCGCC